>CAXSZX010000006.1:0-222327 GCA_964242115.1 uncultured Acetobacteraceae bacterium | reverse complement strand
GCGTCCGGCACGCCGCTCGGCGATCGGGCGGGAGGCTTCCATGACGTCCATGCGGGGGCTCCTTCGTTGCGGTATCGACTCGCGCAACTTCAGGTAGAAAGCAAGGCCTTCTTTTCTGAAGAAAAGAAGCAAAAGACTTTTGTCCCTGCTGTCGCGATGGTTCTGCAGCGCGTGCCCGAGGAAACAAAAGTTTTTTGGTTTTTTTTTAAAAAAAGAACCGCTTGCCTTGCCTTTGCAGGCACGCTCCTATTGAGGCACATGGGCGTAGATGGAAGCAGACATCTCCGCCCACCTCGCCCGATCGGCCGAAGCGGCAGCCAGCCTCGCCGCCGACCCGGCCTGCCTTGCAGTGCTAGCCGAGATGGCGCGCGCGCTGGCCGGCTGCCTGCGCGCCGGCGGCCGCGTGCTGCTGGCCGGCAACGGCGGCAGTGCGGCGGATTCGCTGCACATCGCCGCCGAGTTCGTCAGCCGCCTGATGTTCGACCGCGCGCCGCTTGCCGCCATCTCGCTGGCCGAAAGCGGGCCGATCCTGACCGCCTGCGGCAACGATTACGGGTTCGAGACCGTCTTCGCGCGCCAGGTGACCGCACTCGGGCGGCCGGGCGACGCGCTGCTGGCGCTGTCCACCTCGGGCAACTCACGCAACCTGGTGCTGGCGGCCGAAGCCGCCCGTGCACGGGGCATGCTGACGCTCGGCTTCGCCGGCGCAGCCGGCGGCGAGATGCTGGCCTGCTACGACCACGTCTTCCGGGCACCGGCCCTGCAGGCGCAAATCGTCCAGCAACTGCATGTGGCCGCCGCCCACGCGGTGCTCGCCGTGGTGGAACGCGCGCTGTTCCCACAGAGCGCACTGGCGTGAGCGACTGGGCGTTTCTTGAAGGCCAGGGGCTCTGCCCCTGGACCCCGCTCAGGACAGTCGTCCTTAAAACCTGTTTCTGTAGAGATTTTTCTGTGGGGGGGTGCATGCCTCGGTCGGCCGCATGACCGGCGCGGGGCCGCGCGCGGCTACCATCCGGCAATGCGCGATCCTGGCCGGTGGCCTGGCCACGCGGCTGGGCGACATCGCGGCGGAGACGCCCAAACCTGTGCTGCAGGTGGCCGGGCGGCCGTTCATTGCCTGGCTGATGCGCGAGATGCTGCGCTTCGGCGTGGACGACTTCGTCATCCTGACCGGCCACCTGCCGCTCGCGGTGGAGGACGCCGTGCTGAACGCGGCCGACTCGTTGCCCAGGCGCGTGAGGGTGCGCTTCTCCGAGGAGCCCCACCGGGCCGGCACCGGCGGAGCGCTGTTCCACGCCGCACCGCTGCTCGCCGAACGCTTCCTGATGTGCAACGGCGACTCGCTGTTCGACTGCAACATCGCTGCCCTGCTCGCCGACTTCGCCGGCGACCCGGACGACGCGCTGGCCCGCATGGTCGTGCGCGAGATCCCCGACGCCTCGCGCTACGGCACCGTCACGCTGGACCGCGAGACGGTCACCGCGTTCCACGAGCGGCCCGACCCCGCGCTCGCCGGCCAGCCGGGCCTGATCAACGCCGGCATCTACGCACTGGACCGCCGGGTGTTAGGACACCTCACCGCCGATTGCTCTCTGGAACGCGACCTGCTCGCACCGATGGCGGCCGCCGGCGCACTGCGTGCCACGCGCCAGCACGGCTGGTTCGTCGACATCGGCATCCCCGCCGACCTGGCGCATGCCCGCCGTGAACTCGCCGCTTGCATGGACCGCCCCGCCCTGTTCCTCGACCGCGACGGCGTGCTGAACGTGGACCACGGCTACGTCGGCAGCCGCGACCGCTGGGAGTGGGTGGCCGGCGCGCGCGAGGCAGTCGCACTGGCCACTTCGCATGGCTGGCACGTCTTCGTGGTCACCAACCAGGCCGGCGTGGCGCGCGGCCTGTATGGCGAGCCCGAGGTGGACGCGCTGCTGCGCTGGCTTGCCGACGAACTGCGCCGCGCCGGCGGCACGCTCGACGACTGGCGCTACTGCCCCTACCACACCGAGGGCCGCGTGGACGCCTACCGGCGCGACAGCGACTGGCGCAAGCCGGCGCCGGGCATGCTGGTCGACCTGCTGAAAGTCTGGGACCTGGACGTGCGGCACTGCCTGATGGTGGGCGACAAGGACACCGACATGCAGGCCGGTGCCGCGGCCGGCATGCGCAGCGTGCTGTTCCCGGGCGGAGACCTGCTGGCGTTCCTGCGGCCGCATCTTGGCGTAGGGTGAGCGGCGGGCGCTGCTGCCCGCAACGCTGCGATATGTCAGCGGCACACCGCCATTCGCGTGCGCTTGGCCACCGAGGAGGTACACATGCCCGCCTACGTTGTTTTCATTCGCGACAGGATCACCGACCAGGCCGAGATGGATCTCTACGCGCCGGCGGCGCGCGCGGCGCAGGCGGGTCACGCCATGAGACGGCTCGCCTTCTACGGTCCCTGCGAGACGCCGGAAGGTCCCGCCGCCGACGGCGTGGTGCTGCTGGAATTCGCCGACATGGAAGCAGCCCGCGCCTGGTATGACAGCCCGGCCTATCAGGCGGCTAAACAGCACCGGCTGCGCGGGGCGGAGTATCGGGTGGTGTTCACGGAGGGGGTTTGAGCAAGGCAGTCGATAGCCGCGACACGCGACCGCTCTCTCAGTCACGTTACGATTTCGTACGCATGCACAAGACTGGCAATTCAGCCCGGCGATCGCTGCGGGCGTAGCGAGAAACTTGTTAAGCATGAAGCATGTTGCGGCGTTGACCGACGCGCGGGCGGCGGCACCGAGGGCTCGCTCCCGCATCTGCCGAAGCAGCCTGAACATTCCTACGAATGGAGGTTTTCGGAGCATGGCAACTCTCGTTTTCGGAGTGTCGCAGTCCCTGGACGGCCACGTCGACCACTTGGCCATGCGGCCAGGCCCAGCGCTCTTCCGTCATACTTCCGCCCGTTCGTGCTCGGCAACGGCACGCCATTCTTCGCCGGCACCCGGCCGCCGCTCCGCCTTGTGGTCAGCGATCCGGTCGGCGAGGACACGATCCGGTTGACATACGTTCCCGCCTGACCGCGCGGCGGACTGCACCGGCGCCGCAGGCCCGCATGGCTAGTAATCCGCTCGGCGACGCCCAGGACCTTCGCCCAAGCTGCCGCAGCATCTTCCTGAGCGGTCCGCGACAGCGCTGACGAAAGCTTTTTGCTGCTTTGTCTCGAAATAGTAGGCGCTTTCTTGCTGCGCCCAGGCTTTCTGGCTGCCCCCAGGCTTTCTTGCTTCGCCAAGGCATGAGATACCCTCGCCCCCGCAACAACCCGAAAGCCCTGCCCGCATGGATCGTCGCGTTCTCCTAGGCGCAGGTGCCGCGGCCGTCGTCGCGGTGGCCGCGCTGGCCTACGTCACCACATCCCGGCCGGGCGGCGGGTCTGCCTCGGGCTGCAGCGTGGACCAGGTGCTGGGCTACGTCATGCCGGCCGGCACCGCGCTGCACCACTCCGCGCCGGACTACAACCTGCTGACCAGCACCTGCACCGTGCGCGACCTCAGCGCCACCCTGCCCGACGGCGCGCTGTTGACGGCGGACACCTTCACCCTGTCCAGCCCGGACCCGCGTGCCCTGCACGACGTGTTCGACCCCTCCGGCTACCCGAACGGCAAGCCGGCCTGGACCGAGCGGCGGCTGCTGCTCAGCGACGCCTCGGCCAACGGCGTGCACCTCAAGATGGCGGGTGCCGCGCAAGCCGTGCTCGCCATGCGCAGCCTGGTGCTGCACCGCCTCAGCGGCCGGCCCTTCGCCCTGCCGCCCACGCCGGCCAACCGCGCGCTGCCGAGCTTCGCCGCGGACGCCGGCCTTGCCTTTGCAGTGGACAGCGTCACCGGCACCGACCTCGCCATCGACAACACGCAGCCGCAGCAGCCCGGGCAGAAGCCGTTCACCATGAGCGTCGGCAGCCTGCGCGCCAGCGACTACGACGGCGGCAAGGTCAGCGCCGTCGCGGCGAAGGACCTCATACTGCGAGTCCCGCCTGTGCAGAACCGGGCGAAGCTGGACGCCACGGTGGATCAGGTGGACCTGAAAGACGCCGACGCGCACGGGCTGCTGGCCGCGGTGCAGCAGACCAACGAGGCAATTCAGGGCGGCAAGGCGGGCTTCACCTACAGCTCGGCGGACATCTCCGGCGTGGCCGTGCACGTGCAGGACGGCCCGGTGGTGACGCTGCACGACCTGCACGCCGAGCAGACCCTGCCCGACAGCGCCGGCGCGCGTACCGGCAGTGCCACGCTGACCGGCCTGACCTTCGCGCAAGGCCAGCAGCCGGTGCCGCCCGCCGCCGCCGCCGGCTTCGCCGCGTTCGGCATGACCGCCATCACGCTGGACATCGCCGCCACCAGCAAGCGGCAGGCCGGCGGGCAGTCCGAACTCGCCGAGGACGTGACCCTGCACGATCTGGGCAAGCTGCATCTGAAGGTCGCCTTCACCGCCGGCACCCTGCCCCTGCAGCCCGGCGTGACCGGTGCCGTGGTAGCATTGCTGTCCAACACGGTGAACAGCGCCTCGCTGGTGTGGGACGACGGCAGCCTGACGGAGCGGCTGTTCAAGGTTGCCGCCGCCCAGCAGCACAGCACGCCGGACCTGGTGCGGGCGCAGTTGGCCATCCCGCTGGTGGCACTCGGCGTGCTGGTGCCCAACCAGCCGGACGCCGCCGACCAGGTGACCGCCTTTCTCGACCACCCGCACACGCTGACCCTGACGCTGAACCCGCCGCAACCGATCACGCTGGGCGCCGCGGTCCGCGCGCCGGTCACCGACAGGGCGCGGCTGCTGGGGCTGCACATCGCCGGCAAATAAAGGCGAGCAAGCGGTTCTGTTTCGAAAAAAAGAACCAAAAAACTTTCGTTTCCTGGCGCGGCTGAGGCGTGGTGTTTCAGCTTTCCGCGACAGCCGGGACGAAAGCTTTTTGCTTCTTTTTCTTGAAAAAGAAGGCCCAGCTTTACACCCGCCAGGCCACTGCCGGCGCCGGCGTGGCGTTTGACAGCGGAAATACCCGACCCTTATCTGCGTTGATAACGCGAACAGAAGCGGTGCACGTCAGATGAAGCTCCTCGTCCCGGTCAAGCGGGTGGTCGACTACAACGTAAAGGTGCGGGTGAAATCCGACCAGAGCGGCGTGGAACTGGCCGGCGTGAAGATGGCGATGAACCCGTTCGACGAGATCGCCATCGAGGAGGCGGTCCGCCTGAAGGAAAAGGGTGTCGCCACCGAGATCGTGGCGATCTCCATAGGCGTTGCCGCCTGCCAGGAGACGCTGCGCACCGCGCTGGCCATGGGTGCGGACCGTGGCATCCTGGTGGAGTCCGACGCATCGCCCGAGCCGCTGGCAGTGGCCAAGATGCTGCGCGCCATCGCCGACAAGGAACAGCCGCGGCTGATCATTCTGGGCAAGCAGGCGATCGACGACGACATGAACGCGACCGGCCAGATGCTGGCGGCCCTCCTCGGTTGGCCGCAGGGCACGTTCGCCAGCAAGCTCACCATCGAGGGCGACACGGCGACGGTGACCCGCGAGGTGGATGGCGGGCTGGAGACGGTGGCGCTGACCCTGCCGGCGATCGTGACGGCCGATTTGCGGCTGAACGAGCCGCGCTACGCCAGCCTCCCCAACATCATGAAGGCGCGCAAGAAGCCGATCGAGACGGTGAAGCCGGCCGATTTGGGCGTGGACCCGGCGCCGCGTCTGACCACGCTGAAAGTGGTCGAGCCGCCAAAGCGCAGCGCCGGCCGCAAGGTGGGCTCGGTGGCCGAGCTGGTCGAGAAACTCCGCAACGAAGCCAAGGTGATCTGAGCCATGTCCGTCCTCGTCCTGATCGACCACGAAGGCGGGCTCATCAAGCAGCCGTCGCGCAGCGCGGTGGCGGCGGCCACCAAGCTCGGCGAAGTGCACGCGCTGGTGGTGGGCCAGAGCGTGGGGGCGGCCGCGGACGCGGCCGCCAAGCTGCACGGCGTCTCCAAGGTGCTGAAAGTCGATGCGGCCGGCTACGAGCACGCTCTGGCCGAACCGATCGCCGCGCTGCTGGTGGCCCTCGCGCCGGGCTACACGCACCTGCTCTCGGCCAGCACCGCCACCGGCAAGAACGTGATGCCGCGCGTGGCCGCCCTGCTGGACGTGCAGCCGATCAGCGACATCGCCGGCGTGGAGGACGCCGATACTTTCGTCCGCCCGATCTACGCCGGCAACGCTCTAGCCACCGTGCGCTCCTCGGACAAGATCAAGGTGATCACCGTGCGCGCGGCGAGCTTCGACCCGGTGGCGGCCGAGGGTGGGTCTGCCAGCATTGAGGACGCGGCCGACGCTGGCAACGCCGGCACCTCGCGCTTCGTCTCGGCCGAGCTCTCCAAGAGCGAGCGGCCGGAGCTGACCGCGGCCCGCGTCGTCGTCTCCGGCGGGCGCGGTATGCAGAACGGCGAGAACTTCCACCTGCTCGACCCGATCGCCGACAAGCTGGGCGCCGCCGTCGGCGCCTCCCGCGCCGCGGTGGACGCGGGCTACGTGCCGAACGATTACCAGGTCGGGCAGACCGGCAAGATCGTGGCACCCGAGCTTTACATGGCGATCGGCATCAGCGGCGCCATCCAGCATCTGGCCGGCATGAAGGACAGCAAGGTGATCGTGGCGATCAACAAGGACGAGGAGGCGCCGATCTTCCAGGTTGCCGATTACGGGCTGGTGGCCGATCTGTTCACCGCGTTGCCTGAGCTGAAGGCGGAGCTGGAAAGGGCGTAAGGAAGCAGTTCTTTTTTGAAAAAAAGAACCAAAAAACCTTTGTCTCCGCTGTCGCGCGCTCACCGGACAGAACCGCGACAGCCGGAACAAAAGCTTTTTGCTTCTTTTTCTCGAAAAAGAAGGCCTTCCTTGCTTCGATCATGACAGACCTTAACACCATAGGCGTCGTCGGCGCCGGCCAGATGGGCAACGGCATCGCCCATGTCTGCGCCCTGGCAGGCTTGGACGTGCATCTGCTCGACGCCAAGCCAGAGGCCGTCACCGCCGCCCTGGCCACGATCGGCAAAAACCTCGACCGTCAGGTTAGCAAGGGCGCCGTTACCCCGGAGGCACGCGCCGACGCGGTCGCCCGCATCACGGCGCTGCGCGACTACGACGGACTGGCCCCCTGCGATATCGTCATAGAGGCCGCCACCGAGCGCGAGGAGGTCAAGCGCGCCATCTTCACCCGCGCCATTGCGCAAATCCGCCCCGACTGCCTGCTGGCTACCAACACGTCGTCGATCTCCATCACCCGGCTTGCCGCCGCCACTGACCGGCCGGGCCGCTTCATCGGCATGCACTTCTTCAACCCGGTGCCTGTGATGAAGCTTGTCGAGGTGATCCGCGGCATCGCCACGGACGATGCGACTTACCAGGCGGTGGCCGCTCTGGCCGCCAAGCTGGGCAAGACGACCGCGCTGTCCGAGGACTTTCCCGGCTTCATGGCCAACCGCATCCTGATGCCGATGATCAACGAGGCGGTCTACACGCTCTACGAAGGCGTGGGCACCATCGCCGGCATCGACTGCACGCTGAAGCTCGGCTGCAACCACCCGATGGGGCCGCTGGAACTCGCGGACTTCATAGGCCTGGACACATGTCTTTCGATCATGCAGGTGCTGCTGGACGGGCTGTCGGACACCAAGTACCGGCCCTGCCCGCTGCTGGTGAAATACGTCGAAGCCGGTTGGCTGGGACGCAAGACCGGGCGGGGGTTCTACGACTACTCGGTGACGCCGCCTCGGCCGACGCGCTGAGCGGTCGTAGCCTCTTTCGCAACAGAGACCGTTCACCGCGGTCGCACTGGCTTCACCAGGCACCTCCAAGCAAGTGGTTTTTTCTGAACAAAAGGATCGAGATGCTTGCGTTCCCGTGCGCGCCTTGCGGGAGACTCCGCGACAGCCGTATCAAAAGTGTTTTGCTGCTTTTTTCAAAGAAGCAGGCCTTGCTTTCTTGTTACGCTCGTTGCTGAGCTAGCTTTCCTCGCCCGTGCTAATGAGGCAGAGCAACAACGATGTCGCTCGCCGGGTTGCCCTCGCTGTTCCTGCTGCCGCCACTGAATTGCATGGTGGCGGCCTGCGCCGGCGCGGTATGGCGGCACCGGCGTGCCGGGCGCGTGCTGCTGGTGGCGGGTCTCGCTGGGCTGGTGCTGTTGTCCATACCGCTGGTCGCCGGCAGCCTGCTCGCCACGTTGCAGACGGGCCTGCCCACCCGGCCCGACCCGGCCGACCCGCCTGGCGCTATCGTCATCCTCGCCGGCAACGACGCGGAGGTGCAGACAGCGGACGGTCCCGGCTATGAGGTGGGCTGGCTGACGCTGGAGCGCGAGCGGGCAGGCGCCAGGCTGGCCCGCTACACCGGCTTGCCGATCCTGGTCTCCGGCGGGGTGATCCGCCCCGGCGCGCCCACCCTGGCGAGCCTGATGGCCGCCAGCTTGCACGAGGACTTCGCCTTGCCGGTGACGTGGCAGGAGCAGCACTCCATCGACACCTGGGAGAACGCGGCGGATTCCGCGCGCATCCTCCGTCAGGCGGGCATCGGCACCGTCTACGTCGTCACCCACGCCTGGCACATGCGGCGCGCGCTGATGGCGTTCCGCGCCGCTGGCGTGCACGCCGTCGCCGCACCCGTCTCGCCCGCCGCCTGGCCGCGGCTGCGCTGGGGCAGCCTGGTGCCACGGGTGAGCGCCTGGGAGGACAGCTACTTTGCTGCCCATGAGTGGGTTGGCTGCGCGTGGTACTGGTTGCGTGGCTGACGACGCTGTCGGCATTACGGAACATGCAAGCCTGGCCGACCTGCCGGTGGCGGCGCTGGCGCTGCTCGGACACGACGCGTTCTCCACCCGCGCCTGGTATGCCGCCACCGTAGAAGCCGGCTTGCCGCCCGGCGCGGTGCCGGCCTTCCAGGTGGCCAGCCGCGCCGGCCGCGTCCTGGCCGTGCTGCCGATGTTGCGCAGTTCCGGCAGGTTGTCCGCGCTGACCACGCCCTACACCTGCCTGTGGCAGCCGCTGCTGCAGCCAGGCCTGCCAGGGGACGCGCTGGCCGCCATCGGCCGCGCGCTGGCACCATCCTGGCGCCGCTCAGGCGTGGTGCGGCTGGACGCGCTGCCCAGCCAGACGGCGGATATGAGCGCGGTCCTGTCCGGCTTGCGGCACGCCGGCCTGCGTTGCCTGGCCTTCGACCATTTCGGCAATTGGCACACCGACGTTGCCGGCCAGGACTGGGCCGCCTACCTGGCCGCCCGTCCGCGCCGGCTGCGCACCGCCATTCAGCGGCAGACCAGGCGCCTGATGAGCACGCCGGGCGCCGCGTTCAGCCTGGTGCAGGACGCTGCCGGCCTGGACCAGGCCATCGCCGACTACGAAGCCGTCCACGCCGCAAGCTGGAAGCCGGCCGAGCCCCACCCGCGCTTCAACGCCACGCTGATGCGCGCCTGCGCGACGGACGGCTCGCTGCGGCTGGGGCTGTTGAAGCTCGGACAGGCGCCGATCGCGGCACAGCTCTGGCTGGTGCACCAAGGCTGGGCCGGCGTGCTGAAGCTATCCTACGACGAGAGCTTCAAATCATACGCGCCGGGCAACGTGCTGAGCGCGCTGGTGATCAAGCATCTGCTGGCAGCCGACGGCGTGCACGAGCTGGATTTCGGCCGCGGCGACGACGATTACAAGCAGCATTGGACCGGCGAGCGGCGGCAGCGTGTGGGCGTGCTGGTGGCTGATCCGTGGAGCGTGCAGGGTGCGACGGAGGTTGCGCGTCATGGGGCAAGTAAATTGAAGGCCTTCTTTTTTGAAAAAAAGAAGCAAAAAACTTTTGCCTCGGCTGTCGCGGACGGCTGAAGCAACGCGCTCTACGTATCGACTTCTGCACTACTTCCAGCCGACTTCGAGGCCGTGCCGATTTGCCGGAGTCTCGCTAGGCTGACAACTCGTTGACCGTTTTTACCCATCGGGCCGGCTGCAGCCCAAGCGGGTTCTCCAGGTCCATCGTACACAATCTCCGCCTCTTGCGGAGACACAACCTTGAGGACGACCAACCGACAGCATGTGGCGTATAACGCAACGCTTCTTCCGGTCTGGCCTGTCGTTTTTATCTGAACATCTCCAGCGTCGTCAAAAGCATCATAACCTGGGTACGATGCTGGATGAAGAGTCAGCCGCAAAGCTTCGGCAGCAATAACTTCGCCGATTGAACCGACGAGATGACCGTCCGGGGTAAACTTCCGACCGGGATAGCGCTCTTAGAGTTCGGCGACTGCCTCATATATTCGAGATACTGCGGACGGAAGTGGTATCCGCGTGCCATTACGGTCCTTAGCCGATGCTGGTTGGCTATTCTCCTAAAGAGAAACCTGCCTACTTATTTCTCGAGATACTCCCCAAGCCGTCCCAGCACCGCCCCCCAGGCATACCCCCGCTCCATCGCCGCCCGCGCCGCTACGCCCAACCCCATATGCGCGCCCTCCAGCACCTCGCACACGCGCGCCACGAACGCGTCCGCCCCGTCGGCAACCAGCAGCTCCGTCCCAGCCTGCGCCCGCACGCCCTCGAACGCCGCCGGCGAGGCTACCACCGGCCGGCCCATCGCCATCCCCTCCAGCACCTTGTTCTGTATGCCGCGCGCAATCCGCAGCGGGCACACGATGACAGACGCGTGCGCCACGTACGGCCGCACGTCCTCCACACGCCCGGTCACGTGCACGCCGGCTGTCGCCGCCAGCGCACGCACCTGCTCGATCGGGTTAGCGCCCACGACCCAAAACGACAGCCCCGGCATGCGCGCGCGCAGTTTCGGCAACACGTCTTGCGCAAACCAGATTACCGCGTCCGCATTCGGCCAGTAATCCATGTTGCCGGTAAACACGACGCGCGGCGCCGCGTCTTCGAACGGGTCGTCGTACACGTCATCCGGCGAGAAACGCCGCAAATCCACGCCGCACTCCACGGCCACCACGCGTGACGCCACTTCCGGCGCCAGCTCGGCAAACCGGTCCGCTTCAGGCTGGGACACGAAGAACGTCCACTTGCACGCAGCGGCCGCCGCGCGCTCGTAAGCCAGCAGCGTGCGTGCCTCGCGCGCCCACACCAGCCGCATCGGCAGATGCGCCTTGGTCGCGTACTCCGCCCACTTTTCCGAGTCGATGTCCTGCGCATCGAGTATCTTGCACGGGTGGTCCAAACCCACCGCATACGGCGCCATCGCCACCGAGTAGATGTACACCACGTCCATCCGCACGCGCGCCATCGTCTCGTCCACCCAGCGTTGCAGCGCCGGCGAGAAGTAGAAATCCGGCATCAGCGGCCGCCCCGGCCGCGCGTGCAGCAGCGCGCGCAGCTTCTGCCGGCTTTTGTCGATCGGGAACGCGCCGACGCTGGCACACACCGACTGCATCTTCGCCACGTGCGCCATGTCGGCCGGGTCGTCCACCACGCAGCCGAGATGGATGCGCCAGTCCGGCAACAGGTGCTGGATGAGGTTCCAGCCGCGTATCTTCTCGCCTTTGTTGAGCGGCCAGGGGATTCGGTGACTGATGAAGATCAAGTCGCGCATGGAAGTAGGATGGACTCTTCATTCGTGAAAAAAGAAACTTCGTGTCTCAGTCGAGCGCCGCAGAGAACTCCGTGACAGGCCCAAAACCTCAACCATTGACAGGCAAGGCAAGCAGTTCTTTTTTGAAAAAAAGAACCAAAAAACTTTTGTTCCTTTGGGCGCGCGTTGCAGAACCATCGCGACAGCAGGACCAAAAGTCTTTTGCTTCTTTTCTTCAGAAAAGAAGGCCTTGCCTTCCTCGCCTAATGCCGGGGAGCCAGCACCGTCACTTCAACTCCATCGTCAGGTAAGTCATCTCCAAAGCCTGGTTCTCCGCCGCCTCGCGCAGATTCGCCTGTCCCGCGTGCCCGCCCTCGATCGATTCGTGGTAGAAAAACGGCAGCCCCATCGCCTGCATCTCGGCGGCGAACTTGCGTGCGTGCTGCGGCCCCACGCGATCGTCCAGCGTCGTGGTGAAAATGAACGGCTCCGGGTAGTGCACGCCCTCGCGCAGGTTCTGATACGGCGAGATCTTGGCCAGGAACGCCCGCTCCAACGGGTTGGACACCGACCCGTACTCGCCAACCCAGCTTGCGCCCGCTGCAATCTTCTCGAACCGCAGCATGTCCAGCAGTGGCACGCCGATGATCACCGCGTGCCACAAATCAGGGTGCTGCTCGAACTCCACTCCCATCAGCAGCCCGCCGTTGGACCGGCCGCGTATGCCTAAGTGCCGCGGCGAGGTGATCTTGCGTGCGATCAGGTCGCGCGCCACGGAGGCGAAGTCGTCGTAGATGCGTTGCCGGTTCGTCTTCAGCCCGGCCTCGTGCCAGGCGGGGCCGAACTCGCCGCCGCCGCGTATGTTGGCCAGCACGTAGACGCCGCCGGTCTCGAGCCACAGCTTGCCTATGCCCGGGTTGTAGACCGGCGTCTCGCTGACCTGGAAACCGCCGTAGCCGGTCAGCAGCGTCGGGTTGTTGCCGTCGTACGTCATCGACTTCGGGTGCACCACGAAATACGGGACTTTGGTGCCGTCTGTGGATGTCGCCTCAAACTGCTCCACCGTGTCGCGCGAGGCGTCGAACTTCGCCGGCAGCGCCTTCACCAGCCGCACCGCCGAGCCCGGCTGGCTTGTGCCCGACTTTCCCTGCAGCGCCTGCAGGCTCTCCGGTTTGGCGTCCACCACGATGCCGCCGGCGCCGCCAACCGGCTTGTCGCCTGCGGCACCGGCCGTTGGTGCTGCAGTCACGGTCTGAACACCCGGCAGCGAACCCAAATCGGCGAAGTACAGCGAGTTCGGCAGCAGGAAGCTGGTCACCTGCAGTGCCGCAAGATCGCTGCGCGGAGTCGTCGTTACGATGCTGATGGCAGCGTTGTCCGGCAACGCCACTGTGCGCGCGGACCAGCCGTTGACGCCATGCGCGAAGGCCAGCGCCCGGCCGCGCACGTTATCCAGCACCACCGCCAGCACGTGGCCTGCGGTGACGCGCACTTGGTCCTGGTCCAGCGCCTGGCGCGGCCCGGGCGCCCAGATCAGCGTCGGCCGCGCGTCCGGATGCGCCATGTCCAGCGCCACCAGGCTGCCGGCTACCAGCGCCGGCGCGCCGGGCATGTCCTGGTTCAGCGCCACCACAAGCTGGTTGTCCACCAGCCCCGCCACCTGCGCCTTTTCCGGCAAAGCCAGCTTCGTCACCGCCTTGTCCGTCACCACGAAGAACGCCGACCGGAAGAAATCCAACCCGCGCTGCAGCACCACCGCCTGGTGGCCCTGCCCGTCGACGAAGGTGGAGACGACCACGGACACATCCTGCCTTGTGCCCCGAAACACCTCGACGGCGTCCGACAGCTTCTCACCGCGGTGCAGCCGCTTGATAACGAACGGGTAGCCCGAGTCCGTCATGCTGCCGGGCCCCCAATCGGTGCCCACCAGCAGCGTGTTGGCGTCCTGCCAATCCACCGTCTGCTTGGCGTGCGGAATGGCGAAGCCGGCGGACACGAAGCTTGAGGTCGGCAGGTCGAACTCGCGCGCCGTCACCGCGTCCTCGCCGCCTTCGGACAAGTTCACCAGACAGCGCACTTCGGCCGGCTCCTGGCAGTTGGCACCCTTCCACACCCAGGTGCGGTGCTCGGCGTGGCCCAAAGCGTCCACGTCGATCACGGTCTGCCAGTGCGGCGCGGCGGCGGCATAGTCCGGCGGGCTGGTGCGGCGCCACAGCCCCTGCGGATGGCTCGCGTCCTGCCAGATGTTGTAGACCAGCGCGTCGAGAAACTCGGGCTCCGGAATGCGGTCCTTCGCCTGGGTAATGGCAAGCGACTCGTCGAGAAAGGTCTGGTAGTGCGGGTCGGTGAGCAGCGGCTTGAGCGTGCGCTCGTTTTCCTGCTGCACCCAGGCGAGCGCCTTAGGGCTCTGCACCTGCTCCAGCCACAGATACGGGTCGGTGGTTTCGGCTAGCGCGGGCGTGGCTACGAGGACGATCGCGAAGAGCAGGCGCATGGGACCTCCGGAAGAAAGCAAGCGCTTCTTTTTTGAAAAAAAAGAAGCAAAAAAACTTTATTCCTGGCGGGTGAGGCGCTTGGTTTCAGCTTCCCGCGACAGCGAGGTCAAAAGTTTTTTGCTTCTTTTTTTCAAAAAAGAAGGCCTTTCTTTACCCAGGCCACAAACACCCCAAGCAAAGCCGCCGCCAGCCCAAACCACGTCAGCGCGTATTGCAGGTGGTTGTTCACCGGCCGCGGCAGCGTGTCCGCCGGCACCGGCGCGCCTGGCACGCCCGGCGGCGCTCCAAGCGCCACCAACGTAAACGGCGCCACCTCCGTCCCCAGCGACGCGCCGATCTTGCGCGGGTCCAGCGTGTAGAAACGGCGTCCGTCCGGATCGTCCGGCGCCGACAGCCAGTTGGGCGTCTCCGGCAGCCGCACGTAGCCGGTGACCTCCGCCGGCCCGGTGACCAGCCTCGGCGCGCCGGACTGCGTCGGCACCCAGCCGAGCACCACCAGCACCGGCTTCAGGCCAGGCCGCACCAGCGTCTCCATCAGGTCTGCGCCCAGCTCGCCGCCTTGAACGTCCACCCCGTAAAGCGCAAACGGCGGCGCCACCAGCGTGCCCTTCGCGGTGACGCGAGTGAACAGCGGCGGCGTGCCGTCTGCCAGTTTCGTCGGCGGCGCGTGCTCGGCCGCGTCGACCTGCGCGAGCAGCCCTTCTTTCCAATGCAGCCGGTGAAGCTGCCACACGCCGAGCGCCACCAACAAAGCCAACGCGATCGCGGTGGCAACCGCCGCACCCAAAATCGGCTGCACACGGCGGACCAGGCCGGCCGCATCACCGTCAGGCCGTCGCGCAGGTGCGGTTTCGATCACGGCATCGTCGCCCACGCCTGGCTCGAACCTGCCCGGCTCAAACGCCCATCTCGTCGCGACGGGTGCGGTATTGCTGCACGGTAAAGAACGCCTTGATGTAGCGCGTCATCAGGATCGCGCCGGCAATCGTCACCACCGGCCAGATCACCGCGTGCACCCACAACGGCGGCGAAAAGGTGAAGTCCAACCAGAATGCCGCCCCCACCACGATGGCACCCAGTACGATCAGGATCGGCACAGCAAACGCGTCGCCGGTGTCGTTGCCCGTCAGGTCCAGCCCGCACACCGGGCAGGCGTCGCGCACGGAGAGCAGGCCGTCGAACAGCTTGCCCTTGCCGCAGCGCGGGCAAAGGCAGGCGAACGTGGCATGCCCCAGGCTCGGCTCAGGCCCGTCCCAGGACTCGGGCAAACCCCTACTCGACGGCCGGAACGCCGGCGCCTAGCACGTAGACGAAGAAGAACAGGAACAGCCACACCACGTCCACGAAGTGCCAGTACCAGGCTGCCGCCTCGAAGCCGAAATGCTGCGTGGGCGTAAAGCCGCCGGCACGCGCGCGCAGCCAGCAGATGCCCAGGAAGGTGGTGCCGATGATCACGTGGAAGCCGTGGAACCCGGTGGCCAGGAAGAACACCGAGGGGTAGATGCCGCCACCGGCGAAGTGGAACGGCGCCTCGGAATACTCCAGCGCCTGGAAGCAGGAGAAGCTCATGCCCAGCAGGATGGTGATGCCGAGGCCGATCATCATCGCGCGCCGGTTGCCCTCAATCAGCGCGTGGTGCGCCCAAGTAACCGTGCAGCCGGACAGCAGCAGGATCATCGTGTTGAGCAACGGGATGCGCAGCGGGTCGAAGGTGTGGACGCCTTCGGGCGGCCACACGGCCGTCGTGGCGCCGGCCACGTGCTCCGGATACAGGTAAAAATGGAAGAACGCCCAGAAGAACCCGACGAAAAACATGACCTCGGACAGGATGAACAGCGTCATTCCGTAGCGCAAACCTAGCCGCACCACCGGCGAGTGCAGGCCGGGCGTGCTGCTTTCGACCAGCACGTCGCGCCACCACATGGTCATCGTCAGTGCCACCAGTGCCAGTCCCGCGCCCAGCACGTAGTAGTCGCCGTAATGCGCGGCGAGCACCACGCCGGTCAGCAACAACCCTCCGCCAAGAGCGCCTACGATCGGCCAAGGGCTGGGGTTCACCAGGTGGTAGGGCTGCTTCATCCCTGAGGAGGACGCGGCCAGCGTGGCGTCGTGGGGGTCAGCGACTACAGTGTCCATCGAGATCGGTCCGTCTGTCGGTGCGGCATGTGTGCCGCCGGGGCGAGGTTACCGCAATGCGGCGCGGTGGTGCAGGCGTTATATCGGTTGGGGGGTGGACAGGGAAGAAAGGCCTTCTTTTTTGAAAAAAAAGCAAAAAACGTTTGTCTCCGCCGTCGCGCGCTGCAGGAACGTCCGCGACAGCATAACCAAACGTTTTTTGCTGCTTTTTTCAAAAAAGCAGGCCTTGCCTTCCTTGGACGTCGAAGAGGCAAAATGGAGGGCCGCTGGCATAGGCTGTCGATCTGGAAAGACTGAACCGAGACTCTTGGTGCTGTTGGTGGTGACTCTTTGCTGCCGCGCGACACTAGCGGGCGGAACTAGACCCGAAGCGCCTCAGCCCAAATGCCCGAGCTTGACGATGGTGATCGCAAAGAACAGCACCGCCAGGCTGCCGAGCACCACGATCAGCGCCACGTTCCGCCCGCGCTGTCGGCGGTGAATTTCCGCCGCCTGAACCGGGGACGGCCTCGGCGGAAACTCGTCGCTCACAGTGCTCGCACCGCGTGGTCCGCAGCGATCGCCACGAAGATCGCCGCTAGGTAGGCCAGCGAGTAGCGGAACGTCAGCTTCGCCGGCCGGTCCTCGGTCAGGCTCACCCCCGTCCCATCCTGGCGATCCTTCAGCACCCGCCAAGAACACGCGACGAACCCCAGGCTCAGCACGCTGGCAGACACGCCGTAGAGCAGCTCGGTATAGCCCAGCACCCACGGCAGCACCGCAACAACGGTCAGGATGAGCGTGTAGGCGAAAATCTGCCTCCGGGTCTCGCGCGCACCGGCCACCACCGGCAGCATCGGCACGCCGGCGCGGGTGTAGTCCTTGCAGGCGTAGAGTGACAGTGCCCAGAAATGCGGCGGGGTCCAGAAGAACACGATGCCAAATAGCAGCAGCGGCAGCACGTCCACGCTGCCGGTCACCGCCGCCCAGCCGATCAGCGGCGGGAACGCGCCGGCCGCCCCGCCGATGACGATGTTTTGCGGCGTGCGCCGCTTCAGCCAAATCGTGTAGACGAACACGTAGAAGCAGATCGACAGCGCAAGGATGGTCGCCGCCGCCACGTTGGTCGCCAGCCACATGACGATCACGCTGCCCACAGCCAACGCCACGCCAAAGCCGAGCGCCGCACCTGGCTCGATCCGGCCGGCCGGGATTGGGCGGCGACGGGTCCGGTGCATCAGCGCGTCGATGTCACGCTCGTACCACATGTTAATGGCGCCTGCCGCCCCAGCAGCAACCGCTATGCAGAGGATGGCGGTGAACGCCAGCACTGGGTGCAGGTGGCCCGGCGCCAGATACAGTCCGATCCAGCCGGTGAACACCACCAAGCTCACCACCCGGGGCTTGAGCAACAACAGCCAGTCGCGCCACTCGGCGTTGTTGCCGGAAAGCAGAAGGGGGGATTGCTCCCCCCCTCTCGCCGTCGTCAGAACGTTGGAACTCATCGTGCTTACCTGAACCGCGGCAGTTCTTCGAAGGTGTGGAACGGCGGCGGCGAACTCACCGTCCACTCCAGCGTGGTGGCACCCTCGCCCCAGTAGTTGTCCGCCACCGCCTCTTTCGAGGTGAAGGTGCGGAAGACGACGTAGAGGAAGATAAGCACCGACAATGCACCCACGTAGGAACCGATCGAGGCCACGTAGTTCCAGCCGGCAAAGGCGTCAGGGTAGTCAGGATAGCGGCGTGGCATTCCCGCGGCGCCCAGGAAGTGCATCGGGAAGAACGTCAGGTTCACGCCCACGAACGTCACCCAGAAATGCACCTTGCCCCAGAACTCGGGATACTGGTGGCCACTCATCTTGCCGATCCAGTAGTACCAGCCGGCGAAGATGGCGAACACCGCACCCAGCGACAGCACGTAGTGGAAGTGCGCCACCACGTAGTAGGTGTTGTGCAGGATCTGGTCCAGGCCGGCGTTGGACAGCACCACGCCGGTCACACCGCCGACGGTGAACAGGAAGATGAAGCCGATGGCGAACAGCATCGGCGTCTTCATCTCGATCGAGCCGCCCCACATGGTCGCGATCCATGAGAATATCTTGATGCCGGTCGGCACCGCGATGATCATCGTCGCCGCCATGAAGTAGGCCCGCGTGTCCACCGAGATGCCGGAGACGAACATGTGGTGCGCCCACACCACGAAACCGACCACGCCGATGGCCACCATCGCGTAGGCCATGCCGAGGTAGCCGAACACCGGCTTCTTGCTGAAGGTGCTGACCACGTGGCTGATGATGCCGAAGCCCGGCAGGATCAGGATGTACACCTCTGGGTGGCCGAAGAACCAGAACAGGTGCTGCCACAGCACCGGGTCGCCGCCGCCCTGCGGGTCGAAGAAGCTGGTGCCGAAGTTGCGGTCGAAAATCAGCATGGTGATGGCACCGGCCAGCACCGGCAGGCTGAGCAGCAGCAGGAAGGCGGTCACCAGCATGGCCCAGATGAACAGCGGCATCTTGTGCAGCGTCATGCCCGGGGTGCGCATGTTGAAGATGGTGGTGATGAAGTTCAGCGCGCCGAGCAGCGAGGACACGCCGGCGAGGTGCAGCGCGAACAGGGTGAAGTCCATGCCCGGGCCGGATTCGTAGGTCGCGTTGGACAGCGGCGGATACAGCGTCCAGCCGGAACCGCTCTCGCCCATCAGCAGGCCGGTGATGATCAGCGCGAAGGCCGGGATCAGCAGCCAGAAGCTGATGTTGTTCAGCCGCGGGAACGCCATGTCGGGTGCCCCGATCATCAGCGGGATGAACCAGTTGCCGAAGCCGCCGATCATCGCCGGCATGATGGTGAAGAAGATCATGATCAGCCCGTGGGCCGTCACGATCGTGTTCCACTCCTGCCCGCTGGTGACGATGGTGTTGCCGGGGTGCTGCAGCTGCGCCCGCATGATGATCGACAGCGCACCGCCGGTCAGCCCGGCGATCACCGCGAAGATCAGATAGAGGGTGCCGATGTCCTTGTGGTTGGTGCTGAACATCCAGCGTTGCGCGAACGTCAGCTGGTGATCGTGGGCGTGGTGGTCATGGGCGTCGTGGGTAGTGACTGACATCTCAGTGCTCCGATGCCGACGGCGTGGCGAGCGCGAAGCGCGTTCCGCTATCCAGGCTGGCGTCCTTGAACTTGGCAGGTGCGGCCGCAAGCCAGGTTTTGAAGTCCTGCTCGCTTACCGCGTGGATGGAAATCGGCATCACGCTGTGGTTGGTGCCGCAGATCTGGTTGCACTCGCCGTAGTAGTCGCCGGGCTGGTCCACCCGTACCCAGGTCTCGATGGTGCGGCCTGGAATGGCGTAGCGCTGCACGCCCAGGCTGGGAATGAAGAAGCTGTGGATCACGTCGCCGCTGGTGGTCAGGATGCGAATGTCCTTGCCGGCCGGCAGCACGAGTTGGTTGTCGACTGCGAGGTGGCGCAGCTTCAGCTGCTCGCCCTTGAGGTCCTCGTCATGCACCATGTAGCTGTCGAACTGCACGCCCTTGGCGTCCGGGTAGGTGTACTGCCAGTACCATTGGTGGCCGGTCACCTTCACCGTCATGTAGGCGTCGTGGGTGCGGTCCTCGAAGTAGATCAGCCGGAAGCTCGGCACCGCGATCACCACCAGGATGAGCACCGGGATCGCCGTCCAGGCTACCTCCAGCAGCGAGTGGTGGGACAGCTTGCCGGCAACCGGGTTGCGCTTGGCGTTGTAGCGCCAAACCACGTAGGCCAGCAGGCCGGCCACAAACACGGTAATAGCGACGATGATCCAGGTGACGAGCGCGTTGAGGTTGTGGATCTCACGCTCGACGGGGCTGTGGGCCGCCTGCATGTCCATCTGCCAGGGCGCGGGAGTCTGGGCGAAAGCGGGGTGCGCGAGCACGACTACGCCGGCCGATAAGGCCAGGAAGGCGGCGCAGCGCCGGGCTGAAAAAGTCATCTGAGGGTCGGGTCCCGTCTGGTCCTGAGGCCGGCATGGCCGGTTGTGCATCCGATATCGGAGCGTCCGGTACAGATCAAGGTGCGGCGCATCATGGAGGGACGCGAAGCAAGCAGTTCTTTCTGAAAAAAAGAACCAAAAAACTTTTGTCTCCGCTGTCGCGCGTTAGCCGGAGAGAACCGCGACAGCCGCAACAAAAGCTTTTTGCTTCTTTTTCTCGAAAAAGAAGCGCTTGCTTTCTTCAGTTCGCGACCTGCACCAGGCTGAACAGCCCACCCGGCGACAAAGCCTCGAAGCTCACGTCAGCCGGCAATGTCTCGCCAAACAGGTCCGAGGGCGAGAAGTCCGGGTGCCAGCCGAGCGCGTGGGACAGCGGCGCCATCGCGTGCTCCACGGCCCGGCGGAGGCCACGCTGTGCCACGAAATGGTTGACGAACAGGATGTGGCCGCCGGGCCGCACCACGCGGCGCAGCTCGGCCAGCAGCCGGCGCGGATTCGGCACCACGGAGGCGACGAACATGCTGGCGGCGATGTCGAAACTGGAATCGGCGAAGGTGGTGGCCTCGGCATCCTGCTCCAGCAGTGCCTCCACGTGGGTCAGGTGCTCCGCCCTTACCCTGGCGCGGGCGTGGGCCAGCATGTCGGCGGAGAGGTCGATGCCGGTGACCCGCTTCGTGCGCGCGTAGAGCGGCAAAGCGAGGCCGGTGCCGACGCCGACTTCCAGCACGCGCGCGCCAGGCAGGGCGTTGATGGCGCCGATGGCGCGCAGCCTGGCCGGGCGCGAGATGCGGCCGAAGGCGGCATCGTAGAACGCGGCCTGGCGGCGGTAGGCGGTGCGAACGGCGTCGACGTCTAGCTTTGACATGCGCGGCAGAAGGCCTGCTTTTTTGAAAAAGAGAAGCAAAAAACTTTTGTTGCCTGAGTTGCGTGGCGCGGAGAGGTCCGCAGCCGCGGGAACAAAAGTTTTCTGGTGCTTTTTCTCAAAAAAGAACCGCGTGCTTGCTTAGGCCTGCGGCGAGATGTTCACCGCGGCGGCGCGCCCGTTTTGCTGCTGCTCTACTTCGAAGCCCACGCGCTGGCCCTCGTTGAGGTTGCGCAAGCCGGCCTTCTGCACCGCGCTGATGTGGACGAAAATGTCCTTGCCGCCGGTCTCCGGCTCGATGAAGCCGTAACCCTTGGTCGGGTTGAACCATTTCACGGTACCGCTGGTCATGGCGTCGATCTCCCTGCGCGGTGCCGGGATCATGTGTCTTGGCCCGGCTTGCCGCAGACGAAACGACGGTAACGGGCTTCCTTGAAGGCTGCAACGGCGTTGTTGGGCAAGCAAGGCGAGGGGCGTCGTGCGAAAGCACGCGAACGCGTAACGCCCCCCGGGGCGAACGCACGCGAACGCGTGACGCCCCCGGCCTTCAGCCAAACCGCTGATACCCACGCTCCCGCCCAAACCTGATCCAATGGTCCACCGGATCCCAAGCCTCCCCCTGCGCCAGCTCGATCGCGGCAATCGGATAGGCCATGCAATAGCCCGCCCCATTCATCAGGAAAGGCAGCCGTCCCTCGGCAAGGCCATACCGGGCAAAGTGGTGGCGGCCATCCGGCATGTGGCCGGCGGCGACCGAGCCGGCCACGTCGGGGTGAAGCGTCAGGTAGCCGGCCTCGTCGTAGGCGGCGTGGTAGGCGGCAGGGTCGCGCGGCGGCGGCGTGCGTGCGAGCAACGCGCGTAACGCATCCGGCCGCATGTCGCGCCACAGGCGCCGGATCGCGGCGTGGGCTTCGGGGAAACGGGCGACAGGGACGGCATAGTGGTGCGGAAAGGCAACGAAGCGGTAACGCGGGTCGTCGAGCGGCACCAGGTCGGTGCTGCGCGCCTGGGCCGGGTTGAACAGGCCGGCCACCGGCAGGTGGATGGTCTGCGCCTCGGACAGCCAGGCGGCCAGCCAGCTGAACGTGCTGATCGCCGGCACGATGTGGCGGGACGCGCGGATGAAGGCGAAATCGGCCACCGCCCCCTGGCTGGGCAGGAAGCGTGCGGTCGGAAAACGGTCGCGCAGCGCGTGCAGGTAAGGCGACGGGTCGAGCTGTCCCATGAACACTGGGGCCAGCCCGGTCTGGGCCGCCAGGTCGGCGTAGAAGTCGATCGGCAGCAGCACGTAGTCCGGGTGACGGGCGTCCAGTATGTCGCCCTGGCGGATGTTGCACAGCAGCTCGCCAGCGCCGGTGCCCTGCACGGCGGGCCCGGGGAAGAGATGGCGATAGGCGGCGGGGGGCAGGAAGTTGGCCACGCGCTGCGCGTAGGTGCGCAAATCCACGCGGTCCAGCGCGCCGGCGCGCAGGGCGGCGGCCAGGCGGTCCAACTCGAGGGCCGGGATGGTGACGACCTCGATGCGGTCCTGGCCTTCCGGCACGGGCGGTATCTGGATGCCCCATTCGGGCAAATGTATCTGCACCACGCGGGCGTCCGGCACCCTGCTGGCCAGGGCGAGGGCCGCCAGATACTGGATCATCCGGTTGCCGACGTTGCCCATCGGCGAGACCTGGATCAGCGACTGGCGTCTCGGCTGGCCCGCCTGCCCGCCCGCCGCTGCGTCGGCACGCACGGTTGCCGCGGCCGCGCCGCCGCCAGCCGCACCCTGGTCAAGCAGAGGGCGCCGTGCTTCATCCGTCACCCTAGGTCCCGCCGGCACAGAACATGAAATCCGCCATCTGCCTGATCGTGCGCAACGAGGTCCGCGACATCGTCGAGTGGATCGCCTTCCATGCCCTGGCCGGGTTTGACACCCAGATCATCTTCGACAACCTCTCCGACGACGGCACCGCCGAGGTCATCAGGGCCGCCGGCCGACTGCACGACATACGCTACCATCGCTGGGCCAACATCACCCAGTCCAGCCAGCTCGCCGCCTACGACGCCGCCTGCGACGCCTACAAGCTGGAGTTCGACTGGATCGCCTTTGTCGATTCCGACGAGTTCGTGATGCTGACGCAGGGCGAGACGGTCAACAGCTTCCTCGCCCGCTTCGACGAGTGGAGCGGCGTGGCACTGCACTGGGCAATCTATGGCGCGGACGGCCACGACGACTTCCCCGAAGGCCTGGTGCTGGAGAGCTTCCTGCGCCGCGCGCCGCCGACCTTCTTCCCCGCGCGCCACGTGAAATCGATCGTCCGGCCGGGCTTCGTCAACCGCTGCGTCAACCCGCATTGCTTCGACCTGCGCGGCCACCGGCTGGGCAGCTACGCCGACGCCCACGGCCGCAGCATGGTGTGGTGGCCGGCGCCGGAGCTGGGCGGCGTCCTGCCAGGCCTCAGCATGGCGCCGCCGGACTATAGCGTGGCCCGCATCAACCATTATTTTACCCGCTCGCGCGCGCATTGGGCCGCCAAGCTGCGCCGCGGCTACCCCAGCGACGTAGCCGTGCGCAAGGAAGCCGAGTTCGAGGCCTACAACCGCAACGAAGTGGAGGACCGCACGGCGTGCCGCTACGTGCCGGCCCTGCGTACGATGGCGGCCGAGATCAGCGCGTCGTTGACGTCAGGCTGACGCCAGCGTAACAATATTGTGAAGAGCTCTCTAAAACGATCCGATTCTGATTCTTGGTTTATTTTATAGCAGGGTTTGCGGTTTATCGACCGTGAGGTGCTGGCCTACGGCAGCGCCGGAGCATTTTTTAGATGGTGAAAACGAAACCAAGCAGATATTGTTTCGATACAGATACTGGTTTCGTTTGGAGGTTAGAATGACTAGATTTGCCGGCGTCGCGCGCTGCCTGCGAGCGGACAGGCGTGCAGTTACCGCCCTGGAATACGGGATCATCGCCAGCATCCTGGGTCTGGTGCTCGTCACGATCTTCAAAAATTTCGGCTCGACGTTGAGCACCCTGTTCTCGCACGTGGGTGCGTCGATCTAGGCGTCGGCGCGGGCAGTGACGGCAGCTTGGTTCGCGATGGGGGGCTCGGGCCTGTCGCGCTGAGACTCCGTGGCCGGACCAGGGGTATGCCGCACCGAATCGGCATGTTCGCTGCGTCATTAACCTTTGATCGTCGGAAAACCTCGCTTCTGTAGCGGCGAGGTGGACGTTTCAGTTTAAGCGGACAGCAGTCGCAAACCGGCGTTCTCTCGCGGACAAACAGCGTCGGCCCGATATCGGACGTTTGACACACAAGCGTCAGCACGGCGCAGCCGACGAACACGAAGTTTTTTTGGTTTTTTGCAAAAAAGAACTGCTTGCCTTGCTGTCTTGCCCGATCACGAGACGTACGACCACCCTGGCAGGCGTCTCGAAGAAAGACCGCCCCGCCGCACAAAAACAATGAACAGGAAAGGCCAAGCCTTCATCATGCCGGCGTGCAACGAGCCTCCCTCGACCCCATCGACAGCTTCACCGACCTGGCAAGCCGTTGGCAGGCTTTGGAGCGGCGGGCCGGATGCGGGTTCTTCACCAGTTGGACGTTCCTCGGCTGTCAGGTAGCCGACCGGTTCAGCAACGCGCGGCTACTCAGCCTCACGCAGGACGGGCACGACGTGGCCTTGGCGCTGCTGGGCTACAGAGGCGGCCGCCTCTGGTTGAACCAGACCGGCGCGGCTGGCCAGGACGCTGTCTTCATCGAGCATAACGGCTTGCTCGCTGCGCGTGACGAGCCCGGGACGGGTGCCGCCTTGCGCAAGGCATGCGGCACGGCCGGCCTGGTGTTGTCGGGCGTCAACGACGCCACGTTGCACGCGGCGCGCTCGGCCGGCTGGTGCCACGTGTCACAGAGCCGCTGGGCGCCGCGGGTGGAACTGCGGGCGCTGGATCGGCCCTACCTGGACACGTTGAGCGCCAACACGCGCGCGCAGATCAGGCGGTCCATGCGGATGTACGGGCCGGACCTGGCGTTGTCGCGCGCCAGCACGCCGGACGCAGCGCGTGACGCGTTTTGCGAGATGGTGACGCTGCACCAGGCAGCCTGGCGGCGGCGCGGCAAGTCGGGCGCGTTTGCCGACGCAGAGACGCGCGCGTTCCATTTAGCGTTGATCGCGCGTGCGTGGCCGAAGGAGGAGGCCGACCTGCTGCGCGTTACCGCCGGCGGGCGGCACGTCGGCACGCTCTACATGCTCATCCGCGACGGCGTGGTGCACAGCTACCAGAGCGGGTTCGCGCCGTCGTCTTCGCCACAGGAGAAGCCGGGCCTGGTGTGCCACGCGTTGGCGATCGCGCATTACGCGGCGAACGGCGCCAGGATCTACGACCTGCTGGCAGGAGCCGATCGCTACAAGCTTAGCCTCGCGGAGGATGGCGAGATGCTGCATTGGGGGACGCTGGATCGAGCTTGGAGCGTGGCGGGAGCAAGCAAGAAAGCAAGTTCTTTTTTGAAAGAAAGAACCAAAAATCTTTTGTTCCCTTGGGCGCGAGTCGGCTGAACGTTCCGCGACAGCCGAGACAAAAGTCTTTTGCTTCTTTTCTTCAGAAAAGAAGGCCTTGCCTTAAAAACGCCCGCAACGCGTCCGCATCCTGCCCCTCGGCAACCACGCTGATAGCCACGCTCTGCCCACCGCCCATCATGCCGCGCGCCATGCGCAACCTGTCCCGCAACCCGCCGGTCATCTGGGTGCCGCCCGACCACACGGCGTAGGCGGCGTTGCGGCCGGTGTCGCGCGCGCTCAGCATCATCCACGGCTGCCCGGCCGGGTTATGCCAGCTCTCGCTGTCGATGTCGGTGCCCAAGCCCTCAAGCGCAGGCAGACGCGCCGCGTCCAGGATGCGCGCGGGGTTCATGCCCGCGGGTAGCGTGGTGGCAGTCACGCGCAGCTTGGCCGCGCCGCATCGGAAGACCTGGGTGCTGACGGCGCCGGCGACGCTCGAGGCGCCCGCCTGACAGGATTCGGGCGCCAGCACGCGCGGCACGATAACCGCCGTAGCGCCTCCAGGTGCACTCACACCGCCTGCCAGGATCGGGCCGGCGTAGGCGAGCAGCAGTACGGGCACGCAGGCCAGCAGCAAGGTGAGCGGACGTGCCGCCCGCCCGCCCGCATCCGGCACGGCAGCGGGCGCCAGGTTATCCTGGCGGAACGGCAGCCCCGCGAGAGCCAGCAACAGGATGACCGCGGAGAAAAACACCCAGCCATAGATCAGGTGGTCGGCCGCGCCCGCCTCGGCGCTGCCCAGCAGGTGGCCGAGCAGCACGATGCCCAAGCCGCGGATGCCGTTGGCCACGACCGGCACCACGCAGGCCACCGCGATGAACGCCGCGCGCCGCCACGGCGCGCGAAATATGGTGACCGCGTAAAGCGTGCCGAACGCTACCGAGGCGATCAGGAAGCGCAACCCGGCACACGCCTCGGCCACGTAGAACATGCCTTCGGGGATGCGGATGTGGAACGCGTCGGAATCCACCGGGATGTCGAGCAGGTGCAAGCCGCTGATGATGAAGCTGGTGGTGAAGTGCTGCAGCGCCGGCGTGAGGAACGCGCCGAACGGCACCAGGAAAAGCAGGTACAGGAACGCGGCGGACAACGCCCACCAGAGCGGGAAACCGACTGCGGCGATCAGCAGCAGCTCGGCGAAGCCCACCAAGGCGAGCTGGCGGCCCTCCATGATCCCCAGCCAGTCGGCCACGGTCCAGAATGCTGCCAAGGGGAGTGCCAGCAGCACCGGCCAGAAGCTAGGATGCGCCACGCCCGCCTCCAGCACGAGGCGGCGCTCCCACAGGAGCCAGCCGACGATCGGCAGGACCAGCCAGCAATGGCCGTAGGCGGTGGACGTATTCCACACGGTGACGGCGGCCTGGACCTCCGGCCGGAACGCCAGGCAAAGCAGCACCAGCCCGGCGGCGACCACGAACCAGGGCACACGGGCGGCCGTGACCCAGGGGACGCGGGCGGAGGCGAGCACCGCGTTCATCCGACGCCGCGCACCAACACGGGGCCGATCACGTTGGCCACCGGCACCGGCAGGCGTTTCCAGGCGGCGATCATCAGCCGGTATTTCGGGTTGGTGGGGTTTACCTCGGGCACGTGCTCACCGGGGGCGAGGTTCACGCGGTATTCAAGCGGCTGCGGTTCGAACCCCCAGTTCTTCTTGAACGAGAACGCGCCGGTGCCAAGCTTGCTGCGGCCGAAATCGAACAGGCGGCAACCGCGCGCGGCGGCGCGTCGCATTACCTCCCAGTACATGAAGTCGTTGCTGAAGCTGGTGCGGGCCTCGCGCGTGCCGCCGCCGTAATAGGGGATCACCTCGTCGCGCCAATAAAAGTTCAGCACCGACGCGGTAGGGCGCCCGGCATCGGTGACGGTGAGCACGTCCATCGCTTCACCAAAGGTCTCGGCCAGGATGCGGAAGTAGCGGCGCGCGAACACCGGGGTTCCGAGGTTGCGCACGCTCTCGGCGTAGATCGCGTGCAGTCCGTCCACGTTGCGATCGGTGGTGGCCACCAGGCCGCGCTCGATACCCTTGCGCACCACGGCGCGCTGCTTGCGCGGAATCGCTTTCAGGTTGGCGTCGTCGCTCTCGGCGATGGCGCGGCGGAAAGTCACGTACAGCGCGTCACGCGCGCGCCAGTCTTCCGGCAGCGCTTGCTCTTTCGACGCGTTAAGGTAGCGGAACTCGCAGGCAGCGGCACCGAGTTTTGCGCGCAGGCCTGCAGCATGGTCGGCAAGCGCGCGCGCGGCGTCCGCGTTGGCGGCGAGCGGGCCGCCATAAACGCAGAACGGGCTGCTGATCAGCGTGTTGCCGAACAGGCGGGTTTTCACCTGCGCCAGCGGCAGCACGCCGACGATGGCGCCGTCCTGCTCGGCGGCGACGTAGTGGGTGCGGTGGGAGAACGCGGCTTCGATGACGCGGCGCCAGGCGGCGAGGTGGAAGAACGTGGCGTCAGGACGCGCGTGGACGAAGGCGTCCCAGGCGGTGGTGTCGGAACCCAGGGGGACTAGCTTGATCATTGGGGAAGCAAGCAAGCAGTTCTTTTTTGAAAAAAAGAACCAAAAAACTTTTGTTCCCTTGGGCGCGCGTTGTGGGACGCGCCGCGACAGCAGGACCAAAGTTTTTTTGCCTTAAACTTCACGCGCAAGCTCCCCGGCAAACACCCGATCCACCCGCCCCCAACTGAAATCCCGCAACAGTTTCTGCACGCGCCCCGCCGTGTGCTGCATGTTCACGTAGTGCCGGAACCGCGCCATGCGCGGCGCGTCCGCCATGCGCGGCTGCCCCGGGTCGATCTCCCAAGGGTGCGTGTAGAACATCCCCGCCTGCTCGGTGTTCACCCGGCGCAGGCCGGCGCGGAACAGCCCGTAGGGTAGCAAACGAAAGTAACCGCCGCCGGAACAGGGCAAGTTGCGGCCGCCCAGCCGCACGGTGGACATCGGAATCTCCAGCAGCCGCCCGCCGGCGACGCGGTGCGGCAGGCGTGGCGCGTCCGGCATGCCGTACAGGTCGTGGCGGATCGGGAAGGTGCTGGAGCTGTAAGCGTAACCCTCCCCGGCGAGCACGCCGAACGCCCAGGGATTGCGCGTGTTGATCGAGAAGGTGGGCGCGCGGTAGCCGCACACCGCCACGCCGCCGACATCCTCCAGAAGCTTGCGGGCCCGGCCGACGTCGTCGCGAAACTCGGCCTCGCTCTGCTCGTGCGCCAGGCGGTGCGCATAGCCGTGGCTGGCGAGCTCGTGCCCGTTTGCCACGATGCGGCGCACCAGGGCAGCGTGCCGGTCGGCCACCCAGCCCAGGGTAAAAAAAGTGGCGGTCACGCCGGCATCGGCGAACATCTGCAGGAAACGTTCGGTGTTGGCCTCCACACGGCGCGGCAGGCTCTCCCAGTCGTCGCGCGCGATGGTGCCGGCAAAGGCCTGCACCTGGAACCAGTCCTCCACGTCCACCGTCATCGCGTTCAGTCTGCGTGTCTGCTGCGCCGGCGCCATCAGAACCTCTTGACGGCGCCGATGACGACGCTGGACTCGTTGCCAACCTGACCGCGCAGCCCGGAGGCGGCCGCCGCAGACCCGCCGACATAGTAGTTGCCGCCGAAACGAAGATACGTGCTGATCTGCCGCGGGAACGACTTCTCGACACCGACGGAGACGCTGACCTCGTCGCCGGACGTGTTGGCGACAAGGCCCGTGCGGCTGCTGCCGTATTGCAAAAACCCTGTGAGGTCCAGCGTGTCGGTAATCTGGTGCCGCTCGCTGACGTTGCCGAAGATGCCGCTGGTGCTGATCTGTGCCAGCTCGCCCACCTGGCGGCCGACCGGCGTCGTGGTCTCGCTCTGCACGGACAGGGTGACAGTGTCGTAGTCGCCCAGATAGCTCGCCGTCACGCTCAGCCGCGCCAGCCGGCTGAGGTTCTGGTTGGCGCCGAAGAAGTTGCTGGTGGCGAGCAGCGGGGCTGCCAGCAGGGCGGACGCCGCCGCACCGGTCGCGTCCGTGCTGCCGGAGAGCAGCGTGTTCTGCTGGTCCTGGTCGAAGGTGGAGATGCCTTCCGAGTAGCCGCCGAAGACGCGGATGCGCGGAGAGGCCTGCACCGAGCCCTGCGCGAAGAACGAGCCGAACCCGTCGGTGTAGCGATACTCCAGGGTCAGCGTGCTGCCGCGGGCGAAGGTGAGCTCGGTGCCGCCGGAGCCTATGGCGCCCACGTATTTATAGGCGCTGCGCGGGTAGTCGAGGTCCTCGAACCCGGCCTCGCCCAGCAGGGTGACCAGGCGGGTAAGCGCGTAGCTGACGTCGTCGGTGCCCAGCACGCGCCGTCCGCCGGCCAGCGCCCCGGATCCGGAGTAGAACGAGCTGTCGAAGCCCACCTTGTCACGCACGCGCGCCAGGTCTTCGCCGGTAGTGAAGTTGGCGTAGGCCCGGTCGGTGGACAGGTTGGAACTGCCGAACGTCCCCCCATCCTGCAGCAGCGGGTCGGCCAGGATGGCGTCCCGGCCGCCGAGCAGGTTCGGCGCGTCGGTGGCGGTGTAGCTGTAGCCTACGCCCGCCTGCAGCGTGCCGGCGCCGCCGAAGGCGCGGGTGACGTAGGGCGAGACGGAGATGCTGCTGACGGTCTCTCGCTCGTCCGGCGAGAGGGTGGCGGTGCTGCCGGGCCCCACGCCGCCGAACACCGCCTGCTGGCTGATTTGGCCGCGCGCGTCGAGGTATAGCCAGCCCGGAAGCGCGGTTAGCAGGACGTCGCCGTTGCCCTGCTCCTCGAATTGCGAGAAGCTCGAGTTCTCCGCGTAGATCTGGGCGATGGGCGCGTAGTCGATGCTCGCCTGCACGCGCTGCGAGGTCTCCACAACGTCGAGCCGCGGCTGGATCATGGTGATGAAGTCGCTGCCAGCGCCGCTTGCACCGCCGCCGGCGATGGCACCGGCGTTGTCGGTGTACTCCTCGGAGACGCCGAGCTGCCCGCTGACTTGCAGGTTGGGCGGTGAGACGCCGTGCGGCGGGGGCGGCGCGTCGCCGAACGAGTCCAGCAGGTGCTCGCGTAGGTCGGAGACGCCGGGGTCCACGCCGGTGCGTGGCAGGACGGTGTCGGTGGGGGCTGGGGCGTCGGGGACGTCTTGTGCGCGGGCGGTGGCGGGCAGCAAAAGAAGAAGTAAGAAAGCGGTTCTTTTTTGAAAAAAAGAACCAAAGAACTTTTGCGCTTTTGGGTGCGTGATGTCGAAACACCACGCCTCAGCAGCACGCGACAGCGCAGACAGAAGTTTTTTGCTTCTTCCTTTCAAAAAAGAAGGCCTTCCTTACTCAGGCCGTTTCGGCGGCGGCGCGTTCGGCTTCGCGTAGTACTCGCCGGTGTAGCTGTAGGCCCCGAAGCTCGACCGGTTGCGCCCGGCCTGCTTGTTGAGCAGCAGCACCACCTTCGGGCAGGCTTTCACCATCTCCAACGCCGCTTCCAGCTCGCTGCGCTGCGTGCGGCCGGCTTCGACCACCATCATCACCTGCGAGACGACCGGCGCCAGCACGCTGGGGTCGCTGGTCGCCAGCAGCGGGCCGGTGTCGATCACCACGGTCGACGCCGAGAAGTGGCGCGACAGCAGCTCGGCGGCGGACGGCAGCGGCTGGCTGCGCTCGCCCAGCTCGAGCCCGACCCTGGTGTCGCCGAGCGGCAGGATCGACAGGCCGGGCACCGGTGTTGCCACCACAAGGCGCTCGGGGTCGAGCGCATCGTCGGCGGCGAGGTCGAGCAACCCTGGCGTGCCGACCAGCCCGATCAGCTCGGACAGGCAGCGCACCTTGGCGTCGGCATCCACCAGCAGCACCGGGCGTGAGCCGGTGCGCGCCAGCGACGCGGCGATGTTCAGGGCGGCGAAACTCTTGCCCTCGGCCGGACGGGTGCTGGTGATCAGCACCATGTTGCCGCAGCGTTCGCCGGCGGCGATCGAGCCCTTCACCACGGTGTGCAGGCGCGAGGCGGCGATGCGGAACTCGTCGCCGAGCCTGGTGCGGCCCTCGGTCTCGATGATCAGGCCGGCACGCGCCATGTCGGCCAGGGTACGCGCCTTGGCGTCTGCAAGCATGGGGGGAGTGTGCCCGTCCATCAGAGGCGCTGCGTGTAGTGCAGCAGCACGCCGCCACAGACCACGGCCAGCAGCCCGATCGAGGAGCCGAACACGGCGGCGTGGCGCAGCCGCATCGACAGCGTGGGCGGCAGCACCGCCAGCGAGATGGCACCGATCACCGGACGGCCCATCGCCCGCAGGTCGATAGTTGTATGAAACGAATTGTCCAGCGTGATCATGCCCGCAACGACTCCCACCCCGGCGGCGAGCCCGGCGAGCAGCACGGCCACCGAGAGCAGCACGCGCGCCGGGGCCACCGGACGCTGCGGCACCACTGGCGGGTCGATGATCACCATCTTGACGTTGTTGGCGCGCACCTGCGCGGCCGTCGCGATGCGCATGCCCTCGCGGCGGGCCAGCAGCTCGTCGTAGTTCTTGCGCAGCACGTCGTAGTCGCGGTTGAGGTTGATGTAGCGCGCTTCCAGGTTGGGCGCGCCGTGGGCGACCGCGTCCAGCCGGTCGCGCTCGCGCGTGGCATCCTCGATCTGGCGCTGCAGGCTGTCGATCAGCGCGTCGGTTTCCACCAGGCGCAGCTTCAACTGCTCGTAGACCGGGTTGGGCGCGGACTTGCCGCCGGAGGCGGCCTGCGCCGGCTTGTCCTCGGTGTGGCGCAGGCTCTCCACCGTGCGGCGCTGCGAGACCACTTCGGGGTAGGCGTCGGTGTAGACCTGCTGCAATTCGCGCAGCTTCTGCTCGGCGGCGCGCAGCGAGGTGTGCGGGTCGAAGCCGCCGCCGGACGCGGCCTCTGTCACCACCACCTGCTGCGTGGTTGCCAGCTCGCGGGCGAGCAGCGTGCGGCGGGACCTCGCATCCGACAACTGGCCGGAGAGCGACGTCACCTGGCCGCGCGCCTGTTCCAGCCGGTTCACCCCGCCGCCGTCGCCCGGCAGCAGGTCGACGTATTTCGTACGGAACTCGGCGCGAGCGTGCTCGGCGTCGCGCAGCTGGCGCTCGTAGCTGGCGATCTGCTCGTCGAGGAAAGCGCCGGCCTTTTCGTAGTCGTCGCGGTTGTCGCCGGCGCGGTTCTCGATGTAGCTGGCCAGCACCGCCTGCACCACGTCGAAGGCCAGCTGCCGGTCGGGGTTGCGGAAGGCGATCGAGAAGATGTTGTGCGACTGCGTGGTCACCTTAATGGTGGACCCGAGCCGAAGCACCATCTGCTCCATATCGGTGGGCGAGCGGGTGTCCAGCGAGAGGTCGGTCTTGGCTATGATCTTCTCGAGGTTCGGGCGCGAGAGCAGCGTGTGCTGCAGCAGGTCGATCTGGTCCACCGTAGACGTGTCGGTGGCGATGCCGTGCAGCAGCGGCGTCAGCACCGCGTCCGCATCGATGTAGACGCGCGCGCTTGCCTCATACTGGTTCGGCAACGCGGCAACCGCCAGCCAGCCGGCCAGGCACACCAGCCAGGCCGCAGCCACGCCCCACCACCGCCGGCGCCAGGCAAGGGCGCCGTAACGGCCCGCCAGATCCTGCAACGATTCCATCGAACACCTTGACCTGGTAATAGCTTGCTAGAAAAAACTTTGCGGAATGATAAGCGTGTCGCCGGGACGCATCTGCACGTTCTGCGTGATGTCGCCGTCCTTGATCAGGTCGGAGAGGTGGACGTGGATGCGGTGTTCCGTTCCGCCCTCGCGGCGCACGATCACCGCGCGGTTTCCGGCGGCGAACTTGGTGAGCCCCTTGGTCGCGATCATCACGTCGAGCAGGCTCATGTTCTCGCGGTAGGGGATCGCCTGCGGGTCGGTCGCCTCGCCGATCACCCGCACCTGGCGGTCCAGCGGTCCTTGGAAGCTGCGGACCATCACCGTCACGTTCGGGTCCTGGACGTATTTTTTCAGGCTGGCGGCGATGTCCGCGCCCAACTGCGTCGGCGTCTTGCCGGCGGCAACCACGTCGGGCACCAGCGGGACGGAGATGCGGCCGTCCGGGCGGACCGGTAGCTCGGTGACCGAGAGCGGCGGCGCCTCGTAGACGAAGATCGACAGGATGTCGCCGGGCCCGATCACGTACTGGCTGCCCACCTCCTGACCGCTCGGCTGGCCGGACGATCCCCCTGCCGGCGCAGCGCTGACGTCGCTGCAGGCGCCGCACAACAGCGCCAGCGCCACGGCAACGCTGCGACGTCCGAAGTGACGCCGCGCCAGCCTGCCTGAAACAGCTGGTTTCGTCGACAAAATGGTGCAGCGCCCTGTCATTCTGTTGGTCGCCCTGAGCCGTGATGTGCCAAGCGCCGGGTGGGACGCACGCATATTGGTTCCGTATCTAAAACTAGGCAGCATTGCAATCAAGCACTCAAATTGAGGCAACTTCACCACCGACAGTGGCAATCACGGCACTCTTTGCTGCCGCACGTTCGTCGCTCACGCGGTGTATCGCTACGATTGCGCGTGCGCAAAGCCGTGTCGCACCGGCATGGTGGTAACACCACATGCAAAAACGATCGGGCGCGGCCGCAAGCCGGTTCAACTCGCCCGCGTCATGAAGTAGGGTGGCACCAACACCGCATTCCAAGCAGGAACACCATGTTCGAGGCACACCGTGCGTAAGGCCCACCATGCGTAAGGCAGTGGCAATCGGCCTCCCCGCCGTCGCACTGGCGGCCGCTGCCGGCCTGTGGTTCGGGCTGCGCGGTGGCGACCCGATCGGCTCGGCCAGACGCGAGATGGCGCGGTCCAACATGCGCGGCGCCGAACAGTACCTGCGCCAGGCGATCCGCCGCCACCCCGACAACCCCGAAGCCGCCTTCCTGCTGGGCGAGGTCGACCTGGCACTGGGCAACCCGCAGGGCGCCGAGCTGGAGCTGCGCCGCGCCCAGGACCGCGGCTACCCGCGCGCGCCCGTGGTGCTGCCGCTGGGCCAGGCCTACCTCGAGCAGCGGCATTTCAACCAGGTGCTGGCCGACTTCACCGAGGCGCACGCCCCGCCCGGCGCCCGCGGCGACGTGCTGACCATTCGCGCCGCCGCCCAGATCTCGCTCGGCGACGTCCGCGGCGCGCAGGCCACCATCGCCCAGGCAGAGGTCGCCTCGCCCAACGCGCACCAGACCCTGCTGACCGCCGCCCGCATCGCCATGGGAACCGGCGATGTCGAGGGCGCCGCCGCGCTGGCTGCAAAGATCCTCGCCGCCGAGCCGAACCAGCCCGACGCGAAGCTGCTGCAGGCGGAGATCGCCATGCGCCGCAACGACCCTGCCGCCGCGCTGAAGGTGGCGCAGTCCGTGCTGGCCGCGACACCAACGCGGCTGGACGCCCGCCTGGTCGAGGCGCGTGCCTACGCCGCGCTTGGCCAACCGGACCAGGCGCGCGGCTCGCTGCGCCGCGTGCTGGCCGGCGCGCCGCAGAACGTCAGCGCCAACTTCCTCGGCGCCATGCTCGCCGTGCAGCAGGGCGACTACGCGTCGGCCGACACCATGCTGACCCGGATCAGCACCGCGCTGGGCGACCTGCCGCACGGCTTCTACTTCCTCGCGGTGACCAAGCTCGGACTAGGCCAGCCAGCGCAGGCCGAGGAGGCGGCCACCAAGTTCCTCGCCCGCAAGCCGGACGATGTCGGCGGGCTGAAGCTGCTCGCCTTCATCGACCTGGCGCGCCGCCACCCCGAGGAGACGCTGGCGTTGCTGCACGACAGCAAGCTGGCCCAGGTCGCCGACGCCGACACGCTGGACCTGACCGGCCGGGCGCTGGCCATGCGCGGCGACCTGAAGGCTGCGCAGGCCGACTTCAGCAAGGCCGCCAGTCTGGCGCCGCGCGACGTCCAGATCCTCAACCGGCTAGCCGCCTCGGAGCTGTCGCTCGGCGACACCCGGGCTGCCGAGGCCGAGCTGACCCGATCGCTGGCGATCTCGCCCAACCAGCGCCTGGCCGGCGAGGCCATCGTGCAGGCCGCACTGGCCCGCGGCGACGTCGGCACCGCCACCCGCGACGTGGAGCAGTTGCGTGCTCGCATCGGCGACGCCGAGGAGGTGGGCGTGCTGGCCGCCCAGGTGCGCATCGCCGGGCTGGACATGGACGGGGCCGAAGCGCAGCTGCGCGACGTGCTGCGCCGCTTCCCCGACAGCCGCACCGCCACGCTCAGCCTGGTGCGCATCTACGGCCTGCGCGGCGAGGAGGCGCAGGCCGAGCAACTGCTCGAAGACCTGTTGCATCGCCATCCGGACGACCTCGGCGCGCTGAACGTGCTGCTGCCCTCGCTGTTCGCCGAGCACCGGCAAGACCGCGCCCTGGCCATCGCCGAGGCGGCGCACGCGGCGGCGCCGGGCGACGTCGGCATCACCGCGGCACTCGCCGGTGCCTACGTGCGCGGCAAGCAGACCACGCGCGCCGTCGCGCTGCTGGACCGCGCCAGCGCCGGCACCGATCCGCAGCTTGAACTGCTGCGCGCCCGCGTGCTGGCCAGCGACGGCCAGACCGACCAGGCCGAACAGGTGTATCACGCGGCCCTGCGCGACGGGCCCGGCGACGTGCGCATGCGCGCAGAATTGGCCGCCCTGCTGATGCGCGCCAAGCGGCCGGACGACGCCCGCGACGTGGTCCGCGAGGGTCTGCAGGCCAGCCCCGGCAACCCGTTGCTGCTCGGCGCCCTGGTCGGCATCGACCTCAAGGACGGCGGCGTCCAGGCCGCCCTGGCCACCGCCGCCCAACTGTGCCGCGACCCGCAAAACCTGCCGGCCGCCCGCACGCTGGCCGGCGACGCCCTGGTCAGCGCCGGCGACACTCCCCGGGCTGCCGCCGCCTTCCTGGCCGCCTACAAGGCCAACCCATCTGCCGAGCTGGCCGGCAAAGCTGCTACCGCGCTGTCGAAATCCGGCCATGACGACCAGGCGATCGCCCTGCTGGCCGCCTGGACGGCGCAGCACCCGGACGACGCGACGTCGCTTTCGGTGCTGGGCTCGCTGGAGATCACCGCGGGCAGGCTGGCCGACGCGGACCGGCACCTCTCCGCCGTGCTGACGCTGCGCCTGCCCGACACGGCGACGCTGAACAACCTGGCTTGGCTGAAGCAGCGGGAAGGCGACGCCGCCGCCGCCCGCGTGCTGGCCGAACGCGCCTACTTCCAGGCGCCGGCGCCCGAGGTGGCGGACACGCTGGGCTGGATACTCGCACGGCAGGGCGACACCGCGCAGGCCTTGCCGCTGCTCTCGCAGGCTGCGGCGGCGCAGCAGGGGCCGAGCGCCGCGCCAACGGCGTATCATTACGCGTGGGTGCTGAACGCGGTGGGACGGCGGGACGAGGCGAAGCGGGAGTTGGCGGTTTCGTTGAGCCCGGCTGCGACGTTTCCGGAGAAGAAGGACGCGGAGACGCTGATGGGGAGCCTGAAGTGAAGCAAGAACCTTCTTTTTCTGAAGAAAAAGAAGCAAAAAGACTTTTGTCGCGCTGTCGCGGACTCTCCCACGCGGCGTACCCCAGGGACCAAAAGTTTTTTGGTTCTTTTTTTCAAAAAAGAACTGCTTGCTTGCTTTGAACCTGCTGGTTTTCACCACCCTCTACCCAAACGCCGCCCACCCCAACCACGGCGTCTTCGTCGAGAACCGCCTGCGCCACCTGGTCGGCACCGGCCAGGCCACCGCGCAGGTCCTCGCCCCCGTCGTCCGCTTCCCCGGCCAAGCCGTGCCCGCCGAGGAGCAGCGCCACGGCCTGCGCGTGCTGCATCCGCGCTGGCTCTCGGTCCCTGCCATCGGCATGCGCGTGGCCCCCTGGCTGCTCTACCGCACCGCAGCGCGCAGCCTGGCCAGGCTGCTGGCACAGGGCGCGCGCTTCGACGCCATCGACGCGCACTACTTCTACCCGGACGGCGTGGCCGCCACCTGGCTCGGCCGGCGTTTCGGCCTGCCGGTGGTGATCACCGCTCGCGGTTCGGACGTAACACAGTTCCCCGACTACCCCGCGGCAAGGCGGATGATCCTGCGGGCGGCCGCCGACGCGGCGCACGTGGTCACCGTCAGCGCGGGGCTGCGGGACCGGCTGGTGGCGCTGGGTGCGGACGGGGGCAAGATCACCGTGCTGCGCAACGGCGTGGACCTGGCCGTCTTCCGGCCGCTGGACCCGGCGGAGGCGCGGCACAGATGGGGCGTGCAGGGTCGCACCCTGGTTTCGGTGGGCGCTCTGATCCCGCGCAAGGGCCACGCACTGACCATCGAGGCGTTGACCCGCCTGCCCGGCTGGAGCCTGCTGATCGCCGGCGAGGGCCCCGAGCGCGGCCGGCTGCAGGCGCTGGCGGCGCAACTGGGCGCGGCCGACAGGGTGCGCCTGCTCGGCAGCCTGCCGCATGCCGAGCTCGCCGGTTTGTACAGCGCCGCCGACCTTTCGGTGCTGTCCTCCGAGCGAGAAGGCTGGGCCAACGTGCTGCTGGAATCGATGGCGTGCGGGACGGCCGTTGTGGCCAGCCCGATTCCCGGCAACCCCGAAGTGGTAGCTGCGCCCGAGGCCGGTGCCATCGCGCATGCCCGCACCCCCGGAGCGATCGCCGAAGCGGTGCTGGCCTGGCAGACCGATCCGATCTGCAGAGCGGCCACGCGTGCCTATGCGGAAGGTTTCGGCTGGGAGGAGACGAGCGCCGGCCAGTTCGCCATCTTCAACAGGCTCGTGGGTGTTGACCGATAGCAGGCAAGACAAACGGTTCACTTTTGAAAAAAGAACCACAAACTTGTTTCTTTAGGTGCGCGCGGCGCAAGAAGCTCCGCGACAACCAGTGACAAAAGTCTTTTGCTTCTTTTCTTCAGAAAAGAAGGCCTTGCTTTCCTTTTCAGCCGTGGAAACAAGACCCGATCACCGGCAATGCCGCCCGCGCATGAAAAAGGGCCGGTCTCCCGGCCCTTTCTCTAGCAAATCGTTGGATGCCGACCAGGCGTCAGCCCCGGCGCTCCTCGGGGTGGCCGCCAGCCGGCCGCGGAGCCGGACGCGCGGCAGCCGGACGCGGGGCAGCCGGACGGGGCGCAGCCATCGGACGCGGCGCCGCCACTGGGCGCGGTGCCGCCATCGGACGCGCCTCCGGTCGGGCAACGGCGGCAGGACGCGCTTCCGGGCGCGTGACGGGACGTGCCTGGGTGCGCTCCGCAGCCGTGTTTGCACGCTCGCCTGCCGTGTTGGCACGCGCTCCAGCGTTGTTGACCCGCTCGCCCGCCGTGTTCGTACGCTCGCCAGCAGTGGTTGCACGCTCGCCAGCCGTGTTGGCGCGCTCACCGTGGGTGTTGGCCCGCTCTGCCGCCGTGTTGGCCCGTTCGGCAGCCGTGTTGGCACGCGTGTCGTTAGCGTTGGCACGGGCATCGGCCGCGTTGGCACGCGTCTCAGCCGCGTTGGCGCGCACCACGCCGGGGCCGCTGAACTGGCCGGGGTGCTGCACGGCGGCCACCGCAGGCGCACCGTGGTTTGCCGAGGCGCGGAACTGCGGGTTGCCCGCCGCCGCCGTGCGGTTCTGGATCTGCGCCGCGGTCGGCTGCACGTGCTGCTGGTGCGCGAAAGCCTCTTGCTGCGGGGTTGGCCGCACGCCCACGCCGCCGGGGCCGTTGAAGCTGACCCGGTTGATCGTGGTGTTGTTGATGATCGTGCGGTTGAAGGTGTTCACGTGCACGCCGCCGAAGAAACCGCCGCCGCCATACGCCGCCTCGTTGTAGGCGAACGCGCCGCCACGCCACTCACCGCCGAAGTAGCCGCCGCCGGTGTAGCCGAAGCCGTAGTTGATGCCGCCGTAGTAGCCTACTTGCGGGCCCCAGTAGCCGGAATTGAAGCGATAGAAGCCACCGGTGTAGCCCCAGTAGCCGGGCGTCCACAGCAGGCCGACCGACGGCGGCTGCACCCAGGTGCCCGGCACCCAGTAGTAGCCGGCCTCGCCGTATTCCCAGTAGCCGGGGGTGAAGATGTAGCCCGGGCCGGGCAGCGGCGGCGGCTCATAAACCGGCAGCGCCGGCGGCGCGATGTTGATGTTCAGCCCGATGCCGATCTGCGCGTGCGCCGGCGTGGGTGCCAGGACGGCCGGCGCGGCGGTCAGGCTGATGGCCAAAGCGGGCATCGCTGCCCACACGGTCGTTTTGAGGGCAAGTCGGAACGGGCGCATAGCAATGTCCTTGTCGATGGTCTGGCGGAGTTGGTCAGATCCGCGGCCTGTTACAATGCGGCCGCGGTTCGTCGAGTGTGTCGAAATGAGGCTGACGTTTCAGGGTGTTACCTTACCTCTCGAGCGCGTGAACGCAACGCTCGCGTTCCGGTTGCATAAGTCTGCGAGGTAAGGCAAGCGGTTCTTTTTGAAAAAGAATCAAAAAAATTTTGTTCCGTCGGGTGCGCCGGGTCGAAACGTGTCGTTCAGCCGTCCGCGACAGCAGCAACAAAAGCTTTTTGCTTCTTTTTCTCGAAAAGGAAGGCCTTGCTTCTGCTCGGCGGATCAGTCTTTACGCCGGTCGCGCAACACGCAGAAAGGTGGCCCCGTGATACAGGATGATACGCAGGCGAAGCATCCGCAGCCCGTCCGCCTGGTCGTCTGGGACCTCGACGACACCTTCTGGCACGGCACGCTGAGCGAGGGCGGCATCACCTACCGGCGCGAGCTGCACGACGTGGTCGTCGCCCTCGCCAGGCGCGGCATCGTCAGCTCCATCTGTTCGAAGAACGATCCTGCTCCGGTGCGGGCAGTGCTCGAGCGGGAGGGCATCTGGGACCACTTCGTTTTCCCCAGCATCGACTGGAGTGCCAAGGGCCCGCGCCTGGCCGCCCTGGTGGACGCCGTGCAGTTGCGCGCGCCCACCATCCTGTTCATCGACGACAACCCGATGAACCTGGCCGAGGCGCAGCATTACGTGCCCGGCATCCAGGTGGCCGACGCTGCCTGCGCCGCCGGTCTGCTGGACGACCCGCGCCTTGCCGGCAAGGACGATGCCGGCCTGACCCGTCTGGCCCAGTACCAACTCCTGCAGCGCCGTCACGTCGAGGCGCACGCCGCCGGCGACAACACGGCCTTCCTGCGCGGCAGCGGCATCCGCGTCAGCATCGAGCACGACATCACGCCGCACCTCGACCGCGCCGTCGAGCTGATCAACCGCACCAACCAGCTCAACTACACCAAGCAGCGCCTGCCGGAAGACCCGGCGGAGGCACGCGCCGCCCTGGCCGCCCAATTGCTGGATTTCCGCCTGCAAGCGGGCATCCTGCGGGTACGTGACCGCTACGGCGACTACGGCTATTGCGGGCTGTACATCGTCGCCACCGGCGCCTCGCGCCGGCGGCTGGTGCAGTTCTGCTTCTCCTGCCGGGTCCTGGACATGGGGGTGCAGACCTGGCTGTGGCGGCGGCTCGGCAAGCCGTTGCTGCGCACGAGCGGCGAGGTGGCCGCCCCGGTGGACCAGCCGGGCGAGGTGGACTGGATCACCCTGGAGGCGACCGACGGCCCGGCGGCGCAGGATACGCCGCGCGTCGGGCTGGACCACGTCTACGCCCGCGGCGGCTGCGACCTGGCCGCGGTCACCCATTACTTCGGCCTGTCCGAAGGCAGCGTGGTCAGCGAGCTGAGCGCCGCCCGCCAGGGCACGGTGGTTCTGTGGCACCACTCCATGTTCGCCCGCTACGCCGTCGAGGGCGTGCAGCCCGCCGAGATGGAGGCGTTTCGCATGCTGGGCTACCAAGACGAATCGTTCGACAGCTACCTCGCCCGCCTCGCGCGCGGCCAGGCCCAGACCTTCTACGCTCGGCCGGGGCACGCTCAGCCGGGGCACGCCGGCGCACGCAGCCTGTGGGTGCTGAGCTTCTGGTCCGACCTGTCCGCGCGGCTGTACCGCCACCGCGCCACCGGGGCGATGCTGCCGCTGGCGGTGGCCGGCGGACTGGTCCCGCCGCAGCGCCCCGCCGGCGCGCGCGACGTGCCGGGCGACCAGGCCCTGCTCGCGCGCATCGCCGAGGAGTTCGAGTTCGTCGGCGCCACGCCGGAAGCCGACTACCGCCGCAACTTGCGCCTGCTCCTGCAACTGGCACCGCGCGGCACGCAAGTGTTCATCCTGCTGGCCCAGGAGGCGCGGCCGGGACGCGACGGTATAGTCTCGGTGCAGCCGCGCAACCGGACCTTCAACGAATGGACGCGCCAGGTGGCGGGCGACTTTGCCAACGTCACCACGCTGCCGATGGAGGAGTTCCTCACGTCGCAGGACGACCTGCTCGAGGGGACACATTACGACCGGATGGTGTACTACCGGATTTACGAGCGTATCATGCGGGGCGTGGAGGCTGTGGCGGCTTGAGCAAGCAAGCAGTTCTTTTTTGAAAAAAAGAACCAAAAAACTTTTGCTTCCGCTGTCGCGCGCTCACCGGAAAGAACCGCGACAGCCGCAATAAAAGCTTTTTGCTTCTTTTTCTCGAAAAAGAAGCGCTTGCTTCCTTCCCTTCAGGACTTTCCCGACGTGGACCACGCCCCCCTAGCCCGCCACGCCATGGCCTACGTGCTCGCCGGCGGCCGCGGCAGCCGGCTGATGGAGCTGACCGACATCCGCGCCAAGCCCGCCGTGTATTTCGGCGGCAAGTCGCGCATCATCGATTTCGCCCTGTCCAACGCGCTGAACTCCGGCATCCGCCGCATCGGGGTCGCCACGCAGTACAAGGCACACAGCCTGATCCGTCACCTGCAGCGCGGCTGGAACTTCTTCCGCCCCGAGCGCAACGAAAGCTTCGACATCCTGCCCGCGTCGCAACGCGTCACCGAAACGGGCTGGTACGCCGGCACCGCCGACGCGGTGTTCCAGAACATCGACATCATCGAGAGTTATGCGCCGCATCACATCGTGCTGCTGGCGGGCGACCACGTCTACAAGATGGACTACGAGCCGATGCTGCAGCAGCACGTCGAGCAGCGCGCGCAGGTCACCGTCGGCTGCATCGAGGTGCAGCGCGCGGAGGCCAGCAGCTTCGGCGTGATGGCGGTGGATGAGACCGACCGGATCACCGCCTTTCTGGAAAAGCCCGCAAACCCGCCCGGCATGCCCGGCAGCCCCGATCGTTGCCTGGCCAGCATGGGCATCTACGTCTTCGAAACCTCGTTCCTGTTCGAGATCCTGCGCCGCGACGCCGCCCTGCCGGGCTCGACGCATGATTTCGGTCACGACATCATCCCCTACCTCGTCGCGCACGGACGCGCCGTGGCGCATCGCTTCGAGCAGTCCTGCGTGCGCACTACGCCGGCCAGCCCGGCCTACTGGCGCGACGTGGGCACGCTGGACGCCTACTGGGAGGCCAACATCGACCTCACCGACTTCGTCCCCGGCCTGGATCTCTACGACCAGAACTGGCCGATCTGGACCTACGGCGAGATCGTCCCGCCGGCCAAGTTCATCCACGACGAGGCACGCCGGCGCGGCGCCGCGGTCAGCTCGATGGTGTCGGGCGGCTGCATCGTGTCGGGCACCGAGGTGCGGCAGTCGCTGCTGTTCACCGGCGTGCGCACGCATTCCTACGCGCGCATCGACCAGGCGGTGGTGCTGCCCTACGCGCAGGTCGGCCGCCATGCGCGGCTGACAAAGGTGGTGATCGACCGTGGCGTGAAGGTCCCCCCCGGCCTGGTGGTGGGCGAGGACCCGGCGCACGACGCGGCCCGCTTCCGCCGCAGCCCCGGCGGCGTGTGCCTGATCACCCAGCCGATGATCGACGCCCTGCGGGCGTGACGCGGCCGGCGATGCGCGTGCTGTCGGTGGCGTCCGAGGCTTACCCGCTGGTGAAAACCGGCGGGCTGGCGGACGTGGTGGGCGCGCTGCCGGCGGCGTTGGCCGCGCACGGGGTGGAGGTGCGCACGCTGCTGCCGGGCTACCCGGCGGTCATCGCCGCCCTGCAAGGCGCGGTGGCCATGTGGGCGGAGCACGGTTATTTCGGCGGGGGGGCGCGCCTGCTGGCCGGCCGCGCCGGCGGGCTGAACCTGTTCGTGCTGGACGCGCCGCACCTCTATGCCCGCCCCGGCAACCCCTACGTGGCGCCGGACGGGACCGACTGGCCGGACAACCCGCGGCGTTTCGCGGCCCTGGCCTATGCGGCCGCGCTGATCGGCCAGGGCGCGGCGGGCGAAGCAGCGGCGGGCTGGGTGCCGGACGTGGTGCACGCGCATGACTGGCAGACGGGCCTGGCGCCGGCCTACCTGGCGCTGGCCGGCGGGCGCCGGCCCGGCACCGTGTTCACGCTGCACAACCTCGCCTTCCAGGGCCAGGTGCCCACAAGCCTGCTGGCCGAGCTGCGCCTGCCGGCAAGCGCGTACACCCAGGACGGCGTGGAGTACTACGGCGCCATCGGCATGCTGAAGGCCGGGCTGCGCTACGCCGACCGGATCACCACCGTCTCGCCCAGCTACGCCGCCGAGATCTGCACGAAGGCGGGCGGCATGGGCATGGACGGGTTGCTGCGCGCCCGCGCCGGCGCGCTGACCGGCATCCTCAACGGCATCGACACCGCAGTGTGGGACCCCGCAACCGACCCGCTGCTGCCGGCGCGCTACAGCGCCGGCGCACGCTCCGGGCGCGCCGCCTGCAAAGCCGCGCTGCAGGCGCGCTTCGGCCTGGCGCCCGGCCGCACCACGCTGCTGTTCGGCGTGGTAAGCCGCCTGTCCGACCAGAAAGGCCTCGACCTGCTGCTGGACTGCCTGCCGGTGCTGCTGGAGTGCGGCGCGCAGCTCGCCCTCATCGGCTCCGGCGACCCTGGCCTGCAGGACGGCTTTACCCAGGCCGCACGCACCCACGCCGGCCAGGTCGGCATGCTGCTCGGCTACGACGAGCCGACTGCGCACCTTCTGCAGGCCGGCAGCGATGCAGTGCTAGTGCCCTCGCGCTTTGAACCCTGCGGGCTGACCCAGCTCTGCGCGCTCCGCTACGGCGCGCTGCCGGTGGTCAGCCGGGTAGGCGGCCTGGCAGACTCGGTCATCGACGCCAATGCCGCCGCCCTGGCAGCGGGCGTGGCCACAGGGGTGCAGTTCGCGCCGGTGACGGCGGCGGCGCTGGCAGGTGTCATCCGGCGCACGGCGGCGCTGTGGCAGGACCGGCGGGCCTGGGTGGTGATGCAGTCGCGCGGCATGCGGACCGACGTGTCCTGGGCAGGGCCGGCGGGCGCGTATGCAACAGTTTATGCGGAGGCGAGAAAGCAAGCGGTTCTTTTTTGAAAAAAAGAACCAAAAACTTTTGACTCCGCTGTCGCGCGCTCACCGGACAGGACCGCGACAGCCGTAGTAAAAGCTTTTTGCTTCTTTTTCTCGAAAAGAACCGCTTTTGCTTGCTCGTCAGCAGCGCGCTAACCTTCCGCCATGAACGCCATCACCTCGCCCACTTGGACCCCGACCAGTGTCCGCGCCCTGCTCGACACCCCGTTCACCGAGCTGGTGTTCCGCGCCGCTGCCGTGCACCGTCAGCACTTCGACCCCACGCACATCCAGATCAGCACGCTCTTGTCCATCAAGACCGGCGGCTGCCCGGAAGACTGCGCCTACTGCCCGCAAAGCGCGTCCTACGAAGCGGGCGTCCCCGCCTCCAAGCTGATGGACGTCTCCGCCGTGCTCGCCGAAGCGCAAGCCGCGCGCGACGCCGGCGCCTCGCGTTTCTGCATGGGCGCCGCGTGGCGCTCGCCGAAAGACCGCGACCTGGATGCCGTCTGCGCCATGGTGGAAGGCGTGCGTGCGCTGGGCATGGAAACCTGCGTGACGCTGGGCATGCTGACCGCGCCGCAGGCCGCGCGCCTGCATGATGCCGGGCTCGACTACTACAACCACAACCTCGACACCTCACCGGAACATTACGGCGACATCATCACCACCCGCACCTACCAGGACCGCCTGGACACGCTGGCCCACGTGCGTGACGCCGGCATCAACGTCTGCTGCGGCGGCATCGTCGGCATGGGCGAGGATGAGGCCGACCGCGCCGGCCTGATCGCCACGCTGGCCAGCCTGCCGAAGCACCCGGAAAGCGTGCCGATCAACGCGCTGGTCCGCGTCGAAGGCACACCGCTTGCGCAGTCCGCGCCGATCGACGCGATCGACTTCGTGCGCGTCATCGCCGCTTCGCGCATTACCATGCCGAGCGCCTATGTGCGCCTGTCAGCCGGCCGTGAGGCGATGAGCGACGAGGCGCAGGCGCTTTGTTTCCTTGCTGGCGCAAACTCGATCTTCTACGGGCCGCGGCTTTTGACGACTGCCAATCCTGCGGCCGAGCGAGACCGCACGTTGCTCGAGCGGCTTGGCATGTCGGCAAGCAAGTAAGGCCTTCTTTTTTGAAAAAAAGAAGCAAAAAACTTTTGTCACGGCTGTCGCGGACTCTCCCACACGGCGCGACAGCGGAGACAAAAGCTTTTTGGTTCTTTTTCTCGAAGAACTGCTTGCTTCCTTGAACCGCCTCTGGCGCCCCTACACGCAGATGCAAGGCGCCGCACCCCCGCTGAAAGCCGCCAGCACAGACGGCTGCACTATCATGCTGGAAGACGGCCGAGAGCTGATCGACGGCATCGCCTCCTGGTGGACCGCGTGCCACGGCTACAACCATCCGCACATTGCCCACGCCGTGCAGTCCCAGCTCGCGCGCATGCCGCACGTGATGTTCGGCGGCCTCACGCACGAGCCGGCAGAACGGCTCGCCGCACGCCTGGCCGCATTGCTGCCGGGCGACCTGAACCATGTGTTCTTTGCGGACAGCGGCTCGGTTGCCGTGGAAGTGGCGATGAAGATGGCCGCGCAATACTGGCTGAACCAGGGCGTGCGCACGCGGCGGCGTTTCCTGGCGTTCACCGGCGGCTACCACGGCGACACTTTCGCCACCATGGCGGTGTGCGACCCCGAGGAGGGCATGCACGCTCTCTACCGCGGCCTGCTCGCCGAACACGCCATCCTGGACCTGCCGCGTGAGACGGACTCTGCCGCGCGGTTCGACGCGTTTCTCGACGAGCACGCGCACACGCTCGCCGGCATCTTGGTGGAACCGCTGGTGCAGGGCGCCGGCGGGATGGTCTTCCACGATGCGAGCGTGCTGCAGCACCTTCGCCGCGCCGCCGACGCGCACGGGCTGCCGCTAATCTTCGACGAGATATTCACCGGGTTCGGCCGCACCGGCACCATGTTCGCCTGCGAGGCGGCCGGCGTGGTGCCGGACATCATCACGCTGTCCAAGGCGCTGACCGGCGGCACCATGGCGCTGTCGGCCGCGGTGGCGCGCACCCACATCTTCGAGGCGTTCCTCTCGCCCGAACCCTCCCACGCGCTGATGCACGGGCCGACGTACATGGCCAACCCGCTGGCGTGTGCGGCCGCGCTGGCCAGCCTCGACCTGTTCGAGAGCGAACCGCGGCTGGACCAGGTGGCCGCAATCGCGCACCAGTTGGCCGAGGAGCTCGCCCCCTGTGCCGACATGCAAGGCGTGCGCGACGTGCGTGTGCGAGGTGCCGTCGGGGTTGTCGAACTGCACCGGATTGCCAACCTGGGGAATCTGAAGGCAGCGTTGGTGGATCAGGGCGTATGGGTGCGCCCGTTCGGCCGGACACTTTACCTCACGCCGTCATTCACCATTACGCCGGCGCAACTTTCGCACCTCACCAGCGCTGTCGCACACGCCGTCCAACATGCGGGGAACACATGAACTACCTGCAGTATATGCGCCGGCCGACCCGGCAGTTGGCGATCATCGCCGCCGTGCTGGCGATCAACGGCGGGATCCTGTGGGTGCTTCTGCAGTGGCAGGTGTACACCCCGGCCAAGCCGGATGGGCTGATCCACGTGACTATCGTGCCGAAGGACAAGCCGGTAGCTAAGCAAAAGTAAGGCCTTCTTTTTCGAGAAAAAGAAGCAAAAAGCTTTTGTCCCGGCTGTCGCGGACGGATGAAACGACACGTTTCACCAACACGCACCGACCAAAGACAAAAGTCTTTTTGCTTCTTTTTCTTCAGAAGAAGGCCTTGCTTTCCTACCTGAGCGTCAACTGGATCCCATCCGCCGCCCCGGTCAACCGAGCGCCCTTGGTCACCTCGTCGATCCGGATCTGCACGCCGTTGCCGTTCTGCAGGATCTCGCCGCCGATGCCTTTTCCGGCGGTCACCTCACCGGTCGACGCAGCGTAGGTGCCGCTGAAATCCTTCAGCGCTGCCAGCTTGTAGACACGCCCGTGGCCGATGACGCTGGCGTAGCCTACGTCGGCGATGGTGATGCCCTTGACGCCGAAATGGTAGGAATGGCCGTGGAAGCGGAGAACGCCGTCGCCCCAGGAGTAGCCGATGCCGACGGCGGCTGCCTTGGCGTGGATGGTGACGGTGCCTTCCACCGGCCCGGGCGCCGCCGGATCTGGTGCGGCGACCGCCGGCGACGCGCTCAGCGCAAGAACAACAGTCGACGCTACTGAAAACGCACGCATTGGTCACTCCAATTCGTCATAATGGCTCGTCAACGCTCTGCTCGCGAAGTTGTTGTGCCGCATGACCCGGCCTCACGATTTTGCGACGTGGTATCCCAAAGCGAACTGTGGCGGCAGATCAGCGCCAAAAGCCGCGACACGCGACAGCGCCGCGTCCCCGGCTAGGGTTTGCCAGCCGACCTGGCGAAGTATTCGCCGCGCTCGGTATGGACCATGTCCGGCTTCAGGGCGCCCCACACGGTGACGACACGACCTGCCGTGGCGTCGGGAACGAGCGAGAACAATATGGTACCCGGTTTGTAGTTGGCCGGAAAAAACGAGCTCGTTTCGACGGCGTCCGGAGGAGACTTGAGGAACGCGACGTCTATCCCCTTGTCCGACGCGCGCTGGCTGACCGAACAGTCCGACGTGAACGCTGTTTGAAACCCTTGAGCCTGCAACTTGCACCCGCCGGCGGCGGAAAGCTGCAACGTCATGTCGAGCACGATGGGCGAGCCGGTGGCCGCGGTGCCGCCGCCGTCGTATCCGTCCTGTCCGTGGTAGGTGTAGACGCCGCTCCAGGCAGGTTTGTCGCCGGAAGCCGCGTGTGCGGGCAGCGCCATTGCCATCGCCAGGGCGGCCAGGGTGAACCGAACGCGTTCAGCCATAGTTTCCCTGCCGCAGACCCTTTTCATATTCCGACCTTATTTTGGCTGATATCTCGCCGATCGACACCTTGCCGTCCTTGTCCGTATCCAGCCCCTTGTTTTGACTGTAGGCGACGGACGGGTCGGAGAACACGCCCGTGGAGACCGGTTTGCCGATGTCGGCCGGGTAGAGGATTGCCATGTAGACGTCCTCGAGCGAATGCATCTTGCCCTTGTAGGATTTGAGGTATTGCTCGACGTAGTCGAGCTGCTGCTCGGGCGTCATGGCCGCCAGCTTTTCCGTCGTGGTGCCCAGGCCCTTTGCGGTCCTCGGCATGAACTGGATCAGGCCGGTGGCGCCGCTGCCGGCAGTGTTCGTCTTTTTCGGGCTGAACGATTCGCCGCTCTCGAACGCCATGCAGGCCATCAGGTAGTCCGGGTTCAGCTCGAGCGCGCGAGACACCTCGATGACCTTCGCCTTGAACGATGGCGAGACCTTCGCCCCCCAGCAGAGATGGCCAGGCTGGGCGGTGGCCTGCACCTGCGTGCCGGTGCGCCCGCCGCGGTCGGAATGCGGCGCCTTGTCCCAGTCGAAGAAGGTGATCTTGCGCGCCGAGGTGGTCGGCACGGCAACGAGGTCGAGCGCGTTGTGCTCGAACCAGCGGAACGCGTCGGTCAACAGGTCTTCGTAGTGGAGGTGGATGGTGTGGAGGTTGTAGCCGTCCGTCAGCGCGTTCCAGGTCGGACCGACCGGCTCGACCAGCCCGTCCGGGTGCCGCATGCCGATCCTGTGCTGGTAGGAGATGATCGCCGCCCGCGTGTGCACGCCGACATCGCCGTCCACCGCCAGGTGCCGGCTCGCCGACGACATGTGCCGGTTCAGCAGGCTCTGGACGACGATGACGTCCAGCTTGCTGTTGGCACCGCCGATCCCCACCGAATGAGCGATCTCCAGGGTGACCAATCCGCATCTCCGCGCTGCCGCTTACGCCAGCGGCCATGAAGTTTTGACTCCGCGGAGTCCGAAAAGACAAGCAAGGCCTGCTTTTTTGAAAAAAAGCAGCAAAAAACTTTTGGTCTTGCTGTCGCGGAGGTTGCTGCAGCACGCACTCCAGAAAACGAAAGTTTTTTGGTTCTTTTTTTCAAAAAAGAACCGCTTGCCTTGCATGTCAGTGGCCAAGATTTCGGGTTGTTTATCGTCCTTCTCCTCGCCCGTCGAAGCCAACGGTGCGCAAGCACGTCGCAAACGATACGACTTTAAGGTCGAACCGCCGCGCGCTTCCTCGAGCAGACCCGTGGGGTAGCGACCGCGAACCGCTTGGCCCGATCCGCCCGGGCTGCCAGACTTATCGCATGCCCTTCCCGTGTCGTCTCGCCGCGCTGGCCGCGGTCTTGCTTCTCTTGCCTGGCGGGCAGGCGCTGGCCGGCTCGCCTGACCGGCAACTCGCCGCCGTGCTCGCCGCCTACGATGCGTGGCTCACCGAAGCCGACCCGATCAGCGCCGGCCAGCGCGGCAACCTCGAGGCCGCCGCGCGCTGGCCGGACGACTCGCCGGCGGCCCACAGCGCCCGCTACAGCCGGCTCGCGGCCATCAAAGCGCAGCTCGACGCCGTGCCAGCCAGCGCGCTCACCGGCGAGGACGCGCTCAACGACAAGCTGCTGTCCTGGCGCATAGGCACCGACCTTTCGCTGGACCGCTTCGACGAGGACCGTATCCCCTTCGCCAGCGACCAGGGCTTCTTCGTCGTCGCGGACTACGCCGCCCAGGGCACCCAGCCGCGCACACAGGCCGAGGCACGCGCCTGGATCGCCCGGCTACGCGCGTTGCCGGACTTTTACCGGACGGAGACGGACAACCTCGCGCGGGGGTTGCGCACCGGCTTCGTGCTGCCGAAGGCCATCGCCGCCGCGCAGGCGCGTGCCGCCGCCGCCCTGGCCGACGTGCCGGCGCCGGACGACCCGCTGCTCAAGCCGCTGACGCTGCTACCCGCCGCCATGCCGCAAGCGGACCGCGACGCGTTGCACGCCGAGGCGCTCGGCATCCTGCAGGGTTCGGTCAAACCGGCCCAGCGTGCACTGGCGCAGTTCTACGCCGAAGCCTACGTGCCGCACGCGCGAGCGACCATCGGCGCCGGCGCGCTGCCCGACGGGCGGGCCTACTACGCGGCGCTGGTGCGCGCGCAGACCACGACGGACCTGACGCCCGACCAGGTGTTCGACATCGGGCAGTCCGAGATCGCCCGCATCCGACGCGCGATGGACGTGCAGATCGCCGCGTCCGGCTTCCACGGTTCCTTCGAGCAGTTCCAGGACACGCTGCGGCACGACCCGCGATTCTACGTCCGCAGCAAGGAAGACCTGCTGGAGAAAGCCAGCCGGCTGGCCAAGCGCGTGGACGGCCAGTTGCCGCGCTTCTTCGGCAAGCTGCCGCGCCTGCCCTACGGCGTGGCGCCGGTGCCCGCCAGCATCGAGGAAGGCTACACCACCGCGCGCTACAGCGAGGGCAGCCCGCAACAGGGCATCGCCGGCGAGCTGTGGATCAACACCTCGCACCTCGACCAGCGGCCGCTGTTCGAGCTGCCCACCCTGGTGGCGCACGAGGGTGCGCCGGGCCACCACATCCAGATCGCGCTTGCGCAGGAGCTGACGGACCTGCCGGCGTTCCGCCAGCAATCCGACATCACCGCCTTCGTCGAGGGCTGGGCGCTCTACGCCGAGCAACTGGTGGCCGAGATGGGGCTTTACGAGACTCCCTACCAACGTTTCGGCCAGCTCTCGCTGGAGATGTGGCGCGCGTGCCGGCTGGTGATGGACGTCGGCATCCACGCGCGCGGCTGGACGCGCGACCAGGCGCTGGCCTGCCTGCGGGAGAACACCGCGCTGAGCGAGGTAAACATGCAAAGCGAGGTGGACCGCTACATCGCATGGCCGGGACAGGCGCTCGGCTACAAGATCGGCGAGCTGAAGATCATGGAGCTGCGGCATCGCATGGAGGCGGCGGAAGGGTCGCGCTTCGACGAGCGGGCGTTCCACGACCTGGTGCTGGACGAGGGAGCGATGCCGTTGGCGGTGCTGGAACAGCGGGTGGAGGCGGTGCTGAAACGTAAACCATAAAACAGAAAGCAAGGCCTTCTTTTCTGAAGAAAAGAAGCAAAAGACTTTTGTCCCTGCTGTCGCGGAGGTTTCTGCAGCGTGTTCCCAGGAAACAAAATTTTTTTGCTTTCGTCTTAGTGCGCGCTCGCCCCCTCCGCCCCAATCCCCGTCTGCGACCGCACGTAAAGCGCCTCGAACCGCCCTGCTTCGAGACGCGCTTGTGTTGAATTCTGCGTCAGCACGCTGCCCAGCCAGCATCCGAAGAATCCAAGCGGCATCGAGAACAACGCAGGATTGTCGTATGGGAACGGTGCCGCGTGGAAGCCCAACACTTTCACCCAGATGCCCGGGCTGAGCACCGTCAGCGCCACGGCGGAGACCAGCCCCAGCCAGCCGCCCAGCACCGCGCCGGTGGTGTTGAAACGCCGCCAGTACATGTTCAGCAGCAGCACCGGGAAGTTCGCACTCGCCGCCACCGCGAAGGCGAGCCCCACCATGTAGGCGACGTTCTGCTTCTCGAACGCGATGCCGAGCAGGATCGCCAGCACGCCGAGTGCTATGGTGGCAACGCGCGAGACCACCACCTCGCGCCCTTCTGTGGAGCGGCCGCGCATCACGACGTTGGCGTAGAGGTCGTGGCTGACCGCGGTGGCCCCGGCCAGCGTCAGCCCCGAGACCACGGCGAGGATGGTGGCGAACGCGACCGCGCTGATGAAGCCTTTCAGCACGCCGCCGCCCACCGCGTCGGCCAGGTGGATGGCAACCATGTTGCTGCCGCCGATCACCTTACCGGCGGCGACGTAGGCCGGGTTCTCGCCAACCATGCTGATCGCGGCGAAGCCGATGACGAAGGTCAGGATGTAGAAGTAGCCGATGAACGTGGTGGCCCAGAACACCGACTTGCGGGCCTCCTTCGCGTCGGCGACGGTGAAGAAGCGCATCAATATGTGCGGCAACCCGGCGGTGCCGAACATCAGCGCGATGCCCAGCGATATCGTCGAGATCGGATTTTTGAACTGCAGTCCTGGCGCGAGAATCGCGGCTTTTTTGGGATGGGCCTGCACGGCGGCGTTGAACATTGCCGAAAGGTCGAAGCCGAAATGCGCCAGCGCGGCACACGCCATGTAGCTGGCACCGAGCAGCAGCAGCACCGCCTTGATGATCTGCACCCAGGTGGTGGCGATCATGCCGCCGAACGTCACGTAGAAGATCATCAGCACGCCGACGATCACCACCGCGTAAATATACGGCAGGCCGAACAGCAGCTGGATCAGCTGGCCGGCGCCCACCATCTGCGCGATCAGGTAGAAGGCGACGACCACCAGCGAGCTCGTGGCTGCGAAGCTGCGCACCGGCACGGCGGACAGGCGGTAGGAGGCCACGTCCGCCAGGCTGTACTTGCCGAGGTTGCGCAGGCGTTCGGCCATCAGGAACATGATGATCGGCCAGCCGACCAGGAAGCCGATCGAATACAGCAGCCCGTCGAACCCGGCGGCGTACACCATCGCCGAGATGCCGAGGAAGGAGGCTGCCGACATGAAGTCGCCGGAGATGGCGATGCCGTTCTGAAACCCGGTGATGGACCCGCCGGCGGCGTAGAAGTCCGACGCCGTGCGGGTGCGGCGCGCGGCCCAGGCGGTGATCGCCAAGGTCAGCAGCACGAAGCCGGCGAACATGATGATGGCGGTGGCGTCGGTGGGTTGCCGCGCCACCGGCGCGTCCGCCAGCCCCGCCGCGCAGGCCGGTGCCGCCAGCAGCACTGCCATGCCCAAGCCGGCGCCCGCCCGGAGGGCGCGCCTCATCGCGGGCCCGCCAGGATCCGGCGGGTCAGCGCGTCGAAGCTGCTGTTGGCACGCAGCACGTAGATGCCGGTGAGCACGATGGCGCTCACGATCACGCCCAGCCCGAGCGGGAAGCCCAACGTCATCGGCCCGAGCACGGGCGTTGCCAACAGGCCGGGGGCGAAGGCCACCAGCAGCACGAAGCCGAAATAGATCGCCAGGATCAGCCCTGTCAGCGTCCAGCCGAGACGGCCGCGGCTGCGTTCCAGCTCGGTGAAGGCCGGGGTTGCGCGCAGGCGTGCGCAGGTCTCGTCGTCCATCTGGGCTCCTTCTGGGCGGCGGTTCTGCGACCGCACCGTTGCAGAGTGACGGAGAATGGGAAGAAAGCGAAGGCCTTCTTTTTCGAAAAAAAAGCAAAAACCTTTTGTCCCTGCTGGCGCGGAGTTTTCTGCAGCGAGTAGCCCAGGGAACAAAAGTTTCTGGTTCTTTTTCAAAGAAGAACCGCTTGCTTGCTGTCTTACAGGTATCGAAGCGCAACAACGCCCAAGACCGCCGCGACCAGGAACAAGCTCGTGACGAGCACCAGCCGCTCCTCGATGAACACGCGCGCCCGGTCGCCGAAGAATCGCAAAGGCACTGCCTCCAGCAGAAAGAAACGCCCGCCGCGGGTGATAATGCAGGCGAGCACGAACTGCCCCAAGTCGAAATGCGCGGCGCCGGCAGCGATGGTGACGAGCTTGAACGGGATCGGCGTGAGGCCTTTTGCCAGGATCGCAACGAAACCATACATCGCGACGTAGGATCTGAACGCGGCGTAGGCATGTTCGGCGTGGTAGAAATGTATCACCGGCATCGCCAGCGGTTCGAGCAGCGCGGCGCCGATCCAGTAGCCCAGCAGGCCGCCCAAAACGCTGCCCGCGGTGCACACGAAGGCGAGCCACCAGGCACGCGCCGGGCGGGCGAGGATCATCGGGATCAGCAGCACGTCCGGCGGGATGGGGAAGAAGCTCGCCTCGGCGAAGGCGGTGCAGAGCAGCCAGAGCGGCGCGAGCCTGGTGGCCGACAGCGCGATTGCGCGGTCGTAAAGATGATGGAGCATGCGCCCGCTTAGCTGCGGCGGCGCGCCGCGAACAGCCCCAGCACCAGGGCCAGGGTGAGCAGGCTGGAGAAGAACTCGGCGCGCGCGGTGCCGGGCGAGGCCGCCATCGCCAGCAGCACGGCGCCGATCACGCCCACCACCAGCCAGGTGGCGTAGGGAAAGAACCACATGCGGATCACCAGCCGGCCGGGGTCGGTGCGCTCGGCGGCGCGGCGCAGACGCAACTGTGCCAGGGCGACCAGCAGGTAGTTGAACAGCGCAACCGCGCCCGACGCGTTGATCAGGAAGCTGAACACCCCGCCAGGCGAGACCACCGAGGCGCCCACCGCCAGGTAGCCGAACGCGGCACCGGCCAGGATGGCGCGCGCCGGCACGCGCCGCGCGTTCAGCGTCACCAGCCAGCGCGGCGCGTCGCCCTTCTCCGCCAAACCGAACAGTACGCGCGAGGTGACGTAGAGGCCCGAGTTCAGGCAGGACAGCACCGCGGTCAGCACCACCAGGTTCATGATGGTCTCCGCTCCGCGTATGCCGATGACGCCCAGCGCGCGGGCGAAGGGCGAGAGGCCGGGGCGGATGCTGTCCCACGGCACCACGGCGACGATGAGCGTGATGGACAGCATGTAGAACAGCAGGATGCGCACGGCGACCGAGCTGGTCAGCCGCGCGATGTTGCGCGCCGGCTCGGCCGATTCCACCGCGGCGATGGTGACGATCTCCGCACCCACGAAGGCGAAGATGACGCTGGTGACGCCGGCGACCACCGACAGCGCCCCGTGCGGTGCGAAGCCGCCGTGGCTGACCAGGTTGGAGAACCCGCCCGCACCGGCCGGCGCGCCGAGGCCCAGCGTATAGGCACCGGCGATGACGATGAAGACCACGATGGCCGCCACCTTGATCGACGAGAACCAGAACTCGAACTCCCCGAAGGAGCGGGCGGAGAGCAGGTTGACCGCCGTCATCGCCGCCAGCAGCACCAGGGCCAGGGCCCAGATCGGCACGTCCACCCACTGGTGGAGGATGCCGCCGCCGGCGATCGCCTCGATGGGCACTACGATCACCCAGAAATACCAGTAGAGCCAGCCGCTGGTGAAGCCGGCCCAGTTGCCGAAGGCGAGGCGGGCGAACTCGGTGAACGAGCCGATGCCGGGGTTGGCGGTGGCCAGCTCGCTGATCATGCGCATCACCAGCAGGATCACCAGCCCGGCCAGGCCGTAGCTGACGATGGCGGCCGGCCCGATGGTGGCGACGGCCGTGCTGCTGCCGACGAACAGGCCGGCGCCGATGATGCCGCCGATGGTGATCATGGTGACGTGCCTGGCGCGTAGGGTGCGGCCCAGGGTGGTGGTCTCGGACATGGGGCGGGGCGTCCTGGCGATTCGGTCAGCAAGCAAGCAAGGCCTTCTTTTTGAGAAAAAAGAAGCAAAAAACTTTTGTCTCCGCTGCCGCGCGCTCGCCGGAAAGGTCGCCGGCAGGGAGCAAAAGTTTTTTGGTTCTTTTTTTCAAAAAAGAACCGCTTGCTTTCTTCTCTCGTTGAACGCCCGCACACCAACGGAGACACGCAATGTCCGCACCAGACAGCCTCGAAGAGATCTACGGCGACGAGATGAAGGACCTTTGGTCCGCCAACGACCAGATGACCCGCGCGGTCACCACGATGGCCGAGCACGCGCACGACCCCAAGCTGAAGGAGATGCTCCAGCAGTCGGTCACCGGCATCAAGACGCATGCCGAGACGCTGAAGGGCCTGCTCGCCGACGCTGACGAGGAAGTGGAAAAGGAGCACTGCAAGGGCATGGAAGGGCTGGTCAAGGAGGCCCTCAAGCACACGGTTAAGGAAGCGCCGGAGAAGGGCGAGCTTCTCGACATCTCCATCATCGCGCAATACCAGCGTATGTCCCACTACGGCATCGCCGGGTTCGGCTCCGCGGCTGCATACGCTGCAGCGCTGGGCAAGAAGGAGCACGTCACCAAGCTGAAGCAGATCGTCAGCGACATCTACAAGGGCGACGAGTACGCCAGCAAGCTTGGCGAGAAGACCGCCAAGATGGCAGCGAAGGCCGCCTGAAGCCTCGCTTTAAACGCTGACGTTCAGGCGCGAGCCCAGCGGAGTATTCTGCTGGGTGGTCGCTTTCGTCAGACTGGACGTGGCAGACGGACCGATCGTCGGCGAAGTGGTGCTGACGGAGATCACGACACCACCCGCGCCGGTTACGGTGGTGGTAGTCGAGCCATCGGCATTCGCCGTCGTGCTCGTCGTCTGCCCCGTTGCATTCTGGCCGCTTGTGCTGCTGGCGTTGCGCGCGCTGGCTGTTCCGGCAGCCGGCGTGCTGCTACGCGCGGCAGCCACGCCGTGAAGCACAGACGTGCTAGAACCCAAACCCGATACGCCACTCATTCCTGCCTCCTGCTACTCCCGCGTCCAGAGACTGCGTAGCGCAAGATCGATTGAAAAAAGGTTACGATAGCCGCAAAAAAGTGCTTCAGCCAAAAAATGTTCTGGACGGTCCCATGTGGGACGCGACAACGCCGCAGGCTGGGCCTTGCACAGCCCAGTGTCGGCGGCGTTGCGCAATTAAACAGGAGAAGCAAGCCAAACGGTGTTTCTTGGAAAAGAACCGAAAAACTTGTTTTCTGGGGCGCGCGCTGCTGAAACCTCCGCGACAGCAGAGGCACAAGTCTTTTGCTTGTCTTCTTCAGAAAAGAACGCCTTGCCTGCCTCCTTTTGTCTTGCTGGCCTCAGGAGTGCGACGGGTTGCTCGGCTTGGACGGCGTTGCGTTCACGACGACGGTGTCGAACCTTGCGCTGTCCTCGACGGATTTGAGCTTCAGGCTCGCTTCGTAAAACTTGTTCTGGCTGGCGAGCTCTACGGCCGCACCGACCTGACCGATCGTCGCCTGTAGCGGTATCACTTCGGCGGTGAAGTCGACGTTCAGGTCCGCCAGCTTCAAGGTATCCGCGTGGCTGGCGGCGGCGGCGGCGGCGCTCTGGTCCTTGACGCTGGGCTTGGCTGTCTTGTCGGACGTGTCGGCGTAGTCCTCGTCGACTGCCATCTGTCCGTCGACCGGCACCCAGGCAACCTTCGCTTTTGCCTGGTCGCTGGAGGCGGCTTCCGGCTGCTTGTCGCCAGGCGCCATCTTCAGCTCGGCTTCCGCCTTCATGAACACGGTGTCGTCGCCCTTGGCGCGGCCCAGCGCGCTTTGCGCGTCGGCCAGGTAGGATTTGGCCCGGTCAGGCTCGCCGTTGAAGATGGCGAGCCGGGCGGCTTGCACGTCCCGGAAGGCTTTCACGCCGTCCACGGATAGTTTGCCAAAGTCCCTGTCGGCGGCCTTTTGGCCGGCCTGCGTCGTGGGGTTCGCGTTGGCGTCTGCGGCAAGCGCCGGGCTGTCGGCAAGCGCCGCCGCCAGCGCGGCGGCCGCGCAGAAGGGAGTGACTTTCATTGTCTCGCTCTTTCGAAACTGATTGGTTTGCACAGCCAACTTGCCGTGCATGACCTAAATACTTGCCAGAACCTGTCGTTGCATGAATTCGAGGACACGGCGGCGTATTGCGAGTGCGACAGCGAGACCAAAAACATCCTGCCGCTTTTCAAGAAAGCAGGCCTCTCTCACTCCTTGTATCGATACCCGATGCCATACAGCGTCTCGAAGGCGTTGAACTCTCCGTCCACCTGTCGAAACTTCTTGCGCACGCGCTTGACGTGGCTGTCGATCGTGCGGTCGTCGACAAAGGTGTTCTCGCCGTAGGCTGCGTCGATCAACTGGTCGCGCGACTTCACCATGCCCGGCCGCGCGGCCAGCGCCTTGACCAGCAGGAACTCGGTCACCGTCAGCTGGATGTCGGTGCCTTTCCACATGCACTGGTGCTTGGTCTCGTCGAGCACCAGGTCGCCGCGGGTGAGGATGCCGCCGGCCGGCGCGCCCGAACCCTCGGCCCGGCTGGTCTCGTTGCGGCGAAGCAGGGCGCGGATGCGTTCGATCAGCAGGCGCTGGCTGAACGGCTTGGTGATGTAGTCGTCCGCACCCAGACGCAGGCCCATCAGCTCGTCCACCTCCTCGTCCTTGCTGGTGAGGAAGATCACAGGCATCTGGCTACGCTGGCGCAGGCGCTGCAGCAGCTCCATGCCGTCCATGCGCGGCATCTTGATGTCGAGCACGGCCAGGTCCACCGGGCGGGCGTTGATCGCCTGCAACGCGCTCTCGCCGTCGGTGTAGGTGCGCACGGCGTAGCCCTCCTGTTCGAGGGTCATCGACACGCTGGTGAGGATGTTGCGGTCGTCGTCGACGAGGGCGATGGTGTGCTTCATTGGGTGGTTCCGGCTGGGGGCGCTGCTTGACCTAACGTAAGCGCGCGCCTTGCGCGAGCGCGTCAACAGGAAGGAAGAAAGGCCTTCTTTTTCGAGAAAAAGAAGCAAAAGCTTTTGTCCCCGCTGTCGCCGCAGGCTGAAACACCAAGCCTCAAGACCACGGACCCACGGAGACAAAAGTTTTTTGGTTCTTTTTTCAAAAAAGAACCGCCTCCTTCTCTGATGCAACGAACGGCGGCGCAAGTTGAACGCAGGAGCGAACCAAGCCGTCGACCTCGCCTTTGCCGCGCGTTGTCTGCTGCGCGCAGCAAGGTCCGGCACGCTGGCCACCCAGTCCGACGGGCATCCGTTCGCCTCGCTGGTGACGCCGGCGGCAACACCCGATGGTGCCGTGCTGCTGCTGCTCTCCGCCCTGTCCGCCCACACACGCCACCTGCAAGCGGACCCGCGTTGCGCCCTGCTGGTGACCGGCCAAGCTGTGGACGCCAACCCGCAGACGGCGCCGCGCCTGAGCGTGGTGGCCACCGCGCAGCCCGAGCCCGACCCGGCGCTGCGCCGGTTCTGGGTTGGCCGCCACCCCTACGCGGCGCTCTACGCGGACTTTACCGATTTCGGCCTGTGGCGGCTGGTGACGCTATCGGGCCACTACGTCGGCGGCTTCGGGCTGGCGAGGAGACTCGCCGCGGACGCGCTCGCGCCGCCGCCGCAGGCCGTCCTCACGCAAGCCACCCAGGACAGCATCCTCGCCCGATGGAACGATAGCCAGGCGGACGCGCTGGCCGCGGTCGCGCGACGCGCAGGCGCGGTGGGAGCTTGGCGGCTGCTTGGCATAGATTCCGACGGGATCGACCTGGTGCAGGACGAGACAGTCGTGCGGGTCGCCTTCGACCGGCCTGCCGCTTGCCCGGACGACGTGGAGACAGCGCTGGCGCGTCTGGTGCAGGCGGCCCGGCTCGTGTGACAATCAGGTCAGGGCCGGGCAAGGCGCGGCGTTAAGAAAGCAAGGCCTTCTTTTTTGAAAAAAGAAGCAAAAAACTTTTACTGCGGCTGTCGCGGACGCCTCCGGAGAGTAGGCGACAGCCGACAAACTGACGGGTATTTGCGATGCATCACGAAGCCATCTCCCGCGCCGAACTTACCGAGAAGATCGTCCGCCTTAAAATCGAGCGTGACCTGACCTGGGCCAGCCTCGCCCTGCTGTGCGACGGCCTGTCCAAGGAGTTCGTCACCGCCGGGCTGCTGGGCCAGATGACGCTGCCTGAAGCGGCGGCCCAGGCGATCGGGCACCATCTGGGCCTGGCGCCGTTCGAGGTGAAGCTGCTGCAGACGCCGCCCTACCGCGGCTCGCTGCCCACCGCGGTGCCGACCGACCCGCTGGTGTACCGCTTCTACGAGCTGGTGAACGTCTACGGCACCACGTTCAAGGCGCTGATTCACGAGGAATTCGGCGACGGCATCATGAGCGCCATAGATTTCCGCATGAACCTCGAACGCGCGCCCGACCCAGCCGGCGACCGCGTGTCCATCACCATGAGCGGCAAATTCCTGCCCTACAAGACCTACTGATACCAGCGGGCATGCGGCTGACTCTTCGAAATCTGGAAAGGAAAGCAAGGCCTGCTTTTTTGAACATACGCAGCAAAAGACTTTTGTCCCTGCTGTCGCGGAGTTTCCTGCAGCGCGCACCCAAAGGAACGAAAGTTTTTTGGTTCGTTTAATTAAAAAAGAACCGCTTGCCTTGCGTTCGAGCCTCTACACCGCCTGTCGCGTTGATCGTCCACAGTCAATGACGCGTCTCTTTGAAATTCCCTTCCCAAGGCGTGCACTTTGCAGAAACCTCCGCGACAGAAGGCGCAAAAATCTTTTGCTGCTTTTTTTCAAAAAGCAGGCCTTGCTTCCTTGCCGGCTGTCTAGAACTCAAGATCTTGACCCGCCGTCATGACATCGTCGCTCATTACGCCCGCGCGCCCGTATCCTGTCACGCCGGAGGCAGCGTCCGTCGACACTGCCGACCCCGAGACGCGTTCCACCGCGGAGGCCGCGCATGGTCCCGCCTCGCCGCGATACGAGCGCCTGGTGGCGATCATCGTCGCCTGCGCGCTGTTCATGCAGAACCTGGACGGCACGGTGATCGCCACCGCGCTGCCGGCGATGGCCCGCGCGTTCCGGGTGGACCCGGTGCACATGAACGTGGCGCTCACGTCCTATTTGTTCGCGGTTGCCGTGTTCATCCCCGCCAGCGGGTGGATGGCGGACCGCTTCGGCACCCGGAACGTGTTCCGCGCCGCCATCGCGGTGTTCACGCTGGGCTCGGTGCTGTGCGGGCGGGCGGACTCGCTCGGCTTCCTGGTGGCCGCGCGCGTCGTGCAGGGCGCGGGCGGTGCCATGATGCTGCCGGTGGGGCGGCTGGTGCTGCTGCGCTCGGTGCCGAAGGAACGGCTGATCGGGGCGATGGCGTGGGTGACGATGCCGGCGCTGGTGGGCCCGGTGATCGGGCCGCCTGTGGGCGGGCTGATCGTGACTTACTTTTCGTGGAACTGGATCTTCGACATCAACGTGCCGATCGGCGTGGCCGGCTTCGCGCTGGTCAGCCTGTTCATCCGCGACGTGCGCGAGCCCGCGCCCGGGCGCTTCGACGCCGCCGGCCTGGTACTGACCGGCCTGGCGCTGGCCGGCTTCATGGGGGTGCTGGAGGTTGCCGGGCGTCACCTGGTGCCGCCGGCGGCGGTGCTGGCGATGGCGCTGGTCAGCGTCGTCTCCGCGGCCGCCTACGTGGCGCACGTGCGGCGCCGCTCGCGGCCGCTGCTGGACTTCTCGCTGCTGCGGGTGCCGACCTTCGCCGTCTCGGTTTTCGCCGGCTCGCTGTTCCGCGTGGGCATCGGCGCGGTGCCGTTTCTGCTGCCGCTGATGATCCAGGTGGGCTTCGGCCGCAGCGCCGCGCAGAGCGGGATGATCACCTTTGCCAGCGCCGCCGGTGCGATCGGCATGAAGCCGGCGACGCAGTGGGTGTTGCGCCGCTTCGGCTTCCGCACCACGCTGGTGGTCAACGGGCTGCTCTGCTCCTGCGTGCTCGCGGCCTACGCCGCGTTCCGGCCGGGCTGGCCGCTGGCCGCACTCTACGGCGTGCTGATCCTGGGCGGCGTGCTGCGTTCGCTGCAGTTCACCGCCTACAACGCGGTGGCCTACGCCGACGTGCCGGCGGAGCGGATGAGTGCGGCCACCACGCTGTACGCCATGCTGCAGCAGGTCTCGCTGACGGTGGGCATCCCGATCAGCGCCGGCGTGCTGTCGCTGACGCGTGCCGGCCCGCACGCGGCGCCGGTGACGGCGGATTTCGCGCTGGCGTTCCTGGTGGTAGCTGGCATATCGGCGCTGGCCGCACCGGCGGGCCTGCTGCTGGCGAGGAACGCCGGGCAGGCAATGTCGGGTGCGAGGATGAGAGGGTCGCGATGAGGTTTGTGTTCGCCTGGCTGCTGCTGTGCGCGCCGCTGCAGGCCGTGGCGGCGGGTCCTGCGCTGACGGTGTTCGCCGCCGCCAGCCTGACCGACGCCATGCAGGATGTCGGCGCGCTGTGGACGGCGCACGGGCACGGCAAGTTGGTCTTCTCGTTCGCGTCGAGCTCCACGCTGGCCCAGCAGATCGAGCGCGGGGCGCCAGCCGGCGTGTTCGTCTCGGCCGACGAGAAGTGGATGGACGAATTGGCACAGCGCGGCAGCCTGGCGCCCCATAGCCGGGTGGACCTGCTGGGCAACACGCTGGTGCTGGTGGAGCCAAAGGCCGGGCTGAAAGCGGTGACGCTGACGGCCGGCGGCAACCTGGACGCGGTGCTGGGGCCCAGCGGCCGGCTGGCCGTGGGCGACCCGGCGCACGTGCCGGCCGGCATCTACGCCCAGCAGGCGCTGGAGCGGCTAGGCATGTGGCCGAAAATGGAGCGCCGGCTGGCACCGGCGGACTCGGTGCGCTCGGCGCTGCGGCTGGTGGAGCTGGGCGAGGCGCCGGCAGGGATCGTCTACGGCACCGACGTGCGGGTGACGCCGATCCTGGCGGTGGCCGCCGAGTTCCCGGCCGACAGCCACGACCCTATCCTGTATCCGGCCGCCGTGGTGGCCGACAACGACAGCGCCGAGGCGCGGGGGTTCCTGGCGTTCCTGCAGACGCAGCCGGCGCAGGACGTGTTCCGGCATTACGGGTTCAGCCGGCCCTAGCAAGGAAGCAGTTCTTTTTTGAAAAAAAGAACCAAAAAACTTTTGTGCCCTTGGGCGCGCCGTGCGGGAGAGTCCGCGACAGCCGAACAAAGGTCTTTTTGCTTCTTTTTCTTCAGAAAAAGAAGTGCTTGCTTTCTTCTGTGCTGACCCTCTCACCCGCGGAGAGCGAAGCCGTCGTTCTCAGCTTGCGCGTCGCGCTGCGCGCCGTCGCCTTCGGCCTTCCTTTAGCACTGCTGGTCGGCACCGTGCTGGCCCGTTGCAGCTTCCCCGGCCGCTTCCTGCTCAACGCTGCGGTGCACCTGCCGCTGATGCTGCCGCCCGTGGTCACCGGCTGGCTGCTGCTGCTGACCTTCGGCACGCACGGACCCATCGGCGCCTGGCTGCTGCGTGTGCTGGGCGTGCGGCTGGTGTTCACCGAGGCCGGCGCGTCGCTCGCCTGCGGAGTGATGGTGTTCCCGCTGATGGTGCGCGCGATCCGGTTGTCGCTGGAGGCGATCGACCCGCAGCTGGAACAGGCGGCGCGCACGCTGGGCGCGCACTGGCTGGACCGCTTCACCAGCATCACCTTGCCGCTGGCGGCACCCGGCGTGCTGGCGGCCGCGGTGCTCGGCTACACCGCCAGCCTGGGTGAATTCGGCGCGGTGATCACGTTCGCCGCCAACATTCCCGGGCAGACCCGCACGTTGCCGCTGGCCATCTACAACGCGCTGGACACGCCGGGCGGCGAGGCGGAGGCCGCACGGCTGGCGGCGATGTCGGTGAGCCTTGCGCTGGGGGGGTTGGTGCTGGCGGAAGTGCTTGGGCGCCGGTGGCGGACCGGGTGAGGCAAGTGCAGGCAAGGCAAGCAGTTCTTTTTTGAAAAAAAGAACCAAAAACTTGTGCTCCCGTCGGTGCGCCGTGGTGAAACGTGTTGTTTCAGCCGTCCGCGACAGCCGAAACAAAAGCTTTTTGCTTCTTGTTCTCGAAAAAGAAGACGCTTGCTTCTGCCCTAAGAACCATCCGGTGAGACCGTCAGAGCATCCCTCGATCTTGTTGCAAAATACGCCGGCGTGCCGTTACAGCAAGCATCTTCGTCTATCGCCTGCTGCAACATCACTCAGCGGACTGCGCAAACGGACGCCCGGGTGACACTTCGCGTAGCGCTGGCCCACCGCTTCCGCGGCGCCGCAATCGACATTGCGTTCGAGGCGCCGACGCCGGGCGTAGTGGCGCTGTTCGGCCCGTCCGGCGCCGGCAAGTCCACGGTGATGCGCGCCATCGCCGGGCTGCTTCGTGCGGACCGGGTGGGGGTGGAGCTGGACGGCCAGGCGCTGCACACGCTGCCGCCGGAGCAGCGCGGCATCGGCTACGTGTTCCAGGACGGCCGGCTGTTCCCGCACATGAGTGTCGCGGCCAACCTGCGCTACGGGCTGCGCCGGGTGGGACCGGGGCCGCTGCGGTTCGACGACGTGGTGGGGCTGCTGGGCGTAGGCGCGCTGTTGCGGCGGCGGCCCGCCACGCTGTCCGGCGGTGAGCGCCAGCGCGTGGCGATCGGGCGCGCGCTGCTGAGCCAGCCGCGGCTGCTGCTGATGGACGAGCCGCTCTCGGCACTCGACCAGGCGCGGCGCGACGAGATCATCCCCTACCTTGCCCGCCTGCGCTCGGTGCTGCCGGCGCCCATCGTCTACGCCAGCCACGCGCTGGACGAGGTGATGCGCCTGGCCGACACGCTGGTGCTGATCGAGGCCGGGCGGGTGGTGGCGTCCGGCCCGCTGGACGAGGTGGCGAGCCGGGCCGAGCTGCCCATCGCCGCGCGTGACGACGCGGCGGGCGTGCTGCGCGGCCAGGTCGCGGCGCACGATGCGGACCGGCGGCTGAGTGCGGTTGCCTGCGGCGCCGACCTGGTGTGGGTGGCGCTGCTGGCTGCCCCGCTCGGCGCGCGCGTGCGGCTGCTGGTGCCGGCGCGCGAGGTCATCCTGGCGCTGGACGCGCCGCGCACGATCAGCGTCAACAACTGCCTGCCCGCGACGGTGGCCGGCATGGCGGAGGACCCGCGCGCCCACGCGGCCCTGGTCAGCCTGGAGCTGAGCGGCGGCAGCCTGTTGGCACGGGTGACGCTGGACGCCGCCTCCCGGCTGGGGCTGCGGCCCGGGCGGCAGGTGCTGGCGCTGATCAAGGCGATGTCTGTAGAGTTGCTGCAAGAATAGAATAAGGAGGACCACGATGAACGAGATGAGCGAGGCCGCCACCACCGAGCTGACCATCCGCCGCGACCTGGCAGCCGCCTACCGCCTGGTGGCGCTGTACGGGTGGGACGACATGATCTTCACCCACATCTCCGCCCGCATCCCCGGGCCGGAGCACCACTTTCTGATCAACCCGTACGGCTACATGTTCGAGGAGATCACCGCGTCGAGCCTGGTGAAGATCGGCATGGACGGCCAGGCGGTGGACGGCTCGAGCGCGATGGTGAACCCGGCCGGCTTCACAATCCACTCCGCCGTGCACGAGGTGCGCGAAGACGCCGGCTGCGTGATGCACGTGCACACGCCGGACGGCACCGCGGTGGCCAGTTGCCCCGAGGGCCTCAAGCCGCTGAACCAGACTGCGCAGCTGGTCACCGGCGACCTCGCCTACCACGACTACGAGGGCGTCGCACTCGACCACGACGAGCGGCCGCGGCTGCAGCACGACCTGGGCAGCAAGAACCTGATGCTGCTGCGCAACCACGGCACGCTGACGGTGGGCCGCACCGTGGCCGAGGCGTTCGTGCGGCTATACTACCTGGAGCGCGCGTGCACGATGCAGGTGCGCACGAGCATGTTGGGCAGCGAGCACTACCCGACGCACCCCGAGGTGATCGACAAGAACGAGAAGATGGGCGCGGCACCAGGGTTCGCCGCTCTGGCAAACAAGCTGGCGTGGCCGGCGCTGTTGCGGAAGCTGGATCGGGACAATCCGGGATATAAAGCCTAAAGCAAGCGCTTCTTTTTCAAGAAAAAGAAGCAAAAAGCTTTTGTCTCCGCTGTCGCGCGCTAGCCCGTGAGCGCGCGACAGCGGAGACAAAAGTCTTTTGGTTCTTTTCTTCAGAAAAGAACTGCTTGCTTACTTCATTGCCTTCCCCAGGCAAAAACGATCAGGTTTTCGCCTTCAACTCGCCGATGTGCCGCTGGACGATCTTGTAGGTCTCCGCTGCAAAAGCACGCAGCCCCGGGCTGGTGCCGCCGCTGGCTTCCTTGGCGAAAGCGGCGCCGTCCTTGGAGTGGATGGTCTCCATGTCCTGCAGGTAGGCGGCATCGAAGGCCGGGCCGGACATCGACTTCAATTGGTCGAGCTGCTTCTGGAACGTGGCGTTCAGGGCGTCGGGAAAGCTGATACCCGCGGCGTCGGCGGCGCCTTTCAGCTTGTTGCCGACCAGAAGATGGTCGTGCGCCTCGGTGTTACCCTGATCCTGGATGTCCTGGGTGCTGCCTTGGCTGGCGGCGAGGTCGCCGGCCTTCACCTCGAACATGCCGCCCTGGCTGACCATGGCAACGAAGCTGCGGTCGGCAGCGGAGGCTTTCTCAGCCGCCTGCGCGTGTACGGCGAGGCTGCTCACGGCCAGAACGGCCAGTATCTTCTTCAAGGTTTTCATCTTTCCGCGGTTCGGGTTGGCAACCCTCTTTGGTGAGGAGAGTTCCCGGCGGCCAGATCGGGTGGAAAGGCCTTCTTTTCGAGGAAAAAAAGCAAAGGGCTTTCATCACGGCTGTCGCGGAGCTTTCCGCACACGGTTACCCAGGAGACGGAAGTTTTTTGGTTCTTTTTTCAAAAAAGAACTGCTTGCTTTCCTTCCTGCCGCCCCTTGGTGTCGCACCCTATGTCAGCAATGCTCCACAAACGCAGGTTGGCGACGTTCGTCGCCGCCGGGTTCGGCAGCGGGGCAGCGCCATGGGCGCCGGGCACCGCCGGGTCAGTGGTCGGGCTGCTGGCCGGGCTGGCGCTATGGTTTGCGTGGCCGCCGTTGTTGCCGCCCGGCGTGCTGGTGGCGATCTTCGGGGGGCTATGGGCGATCCGCGCGGCGACGGGGCTGCCCTGGCGCGCGTCCGTGCCGGCCGACCATGACGACCCGGGCTGGATCGTGATCGACGAGGTGGCCGGCCAGATGCTCGCGTTGCTGGGTTTGCACCGCTTCACCTGGGCCGGCGTGATGGCTGCGTTCGTGCTGTTCCGGCTGTTCGACATCGTCAAACCCGGGCCAGTAGGCTGGGCGGACCGGCGGGGCGGCGCGGTCGGTATCATGCTGGACGACGTGATTGCGGGCCTGCTGGCCGCCGCAGTAGAGGGCCTTCTTTTTTGAGCGAAAATCTCTTGTCTTCGCTATGGCAGGCCTCTTCGCACGGCGTACCCCAGGGACAAAAGTTTTTTGGTTCTTTTTTTCAAAAAAGAACTGCTTGCTTGCGCTGATGCAAAGCTGGACCCCCTGCCCAAACCGCATCGAACCGGCAGCGCTCCTCGCCGCCCAGGGCAACACCCGCCTGCCCGCACTGCTTGGCCTGCGAGAGCAGCGCATGCGCGCCTCGCCGTTCGCGTTCCTGCGCGGTGCCGCCGCGGTGATGGCCGCCGACCTTGCCACGCTAACCGGTCCGGGCGTGGTGGTGCAGCTATGCGGCGACGCGCATCTGGCCAATTTCGGGGTGTATGCCTCGCCGGAGGGCAACCCGGTGTTCGACGTGAACGATTTCGACGAGACGCTGCCCGGCCCGTTCGACTGGGACCTGCGTCGGCTGGCGACCAGCCTGGTCCTGAGTGCGCGCGAGCACGGCATGGCTGGGCGCGCGTGCCGTGCGCTGGCGGCGCGCGCAGCGCGGCACTACCGCCGGCACGTGGCGCGGCTGGCCAAACTTTCACCCTACGAGGCCTGGCACAGCACGATCGACATGCGCGCGGCGATCGAGGCGATCGACGGGCACAAGCTGCGGCGCCGATTGGCCAAGCGGCTGCACGCGGCGCTGGACGCAAGCGTCGATCGCTACGGCCTGGTGGAGGACGATGCCGGCGGCCTGATCAGGGACCACGCCAACACGCGCCACCTGCCAGAGTACGAAGACACAATCGACGCCGCGTTTGCTGCCTACCCGGCGACGTTGCAGCCACAATTCGTCGACCTGGTTGGGCGTTACCGCCTGGTGGACCGCGCCTTCAAGGTTGTAGGTGTGGGCTCGGTCGGCACCTTCTGCGCCATCGGGCTGTTTGCATCTTCGCAGGGTGCACCTCTGCTGTTGCAGTTGAAGGAGGCGCAGGCCTCGGTGTTGGCGGGACCTACGGGCGCGGCGGCGCGTGCTTGCCAGGGAGAGCGCGTGGTGACCGGGCAGCGGCGGCTGCAGGCGCAAAGCGACATCTTCCTGGGCTGGACTCCGGAACCGGTGTCCGGGCGGGACTTCTACGTGCGCCGGCTGAAGGACAGCCGGCTGGCGCAGGTGGGCGCGGCGCTGGAGGCGGACATGCTGCCGTTCGCGGCGTCGTTGTGCGGACGGACGCTGGCGCGGGCGCATGGGCGAGCGGGCGATGCGGCGCGGCTGGCGGTGTCCATCGCGGCGTTCGGGGATGGGACAGCGTTCGATGAGGGGATCGCGGCGTTTGCCGAGGGGTATGCGAATCAGACGGAGTTGGATCATGAGATGTTTTGCAGGAAGTAAGGCCTTCTTTTTCGAGAAAAAGAAGCAAAAAGCTTTTGTCACGGCTGTCGCGGACCTCTCCGCCAGCGTGTACCCCAAGAGCAAAAATTTTTTGGTTCTTTTTTTCAAAAAAGAACTGCTTGCTTTCTCCCATGCTCGCTGAAAGCCTCCTCACCGAAGCCGCAGCGCTTCTGCAAATTTTGCGTGCCCGCGGCTGGATGGTTGCCACCGCGGAGAGCTGCACCGGCGGGTTGATCGCCGCTGCGCTCACGCACGTGGCAGGCTCGTCGGACGTGGTGGACCGCGGGTTCGTCACGTATTCCAACGCGGCCAAGGTGCAGATGCTGGGCGTGGACGAGGCGTTGATCGCATCGCACGGCGCGGTCAGCGAGGCGGTGGCGCGCGCGATGGCGGCAGGTGCGCTGGCGCGGTCGGGTGCGAACGTTGCTGTCAGCGTCACGGGAATTGCCGGGCCGGGCGGCGGCAGTGCGGACAAGCCGGTAGGGTTGGTGTGGTTCGGCTGCGCCGTGCGGGGTGGCGAGACTGCCAGCACGCGGCAGGTGTTTGGCGGCGACCGTGCAGCGGTGCGGGCGCAGAGCGTGGGCTTCGCGTTCGACTTGCTGCGTCGGGCGGCCAGTTAAGCAAGGCCTTTTTTTCGAGAAAAGGAAGCAAAAAGCTCTCGCGAGCGCAGGCGCAGGCGCAGGCGCAGGCGCAGGCGCAGGCGCAGGCGCAGGCGCAGGCGCAGGCGCAGTAAGCTGAGACGACACGTTTCAACTCGGCACACCCAAGGGCGCATAAGTTTTTGGTTCTTTTTTCAAAAAAGAACCGCTTGCCTTGCTTCGGCACGCATCCTGCTTCACGTCGCCCAGATGCCCAACGACGCCCCCCTGGACAGCTCCCTCGCCGAGGACCTGATCGGCTTGCTCGAGCGCGCCCGCGCGCGCGCCGAGGAGGACCCGTTCGGAAACCCGGTGCTCGCCATGGCGCTGGCGATCAGCCGGCTGATGGACGAGGGCGAGCTGACCCCGCCCCGCACCGCCGAGCTGATCCGTCAGTTGCGCGACGAGGCCTTCGCCGCCCGCGCCCGCCGTCTCGCCGCCTATGTCGGCGGCACGGATCCGGCCGCCAGCCGGGCCGAGTTCGAGGCGTTGGCCGCCCACCTGGTCCGCCCTGACCCGGCCGACAGCCCGGTGCCATTCCGCCACTTCCGCGCCACCGTCGAGCGGCCGCACTTCTCCGCCGTGTTCACCGCCCACCCCACCTTTGCTCTGGCGCCGGAGGTGTTCGCGGCACTTGCCGAGCATGCCAGCGGACGCAAAGCTCCTCCCTGCGTCAGCCACCGCCCTGCCCGGCCCTCGCTACAAGACGAGTTCGAGGCAGCGTGCCGCGCCATCGTGCACGGCCGCGACGCGCTGGACGCCCTGACACGCGCCCTGTTCACCGCCGCGCGCACCGCCTGGCCGGACCGCTGGGCCACGCTCGAGCCACGCCCGGTGACGCTCGCGAGCTGGGTGGGCTACGACACCGACGGCCGCACCGACATCGGCTGGTGGGACACGCTGCGTCTGCGGCTGGTGATGAAGCGGCTGCAGCTCGCCCGCGTGCGCGCGCAGGTGGCTCCCCTGCCCGGCAGCGACGCGCTGACGGCAAGGCTGGACAGCGCGCTTGCAGCAACCGACGCGCAGGTGGCCGCCTGCCCGACCAGTGCGGACGCGGCCCAGGCCGAGATCTTCGCCGCCGCTTTCGTGGGCCTGCGCGACCAGGCGCTGACCACGACAGCGCCGCTGGCCCCGCTGTTCGAGGCGGCGATGGACAATGCGGCCGACGCGAACCGGCTGGACTACGCCGTGGCGCGCGCCGGCCTTGCAGCCCACGGGCTGTCGCTGGCGCACACCCACGTGCGGCTGAACGCCAGCCAGATCCACAACGCGGTGCGGCTGCGTCTCGGCCAGGACAGCGCGCCGGACGACCGCGCGCGGCGCCGAACCCAGCTGGCGGCGATCAACGCAGCGCTGGACGACGTGGCCGCCGTCCCGGTCGACCTGGGCGCCATCCTGGCCGAGCAGGCCTCGGCGGCCAAGCTGCTGATGACGGTGGCGCAGATCACCAAGCACGTGGACGCGGCAAGCCCGGTGCGTTTCCTGATCGCCGAGACGGAGAGCGGCACCACCCTGCTGTGCGCGCTGTGGCTGGCGCGGCTGTTCGGGGTCGCCGACCGCATCGAGATCAGCCCGCTGTTCGAGACCGCCGACGCGCTGGAGCACGGCGCCCGCATCCTCGAGGAGGCGCTGCGCAGCCAGCACTACCGCGCCTACCTGCTGCGGATCGGGCGGATGGCGCTGCAGTTCGGCTACTCGGATTCCGGGCGCTACGTGGGCCAGCTTGCCGCCAGCTACCTGATAGAGCGGCTGCGGCTGAAGGTGGCTGACCTGCTGGTGCGCCATGGGCTCTCCGGCGTCGAGCTGATCCTGTTCGACACTCACGGCGAGAGCATCGGCCGTGGCGCGCACCCGGGCTCGCTGCTGGATCGGCTGCGCTACCTCTCGCCGGGCGTGGCGCGACAGGCGTTCGCGCAGGCGGGTATTACCACCCAAGAGGAGAGCGCGTTCCAGGGCGGCGACGGCTACCTGCTGTTCGGCTCGGCCGAGCTGGCGCTGGCGACGACCGCACGGATCGCGCGGCACGCTTTCGCCGGCGTGCCGAAAGCCACCGACCCGATCTACGCGGACCCGGACTTCGCCGCGGACTTCTTCACCGCGATCGGCCTGTCCATGCAGGGGCTTGTGGAGGACCCGGGCTACGCCAGCCTGCTGGGCGCGTTCGGACCGGCGCTGCTCGACCCGTCGGGCTCGCGCCCGTCCGCCCGGCAGTCCGACTCCGGCGGGCCGGTGGTGATCCGCCACCCGCGCGAGCTGCGGGCGATCCCCAACAACGCCATCCTGCAGCAGCTCGGCTGGTGCGCCAACACGCTGCAGGGCGTGGGCAGTGCGGCGGCGCGCAGCCCGGAGCTGTTTGCCGACATGCTGGAGCAGAGCCCGCGCTTCCGCCGTGCCATGCAGTTTGCCGAACACGCGCTGCGGCACTCCGACCTGGACGTGCTGCGGGCGGTGATCCTGATGATTGACCCTGGGTCGTGGCTGGACCGCGCGGCGCACGCGCGCAGGCCCGGGCGGACGAGGCAGCTCGCCGAGGTGGCGCGCGCGCTGGAGCAGCTGGACCTGTGGGCGCCGGCGCAGGCGATGTTCCGCCGGGTGCAGGCGGACCACGTGCGGCTGCGCGAGGCGTGGCCGGGCGCGCCCACGATGGCAAGTGCCGAGATGCTGCTGCACGCGCTTCGGGTGGCGCTGATCGGGCGGGTGTGGCTGCTGGCGACCGCGATACCGGAGTTCTCGCCGCGGCACGGGGTAACGCGGGAGGCGCTGGTGGGGCGGATACTGCGGCTTGACGTGCCGGCTGCCCTGGTCATTCTCGGCGAGGTGTTTCCGCTGGCGGGGGATCCGGCGGCGGGGCGGGATTTCGGCGAGCCTGCGGGGGACCGGGGTGTGGTGAACTACCGGCGGGAGCACGAGGCGATCTTTGGGCCGTTGGGGGAGATGTTCGAGATGGTGCGGGAGATTGGGACGGCGGTGACGCACTGCCTGGGGGCGTTTGGCTGAAGACAAGGCCATGGGCTCTGCCCCTGGACCCCGTCACGCGACAGCGTGCTGCGCACGACGGGGCCAGTCGGCCCCAGACCGCTTATTCAAAGGAATGATATGGTTCCGCCTAACGCACTACCGGAAAGGGGTCTGGGGCCGCGGGCCCCAGCGGGGTCCCCTCCTTCAAGCAACGGGGGCAGAACCCCTGGCCTTTTCGCCCTAAAACCAGTCTCCTCCATGCTCGCCGACACCGAATCCGACGACGGCCACGGCCACCTCCAACGCACCCTGGGCCTGCGCAACCTCATCGGCTTCGGCGTAGGCTCCGCAGTCGGCGTCTCCCTCTTCGTGCAGACCGGCCCCGAAGCGGCCCTGCACGCCGGCCCCGCCGTGGCCCTCTCCTTCGTGCTGGCCAGCATCGCCTGCCTGCTCGCCGCCCTGTGCTACGCGGAGTTCGCGAGCCTGGTTCCCGTCGCCGGCAGCGCCTACTCGTACGCCTATGCCACCATGGGCGAAGGAGTGGCCTGGCTGATCGGCTGGTGCCTGCTGCTGGAATATCTCATGAGCGGCAGCCTGGTTGCCATCGGCTGGTCCGGTTACGCAACACAGACGCTGGGCCAGTTCGGCGTCCACTTGCCGGACGCCATCACCGGCGCGCCGCTCGCCGTGGTGGACGGCCACGTGGTGCGCAGCGGCAAGGTGCTTGACCTGCCGGCGGTGCTGATCACCCTGTTCACCGCCTGGCTGATCCTGCGCGGCACCAAGCTCTCCGCGCGGGTGAACGACGTGGTGGTGGCGCTGAAGGTGATCGCCATCCTGGCGGTCATCGCCGGCGCCGCGCCTTACATCCAACTGCACAACTGGGCGCCGTTCATCCCGCCCAACACCGGCGTTTCCGGCAATTTCGGCATCTCCGGCGTCATGCGCGCGGCCGGCATCCTGTTCTTCGCGTATGTCGGCTTCGACTCGATCTCCACGCTGGGGCAGGAAACGCGCAACCCGCAACGCACCATCCCGCTGGCGCTGATGCTGTCGCTGGCCATATGCGTGACGCTTTACGTGGGCGTCGCACTGGTGATGACGGGCGTGGCCAACTACCACACGCTGAACGTGGCCGACCCGATCGCCGAAGCCATGCGCGCGCAAGGGCCGAAACTCGCCTGGGCGCGTTGGTGCGTCAGCGTGGTGGCGATCTTTGGCCTGGTCTCCGTGCTGCTGGTGACGCTGCTGGGACAGGTGCGAATCTTCTACGCCATGGGGCGCGACGGGCTGCTGCCGGCCGCATTCGCGCGCATCCACCCGCGCTTCAACACGCCGCATGTCGGCAGCATCGTCACCGGCGTGGGCGCGGCACTGTTCGCCGGGCTGTTCCCGCTGGACCTGCTGGGCGACCTGGTCTCCATCGGCACCTTGCTTGCCTTCGCGGTGGTCTCCGCCGGCGTGCTGATACTGCGGCGGACCATGCCGGACGCACCGCGCGCGTTCCGCACGCCGCTGATGCCGTTCACGCCGATCGCTGCCGTGCTGGCGTGCATCGCGCTGATGTACTCGTTGTCAGGTGATACTTGGGTGCGGCTGGCGGTGTGGCTGGTGATCGGCGGCGTTATCTACGCGGCTTATGGGTATCGGCATTCGAAGCTGCGGCGCGTGGGGTAAAAGCAAGCAAGGCCTTCTTTTCTGAAGAAAAGAAGCAAAAGACTTTTATCCCTGCTGACGCGATGGTTCAGCAGCGCGCGCCCCAGGGAACAAAAGTTTTTTGGTTCTTTTTTTCAAAAAAGAACTGCTTGCCTTGCCTTGCTCAGTCCACGCCAAGCAACTCCGTCTGCAACAGCCGCACCGTCCCGAACGCCACCCGATGGTGCCTTGTCGCCCCGTGGTCGCGCAGCGCCCGCCGGTGGCCAACCGTTGCGTAACCGGCGTTGCTCTCCCACCCGTAGGCCGGGAAGCGCATCGCCAGCCGGGACATCGCCCGGTCGCGCACCACTTTCGCCACGATCGAGGCCGCCGCGATCGACAGGCACAGCGCGTCGCCACCGATGACGCAGCGGACGGCGCAGGTCAGGTTCGGTTTGCGGTTGCCGTCCACCAGGGCCACGTCCGGCGGCGCCGGCAGCCGCACCACGGCGCGCGCCATCGCCAGCATCGCCGCGTGCAGGATGTTCAGCCGCGCGATCTCGGCCACCGAGGCCGCGCCGATGGCGATCTCCGCCGTGCCGCAGGCCAGCAGCGCCGCGTAGGCGACCTCCCGCTGCTCGGCCGTCAGCTTCTTGGAATCGTCGAGCAGGATGGCCAAGCCGTCGGGCACACCTTGCGTGAACACCACGGCCGCAGCCAGAACGGGCCCCGCGAGCGGGCCGCGGCCAACCTCGTCCACCCCGGCCACGCGGCCTGCATGCTGCGACTCGTAGGCGTAATCCGGCATGCGCCGAGCGTAGCCACGCGATCAGTCGGTGCCTAGAGTCGCGCGGGACCTAGTGAAGCAAGCAAGGCCTTCTTTTCTGAAGAAAAGAAGCAAAAGACTTTTGTCCCTGCTGTCGCGATGGTTCTGCAGCGCGCGACTAAGGGAACAAGAGTTTTTTGGTTCATTTTTCAAAAAAGAACCGCTTGCTTGCTTGCCGGCGCCGTAAACCCCATCGCCCGAAAGGTCTCGCGCATGTGCGCCGGTATGTCGGCTTCCAGCTCCAGTGTGCCGCCGTACGGGTGCGGCAGCGACAGCGCGCGCGCATGCAAATGCAGCTTGTCCGCCAACCCCTCCATGTGCGCCGTCTCGCCGCCATACATTCGGTCGCCGACGATCGGCGCGCCCAGCGCCACGCAGTGCACGCGCAACTGGTGGGTGCGGCCGGTCAGCGGGCAGAGCTCCAGCCAGGCGACCTTGCGGCCGGCGGCGTCCAGCGTGCGGTACTCGGTGACTGCGTGGGTGGAGCCCTCCTCGTCGCGCTCGGCGACGGCTACGCGCTCTCCGCCGCGCAGGCCGCCGAACTTCACCAGCGGCAGGTCGAGCGTGCCCTCCTGCGGTGTGGGCCGGCCGGCGACCACCGCCCAGTAGGTCTTGCGCACGTGGCGGCTGCGAAAGGCGGCCGCCAGCTTGGCGGCGACGCCGGGCGTGCGGGCCAGCAGCAGCAGCCCGGACGTGTCCATGTCGAGGCGGTGCACCAGCCGCGGCTTGTCGGCCGCACCCTGGCGGAACCCGTCCATCATGCCGTCGAGGTGGCGGATGATGCCGGGGCCGCCCTGCACGGGCAGGCCGTGCGGCTTGTTCAGCACGATCAGCGCGTCGTCCATGTAGACGACCATGCCCTCCAGCTCGCGCACCGTGTCCGGGTCGAGCGGGACGGTGGGCGGGGGAGCGGGCGCGCTCGGCAACGGCGGCACGCGAATCACCTGCCCGGGCTGCAGGCGGGTGGCAGCCTCGGCACGCTTGCCGTCGACACGGATCTGGCCGGTGCGGCACAGCTTCTGGATCATCCCCTGGGTGAGCACGGGGAAGTGGCGCCGGAACCAGCGGTCCAGGCGGATGTCGGATTCGTCTTCGGTTACGGTCACTGGGGGGTATTAAGGCAAGGCCTTCTTTTTTGAAAAAAAGAAGCAAAAAACTTTTGCGCCGGCTGTCGCGGCCTGTTCGGTAGGCGTGCTCGACGCGGGCTGGGGAAGCTGTGGCGGGCGTCTGGGTTGCGCCGGGTGCCCTGAACCGTTCGGCGGTCCGGGGCGTTCGATCGCATGTTGAGCAGACCTTCTCGTTGCAGCAGAAGCGTCTCCCTCGGGGACCCACTAATGTCGTTCAAAGTCCAGGTCGGCCCCTCACAGGTCGCCATCCATCACGGCCGCACCGTGCTGGTGTGCGAACCGGACGGCACCATCGCCTACCCGGGCGAGCGCGGCCTCTACTTCAACGACACCCGCATCATCGGCAGCTGGTCCATCTATGCCGACGGCGAGCGCTGGGACCTGCTCAGCGGCGGCGCCACCAGCTACGACGTCTCCCGCCTCTACCTCACCAACAAGGCGCTGCAGACCGCCGACGGACCGGTCGAGGCGCGCACGATCGCCATGGTGCTCAGCCGCGCCGTCCAGGGCGGCATGCACGAGGACGTGGACATCACCAACCACGGCCGAGCGCACGCGACGTTCAACCTGGAGATCGGCATCCGCTGCGACTTCTCCGACGTGTTCGAGGTCAAGGCCGGCAGCGCCATCCGCCGCGGCAGCATCGCCACCACCTGGCTGCCGGACGCGCAGTCTCTGGAGACGGCCTACACCAACCAGGATTTCCACCGCGCGCTGAAGGTGTCCGCCAAACTGGTCGGCAGGATGAGCTACGCCAACGGGCGGCTGAGCTTCGTGGTCTCTCTTGCCCCCGGCCAGACCTGGCATTGCTGCCTGCTTTACGACCTGATGGACGGCGACAAGGTGATGGAGGCGCCAAACCGCTGCGCCAACGACACCGACCCGGCCGACACCGCCGCCCAGGACGTCAACCACTGGAAGCGGGACGTGCTGAACATCCGCACCTCCAACGAGGAGGTCTACCGCACCTTCGCTCAAGCGGTGGACGATATGGCCGCACTGCGGCTGCCGCAGGACGGTGACGGCGGCATGAGCTTCGTGCCCGCGGCCGGCCTGCCCTGGTTCACCGCCTTGTTCGGCCGCGACAGCCTGATCGCCTCGCTGCAGGCGGTGCTGATCTACCCGGAATTCGCCACCACCACTCTCGACGTGCTGGGCGCCCTGCAGGCCACCGAGCGCGACGACTACCGCGACGCCGAGCCGGGCAAGATCCTCCACGAGATGCGCTTCGGCGAGCTGGCGCACTTCAAGCTGATCCCGCACACGCCGTATTACGGCACCGCGGACGCCACCCCGCTGTTCCTGATCACCCTGCACGAAGCCTGGATCTGGACCGGCGACCGCGGGCTGCTCGAGCGCGTGCTGCCGATCGCCGAGCGCTGCCTGAACTGGATCGACGAGCACGGCGACCGCGACGGCGACGGCTTCCAGGAGTACCAGACGCGCTCCACCCAGGGTTACGAGAACCAGGGCTGGAAGGATTCCGGCGACGCGGTGCCCTACGAGGACGGTACCCTGGTGCGCGGACCCAAGGCGCTATGCGAGCTGCAGGGCTACGTCTACGACGCCTGGGTGCGGATGGCGGAGGTCTACGACGAGCTCGGCCGCGCGGACCGCGCCGAGGCGCTGCGCGAAAAGGCGCGCGTGCTGCACCGGCGCTTCAACGAGGCGTTCTGGAGTGAGGAGCACGGCTTCTACGCCTACTGTCTGGACGGCGAGAAGAAAGCCGTGTTCAGCGTCGCCTCCAACATGGGCCACTGCCTGTGGTCCGGCATCGTGCCGCCCGAGCGCGCCGGCCGCGTGGTGGCGCGGCTGATGGCGCCGGACATGTGGAGCGGCTGGGGCATCCGGACGCTGTCTGCCGACCACGCCAGCTTCAACCCGTATTCCTACCAGTGCGGCAGCGTCTGGCCGCACGACAACGGCATCATCGCAATGGGCTTCCGCCGCTACGGGTTCGTGGCGGAGGCGGGCAAGCTGGCGCGCGACGTCAACGAGGCGGCGAGCCACTTCCTGCTCAACCAAATGCCGGAACTCTACGCTGGCCTGACGCGCGCGCCGGCCGGCTTTCCGGTGCAGTATGTCGGCGCCAACGTGCCGCAGGCCTGGGCCGCCGGCTCGGTGTTCATGACGCTGCGCGCGATCCTCGGGCTGCAACCGTGCGGCAAGGACGGCCGTCTGGTGGTCGATCCTATGCTCCCCAAATGGCTGCCGGACGTAACCCTGCTGGGCCTGCGGGTCGGTGCGGAGAGTTTCGACATACGTTTCGAACGTGTCGGCGAGGAAACCAGATTCGAGGTGCTACGCGGTAACGCCGCTGCGATCCAGCAAGCTAGCGGTTAGGAGCTGCTCTTCAGTTGGTGCATTGAACTCGCTGGTCGGTGCGGTCTTATAGAGGGTGGTTGCAAGCGGCAGGAGACAGAAAGACAGCGGTTCTTTGTTGAAAAAAGAACCAAAAAACTTCGTTCTCTCGTTGCACGGTGCGGATGTCACCGCGACAGCCAAGCTAGAAGGTTTTTGCTGCTCTTTTAAAAGAGCAGGCCTTGTTGCTTTAAACTCTTCTCATACAGCGGGACACAGGAAAATGCGCACTCGTTTGTCGACATGGATGGCAATCGGCGTGTTGCTGTCGGCGCCCGTCGCGGCACTCGCGCAATCTAACCAGCAAGGGCCCGACCCCAACCTACCGTTGGAAAAAGTCCCGGTAGGTCCGCCGCCGTCACTTGCGCAGATACAAGCCGCCGCGCCCAAAGCGCCCGAGCTGCAGCTCTACGGCGTGACGGTCCGGCCCGACGCACCGGTGTCACCTGCTTACGATGGAACCGCTTACCGGACGTTTGCGGGCCAGGCGGAAACCGGTGAGGACGCGATTTCAGAGCAGCAGGTGGTGCACTTCAAGGAGACTCCTCCTTAAGCGGGCAAGCGGTTGGTTTCTGAAAAGAGAACCGATTACTTCGGTCGTCGCTGATGTGCCGAGGCAATGATCAGGTCTGTTGCTTGAGTTGTCTGAGGGCGGCCTCCGGGCCGGCTAATATTTCTGTCAGTCTGGCCTTGTCCATTGTCGACATGTCAGCGACGCCGCCGATCGCTTTGCAGGTCCGCTGAACCAGCACATCGAGCTCCTGATTGGGACCGAACCTGCGTGCTTCCAGCTCGAACGCGCGCAACATGCGCGAGGCGGCCTCCACGCCATCGAGCGCATTGTCACGTAACTCGGATGTCGACGGCAGCAGCGTCAGGGCCGTCGTCACACGTTCCTTTAGCGAGACGTCCAGCCGGTGCAACGCGCCCGCCTGCAGCCTGCTTTGTATCCTGGCGACACGACGCCGCGAGTCTGCGTCACTCATCTGCGCAGAAAGCGTTTGAAGCAAGGTGGCCTGACTGCCCAGTTCCGCAGCGGCGTCAGGCCCGATCACCTCCGGCTGGGCGGCAGAGGCTGCTTCGGCCCAGGCCAAGGCAGCCTCGGTGGCGACTGACGACGCGGCGCCGGCCGGACGGCTGGCCACCGCAGCGGCCAGCAGCGCGGCGCCAGCCTGCGGCATGCGCAGCAGCAGCAGACTCAGCAACATGCACCAGGCGCGCGCGCCAAACGGTGCCGCCTGCTCCAGCATGGCGACCAAGTCCTGGTCCGCCAGAAATGGGCCGCCGTTTTCGTGCGCGTGCAACGCTCCGGCCGGTGTCAGGACAGCCGCCAACGCGCTGGCCAGGGGTGCCAGTTCGCCTTCCGGCAAGCCGGAGGCGAGCCACTCTGCCAGGCAATCCGCCGGTGGCATCTGCGCGATGCGGCCCAGCACGCCCGCCGCGCGGTGCCACAACAGCGTGCCGGCACGGCCCACGACGCCGACTTGCGCCGTGCTGGCTGGGCGGATCAGGGCATCGATCTCGTCGAGCACGTTCGTTCCCGCGCCCGTATCCGCCACACGGAGCTGCGTGCGGACCGCAGACGACAACACGGCCAGCGCGTGCCGTGGCAGGAACGGGCTACCCGGACGCCAGGCGGCAGGTGCGACGATCAGCCGGTCCGCCGGTAGAAACAGCAGCCTGGCGAAACGGAGCGGCCGCGCCGGCTGGATCTGGCGCAGGCGGGCGCGAACCGGCGCCAGCACCTCGTCGGTGGCGCCGCGCTCCTCCATCGCGTCCACCACGCGCACCACCTGCAGCAACTGCGCGTCGCCGGCCTCTGCCACGTCGCGGCGCACCTGGCGGAGCGCCTGGGGGCTGACCGGGAGCTGCTTTGGTGCGGTTGCCGGCGTGTTCATGCGGCCAGCGCCCGGATGCGTTCGTTGCGCGCCACCAGGGCGACGGCCTGGCTGGGCACGCGGCCGGCACGCGGCGCGGCCGTGCCGCCGGGCGGGGTGCACAAGCCACGCCACAGCGCGGGCACGCCGTCCAGCCACGCCTCCGCCTCGGCTGGCATCGGCGGCGTCAGCGCGCACGCCTCGGCCGCCGCCTCCAGGCGTTGGGCGTCCGTCTCGGCCACGTGCCACAGCAGGGAGATGTGCTCCCACCCGTCCAGCAGCCAGCTCGGCCGGCCGATCCGGTCTGCGAGCTTGGCGGGAGAGGCCGCCCAGGCAGCCAGCAGCGACGCGGGGTCAGCCAGCAGCTCCTGCGCCTGCGCATGCACGACACGACCTGCCGTGGCCACCGTCTCGGCGGCGTCGGCGACCCGGGCCAGCGCCGTGGACGCGCCGAGCACCGCGCGGGCGGCCCGGAGCTGCTGGGCCAGCGCCGCCATCCGGTCCAGCAGGACAGCCACCCGGCCGGCGCGTGCGCCTGCACCCGGCGGGGCCAGGCCGGAGGCTGCGAGCTGGGCCGTCAAAAGGTCGATGTCGGCGCGAACTGCCTCGGGCGTGCGGCCGGTGCGGGCCGCCAGACGACACACGGCCTGACTGTCGGGTTGCGGCTGTTCGAGGAACGGCGCGTGGTCTTGGGGTTCGTCCGCCAACGGCGCCAGCAGCCAGTGTTCAAACGCCGATCGGCCCTGGCGGTCGGCGGTCTCCGTTGCCAAGGCGGCAGCGGCGGCGGCTCTGCCGGCAGCACCCTCGGCAGCGACGCCACGCGCCACCTGCCTGACGCAGGCGGGCGAGAGGGCGTTTTGCAGACCCAGGCGCTCGACCAATTGCAAGTCGTGCAGGCTGGGCGTGCAGAACTCGCCAAGTGAGGCCAGGGTGAAGATGTAGACGCCGCGTGCGCCGCCGGGATGCGGCACGATGAGGTCGTGCCGGCGCTCCGTCAGCCGGACGCGGGCGCCTGCCAGCATCGGGCTGGTGAACGGCACCGCGGCGCCGCGTTCCCTGAACGTGGCCGGCGCCCAATGTCGGTCCTCCAGCATCGCCACCCAACCCTACCCCTCGCACGTGCCTGCGTTCCGCAGGGCTCAGTGTGGGGCCAGCGGGTTAACCGCGTGTTGAGTTGCCGGGCGGAGCCATGCCGCAGCTTGCCCGAACCCGGGTGCTGGCTCAGGAAGCGCCATGCGGATCGTCACCTGGAACATCAACTCGCTGCGGCTGCGGCTGGCGCTGCTGCAGCGCCTGGTCGCGGCACTCGATCCGGACGTGATCTGCCTGCAAGAGACCAAGGTGCCCGACGCGTTGTTCCCGGAACACGCGCCCGCCGCGCTGGGCTTTCCCCACCACGTGCGGCGCGGCATGAAGGGCTATAACGGCGTGGCGGTGCTGTCGCGATACGCGTTGGAGGAGGTCGAAGCACCGGACTGGTGTGCGCGCGGCGATTGCCGGCACCTGCACGTTGCGGTCAGCGCACCCGGCGGCCGGCTGGACGTGCATAATTTCTACGTGCCTGCCGGCGGCGACGTCCCCGATCGTGACGCCAACGTAAAATTCGGCCACAAGCTGGATTTCGTGGGCGAGGCCGCCGCGTGGTTCGCGGCGCGTGGGGTCGCGCCGCGGACGGTGCTGGTCGGCGACCTCAACATTGCACCGCTGGAGCACGACGTGTGGAGCCATCGGCAGCTGTTGAAGGTGGTCAGCCACACGCCGGTGGAGGTGGCAGCGATGCGCGCCTGGCAGCAGGTCGGTTTCCACGACGCCGTGCGGCACTTCGTTCCGGCCGACGAGAAGCTCTACACATGGTGGTCTTACCGCAACCAGGACTGGCGGAAGTCGGACCGCGGCAGGCGGCTAGACCACATTTGGGTTAGCCGCGACCTGGTGCCGTCACTGTCGAGGTTCAAGGTGCTGCGGGACGCACGGGACTGGCCGCAAACGAGCGACCACGTGCCTGTGATGTTGGAGATGAAGGAAGCGGTTCTTTTTTAAAAAAAGAACCAAAAAACTTTTAGTACCTGGGTACTCGTTTGTGAGAAGGTCCGCGACAGCCGTGACACAGGCTTTTGCCTCTTTTTCTCGAAAGAGAAGCGCTTGCTTTCTCGCTTACGCCGCCGGATCCAACCTGTAACCACCGCCCTCAGTCACCAGCAACCGCGCATTCGCCGGGTCCGGCTCGATCTTCTGCCGTAACCGGTAAATGTGTGTCTCCAACGTATGCGTGGTGACCGCCGCGTTGTAGCCCCATACCTCGTTGAGCAGTATCTGCCGCGCCACCGGCTTAGTACCGGCGCGGTAGAGAAACTTCAGGATCGCCGCTTCCTTTTCCGTCAGGCGAATGCGGCGGTTGCGTTGCGGCTCCTGCAACAGCTTGGCGGACGGGCGGAACGTGTAGGGCCCGATGGTAAACACCGCGTCCTCGGAGTTCTCGAAGATGCGCAACTGGGCGCGTAGCCGGGCCAGCAGCTCGCCCAGCCGGAACGGCTTGGCGATGTAGTCGTTGGCGCCGGCTTCGAGGCCGCGCACCACGTCGGATTCCTCGTCCGAACCGGTCAGCATGATGATGGGCATGCGCAGCCCCTGCTTGCGCAACGCCGCGCACAGGTCGCGGCCGTCGCCGTCCGGCAAGCCCACGTCGAGGATCAGCGCGTCGAACCGTTGCTCGTGCTTGCGTATCTTGCCTTCGGCCTCGCTCACGCTGGCTGCCTCGTCGGCGCTGAACTCGCCGTCGACCTGTAACTGGGCCGCCAGCTCCTCGCGAAGCGAACGATCGTCGTCAACTATCAGGATGGGGCGCTCGCCCGCCATTCTGTCATCTCCTCACTGCCGGCCGGCCTGGCCGAGCACCCATATGCGCGTAGCTAACCTGCCGAGTCACGGACCGGTTGCAAAACTTTTTTCGGGCGGAGCTGCCGCGCGACCAGCGTCGGTGTCCCAAGGGCCACGGGCCCGAATGGACGCCGGCTAGCAAACGGAGCGAGATGACGCGTTCATGATCGCTGACGCGTCGCCTTCACGCAGACTTGTAGTGACGGTGGCCCGGATACAAGGTGCGGAGGCGAAGATTGTGGGTCGCCGGCAAGCCGGGGGTGTTAGCTGGCGGGCAGGGAAGGCAAGGCCTGCTTTTCTGAAGAAAGGAAGCAAAAGACTTTTCGTCCCGCTGTCGCGCACTCTCCTTCAGCGCGCGCCCAAGGAGACAAAAGTTTTCTGGTTCTTATTCGCAAAAAAGAACTGCTTGCCTTGCCTACTGATCGAATTTCAGTTGTTGGTGGTGAACGCGTAAAGCTGACCGTTGCCCGCCGCGTAGATGCGGTTGTTGGCGGCGAGCACCGTCTGGAAGTGCCGCAGTCCTTGCATCGCCTGGCTGTTGCCGGCGAACACCACCTGCCCGTTCATCGCGTTGAAGCCGTGCAGCAGGTTGTCGCCCTCCGCGCCGAGAATCCAGACGATCGGGTTGCTGCTGCCGTCCGTGGTGGTCACGATCGGGGCGCCGGCGCCGTTGAGCGCCTGGCACCACGCCTCGCTGATCGGGCTGGTGGCGGCGGCCGAGACGTTGAGCATGGTGAGTGCGGCGCCGGAGCAATGCGGGTCCGAGCCGTTGCGGAACGCCACCATGGCGTAGCTGGAGGTGTTGTAGATTGCCGGCGCGGTGATGATCCCGCTGTTGGACACCTTGGTTACGGCGAGCTGGCCACCGATGCCGCCTAAGTTGTTGCTGTTGACCAGGTAGGCGTTGCCGTCCTTGCCGAAGGCGATCACCCGACCCGCGCCGTTGGCGGTCGGCACACGCAGCGGAAGCGCCTCGGTGCCGCCGAGGTCAAGGTCGTCGTCGTCCAGCATCTGCCAGTTGGACGGCGTGAAATAGTCGCGCGTGCTGGTGCTGTGCGCCAGGCCGCTTGTCAGCTTGATGATACCCTCGCCGTCACCCCAGGTGGTGGCACCGCTGGTGTTGCCGGTGGTGACGAACACCGACTCCCCGTTGGAGGCCGAGCCGCCCTGCGCCCAGATGCCGCCGCGCACCGCGCGGGTGGACCACACGCCGGTGATGCCGGGCGTGCTCGTCGGCGTCACCTGGACCACCATGCCGTGGTAGGCGCCGCAATCGCCCGAGCGGCCGCCGAAGCTGATGTAGACCTGCCCGCGCATCACCAGCACGGCGCCGCGCTCGCCTTGGATGGTGGAGTCGAACGCCACGCCCTGGGCGCCGAGGGCGGCCTGCACGTCGATCGGCCAGCCTGGCAGCACGGCGCCGGTGCTGGCCGACAGCGCGTAGATCATGTGGCGCACGGTTGACGAGGAGGTGCCGGTGACCGCGTCGAGGTAGAGGTTGCCGCTCGCAGGGTCGATGGCCGGCGTGCCGGTGATGCCCTCGATGGGGATGTTGCCGCACTGTAGTGCGCTGGAGGACGGAGAGGCGGGCAGCTGGGCGGTCCACACCGCAGCGCCGGTGTCGGCGTTCAGCGCCTCGACCTGGTTGGTCTCGGTCGCGACGATGACGGTGCCGATCTTGGCGCCATGCGGCTTCCAATACAGCGGCTGGGCGTAGACGTCGCCGCTGAAGCTGCCTTGGAAGCCGGTGTCGAGATGCATGGTGGCAGCGTTGGCCAGCGTCAGGCTGGGAACGACGTACTCGCCGTGCCTGTTTATGCCGTTGTGGTAGGTCGTAACGTTCTGGGCGGCGGCTGGTGCGGCAGACGCCGCCATGACCAGCACGAGTGCAGAACTAAAACGTAGTGCAATTCTTTGGTGTATCGACACGACGTCTCTCCCGCGCTGATTGCATTGGCCCTGGGCTTTGCATGCTTGGGCCGCATTGGCAAGGTGCACGACCATGCTTCAGCCGACACGAGACGGCAATGATGCCCGAAACGCCTGGGATTTCGGTTGGCCGGACTTGCGAAGAGGCCGGTCACAGTTACCCTGGCTGTGGCCAGCCGGCGTCCTGCCCGAGCGTTCGCGTCAGGCGGCTCAACGCCATGTCTGCCACCGCGTGCCGGCCAACACAGTCGAGCAGTACGAGCCCGTCCAGCGTGGCGACCAACTGGGCGGCCATCTCGCGCCGGGCCGCCTCCTCGCCGTCCGCCAGCCGGTCCGTTACCCAATCCACGAAGAAATCGGCGACTTGGCCGGCGATGCCAAGGAACGGCTGCTCCCCGCGCATGGCCAACGAGACGAGCTCGAACCAGACGCGCATGTGCGGCCGGAAGTCCGGCGAGCGCAGCACCGGCGCCAGCACCTCCAGCGCCGTTTGCACTGCGAAACGCGAACCCGGCGGCACCGCCGCTTCCAGCGCCGCGGCAATGCGCAGCGAGATCAAGCCGAGCGCGGAGCGGGTGATGTCGTCCTTGTCGGTGAAGTAGTACAGCAGCATGCGATCGCTCGTCCCGGCCGCCGCCGCCAGGGCGCGCAGGCTGGACGGCCCGATGCCGTGTGCCAGCATGTGGTCCGCAATGCGGTCCAGCGCGTCAATCCTGCGGTCATCCCGGACGCTCATGCGCTTTCTTGTAGCGTCCATTACACAAGGATGGTATGTAGTGCTCACTACATTATGGAGACCGACGTGAGCGACCTCGTTCTGCAATCATCGAACTGCCCTGTCACCCCTGCCCGGCTTGCCGCCACGCCGCTGCCCAGGCTCCGCCTTTGCGTGCTGAGCGTGCTCCTCTGGGGTGTCGGCGTGGCGGCGATCCGGCTGGCGCTCCCGTTCGGCGGCTTTGCGGCCGGGCCGGCGTCCTGGGCGGTGCTGGCAGCGACGCTGCCGCTGGCCTGGGTATGCTTGCGCCTCTGCGTCGGCGTCGCGGGCAAGGCCGGCGTGGACGTCATTGGAGTGGCCGCACTCGTCTGCACGCCCGCGCTGCTGCTGGACGGGGTGGCGATGAGCCTGGTGCCTTGGCTGTATGGTCCCCTCGAAGCGGGCCGGCGCGCCGGCGCTGCCTGGGTGCTGTGGTTCGTCGGCGTCACCCTCGCACTTGCGTTCCTGCAAGCCAGCCGTCAGGCAGGCCGCCGGGTTGGCCACTGACGATCCCGGCCCGGGAGACCGCCACATGCGCTTCTACCGCCTTCCCAAGCAGACCGGCTTCGACGACCTGACCCTGGCCGAGGCGGACACGCTCAAGCCGGGACACGGCCAGGTGCTGGTGCGCATGCGCGCCGCCTCGCTCAACTTCCGCGACCTCTCGGTGGCCTCCGGCAAATACATGATGAGCAAGCTGCCGCCCGACCTGGTGCCGCTGTCCGACGGTGCCGGCGAGGTGGTGGAGCTGGGCGTGGGCGTGACCCGGGTGCGGGTAGGCGACCGGGTGGCCGGCATCTTCATGCAGAGCTGGCTCGGCGGCGAAATGGAGCCGGCGCACGGCGCCAGCGCGCTGGGCGGCGCCATCGACGGCGTGCTGGCCGAATACAAGCTGTTCGACGCGCAAGGCCTGGTGCACGTGCCCGCCCACCTCTCCTTCGAGCAAGCGGCCACACTCCCCTGCGCCGCGGTCACCGCCTGGAACGCGCTGTTCGGCCTACGCAAGCTGATCCCCGGGCAGAGCGTGCTGGTGCTGGGCACCGGCGGCGTCTCCATCTTCGCGCTGCAGTTCGCCCGCGCAGCCGGCGCACGGGTGATTGCCACCTCGTCCTCCGACGAGAAGCTGGAGCGCGCCCGTGCGCTGGGCGCGTCCGACGAGATCAACTACCGCACCACGCCGGAATGGCAGGACGCGGTGCGCGCGCTGACGGACGGGCGCGGCGTGGACCACGTGGTGGAGGTAGGCGGACCCGGCACGATCGAACGCTCGGTGCGCGCCACGCGGAACGGCGGCACGGTCACGCTGATCGGGGTGCTGACCCGCGGCACGCTGGACCCGCTGGCGGTGTTCACCAGCGGCGCCATCGTGCGGCCGATCTACGTGGGGTCGCGACAGATGTTCGAGGCGATGAACGCGGCGATCGCGCTGCACAGGATAGAGCCGGTTGTGGATCGGGTATTTGCGTTCGAGGAGACGAGGGACGCGTATCGGTATTTGAAGGGGGCGACGCATGTGGGGAAGGTGGTTGTTGCAATAGCGTAAGCGAAGCCGGCAAGGCCGGCTTTTTCCAGAGGAAGAAGCAAAAAGCTTTTGCTCCGGCTGTCGCGGAGGTTTCTGAAGCTTGCGGCAGAGGGAACCGAAGTTCCGACCGGCGGATGGGCGAAGCAAGCGGTTCTTTTTTGAAAAAAAGAACCAAAAAACTTTTGTTTTCTAGAGGTGCGGGCTGCAGACTCTTCGCGACAGCAGGAAGATCAGGGTCGTTAGTGTCGAGCGCAGGACCCCAGCGAGGATGGTCGATCAGAGCCCGAAGGCCGCGCAGATGCGCTGAGCGTTCCCGTTCGGCGTCGAGCCTGACGTTTTTATTTCCAGGTCGTAGCGCTGGCCTTGGTGCACACGCTCGAACTGCCAACGCGCAAGGCCGGGCTGACGGTCGCCGCGAGCACGCTCGCGCGCTTCGACCACGTCCAAGGGCGCGAACAATCCGACGAAGCGAAGCTGCGCGTGCGTCAGGAGCGCGCGGTACTCCTCTGCATCGGTTGCGTCGAGCATGACGTCGTCCACGACGATGTCGTTGCCCTGTGCAGCCATGGCGGCGATTGCGTGGCGCATCCCGCGCATGGCGCGCGCCATCACCGGTCCAGTTCTTATCACGACGGATGGTAGCCCCTGCTCCTGCACCGTCTCGAAGATCATGCCGTCCGGATGCCCGAACATGCGCTCCGGCAGCATCTGGGCAAAGGAGTCCATCGAGACGTGCAGAAACGGCTTTGCCGCCACCGTTTGCAGAGCCCGCGCGGTCGAGGTCTTTCCGACGCTTCCCACTCCGTTGAGGATGATGACGTGCGGGCTGTCTCGCGTTGTCGCCTCCTGCACCATGCTCGTTGCGTAACCGTCTAGTCCCCGGGCCCGGCCGTGTTGGACGGTCCGCGACAGCCGTGATAAAAGCTTTTTGCTTCTTTTTCTCGAAAAAGAAGGCCTTCCTTTTTTCTTGTCTGGGGCGCACCCCGTTTGATTTCCGAACGCCGCCTGCTCCGCGCCGAGCCAGATTTCGGACTGCTCACCAAGCTCTGGCGCGTCAACTGGCCCTACGTTGTTCTGCTGTGCCTGCTGGCCGCCTGCGGCTACGTGGCGCTGTACTCCGCCGGCGGCGGCCCGGAACCGTACGCCTGGCGGCACGGGCTGCGCTTTGGCTTCAGCCTGGTGATGATGCTGAGCCTGGCCATGCTCGACATCCGCTTCCTGGCACGGTTCTCCTGGCCGATCTACGGCGCGGCGCTGGTGTTGCTGGTGCTGGTGCTGAAGATGGGCCACGTGGGCAAGGGTGCCGAGCGCTGGCTGGAGATCGGGCCGGTGCAGTTGCAACCGAGCGAGATCATGAAGGTCGCACTCGCCATGGCGCTGGCGAGCTGGTTCAACCGGGCGAGCTGGGCGCGGGTGGGCAACCCGCTGTTTCTGATACCGCCGGCGCTCGCCGTGCTGGCGCCGGTCGCACTGATCCTGAAGGAGCCGAACCTCGGCACTGCCTTCATCACCGGGGTTGTGGGGTTCTCGATCTTCCTCGGTGCCGGCATGCGGTTGTGGCAGATGGCGTTGCTGGCGGTGCCGCTGCCTTTCCTTGCCGAGTTCGCCTACAAGCACCTGCACGACTACCAGCGTGCGCGGATCACCACGTTCCTCAACCCGGAAAGCGACCCGCTCGGCGCGGGCTACAACATCATCCAGTCGAAGATCGCGCTGGGCTCCGGCGGGATGTGGGGCAAGGGCTTCATGCAGGGCACCCAGGCGCATTTGAACTTCCTGCCGGAGAAGCAGACCGACTTCATCTTTTCCATCGTGGCAGAGGAATGGGGGCTGATCGGCGCGCTGGCGTTGCTGACTCTGCTGCTGACGATCATCGTCGGCGGCATGCTGATCGCGTTGCGCTGCAGGCACCAGTATGGGCGGCTGCTGGCGCTGGGCATCTCGGTGAACATGTTCATGTACGTGTTCGTCAACGTGGCGATGGTGGTGGGCGCCATCCCGGTGGGCGGCGTGCCGCTGCCGCTGGTCAGCCACGGCGGCTCGGCGATGCTGACGGTGATGTTCGCGATGGGGCTGCTGATGTCGGTGCACGTGCATCGGGACGTGGTGTTTGCGGATCGGCGGGACGTGTTGGACTGACAAGAAAGCAAGCGCCTCTTTTTCGAGAAAAAAGGCAAAAAGCTTTTGCTGTCGCGGAAAGCTGAAACACCACGCTTCACCACGACACACCGTACTGAGACAAAAGTTTTTTGGTTCTTTTTTGCAAAAAAGAACTGCTTGCCTGCTTTACGCGCCCGCAAACACATCCTCAACGTACTCCCCGCCCACCTCACGAAACGCGGTCGCCTCGTACTGCGCGCGCAAGGCCGCCTCGCCGCCCTGGACAAACGCGTCGTACCAGGCCAGCCAATGCTGCCCGCCGACGTCGTGGCCCAGCTGTGCCGCCGCCAGCACCGCCGGGCCGCCGTTGAGCACTTTGCTGCGGAACTGCGCGAAGCTTCTCGTCTGGAACTCACGATGAAAGAAGCCGTATTGCAGCCCGCCGGCATAGAGCACGTCGTCCCCCGCAGCGTGGATGGCAAAATGGTTGCCCTGCGAGACGTCGAGCATGCGTGACGCACGCAGGATGATCTTCGGCGGCACTGAGAACGGCCTGCAGCGCACTGACATGTGGGAGAATTGTGTGGGCTGCCGCGCGTGGTCCGCGACGCGCGTCTGGAAGTGGATGACCTTCGGCACGGTGAGTGCGTCCACCTCGTCCGGAACGTAGACCAGCGACCGCAGCCCAAACCTCGTGTTGAGGAACTCGTCTGCATCAACCGGGAACAGCCACTCCACGTCCGGCCAGACGCTGCGCGCGAGCTGGCACATGCCGCTTGTCTTGCGAGCCTGGTAGTGCGCCAGGATGGGGTCACGTATCAGCAAGGCTTCCGCATCACGCCGGTCGTGCTGGAAGCGTGTCAGTTCGTCCCAGGTGCCGTCATGCGAGTCGTTGTCGGTGACCACGAAGCGGCGGACGCCGATGTAGTACAGCCAGTCCAGGTTGGCGCGAATGATGTCGGCCTCGTCCTTCACCATCATCAGCGCGGCGCAGGGTGGATAGGGCGCGAACTGCCGTGTCTGCAGCTCGAGGTTCGGGGTTTCCAGGTAGGCGATCATGTCGGCCTGCACGGAGCCGGGCCAGCTTCTCGGGTGGGCGCGCGGCAGGCGGGGGATGGCCTGGGAGTCCATCAGCCAGATGCGTTGCTCGACGGCTTGTTCGGTGGTCAAGGTAAGCGGTTCTTTTTTGAAAAAAGGAACCAAAAAACTTTTGTGTCCTTGGTGCACGCCGGCGGAGAGGTCCGTGACACCGCGGATGAAAACGCTTTGCGTCGAGGCGCTTGCAACACGCGCGTTGCTGAGACCAGTGCGCCCTGAAGCTCACTCGAGACGAGCATGCAATCTTGTGAGAAGAAGCAAGACACGTTCATCTCTTCAACAGCGTCAAAAAATTGCATCTCAGGCTAAATGGAAGCGGCGGAACCAGCCCAAGGACAAAAGTTTTTTGCTTCTTTTTTTCAAAAAAGAAGGCCTTCCTTGCTTCTCGCACACACTTGCAAGCATCGCACGGACGAACGCGCGCGCGTCGATGTTGCGTCAAAACGGCAGCGTCGCCTGGCGCCCCTCGCTCACCACCGCCACCTCGCCGTCCGCGAACCGCAGCCGCAGCTTCGCCGACGGCGCCACGCCCGCCGCACCCGTCACCGCGTGCCCGCGCGCGTCGCGCACCAGCGCGAACCCCCGCGCCAGAACGCGCTCGTAGGATGCGCCCTCCAAATGGGCGGACAGCACCTCCAGCCGGCCGCGTTGCGCCCGCAGCCGCTGCTCTATCCCGGAAGTGGTCAGCCGCGGCAGCACGCGCGCCGCGTCGTTGCGGTGGCGCTGCACGCTGGTCCGCAGCGCGCCCAGCAGACGCAAGCCTGCGTTGTCCAGTGCTGCCCGGCGGGACGCGATCAGCGCGTGCGGGTCCGGGATGTGGCGTTCCGCCCGGTGCAGCGCCGCCACTCGCGCGGCGAGCAGGTTGGGCACGGCAAGTTCCAGCCGCTGGGCGCGGTCGTCCAGCCGCATCCGCCCTTGGCCCAGCATTGCCGGCAGGTCCGGCAGGCGCGCGCCGGCGGCCACCAGCCGCGCCCGGCTCGCCTGCGCCGCGCGGTCCAGCGCGCCGGCCAGCCGCGCGGTCTTCTGCGTGAGGTCGGCCAGCAGCTCGGTGCGGGACGGCACGGCGAGCTCGGCGGCGGCGGTGGGCGTGGGCGCGCGGCGGTCGCTCGCGAAGTCGATCAGCGTGGTGTCGGTCTCGTGGCCCACCGCGCTGATCAGCGGGATGCGGCAGGCGGCGGCCGCGCGCAGCACCGCCTCCTCGTTGAAGGCCATCAGGTCTTCCAGGCTGCCGCCGCCGCGCGCCACGATCAGCACGTCCGGGCGGGGCACGCCGTGGGCGGGCAGCCGGTCCATCCCCGCGATGGCCGCGGCGATCCGTGCGGCGGCACCCTCGCCCTGCACCGGCACCGGCCACAGCAGGATGGGGCGAGCGAAGCGGCGCGCCACCGTGGTCATGATGTCGTGCAGCACGGCGCCGGAAGGCGAGGTGATCACGCCCACCACGCCGGGCAGCACCGGCAGCGCGCGCTTGGCGCCGGCATCGAACAGGCCCTCGGCGGCCAGGCGCTGGCGCAGCATTTCGATGCGGGCCAGCAGCGCGCCGGCGCCGGCGTATTCCAGCCGATCGATCACCAGCTGGTACTCGCTGCGGTCGCCGTAGGCGGAGATCTTGCCGGTGGCGATCACCTCCACGCCGTTCTCCGGGCGCAGGCCCAGCCGCGGCAGGGTGGACTTCCAGATCACCGCGCGCACCTTGCCGCCCTCGTCCTTCAGGCTGAGGTAGGCGTGGCCGGAGCCGTAAAGCTTCAGCTCGGTGATCTCGCCGCGCACCCGGATACGGCCAAAGGCGCCTTCCAGCGTGCGCTTGATGGCGCCGGACAGCTCGCCCACCGTGTACTCGGGGATGTTGCTGCGCGGCGGTGCGGCGGCGGCCGGCTCGCCAACTACGGAAGCGCCAGGGGACGAAGCGCCAGGTGATGGAGCGGTAGGCGGGAATCCTGAAGGCAGGGAAATGGCGTCCGAGGCTCGGGCAAGCGGGGGCGACGCGGGCGGGGGCGCTGCAGGCGGGGGCGCTGCAGGCGGGGCGTGGGCAAGCGTGCGGTCGGGCTGGTTGTCGGCGCGTGTGGGGCTGATCGAAGAGGCGGCATCGTCCATCGCGCAACCCTATGCTAGGCCGTGGCCGCAGGACAGACTGGCCGGACGGTTGGGCCGCGCCCAGGCCCGGACAAACGGGGCCGGACAGACAGGACGAGTGTGCATGCGTGTTCTGATAGTGGGATCCGGCGGACGCGAGCACGCGCTGGCCTGGGCCATCGCCGGCAGCCCGTTGCTGACCCATCTGTTCGCCGCGCCCGGCAACCCGGGCACCGCCACCATCGCGCAGAACGTGCCGATCGGCGCGCTGGACGTGCCCGCCCTGGTAGCGTTCGCGCGCGCGGAACACATCGACCTGGTGGTGCCCGGCATGGAAGCCACGCTGGTGGCGGGCTTGGCCGATGCGCTGGCCGCCCATGCCATTCGCTGCTGCGGCCCCACCGCAGCGGCCGCCGCCCTGGAAGGCAGCAAGGCGTTCGCCAAGGAGGTCTGCGACGCCGCCGGCATTCCCACTGCCAGCTGGGAGCGCTTCGACGACACGGCCACTGCGCTGGATTTCGTCGCCCGCCGCGGTGCGCCCATCGTGGTCAAGGCGGACGGCCTGGCCGGCGGCAAGGGCGTGGTGGTGGCAGAGACCGAGGCCGAAGCGGCGGCGGCGATCCGCGACATGCTGGGCACGCGGAGCTTCGGCGAGGCCGGCGCCAGCCTGGTGATCGAGGAGCGCCTGCATGGCGCCGAGGTCAGCCTGTTCGCCCTGTGCGACGGCACCGACGCGGTGCTGCTCGGCGCCGCCCAGGACCACAAGCGCGCGCGCGACGGCGACCAGGGCCCCAACACCGGCGGCATGGGCGCCGTCTCGCCACCGCCCGGCTTCCCGCCCAGCGCGCAGCAGGCGGCGATGAATTTGTTCATCCGCCCGGCGCTGCGCGAGATGGCCGCGCGTGGCACGCCGTTCCGCGGCATCCTGTTCGCCGGATTGATGCTGACCGCGGACGGCCCTCGATTGATCGAGTACAACGTCCGCCTTGGCGACCCGGAAGCGCAGGTGATCCTGCCCCGCCTTCAGACCGACCTGCTGACCGCGCTGCTGGCCGCCTGCGACGGCGGGCTGGCCCACCTCACGTTGCGCTGGCTGGATGTGACCTGCGTGGCGGTGGTGCTGGCCGCCGCAGGCTACCCCGGCGCCGTCTTCCAGGGGGCGCCGATCACCGGCCTGGACCGCGCCGCCGGCGTGGCCCACGCGGCCGTCTTCCACGCCGGCACCGAGACGCGGGACGGCGCGCTGGTCTCCGCCGGGGGGCGGGTGCTCAGCGTCTGCGGCACCGGCCCGGACGTGGCCTCGGCCCGCGCGTCGGCCTACGCCGCGCTGGCCGTGATCGCCCTGCCCGGCGGCGTCCACCGCACAGACATCGGCCTGACTGCGACCTCCCATATAGAGACCGCATGAGCCCGAAGGTGCACCGGTGAGCGTCCACGCTGCGGCCAAGCCCATCACCGTGCCCGATCTGCGCCGGATGAAGGGCACCCCGCAGGTGTGGCTGACCGCCTACACCACGCCGATGGCGCAGCGCCTGGACCCGCATTGCGACGTGCTGCTGGTGGGCGACTCGCTCGGCATGGTGCTTTACGGCCTGCCCAGCACCCTGGCCGTCACGCTGGACATGATGATCGGCCACGGCGCAGCCGTGGTGCGCGGCGCTAGGCGCGCCTGCGTGGTGGTGGACCTGCCGTTCGGCAGCTACCAGCAGAGCCCGCCACAGGCTTTTGCGAACGCCGCCCGGGTGCTGGCGGAGACCGGCGCCTCGGCGGTGAAGCTGGAAGGCGGCGTGGAAATGGCGGACACCATCGCGTTCCTCACCGCGCGCGGCGTGCCGGTGTGCGGCCATGTCGGCCTCATGCCGCAATCGGTGAACGTGGCCGGCGGCTTCCGCGCCACCGGCCGCACCGAGGACGAAGCCGCGAAGGTCACCGCCGACGCCTACGCGGTGGCGCAGGCCGGCGCGTTCGCCGTAGTGCTGGAAGGTACGCTGGAACCGGTGGCCGCCGCCATCACCCGCGCGGTGGGCATACCCACCATCGGCATCGGCGCCTCGGCCGCGTGCGACGGCCAGGTGCTGGTGGTGGACGACCTGCTCGGCACGTTCAACGACTTCACGCCGCGTTTTGTGAAACGTTATGCGGAGCTGGGCGAGGAGATCTCAAAGGCTGCGGCCGCCTACGCGGCGGACGTGCGAGCGCGGACGTTTCCTGGGGATGCCCATGTCTTCAGGAAGAAAGCGTAGCGCTTCGTTTTCGAGAAAAATAAACAAAGAGCTTTTGCGTCCGCTGTCGCGGTTCTGTCCGGCAAGTGCGCGACAGCGGAAGCAAAAATTTTTTGGTTCTTTTTTCAAAAAGAACTGCTTGCTTTCTTAGTGTGCCGGAATGGTTTCAACCTGCGTCGGCGTTAAATCCGACGCAAAGCAGTGCGGCTGCTCGAACCCCGTGGGCGTGGCGCCGGCCGCCGCGTAGATGATGTTGTCGGTCCCGTCCGGCGCCACGCCCGACGGCACCGCGTCGTAGCCGGCCAGCTTGCGCATCCTAAACGCGATTGCGTGGTCGGCGCAGGAGCTGTCGCCGCTGACGCCAAGGCCGCCGATCACCTGGCCGTTCTTGTAGAGCGCAAAGCCGCCGCCGAAGGTGATGACCCCGGCGGGCACTTGTCCGACGCCGTTCTGATGGGGCTCGAAGGCCGGGTTGAACGGGTTGGACTGGTTGAGCCCCCACAGCGAGCCGCCCGGCTGCGTCGACGCGTAGAGATTGCTGGTGGATAAAGCGAGCTTGTTGTTGCTGAAGCCCATGCCGGTTTCGGCTTTGGCGATGGCGATGGCCCGGCTGCCCGGCCACGCGTCGCCAGTCTTGATGATGCTGCACAGCACGCCCTCGCGGTCCACCACGGCGGACCACATCAGGTTGGGTTTGAAGATACCGCCGTTGGCGTCTGAAAGGTTCACTACCACAGTCAGCTGCGCCTGGACCTGACTGACGACGGAAGCAGGTACCTTGCACGTGCTGGCACTCGTGTCCGCACGTGCTGTTGCAGCACCTGCGAGCAGGACTGCCGTGGTTGCCAGAGCCCGGCCTGAATGCCTTGTGAACATGACTAGTTTCCCTTCCGTCTTGATGCGGCCGTAATAGATGCGAGACCGGTGACGTTCCATTCTCCGAAAGTGTGGGTGACCATTGCAGGCGAAAGTCGTCGCAATGCTTGTCTGAGAGAAGGCGGACCGCCCTCATCAACCGTAAGCTGAGCGCGCGGTTCTCAACTCGTCTCGATCACGCCGCACCCTGCGCTGCGTGCTGCGTTGATGCGCGTGCAACCAAAGACGGAGACGCCACATGGGCCTGTTCAGCACGCCGATCAAAACCCTTGACGACCTGTTCACCCACACGCTGCAGGACATCTACTACGCCGAAAATCAGATCGTGAAGAACCTGCCGACGATGATCGAGAAGGCTCACAATCCCGAGCTGAAGCAGGCGTTCCAGAGCCGCTTGGCCGAGACGCAGAACCAGGTGCACCGCCTGGAGCAGGTGTTCCAGATGCTCGGCAAAACGGCCAAGGCCGTCACCTGCGCCGCGATGGACGGCATCCTGGCCGAGACGAAGGAGATCATTTCCGACTGCGGCGACGAGAGCGTGCGCGACGCGGCGATGCTGTCTGCCGCCCAGGCGGTCGAGCATTACGAGATGACGCGCTACGGCACGCTGATCGCGTTCGCCAAGCAGCTAGGCCACCAGGACGCAGCCAGCGTGCTGCAACAGACGCTGGACGAAGAAAAGGCAGCAGACAAGAAGCTGTCCGCCATTGCCGAGAACCGCATCAACAAGATGGCGGCGTAGAGCATCTTCAGGCCGCGCGGGCTAGCTCGCGCGGCCTGAACCAAGCAAAGCCGGTTTTTTTTAAAAATTTGCAGCAAAAAACTCTAAGGTCTGCTGTCGCGAAGGTTCCGCAGCGCCCCCCCCCAGGGAAACAAAAGTTTTTTGGTTCTTTTTTTCAAAAAAGAACTGCTTCGCTTGCTTCTCTGTCGGTTCAGACTGCGCGCCGCTCGTATCGCTGATGAGGCTGCCCGACGACGTCAGTGGCGACCAGGCAAACCCGATCTCCGACATCTTCCCCACCGGCTAATACGGCACGGTGCTCGGCAAGGTAGGCTACGGCAACACGGTGGCGGTGTTCGGCTGCGGGCCTGTCGGCCAGTTCGCCATCGCCAGCGCGTTCCGGCAGGGTGCGGGCCGGGTGATCGCGGTGGACCGCCTCGCCATGGCCCGCCGCCAGGGCGCCTTTCCGGTGGACTTCGAGTCGGAGGACCCGATCACGGCGATCAAGCAGCTCGCCGGCAAAATCGGCGTGGACCGTGTCATCGACGCGGTCGGCGTGGACGCCATGCATGCCCACCACGGACCGGCTGCCAAAGTGGCCGCCGAGCAGGAAGACAAGTTCAAGCAGGAGGTGCAGCAGGTCGCGCCCGAGCAGAACCAGCACGATCGCAACTAGGTGCCCGGCGACGCGCCCAGCCAGGCGCTGCGATAGGCGGTGCAGTCGGTGGCCAAGGCCGGCACGGTCGGAATCATCGGGTGTCTACCCGCCTCCCGCGTCGTCCTCCCCATCGGCATGGCGATGAACCGCAACCTCTCGGTCAACATGAGCAATTGCAACCATCGCGCCTACGTGGCCAAGTCGGTGTAGATGGTGCGCATCGGCCGGATCGGCCCGTGCAGGTACTGACGAAGGTGGAACCCCTGACTGCCGCCATCGATGCCTACGAGCACTTCGACAAACGCGAGCGTGGATGGATCAAGACGGAGCTGACCTTGCCGAACGCCCCCAAGCCGGCCGCGGACTAGGCCAGGGCGGGGCAGGCACCCACCTGCCCCGCCTCGTCCTCGGCGTGGTGTTCGACCTCGACGGGACGTTGCTGGACACCGAACCGGCCTATCGCCGCGCGTTCTTCGCCGCCCTGTCCGAGTGCGGGCACACCATGCCAGTCGCCGCCTACGACCAACTCGTCGGGCTGCCGAGCACTGCTCGCCGAGAGATGCTGCCGCGCATCATAGGCCATCGCTTCGACGTCGAGCCGTTCTTCCAGGCCTACTACCGGCACAGGTCGCTGCTGTCCGGCGGCGTGACGATCAAGCCCGGCGCGGCCAGCCTGCTCGTCCGGCTTGCCGACGCGGGCATTCCCTGTGCGGTTGCCACCTCCGCCAGCGCAGCCACCGCCGCCGCCCAGCTGGCACGGTCAGGGCTGGCCAGCCGGTTCGCGGCTGTCGTCAGCCGTGACGACGTGACCGCCGGCAAACCCGCGCCCGACAGTTTCCTGACGGCAGCGTCCCGCATCGGGGCGGCGCCCACGTCCTGCCTGGCACTGGAAGACACACTCCACGGCGTGTGCGCCGCCTTCGACGCAGGGATGATGGTGGTGATGGTCCCGGACACTGTGGCTGCTTCGGCTGACGCGCTGAGGCGCTGCTGTGGCGTTGTGGCGTCGCTGGAGGAGGTGGCGGGGCTTATCGGCAGGGAACTTGCAAGCGAGTCTGACCGTTGCGGGGTGCGCGGGAAGCCAGGGAAGAAAGGCCTTCTTTTTTGAAGAAAAGAAGCAAAAGACTTTCGTCCGGCTCTCGCGGACCTCTCCGCACCGCACGCCTCAGAGAACGAGATTTTTCTGGTTTTTTTCTTCAGAAAAGAACCGCTTGATGCGCCTCGTCATCTTCGGCCTGTCCGTCAGTTCTTCCTGGGGTAACGGCCACGCGACTCTCTGGCGCGGGCTGATCGCCGCCCTGTGCGGCGCCGGCCACACTGTCACCTTCTTCGAGCGCGACGTGCCCTATTACGCGCAGAACCGCGACCTGGCTGGCTTGAGCGACGGCGCCGAACTGGTCCTCTACCCCGAGTGGTCCCAGGTGGCGCATCAGGCCCGCCAAGCGGCCGACGCCGCGGACGTGGCCATCGTCACCTCGTTCTGCCCGGACGCGCTGGCCGCCACGTTGCTGGTCGGCGATAGCCGCGTGGCCCTGCGCTGCTTCTACGACCTGGACACGCCGGTTACCCTGGACCGGCTGGAAGCGCGCGAGCCCGTCCCCTACATTGGGCCCGCCGGCCTGGCCGATTTCGACCTGGTGTTGAGCTACACCGGCGGTACCGCGCTGGAGGCGCTGCGCAGCCGGCTCGGCGCCCGGCGCACCGCGGCGCTCTACGGCTGGGCGGACCCTGCGGTCTACCGGCCGGTCGCTGCCCACCCTGCCTACCTGGCCAATTTGTCCTACCTGGGAACCTACGCGGCGGACCGCCAGGACATGCTGGCCGGCCTGTTCGTGGCTCCTGCCCGCGCGCGGCCGGCAAGCCGCTTCGTCATCGGCGGCGCGCAGTATCCGCAGGACTTCCCCTGGACGGCCAATATCTTCTTCGTCCGTCACCTGCCGCCGCCGGAACACCCGGCCTTCTACAGCTCGTCGCGCATGACGCTGAACGTGACCCGCGCGGCGATGGCGCGCATGGGGTGGTGCCCGTCGGGCCGGCTGTTCGAGGCCGCCGCCTGCGGCACCCCCATCCTGAGCGACACCTGGCCGGGGCTCGACGCCTTCTTCGAGCCGGGCCGCGAGATCATCGTGGCCTCCACCACGCAGGACGCACTGGACGCGCTGGACGAGAACCCGGACACGCTGCGCGCGATGGCCGGCCGTGCGCGGGAGCGCGTGCTGGCCGAACACACCGCAGCCCACCGCGCCCGCACGTTGATCGGCCTGTTCGAGACCGCCGCAGCAGTGGAAGCCTGACCGCCGATGTGGGGCATCATCCCGGCGGCCGGCAACGGCACCCGCATACAGCCGCTGGCGTTCTCCAAGGAGCTGCTGCCGGTGGGCAGCCGGCGAGACGCCAACGGCGTGGAACGGCCGCGCGCGGTGAGCGAGTACCTGGTCGAGCGCATGGCGCGCGCCGGCGTGGACAAATTGTGCTTCGTCATCTCACCGGCCAAGTCGGACATTCTGTCGTATTTCGGCGGCAGCGTCGGCGCCATGTCGCTCGCCTACGTGGTGCAGGACTCCGCGCGTGGCCTATGCGACGCAATCTTCCGCGCGCTGCCGCTGATCCCGCGCGACGAGATGGTGGTGGTCGGCCTGCCGGACACGATCTGGTTTCCGGCTGACGCGCTGTGCCGGCTGCCGGCGGGGCAGTTCAGCTTGCTGCTGTTCCCTGTGGACCACCCCGAGCTGTTCGACGCGGTGCAGATGGACGCCTCCGGCCGCGTGCAGCGCATCGTGGTCAAGCAGCCGGACGGAGGCACGCAGTGGGTCTGGGGCGCCTTCGCCCTGCCCGGCCAGGTGCTGCATGAGCTCCATGCGTTGTGGCAGCTTCGAGGATGCGCGGACGAGTACGTCGGCACGCTGGTGAACGCCTGGCTGGAGGCCGGCGGCTGCGCCTGGGGGGTTCAGGCCGGGCAACGCTACGTGGACGTGGGCACGCTGCACGGCTATCGGCAGGCGGTGCACCTGCTGGGCGGCCAGCAGGAAAGCGAACCGGAGAGCTCCCAGCTTCATGCCTGACGACGCCACGCCCACCAACTGGACCGAAGATGCCATCAGGACGCGCGCCCAGGCGCTGGGACCCTGGTTCCACAACCTCAGCCTGCGCGGCGTGCAGACCGCGCCGGACCACTTCCTGGGTGACTTCCCCAACGTGAAGTGGCGCAGCTTCGCCTCCGAGATCCCTGCCGACCTCACCGGCAAGTCGGTGCTCGACATCGGCTGCAACGGCGGCTTCTACACGATGGAGATGAAGCGCCGCGGTGCGGCCCGCGTGCTAGGCATCGATTTCGACGCGGACTACCTCGCACAGGCGCGCTTCGCTGCCGAGGTGGAGGGGCTCGACGTCGAGTTCCGGCAGATGTCCGTCTACGACGTGGCCGCACTGCGCGAGCGCTTCGACGTCGTGTTCTTCATCGGTGTGCTATACCATCTTCGCCATCCGCTGCTGGCACTCGACCTGATCCACGAGCACGCTGCAGCCGACCTGCTGGTGTTCCAGTCCATGCAACGCGGCAGCCCTGACGTCGCCGAGGTGAAGCCGGATTACGCGTTCTGGGAACAGGACCATTTCGACGCGCCCGGCTACCCGAAGCTGCACTTCATCGAGCACGACTACGCGCAGGACTGCACCAACTGGTGGGCGCCCAACCGCGCCTGTGCCGCGGCGATGCTGCGCAGCGCGGGCTTCGCCATTCTCAGCCACCCGGAGGAGGAAGTGTTCATCTGCCGCCGCGAGCCGCGGGCGCCCGGCGGCTACGGCGCCGTCTACCCGGCGCAGGTGCGCGCCGACCACGCCCGCGACGCGGCCCAGGACGAGTCCGATCACCCCCAGGCTGCGCCCGGGAACGCCGCACCATGATCGAAGCGGCGATGATCTGGAACGAGCCGAACAACAAGAGCCACTGGGACCTCGAACACGACCCCGGCTGGCGCGCCTTTGCCGAGATGACCAAGCTCGCCGGTGCGGCCATCGCCAGCGAGGCGCCGGGATTGCCGCGCGTGCTGGGCGGCATGTCGCCGATCGACCCAAATTTCCTGCGCGTGCTGCAGGGTCAGGGCGTCATGGCACAGCTCGACGCAGTGGCCGTGCACGGCTTTCCGCTCGACTGGAACCACTGGCTGATCGACGAGTGGCCGGAGAAGCTGGCATCGATCCAGCGCTGCACGGATTTGCCGGTGTGGGTCAGCGAAGTCGGCATCTCCACTTTCGGCGCCGAGGAGGTGCAGGAGTGGGGCCTGAAACGCACCGCCGAGCTGCTGATCGGCCGCGCGCCGCGCATCCACTGGTATAGCCTCTACGATCTGCCGGCCGCCTGGCCCGCCACGACGCGGCACCGTGAGGCGGAGGGCTCGTCCTACTACCGGCATTTCCACATGGGCCTACTCGACGAGAACGGAAAACCCAAGCTGGCGGCGAAACATTTCGCCGACTACACGCCGGAGATCGGGCTGTGCCAGTGGTTCCACTACCAGGACCACCGGCTGGACGACGCAGTGCGCATCATGCGCGACATGGGTGTCACCTACCTGCGCACCGGGCTGAGCTGGGCGGATTTCTACCGCCCCGACGCGCTGGCCTGGTTCGACCGGCAGATGCGCGCGCTGGAAGAGTTCGACACCACGGTGACGTTCTGCTTCACGCCGGAGGACCGCGGGGTGTGGGAACACCACACGTCTCCGCCGCGCGAGCCTGGGGAATTTGCCGAGTTCTGTGCGGCGATGATCCGGCGGTATGCGCCGGGGCGGGTGACGACGGCCAAGGAAGAAAGCCTGCTTTTTTGAAAAGAAGCAAAAAACCTTTGTCTCCGCTGTCGCGCGCTCGCCGGACCGAACCGCGACAGCGGACGCAAAAGTTTTTTGGTTCTTTTTTTCAAAAAAGAACTCGCTTGCTTGCTTCCTGATGAAGCTGACCATCCTCAACGTCGCCTACGCACTCGCACCCGTAAGCCCGGACGCCATAGGCGGCGCCGAACAAGTTCTCTCCGCAGTGGACCACGCGCTGGTCGCAGCAGGGCACCGCTCGCTGGTCGTTGCGTGCCGCGGCAGCATCGTCGCCGGCGAGTGGGTGGACACCGGCATCGATCCCGCGGGCGCTGTGGACGAGGCGGCGCGCGACGCGGCCGAGGCCGCGACGCGGCAGGCGATCGTGCGCACGCTGGCGCGAACGCGGGCGGATGTTGTGCACATGCACGGCCTGGATTTCGCGCGTATGCTTCCGGCCGCCGCGCCGCCCGCGCTGGCAACGCTGCACTTGCCGCCGGACTGGTATGGCGCGCTGCCGTCTCGACCGGGGCTGTGGCTGAACTGCGTCTCCGCGGCGCAGCACGGGGCCTGCCCGCCGCACCCTGCCCTGCTGCCGCCGATCGCCAACGGCGTAGCGGTGGAGCGGCTGGCTGGCGGCCGCCACGCGCGCCGCGGCTTCGCGCTGACGCTTGGACGGATCTGTCCGGAGAAGGGCCAGCATTTGGCGTTGCAGGCGGCGCACGCGGCTGGCGCGTCGCTGATCGTCGCCGGGGCTGCGTTCCCCTACCCCGCGCACCTCGCCTACCTGGACAGGCAGGTGCGGCCGCTGCTGGACCGGCGGCGGCGCTTCGTGGGTCCGCTCGGGTTTGCCCGCAAGCGGCGCTACCTCTCCGCCGCGCGCTGCCTGCTGGTGCCGAGCCTGGCGGCAGAGACCAGCTCGCTGGTGGCGATGGAGGCGCTGGCCTGCGGCACGCCGGTGATCGCGTTTGCTGCCGGCGCGCTGCCGGACATCGTCGAACACGGACGTACCGGCTTCCTGGTGCGCGACGCGGCGGAGATGGCCGAGGCGATCGACCAAGTAGACGGCATCGACAGGCAGGCTTGCCGCGACGCCGCCCGCACGCGCTTCGGCTTGGGGCGGATGACGGACGCCTACCTCGACTGCTACCGCGCGCTGGCCGGCGATGCGCAGCGCGCTGCGTGACCGTGGCAGCGAAGAAAGCAAGGCCTGCTTTTTTGAAAAAAAGCAGCAAAAAATTTTTGGTTCTGCTGTCGCGAAGTCTCCCGCACCGCGCGCCTGAGGGAGCAAAAGTTTTTTGGTTCTTTTTTTCAAAAAAGAACTGCTTGCCTTCCTTTCTAAGCCCGAGACGCCGGCCCCCAGGTGTGACGCCGTCGTGATCACCACTACCGTGCAAGCATCAGTGGAGGCCATCACCACGGAGGCGGGCCTACGCGGGTTGGCACCCGCCTGGCAGGATCTTTGGCGCCGCACGCCGGACACCACGCCGTTTCAGTACCCGGAGTGGCAGCTCGCCTGGTGGCGGCAGTTCGGCACCGGCAGGCCGGTGGTTGCTACGCTGCGGGATGGCGGCCTGCTGGTCGGGCTGCTGCCGGCCTACGTCCTGGAGGAGGACGGTCGCGCCAAGCTGCTGCCGATTGGCGCCGGTATTAGCGACTCGCTGGACGCGCTGGTCGCTCCCAACGCGCCGCCCGACACCGCCGCCCGCCTGCTGGCCTGCCTGCTGGCGGAAGCCGGCCCGGCGGAGTGCTGCGACCTGATCGACCTGCCGCCCGCCTCCGCCCTGCGCCATGCGCCGCCGCCGCCGGGCTGGGTTGCCACGCTTTATCCGGGCGCGCCCTGCCCGGTGCTGCGCCTGCCGAATGGCGACTTTGCCGCCAGCCTGCCGCCGAACGCCCGGCGCAAGCTGCGGATGAACCGCAACCGGGCCGAGCGAGCCGGCGGCTGGTCGTTGCAGCTTGCCGACGCGGACACGCTGCCGGACTTGCTGGCCGCGCTGTTCGGCCTGCACGAGGCCGGCTGGGCGCAGCGGGGCGAGCCGGGCGGCGTGCTGGCGGATGTGCGGGTGAAAGCCTGCCTGACCGAGGCGGCACCGGGCCTGCTGCGTGCGGGGGCGCTGCGTGTGGCCGCCCTGCGCATTGGGCCGGAGGTCGCCGCCGCCTGCATGGCGCTGCGCGGACCGGACCGGCTGCTGCTGTATCTGGGAGGGTTTTCCGCTGGCCACGCCGCCTGCAGCCCGGGGTCGCTGCTGGTGGCCGCCCTGGCCGAGCAGGCGATCGCCGAAGGGGTGCAGGAGATCGACTTCCTGCGCGGCAACGAGGCTTACAAATACGCCTGGGGCGCGTCCGACCGGCACCTCGCCACGCGCAGCCTGCGCCGCCTGTGAGCGACCCCGCCCGTGACGTAGCCGACTGCCTCGCCGGCCGCATTTCTGCACAGACCGCGCTCTCGCGCCTGGTGCTGGCCGGCCTGCCGCCCCAGGCGATCGCCGCCCTGTTGCCGCCGCAGAGCGAACTGGCCGGGCTGTTCGCGGCTCAGCGGGACAACGTCGCTGCCACCGCGCGCATGCTGGCCGAGGCGCGGGTGGACCACGACGGCGCGCAGGACGCGGCCGCCATCGCCGGTATGTTCGACCGCGCGGTAGCCGCGGCACCGGACGCCAGCGTGGCGGCCTACAGCCTGAACGACCCGGCCCTGCTCGCGGGCGCCACGGCGGAGGTGGTTGCGTGGCTGCTGGGCGGCGCCCTGGCTACCGATCAGAGCGACGTGCTCGACCTCGGCTGCGGGACCGGGCGGGTGGCCGCGGGGCTGGCGCCGCACGTGCGCTCGGTGCTCGGCCTGGACATCTCCGCCGGCATGGTGGCCGAGGCGCGCCGGCGGCACGGCGGGCTCGCCAATCTGCGCTTCGAGGTGACCGACGGCGCCCCCTGCGCCTGGTTGCCGGCCGACAGCGCGGGCCTGGTCCTGGCCGTCGACAGCTTCCCCTACCTCGTGCAGGCGGGGCTGGCGGACGCGCATGTGTGCCAGGCCGCGCGGGTGCTGCGCCCTGGCGGCGCGCTCGTTATCCTGAACCTCTCCTACGGCGAGCCGGACCAGGTACGTGCGGACCGCGCGCGTCGCTGGGCTTCGGCCTGGGACCTGCAGCTTGACGCGTGCGCTGCCCGCCCGTTCACGCTCTGGGACGGCGAGGCCTACGTATTACGGCGTACTGCAACGATTGAGCGTCAAGACGGCGCGGCCTCAACTTAAAGCGTCTGGCCTAACCGGACACCATCGCACGCGCCGCGCTTTTACCTCGCACGGCGGCAGTTGAGCCGGCCGGTAACCATCAGGGGATACAGTCATGGCCAACACGGAACACAGCAGCTCCAACCAGGGCACGGTCAAGGACCCCGAGCACGACGGTCGCCTGAAGGAGAACCGCGAGGCCGGCCGCACCAAGGGCACGACCGAAGCCAGCGCAGAGCGCGCGCACGGCCACGAGACAAGTCACAGCTCGCACGCGTCGGGCAGCAAGTCGGAAGGCGCGCACAGCAAGTCCGAGGCGTCGCATGGCGGGGACGACCTGAAGTCGCGTGAATATACCGATAAAGATGGTAACGTTCACCACCATCAGAAAAAGTAAGCGATTCTTCTTTGAAGAAAGAACCGAAAACTTTTGTCTCCTAGGTGTTTGCGGTTCAGGCAAAGTCCGCGACAGCCGAGATAAAAGTTTTTGCTTCTTTTTTCAAAAAGAAGTTCTTGCTTTCTTGCTACGGTTGACGCCGAACCGTCAGCCGCCTTAAACGAGCTCGCATGTGGCGGACGTAGCTCAGTTGGTAGAGCGCCGGTTTGTGGTACCGGTTGTCGCGGGTTCGATCCCCGTCGTTCGCCCCATGCCTGTCTCCCATGACTGACCTGGCAGCACTGATCCTGGCCGGCGGCCAGGCGACCCGGATGGGCGGCGGCGACAAGCCGCTTCTCGACCTGGGCGGTCGAACCCTCATCGACCACGTGCTACAGCGCCTGGCCACACAGGCCGGACACATCGCCATCTCCGCTAATGGCGACCCCGAGCGCTACGCACATCTGGGCCTGCCGGTGCTGGCCGACGAGGTGACCGCGCGTGGCCCGCTCGGCGGCGTGCTGCGCGGGCTGGCCTGGGCCGAAGCAATCGGCGCCCAAGCCCTGCTGAGCGTGCCGGGCGATACACCGTTCATCCCGCGCAACCTTGCAGCCCGCCTGGGCGCCGCACCGGCGTGGGTGCAGAACGCCGCTGCCGTTCATCCGCTCGTGGCAGTTTGGCCTGTTGCGTGCCGGCAGACGCTGGCGCGGTGGCTGGCGGCACAGACATCGGGGCGGGTGCGCGCGTTCGGCGAGTTGATCGGCATGCGTTCGGTGTGGTTCGAGGATGCGCCCGATCCGTTTCGCAACATCAACACGCCGGCTGACCTGGCGGCAGCAAGCGAAGCGATTCTTTTTTGAAAAAAAGAACCAAAAAACTCTTGTCTCCGCTATCGCGTTCTTGCCGGAGAGAACCGCGACAGCTGCAATAAAAGCTTTTTGCTTCTTCTCGAAGAAGAAGGCCTCGCTTACTCTTTCGCCGGATCGTGCCCCCAATTCATCAGCGAATGCCGCCACCGCGTATTGGTAACGTCGCCGTCCGGACGCTGCGCCGAGTGACGGTGGACGTAGCCGATCACCTTGCGCATGTCGGCATAGTCGTCATCCGTAAGATCGGCCTGCTTGCCGGCGCGGATTTGCAGGATGCGTTCGCCCATGTGGTGGCCGACAGATTCATGCTGATCGGGTGAGGTAACACGCTCGCCCTGCGTGGTCATCCCGACGCTGCGGCTGTCCTCGCTTTGCAACCAGTGACGCAGCGCCGCTTGTGTCATGTTCACGAGCTTGGCGAATTCATCGCGAAGCTCCTTCCGGTCCGCGTCGGAAAACTCGTGCGTCGTCATCAGCCCAGCGCTTTGACCAGCTCGGCCTTTTTCATCCGCGAGCGTCCAGCAATGTTCGCGGCCGCGGCGCGCTGCATCAGCTCGGCACGTGTCAGGCTCTCAAGCTTCTCGGGTGCGTGGCCGGTATCGCGGTCCTGCGCTGTCTTGCGGGCGACGTCGCGCGGCTGGGCGGAGAACTGCTTGCCGGCACGCGTGTCGGCCCGCTTTTTCGCCGTGGTGCGGGCGTACTCCTCGTTGGTCAGGTGGGCCCGCGCCTGCTCTGGCAAATAGCGTTCGCCGGTGTCCTTCGACGGTTCTCCGGACTTGGTGCCCCACTTTTCCTCGGTCCACTGGTGCAGGTGGTTGTCCTCGGTCTTGGGTCCCTTGTAGCCGCCGCCTTCTGCCTTGTAGTCGTGCACGGCGAGTTGCGCCTTACGCGCGGACCATTGGCCGGGCTTGCCGCCGCGGTCGCCCTCGGTCACCTCGTGCTTCACCTTGTCCCAAAGTTTCGGGTCGGTCTTCTCGGCGGTTGAGGCCATGACTTGGGCTCCGTTGCTGTCAGGAGCGCAACACGCTTGCCGTGGCAGCTGTTCCCGCCCGGCTGTTAGGAAACCAGCTTCTGGCAGGTGACATCTACGTCAAACGGCTGGTCGAGGAGGAGCACGCCGCCGTGACTGAGGATGAAATGCCAGCGTCCCGGCTTGAGCTCCGCCTGAGACTCGAAGACCCAAAACGACAGGAAAGGCGTGCCGGCCTTCAGGCTTCCCCGGAAGGTGTCGGCAGTCTGGTTCTGGCCGGCGTAATTGGTCATCGGCGGGTGTTCGATGCCGAGCGTCACCGGCAACGCATCCACGCCGGCCGCAGCCGATAGGGTGAACTTCACGCCGAAGGCGGTGCCGAGCTTCGGGCAGATGTGTGTTGCGTGTTCAATCAGGCGGCCGTTCGCGACGACGTGGCTACCGTTGACGGAGCCTGCATCTGGCAAGTGCTGCACCGCGGACACGTCGTAGAGCCCTGCGTCGGACCGGTTGACAAGGCCCTCGGCCCGGGCCGGTGCGATAGCGAGCACGGCGAGGATGGTCGCGGCGAGGCGCATGGGATGCAGTCTTTCCAAGCGGGGCGCCGCACGCACCCTGAGTGACTAAGATTTGGTAGCTCAGCCTCGATTTGCCAGGGTGCGAGAGCGTCCCTTGAGGCCGCGCCACGCTGCCTGATGCGGTATATCTGCCTTGGTGACGTGGCTTTCCGCCCAGGCGTTGGCGCGGCTACTCTGCTGTGGCGCCGCGTCACGAGATCGGCTTCGGACAGGCCGATAGCCATCGCATGGCGCGGGTTTCGGACTTTCTGGCCGGCCGCTTCGAGGCCTGCTTGAAGTCGTGCACCACGCGGGCGACGGTGGCGGCTTGGGTTGGGGTATCTTTGGGCATTGCGCAAGCAAGGCCTTCTTTTTTGAAGAAAGAAGCAAACGACTTTTGTGAGCGGTGTCGCGGAAAGTCCTCAAAGCGCACGCCCAGGAACAAAAGTTTTTTGCTTCTTTTTTTCCAAAAAAGAAGGCCTTGCTTGCTTACACCGTCTCCTCAACACGCCCGTTGATAGAAAGCCCCTCCAGCGAAGCCGACACCCGCACTGCCTCGCCCTCGTGCACCGCCCCCTCCAACAACAACGACGCCAGCGGGTTCTGCAAACTGCGCTGTATCACCCGCTTCAACGGACGCGCGCCGTAGATCGGGTCGTAGCCCTCGTTGGCCAGCCAATCCATCGCCGACTGGTCAAGCTCCAGCGCGATCTTGCGATCCGCCAGCATGCCGCGCAGGCGCTGCAGCTGAATGTCCACGATCGTCGCCATGTCGGCGCGCGCGAGGCGGCGGAAGGTGACGATCTCGTCGAGCCGGTTGAGGAACTCCGGGCGGAAATGCTCGCGCACGACGCGCATCACCTGCGCGTGCGCCATCGCCATCGGCTCGTTGTCCGGCTGGGCGGCGAGGATGTCGCTGCCGAGGTTGGACGTCAGCACGATGATGGTGTTGCGGAAGTCCGCGGTGCGTCCCTGCCCGTCGGTCAGCCGCCCGTCGTCGAGCACCTGGAGGAGAACGTTGAAGACGTCCTCATGGGCTTTCTCCACCTCGTCGAACAGGATCACCTGGTATGGTCGACGGCGCACGGCTTCCGTCAGCACGCCGCCCTCTTCGTAGCCTACGTAGCCGGGCGGGGCGCCGATCAGCCGGGCGACGGCGTGCTTCTCCATGAACTCGCTCATGTCGATGCGGATCATCGCCCGCTCGTCGTCGAACAGGAAGCCGGCCAGCGCCTTGGTCAGCTCCGTCTTGCCGACGCCGGTTGGGCCGAGGAAGAGGAAGCTGCCGATCGGCCGGTTCGGGTCGCCTAAGCCCGCGCGGGCGCGGCGCACCGCGTTGCTGACGGCACGCAGCGCGTCTTCCTGACCCACCACGCGGCGGCGCAGCTCGTCCTCCATGCGCAGCAGTTTGGCGCGCTCGCCTTCCAGCATGCGTTCCATCGGCACGCCGGTCCAGCGGCTGACCACGCCGGCAATCTGCTCGGCGGTGACCGCCTCGTTGACCAGCTTGCCGTCGGACTGGCTGGTGTCGATCTGCCGCTGCAGGCCAGGTATCACGCCGTAGAGCAGTTCGGAGGCGCGTGCCAAATTGCCCGAGCGCTGCGCGATCTCCACCTCGCCGCGCGCCTGGTCCAGCTGCTCCTTCAGCTTCTGCGTGCCGGCCACTTTCTCGGTTTCCGCCTTCCAGGTGGCCGTCATCGCGTTGCTGCGTTCCTCGATGTCGGCAAGCTCGCGCTGCAATTTTTCCAAGCGGTCGCGCGACGCCGGGTCTTCCTCGCGCTTGAGCGCCTCGCGTTCGATCTTCAACTGGATCAGCCGGCGGTCGAGTTCGTCGAGCTCCTCCGGCTTGCTGTCGACTTCCATGCGCAGCCGGCTGGCGGCCTCGTCCATCAGGTCGATGGCCTTGTCTGGCAGGAAGCGGTCGGTGATGTAGCGGTTGGACAGCGTGGCGGCGGCCACCAGCGCGCCGTCGGTGATGCGCACGCCGTGGTGGAGTTCGTATTTCTCCTTGATGCCGCGCAGGATGCTGATCGTGTCCTCCACGGTCGGCTCGCCCACAACCACCGGCTGGAAGCGCCGTGCGAGCGCCGCATCCTTCTCCACGTGCTTGCGATACTCACTCAGCGTGGTCGCCCCGATGCAGTGCAGCGCGCCGCGCGCGAGTTCGGGCTTCAGCAGGTTCGACGCGTCCATCGCACCGTCGGCGCGGCCGGCACCCACCAGAGTGTGCATCTCGTCGATGAACAGGATCACCTGGCCCTCGGCGGATTCGATCTCCTTCAGCACGGACTTCAGGCGTTCCTCGAACTCGCCGCGGTACTTCGCACCGGCGACCAAGCCGCCCATGTCGAGCGAGAGCACGCGCTTGTTCTTCAGCGCCTCCGGCACGTCGCCGCGGACAATGCGCAAGGCGAGCCCCTCGACGATCGCCGTCTTGCCGACGCCCGGCTCGCCGATCAGCACCGGGTTATTTTTGGTGCGGCGGGCCAGCACCTGGATGGTGCGGCGGATCTCCTCGTCGCGGCCGATCACCGGGTCCAGCTTCTGCTGGCGGGCCTGTTCGGTGACGTCCTTGGTGTATTTCTTCAGCGCCTCGAAGCCGGATTCGGCGTTGGCACTGGTCACCTTGCGACCCTTGCGGATGTCGGCCATCGCGCGCTCGACTGTCTGCGGGTTGGCCCCAGCGCCCCGCAGCGCGCGGCCGGATGGCGTGTCGCTGCTAGCAAGGGCGGCCAGCACGCGGTCCTGCGCCACGTACTCGTCGCCGGCGGCGGTGGCCTGCTGCTGGGCGGCGTCCAGCACGCGCACCAGCTCGGGGGTAGCCTGTGGCGCACCCGCCCCGTCGCCCTGCACCTTTGGAATGCGGGCGAGCTCTGCGTCGTTGGCAGAACGCACCTTTGCCGCGTCGCCGCCGGCGGCGCGGATCAGCCCGGACGCCGCACCCTCCTCGTCGTCGAGCAGCGCTTTCAGCAGGTGCTCGGGCGTCAGGCGCTGGTGAAATTCGCGGATGGCGATGGTCTGCGCGGCTTGCAGGAAACCGCGGGTGCGTTCGGTAAGTTTTTCCATGTCCATGGTGCGGTCGGGTCCCTATCGATCAGGCGACGGAGGCGCCACGTCCCTCGATAGGCGACGCGGCATCCTTGTTCGGGCGTAGATTTGGTTATGTGGGCCGGGGCGCTCAAGCGGTTCTTTTTGCAAAAAGAACCGAAGCCTCTCACTCCGCTGTCGCAGGCTCGCCGGACATATGGGCGATCCCATGGCTCGAAAGCGTAGCAAGGAAGCAAGGCCTGCCTTTTCGAAAAAAAAGCAGCAAAAAACTTTTTACCCTGCTGTCGCGAAGGTTATGCAGCGCGCGTTCAAGGAGACAAAAGTTTTGCCCTGCCTATCATCGATCGAACTGCAAGTCCGTCGATACAAAGCGGTCCTAGCCACCCGTCCGCACGACAACGCACCTCGCTAGCATGTCGTGCAGCGCCTGGCGCCGCCGCGTCCAGCACGGCATCACCAGGCCGATGCCGAACACCAGCACGGACGCCGCCTTGAAGACGTTGCGGCAGACCGCGCGCCGCAGGCCGACCGGACAGTTGTCGTCCCCCTGCACCTGCAGCATCAGCATGATCTTGCCCGGGGTCGCCCCCATGCCGCCTTCAAACGCGCAGAAATACCACACCGCCACGAACGGGCCGGATAGCCGCAGCAGCACGTCGCGGTCGTCCGGCTGCATCTGGCCGGAAGCGACAATCCAATTGAACGTGACGTGCAAACCAGCCACCACGGCCCAAAGCACCGCGGCGTCGATCATCAGCGCGGCGAGCCTCAACCAGAGGCTGGCATAGACAGCGCTGGCAGAAACCCCGAAATCGCGCGCGTAAGACAAATTCCCCGCCAGATTGTGCGACGACGCCACTATCGGTTGTAGAATTTTATCTCGGCGCCGAAAAGGCCTCCCGAGTCGTTTTGTCTGTTTTTTTGGTAACGGCGATCTCTCTCAAGGGCAAAAGGGCTTTGGGTCTCAGGGGTAAGACAAAGGCAAGGCAAGCGGTTCTTTCATCAAAAAAGAACAAAAAACTTTGCTTCCGCTGTCGCTCGCTCACCGGAGAGAGCCGCGACAGCGAAAGCAAGCTTTCTGCTTCTTCTCGAAAAAGAAGGCCTTCCTTGTTTAACTTCTCTGGTCGATAAGCGCCCGCCGCTTAAGGTCCTGCTGCAACTGCCGACTGGCCAGCTCCACCCGCTCCTCGAACAGCTGGTTGGTGATGTCCTCACGGGTCTGTGCCGCCAGGTTCTTCTGCTCGCGCTTGCAGATCATCACCACCAGGATGCCGTCGTTGGTCACCAGCGCCTTGCTGGCCTGCCCCTCCGGCAGACCGCCCAGCAGGGTCTGCATCGGGCCGGTGAGCCGGTCTAGCCGAACGGCGCCGGGGTCGGCGGTGCGCGGCGAGTTGGCAGCCTTGTTGGCCGCCTCGATGTCGGCGCAGCTATGCGCGGTCTTGGACAATCCCTGGCCGTCGATCAGCGCCTTGCGCTGCTCCGGCGTGGGGTTTGCTGGGTCGAGCGGCGTGGGAAACGGATAGAATGCCTGGCGCAGGCTGAGCACGGTGGCAAGGTCCGTGCCCACCAGCCGCTTCTCCTGCAGCGTCACCACGTCGAACCCGCCGGGCACGCGCACCGGGTTGCTGACCGCACCCACCGGCATCTGCGAGACCAGGTTGGCGACCGTCGGGTCGAGCTGGTCGGGCCGCACCCAGCCCAGCTCGCCGCCTTCCAGCGCGGTCTGGCTTTGGCTGAACTCGGCGGCAACGATGCCGAACGGCGCACCGGAGCGCAGCTCCTGAATAACGGTGTCGGCGAAGTGCTTGGCATCGTTGAGGTGGGCCGGGTCCTCGGAGGCCACGAATATCTCGCCCAGCCGGTACTGCGGCTTGCCCTGGTCGCGGCGGAAGATCTTCTCCTGCTCGTCCACCTCGGTGGCGTTGATCCGGCCGCGTTCGGCCAGTTCCTGGCGCAGCACGCGGGTCCAGCCGAGTTGGGTGCGGATCTGGGCGATCAGCGTGGACGGGGTGACGCCCTGCCCGCTCAGCTTGGACAGCAGGCCGCCCGCCGGCAGGTGGTTGCGGCGCTCGATGTCGTGGATGGCGTTGGCGACGTCCACGTCGGGTACGGCGATCTTGCGGCGCTGGATCTCCTGCATGCGCAGCTTGTCGTCGATCAACTGGCGGGTGATCTGCGGGCGCAACAGATGCAGCGTCTGCGGCGCCACCTCCTGGCCGGTGGTCAGCGCGAACAGGCGGGCGCGGTTGGCCACGTCCGCGCGGGTGATCACCTCGCCGTTGACGACCGCGATGATGCCGTCGGCCGGCTCGGGCTCTGCCTGGGCCGGAGCAGGCGAGGCGGGCGGCACCACCTTCGACGCCGCGTGGGCCGGCAGCCAGGCCGCGAGCAGGACACACAGGAGCATCGGTCGCATCGGCAAGCCTTTCAAACCACCCGGATCAGCCCGGGCACACAATCAGCCGTTCACCCCGAGACCGCCGAGAGATTTTAGCGTCAGCGTGAACACCACGGTCGTATCACCATTGTCGCCGGCAATCGAGGTGAAGCGGCGGTTGGCGAAGATGTCGAAGATCAGGCACTCGTTTTCCCACTTCCCCTCGACGCCGGCGGAGACCGGCTGGCCGTTGCCGAGGTTCTGCCGGCCGTTGACGGCGATGGTGTAGCCGCCGAAATGCGTCGAGAAGTTGGCCGTCAGCTCCTGCCGAGGCGTGAAGTAGTTGGGCGGCAGGCCGTCGATGAGCGCCGGCGTGTTGTTGTAGATGAACGTGTCGCGCAGGTTGTAGTTGTTCAGGTATAGCAGATACGGGTTGTTGGCGCTGTAGATGTAGCCGAACGAAAAGCGCGCGATGGGAACGCCGACGCCGGTGATGGCGTCGACGAACTTCACGTCGCCGTTGTCGTGATCGATACGGGTCTTGGCCTCGAAATCGATGAACTTGTTGGGGTAGTAGGCCAGCCGGCCGACCAGGTCGGAGAGGTGGTCGCCGGTCTCGAAACCGTTATAGGGCTGGAACTCCGGGTTCAGGTTGTGGTCGGTGTGCTCCTGGTAGGAGGCGCCGATCAGGCCTTCCAGCTTCTGGGCGCCGGAAAACACCCATTCGGCCCGCAACGCCGCGTTCACCCGCACGCCGCCGTCGTAGCGGTCGTAGCCGCCGAACCGGTTGAGCGCGAACAGGGTGGCGTCGGTGAACTCGTAGTCCAGGCTGTCCTCGTTGGGGATCTTGTCGCGCACGCTGTTGCCGCTCTGCGGTGCGGCGATCACCTGCAGAATCGGCTCGATCACCTGGTAGGCGGACTTGCCGGATGCGCGCACGAACGGCCAGTTCAGCCGCAGCGCCACCTGGCCCTGACCGTGCACGCCGCGGGCGACGTTCTCGTCCTGGTAGCTCGGCTGGCCGTTCAGCACGTTGGCGCTATAGGCGTTGCCGAGGCCCTGGGCGGTCAGCAGCCACTGGTCGCCCAGGGCGCCGGCGAACGAGCGGTCCCACTCCAGCTTGGCGTTGAATTGCTGGTCGTTGGTGCCGACGTTGCGCAGAATGTTGTAGGTGGTGGCATCGAAACTAACCCGTCCGCCGAGCAGGTCCGGCTCGCCGAAGTAGCTGTATTGGTAGCGCGGCAGCACGTAGGGCAGCAGGCTCTGGTCGATGGTGGCGTTGAGGCCCTGGAACGAGATCACGTCCACCTTGGCGTACGAGCCGACGCCGAAGCCCTCGATGAATGCGCTGCTGGTCAGCACGTTGGTGCCGTAACCGGGCACCTGGAAGTCGCGCAGGTATGCCACCGAACTGGCCAGGTTCACGTTGAAACCGTAGCGCCACGTGTCGTTGAAGTTGAACAGTCCGCGGCCGAAGAAGTAGCCGCCGGTAACGCCCTCGTCGCGCGCCACCGCGCCGTCCAGCCGGAGGTCGCCGAAGTTGAAGACGCGGTTGTACAGCGTTTCCACCTGCGGGCCCTGCAACGTGCCTTCGGTGGCCGTCACCGTCAGGTCCGACTGATTGTCCAGCACGATGTAGTACGGCACGCGGATGAAGGTGCCGAGGTACTCGTCGTGCGCGCCGATGCTGGGCGTGAGCAGCCCGGTCTGACGCTTTACCGAAGGGTCGGACGTCGAGAAATACGGCAGGTAGAACACCGGGAACCCGTAGGCGTCCAAATAGGCGTTCTGATACTCGATGCGCTTGTGCTCGAGGTCCTGCACGATGGTGCTGGCGCGTATCTCCCACAGCGGCGCGTAGTCCGGGTGCTTGGCGCAGACGTCGCACGTCGAATACACGCCGCGGCTGAGGATGTTGAGCTTGCCGTCGGTACGCCGCGCGCCGTTGGACGCCATCTTGGCGTTTTCCTGCATGATCGCGCGCATCGCGGTCAGCACGCCGTTGCGCATGCCCGAGCCCAGCTCGGCATAGTCGGCGAACAGCACCTGACCGTCCGGCTCGACGATGACGACGTGTCCGTAGGCAGCGGCAACGTTGGTGTTGCGGTCGAACGTCACGCGATCCGCGCGCAGCACGTGGTCGTTCTGCCAGGCTTCCACGTGGCCGTCCGCGGTGACCAGCCCGTGCACCTTGTCGTAGGTGACGCTGTCGGCCTGGAACGTCACCGGCTGGTTGCCGGTGACCGGCTGCTTGTTCATGTCCACGGTCGGGAAATGCTGTGGCGGCACGCGCGTTTGCGCCAGCGCATGGCTACAGGCGAACACGCCCAGCATGGCCAGGGTGAGCGGAAAGAAAGCAAGGCCTTCTTTTCTGAAGAAAAGAAGCAAAAGACTTTCATCCCTGCTGTCGCGGAGGTTTCTGCAGCGCGCGCCCAAGGGAACAAAAGTTTTTTGGTTCTTTTTGTCAAAAAAGAACCGCTTGCCCTGCCTCACGCGCACTAGCCGTCTTCCAGGTGCAGCAGCAGCGACACCGACAGCATCAGCCCCGCCGCCGCCGGTGCCCAGGCCGCCAGCGCCGCCGGCAGCGCGCCGGATTGTCCGAACTCTTCGGCCACCTTGCTGACGGTAAACAACACGAACCCCGCTGCAACACCCGAGCCCACCATGCGGGCCACGCCGCCTCGCCTTGTCTGGCGCATGGAGAAGCCGGCGGCAACCAGCGCCATGGTTCCACAAAGTAACGGCAGGGCCAGCAGCGACTGAAAGTGCAGACGGTGGCGTACAGACGAGAAGCCGGCACTCTCCAGCAGCCGGATGAAGCCGGGAAGCGCCCACACCGACAGCGTCTCCGGCGACTGGAAGCTTTCCTGCACGCGCACCGCGGTCAACTGGGTCGGCAGCTTCATGTCGCCCACCACCACCGGCAGATGGTCCGGCGTCAGCGTGCGCGCGCCGGTCAGGTGCCATGCCTTGCCGCCCAGCGTCGCGTGCTTTGCCTCCACCCGGCTCAACAGCTTGTCGGCACCGTCCAGGCGGAACACGCTGATGTCGTTGGTGGCCACCACCTTGCCCTGCAGTGCCACGTCGTGCGCGTGGATGATGGCGACGCCTTGCGGGTCCAGCCCGTGGTCGGCCTGGCGCAGCCATAACTGGCCGCCACTGATCGACAGCGGGCCGGTGTGGCGCAGGTAGATGTCGTCGAGCGATTCCGCGCGGGCGAACATCACCGAGGAGAGCGGCGAAAGCCCGGCCGAGGCGAGCAAGCCGAGCCCGATGGCGGCGGCCACCGGCAGGCTGAGGAAGTGCCAGGCCGAGACGCCGGCGGCGCGCGCCACGATCAGCTCGGAGGACCGCGTCAGGCGCCAGAACGCCGCGATGCCGCCCAGCAGCACGGCGAAGGGCAGTATCTGCAACGCGTAGTACGGCACCTTCAGCAGTGCGATCTCGACCACCAGGCCGAAGCCGACGTCGGTGCGCTGGGCGGCGCGGCGCAGCAGCTCGATGAAGTCGAACAGCATCACCAGCAGCGAGAGTGCCGAGAGCATGGCGACGGCCGCCCAGGTGAACTGGCGGGCGATGTAGAGGGAGAGGGTGAGCGCGAAACGCATGCGGTGCTGGACTATACCAAGGTTGGGAAAGCGTCTTCTTTTTCGAAAAAAAGAAGCAAAAAGCTTTTGCTGCGGCTGTCGCGAACGGCTGAAACACCACGCTTCACCACGGCGCACCCGACGAGAGCAAAAGTTTTCTGGTTCGTTTTTTCAACAAAGAACTGCTTGCTTTCTTACGCTGCCAACTGCGCCGCCGGCGCCGCCAGCCGCCGCGCCTGCTTGCCCGCCAACACTCCCGGCGCGAACAGCACCCACGCGCAGGCTAATCCGGGTAGCGTCGCCTGCACCCAGATCAGCACCACCAGCGCCGGGTGCCGCGTGGCCACGCTTTGCGCCGTCAGCCCCAGCACCACCAGGCCCACCAGCGTCAGCACGGAGGCCAGCGGCCGCCACAGGCTGCCCGCGCGGCGGAAGCTGCCGGTCAGCACGGACACGAGTGCTATGAGGCTGAACCCGAGCGTGGTGAGCGGCTGGGTCAGCCGGCGGTTGGCCTCCACCAGAAACTTGCCGGCGTCGCCCCTGGCGACAGCGTCGGCGCCAGGGTGCAGCAGCTCGTGCATGCTCATCTCGCTGTCGTCGCGCGCGCGCTGTGCGTCGGCACCCTTGCCGCTGGCCAGGTCCACGGTGTCCTCGGCGAAGGTCAGCACGTCCAGCCGGCCGGTCTTGCCGTCGATCACCTGGCGCGACCCGTCCTCTAGCAGCACGCGCGGCGTGTCGCCGTCGGCCACCAAGCGGCCGCTTTGCGACAGGATGGTGGCGTGGGTGTTGGACTGGCGGTCGTCCTCGACCATGATTCCGTGCAGCGTGCCGTCGGTGTCGCGGGTGCGGATGTAGACGGTGAGCTGGTCGGAGATGGCGGTGAACACGCCCTCCTGCAGCAGGAAGGCGGCCACCTTGTTGCGCAGCTCGAACTGGAACTCCTTGAACGCGGTGTTGCTGGCCGGCACCACCCAGAGGTTGAGCGCGAAGCCGGCCGCCATGGCGAGGCCCGCAGCGATCAGCGCAGGACGCGACAGCGCCCATTGCGAAAGGCCGGCCGAGCGCATGACCGTGAGCTCGCGGTCGCCGGAGAGCCGCTGGTAGACGAAGAACTGCACCGCCATGAAGGTGGTGATCGGCAGGATGACGGCGACGAAGTTGGGCACCAGCAGGCCGGTCAACTGCAGGAACACCCGCAGGCTGAGGCCGCGGTTGACCACCAGCTCGACGAACCTGAGCGACTGGGTAAGCCAGATCAGCGCCACGAGGGCGGTGGTGACCGCGAGCAGGGAGGCCAGGAGTTGCCGCAGGATGTAGCGGTCTAGCTGGGTAATCATTGGAGGGGGAGCATAGCGGAGGGGGAGCGGGCGCACAAAGCACGGCAAGGCCAGCGGTTCTTTTTTGAAAAAAAGAACCAAAAAACTTTTGTTTCTTGGGTTCGCGCTGTAGAGGATTGTGCGTTAACGTAACGAGAGGTACGGAGGTTCGCATTCCCGCACTGTCTTCTGCATCTTTTTGTCCTGGGGTGACGGCGTCCGCCATCGTATGGCTGCGGGACGGCGAGTGGCTGACTCCCTCGCGCCTGCGCATCTACAGCCTGACGCTGATCGCCCTCTACGTCGCCATCATCGGGTTCGTGCTGGCCACCGCGCACGGCGCGCTCGACATGTCCGGCAAGCCGGTCGGTACGGATTTCAGCCAGACCTGGCTGGCCGGCCGCGCCGTGCTGGCGGGCCACCCGGCGGTGCCGTTCGACCAGTTCCACCACGAGGTGCCCGAGCAGGTGCTGTTCGGCCCGACGCAACCGCTCGATTTCTGGCACTACCCGCCATACTTCCTGTTCGTGGCTGCGGCCGCAGCGCTCATGCCATACCTGCCGGCGCTCGCCGTCTGGCAGCTCGGCACGCTCGCCTGCTACGCCGCCGCCATCCGCGTCATCCTGCCCGGCCGGCTGTCGCTGGCCTGCGCGCTGGCCTTCCCCGCGGTATACGTGAACCTCGGCCACGGACAGAACGGCTTCCTGACCGCAGCGCTGATGGGCGCGGCCGTGGTCTGCCTGCCGCGCCGCGAGTGGCTGGCCGGCGTGCTGTTCGGGCTATGCGCCTACAAGCCGCAGTTCGGGCTGGCGGTGCCCCTCGCCTTGCTGGCCGGCTGGCATTGGCGGGCGGTCGCGTCGGCGGCGGCAACCGTGGTGGCGATGACGCTGGCCAGCATCGCAGCCTTCGGCACCGCACCGTGGTGGGCGTTCCGCGCCGGCATGGGGTTCACCCGCACGGTGGTGCTGGAGAGCGGCGCCGCGGGATGGGAAAAGCTGCAAAGCGTGTTTGCCGCGGCGCGCATGTGGGGCGCCGGCATCGACGTGGCCTGGGCCGTTCAGGCCGTGGCATCGCTGCTCGTGCTGGGGCTGATCGTCCGGCTTTGGCGATCAAACTGCGATGTCAGGCTGAAAGGAGCAGCACTGCTCGCCGGCGCGCTGCTGACCACGCCGTACTGCCTGGACTACGACATGGTGCTGCTTGGCCCGGCCATAGCACTGGTCGTGTCCTACGCGCGGCAGCACGGGTTTGCGCCCTGGCAGAAATCCGGCCTGGTGTTCGTGTTCCTGGCACCGATGCTGGCACGGCCGGTTGCCGCGGCAGCGCTCTTGCCGCTGGGCTTGGCTTCGATCGCTTGCATGTTTTCTCTGGTGGTTTGGGCTGGGCGCCGCGACGCCTGATCGGCGAAACAACAAGCAAGCAGTTCTCTTTTGGAAAAAAGAACCGAAAAACTTTTGTTCTCTTGGATGGAATGCTGTCGGAAGTTCCGCAACAGCGGAGACAAAATCTTTTCGCTTCTTTTACCCGAAAAAGACGACCTTGCTTTCTCGGTTCCGCAAGCTCGGAAGTGAGCCAGCGCGACGCGTGACTAGCGAGATCATAGCGCTGTCACGCAAGTTGGCCGGCACCGAGTTCACGTCGTGAAAAACGGCGCTTGCTTACTCCGCCTCCAACCGAACCTTTGCTTCAGCCAACAGCTTGCACTCCGCCTCAGGCGGCGAAGGTTCCTCCAGCTTCATCTCATTCAAAGCGTCGATCATCGCCTCCGCCACCACCAAACGCGCAAACGGCTTGTTGTCTGCCGGCACTACGTACCAGGGCGCGTGCGCCGTTGCAGTCGCAGCGATCGCCTGCTCGTAGGCGGTTTGGTAGCCATCCCAGTAATCGCGTTCCTTGATGTCCGCGGCGCTGAACTTCCAATTCTTGTGCGGCGTGTCGATGCGGCTGAGGAAGCGTCGTCTCTGTTCCTCGCGGCTGAGATGAAGGAAGATTTTCACCACTGCGGTGCCCTGGTGGACCAGGTAGCTCTCGAAGGTCGCGATGTCCTCCAGCCGGTGGCGCCAGAACTTCTTGCCGCGCAGCGCCGGCGGTAAATGCGCGTGGTCCAGCAGCTCCGGGTGCACGCGGGCGACCAGCACGTCCTCGTAATGGCTGCGATTGAAAACGGCGATCCGCCCGGCCGCCGGCGCGTGGGCGTGCACCCGCCACAGGAAGCCGTGCGCCAGGTCTTCTGGTCCAGGCTGCTTGAAGGAGGTGACCACCACGCCCTGCGGGTTCACCCCGGTCATCACATGCTTGATGGTGCCGTCCTTGCCGGCGGCGTCCATCGCCTGCAGCACCACCAACAAGGACCAGGTGTCGGCTGCGTACAGGCGACCCTGCAGCTCGGACAGCCGCGCCACGCCGGCGGCCAGCAGGGCGTCCAGCTCGTCGTGATCGACGATGCCGCCGCCGCGGTCGGCGGGGTCTTGGTTGGACAGGCGGAACGCCGCCCCGTCGGTGACGCGGTAGCGCTCGAGCAGCTTGCGGGCTGCCTTGGGTTTCAATTGCCGGTCCGCTTCACCGTCAGCGGCGCCGGCGCCTGACAGGTGGGCATCATCTCCACCCGGTTGACGTTTACGTGGGCGGGCAGGCGCACAACCCAGCCGACCGCCTCGGCGATGTCCTCGGCGGTCAGCGGCGTGGTGCCCTTGTAGACGGCGTCGGCGCGCGCCTGGTCGCCGCCGAATCGCACGGCGGAGAACTCGGTGCCGCCGCACAAGCCCGGCTCAATGCTGGTGACGCGCACGTTGCTGCCCACCAGGTCCGCTTTCAGGTTCAGCGTGAACTGGGTGACGAACGCCTTGGTGGCGCCGTACACGTGGCCGCCCGGGTAGGGGTAGGTGGCGGCGATGCTGCTGAGGTTGACCACGTGGCCGCGGTTGCGCGCCACCATGCCGGGCAGCAACGCGCGCGTCATGTGGATCAGGCCGGTGACGTTGGTGGCCACCATCCGGTCCCAGTCGGCGGCTTCTGACTCCTGGGCGGGTGCCAGACCGAGCGCCAGGCCGGCGTTGTTCACCAGCACGTCCACGTCCCGCCAGCCTTCCGGCAGGTCGTCCGCCAACGCAGCCACGCGCGACGCGTCGGTGACGTCGAGGGCGAATGGCAGCACCGCGTTGCCCAGCTCGGCGGCGAGTGCATCCAGCCGGTCCTGGCGCCGCCCGGTGGCGACCACGCGCCACCCGTCGGCGGCAAGCCGGCGCGCGATGGCGGCGCCGAAGCCGGCGGTGGCGCCGGTGACCAAAGCCAACCCTGCCGCCCCGGGAGCCACTCGAGCCGCCCCGGCAGGGGCAGCTCCAGCCGTCCCGGCCGGGGCGGCGCCGGCGGACGCGGTGCCGCTCACTGCAGCTCGATCTCGACGGGGACGTTGTTCCGCGTCGCCTTCGAATACGGGCAGACCTGGTGGGCGCGGTCGACGAGCTCCTGCGCGGTGGCGCGGTCCACGCCGTCGATGCGCGGCTTCAGCTTGACCGCCAGGCTGTAGTCGTTGCCGTTGACGTTCAGCGTCACCTCGGCCGTCACGTGCACGGCATCCGGCTTGACCTTGCCGGCGCCTGCCACCGCCATGATGGCCGAGCCGAAACACGCGGAGTAGCCGGCGGCGAACAGCTGCTCGGGGTTGGTGGCGTCGGCCTTTTTCGAGCCGGGCATGGCGAGGTCGTGGTGCAGCACGCCGTCGGAGCTGTCGACGTGGCCGTCGCGCCCGGCAGTGGTGGTGGCGATCGCTGTGTAGGCCATAAGGAGGCTCCCTGTTGTGGTGCGTGGCGGCGCACATAGGGGGGCGGGACTGGGATTGCAAAGCAAGCAAGCAAGCAGTTCTTTTTTGAAAAAAAGAACCAAAAAACTTTTGTTCCCTTGCGCGCGCATTGTGGAACGGTCCGCGACAGCCGGACAAAAGTCTTTTTGCTTCTTTTTCTTCAGAAAAAGAAGGCCTTGCTTACTTCCTCTGCGGGTCCAACCGCACCGAAACCGGACAATGATCCGACAGCCTCTGCTTGTCGTCCTCTCCCCCGCTGAACACCTGCACCCGCAAGCTGTCCGGCACCACCCAGCCCCGCGCAGGCCCACCAACCAGGATGTGGTCGATGAACGACTCCCCCTCCCAGCACGGGTTGGCACGGCCCTGCGTCACCCGCAGCAGCGGCGCGGCCTGCGCGAGTGCCGCGCCCATCGCCTCGGGCTCGTCCAACACCCGGTTGAAGTCGCCCATCACCAGGTAGGCGCCGCCGTCCTGCTGGCGCGCGTGCACCCAGGCGGCCAGCGCAGGGACCTGCAACGCCAGCAGCCTGCAGGCCGGCCGTGAGGCGTGGTCCAGGTTGTCGTTCTGGCAGCCGGTCTTCAGGTGCACCACCAGCACGCGCAGGCGCTGCCCGCCCGGCAGGGTCAGCGTCACGTCCAGCCCGTCGCGCAGCGGGAAACGGGCGCCTGGCTCCACGTCCAGCGCCGCGTAGTCCGCGTGGCGTTCGACGCCGATGCCACGCCGCACCGCCAGGCCGACGCGCTGCACCACGGGCTCGTCGATGGTGACGATGGTGTAGCGGGCCGGGTCGAACACGAGGGCGGCGGCTTGCGGTCCGTCCACTTCCTGAAAGCCCACGACGTCCGCGCCGAGCTTGCGCGCGTATCCGGCCAGCAGCGTAAAATCCTCCGGGTCGCGCACGCGCACGTCCGCCGGCAAATGCGCTTCGATGCGGCTGCGCGACGTCAGCCAATTCAGGTTCCAGGTGCTGACTTTCAGCGCCTGCGCGTGAGCCGAGAAACAGGCAAGCACAGCGATCAGGAGACAAAAGTTTTTTGCTTCTTTTTTACAAAAAAGAAGCGCTTTCTTTTTTGAAAAAAAGAAACAAAAAACTTTTGTTCCTTCGCACGCGTGAGCTTTTGTCAAAGCAGGACAGCTTCGGGCAGTGCTGCGGACACCGTTGGGAGCACCAGGTCACGCGCGCCGCAAGCTGACAGGAAGTCGGCGATGCGGTCCAGGACAACGGGACTTCTCGTCGGATCGCGTGCGTCGCCTTGCGGCACGAAGATCGCCGTTTCGTAGCGCGCGCGGGTGAGCAGCACGCGGTAGGTGTTGACCTGGTTGGCGATCGCCTCGGCGCGCGCCGGGGTCTGCCAGGATTTGCCGCGAAAGGCGCGGGCGCGCCAGGCAGTGCAGCCGGGTTCGCGGATCAGGTCGGCGTCCCAGCACAGGCCGGCGTAGTCGAGCTCGAGGCCCTGGCAGCTGAACTCGGTGGCCAGCACCTCCAGCGCTTCGGAGGAGCGCACGTCGTCGGGGAAGCGGTCGAGGAACCAATGGGATACGGCGGAGGGGTCCATGTGCGGCAGCTCGGCACCCAGGCCCTCGGCGCGCAGCCGCTTGGCGCCAGAGCTGGCAAGCAGTCCCGCCCGGCGCAGGCCACGGCTGCTGGCGCGCAGCCAGGCACGCAGCGCCGGTAGGCTGCGAGTGAGGTAGAACGGCAGGGACGGGTCCAGCGCGGCGAGGCTAGCGGCGGCCTGCGCGTCGCCGGCCAGCACTTGGTCCACCCAGAGGGCGGCCGAGGCGCTGCGTATCTGCCGGATCGGCACGTCGAGGTGCAGCGACGCTACGGTGCGCAGGTCCGGGAGCGGTCCGAGGCGCTGGCGAGGGTCGGTGGCGGAGAGGATGTCCGGCGCGGCACGCACCCGCCAGGCGGTACCGACAGCGGCCGCTGTGCGCAACGCCTCGCCCCATTCGGCCAGGCCGCCCTCGCCGTTGTGGATCTCCTGGCCGCCGCCGACCAGGCAGACCAGTGCGGCGAACCCTGGATGGCGGGACATGGCTTCGAGCAAATGGCCGGGTTCGGAGTCAGACAGGCGCACCGGCTTGTCGCGCGTCTTGGCGACGGCGTGCGCGCGCGACCAGCAGCGCTGCGCCTCGTCGATCACCACGATCTGCTCCGGCGGCACGTGGAGGACGTTGGAGACGTACTCATTGCGGAAGTCCGGCAGGCGCTGGATGGCGCTGCGCATGCGCCGCTCGGCGTCGCTGCGGGACGCGCCGAACGCCACCGCGTCGCGGGCCAGCGCCTCGCGCAGCACGTGCACCAGGGTGGGGTTGCCGGTGAGGTAAGTGCCGCGCGCCGCGTCCTCCGCGCCGAAGATCGCGTTCAGGCCGCACAGCGTCTTGCCCGCACCCGGGATGCCGGTGACGAACAGGACCACGCGTGCGTCGTCGGCGCGGGCGTCGGCGATCTCTGCCAGGATCGCGTCGGTGGTGGCGCGCAGGTTGGTGGCGTCCGAGCGCGCGTTGCGGATGTCCGCCACGCCGTGCTTGGCGTAGAGCAGGCACGCAGCCTCCACGATGGTGGGCACCGGCCGGTAGGGCGCAGCCAGCCACGTATGCGGGCAGAGCGGCGCCGCGGCAGGCGGGATGCCAGCCAACGCGCGCAGCAGGGCGGGCAGCGTGGCCGCACTCGCGTCGATCACCGGCGCGGCGCCGAACAGGATCAGCGGCAGCGTGGCCGGCGGGCAAGGCGCGTGCTCGGCGACCAGGATCGGCACCACCGGGTGCTGTCGGCAGCCGGCGTGGAAGTCGTGCAGGTCGACCGCGTAGTCGTCCACCTGCCGGCGGTCTGAGGGCGTGCACGCGGCGGCCCCCGCCTTGAACTCGAGCACCAGCACCGCGCGGTCGGTCAGCAGGATCGCGTCGGGTCGGCCGCCCAGGCGCAGCATCGGGTATTCGAGCAGCAGGTGCCAACCGGCGGCGTCCGGCAGGCCGGAGAGGGCGGCGCGCAGCATGGCGATGCTCGCCTCCCAAGCGCGCAGCTGGGCCGCCTCGTTGAGGCGGAAGTGGCGGATCTGCGCGGCCGCCAGCGTGCCGGTGATTGCTTGGATGTCGGTTGCCAGAAACGCGCCGACCGAGCCTGACCAGAAGGAACCCAAGCTAGATCATCCGCCACTGCAACGGGTGCCGACGATTGCACCTCTCGCAAACCAAGCGCAAGCGAAGCAAGGCAAGCGGTTCTTTTTTGAAAAAAAGAACCAAAAAACTTTTGACTCCGCTGTCGCGCGCTCGCTGGAGAGGATCGCGACAGCGGAGACAAAAGCTTTTTGCTTCTTTTTCTCGAAAAAGAAGGCCTTGCTTTCTTCCCCTCGAGTCCGTCTTCACCCCGCTCAATACCAAAGGGAAACACCAGTGAGCGCAGCCGGACAGGCCATCGAGACCGACATCCCGGCGCGCATGGACCGCCTGCCGTGGAGTCGCTTCCACCTGCTGATCGTCACCGCGCTGGGCATCACCTGGGTGCTCGACGGGCTGGAGGTGACCATCGTCGGCTCCATCGGGCCCGCGCTGCAGGACAAACATGCGCTCGGGCTGACCGCGCAGCAGATCGGCACCATGGCCTCGGCCTACGTGGCCGGCGCGGTGGTGGGCGCGCTGTTCTTCGGCTGGCTGACCGACCGTTACGGCCGGCGGCTGGTGTTCAACATCACGCTCGGCCTCTACGTGGCGGGCGTACTGGCCTCGGCGTGTTCGTGGAGTTTCGCGAGCCTGGCCGCCTTCCGCGTGCTTACGGGCCTGGGCATCGGCGGCGAGTACGCGGCGATCAACTCGGCCATCGACGAGCTGATCCCGGCGCGGCTGCGCGGCCGTGTCGACCTGATGGTGAACGGCAGCTACTGGGGCGGTGCGGCGCTGGGGGCGGGCGCGTCGCTGCTGCTGCTGGGCGGCGCGGTGGTCTCGCCGGCGCTGGGCTGGCGGCTGGGGTTCGGCGTGGGCGGCGTGCTGGGCTTAGGCGTGCTGGTGTTGCGCCGCTGGGTGCCGGAGAGCCCGCGCTGGCTGGTCACCCACGGCCGCAACGAGGAGGCCGAGCGCACCGTCGCCGAAGTGGAACAGCGCGTGCGCGAGAGCGGCGGCGGCGCGCTGGGGCCGGTGGAGGGCAAGCTGACCATCCACCCGCGGAAAACATTCGGCTTTGCGCTGATCTTCGAGGCGATGCTGGGCGACTACAAATGGCGCAGCCTGCTCGCCTTTACCCTGATGGCGGCACAGGCTTTCCTGTTCAACGCGGTGTTTTTCACCTACGGGCTGGTGCTTACGAAAGCGTACAATGTTCCGGCAGCGCATATCGGCATCTATGTGCTGCCGCTGGCGATTGGCAGCCTAATGGGACCCATGCTGCTGGGCCACCTGTTCGACACGGTCGGCCGCCGCCGGATGATCGCCGGCACCTACGCACTCTCCGGCCTGCTGATGGCGGGCACTGCTTGGGCGTTCCATGCCGGGTTGCTGAACGCTTGGACGCAGACTGGCTGCTGGGTAGCGATCTTCTTCGTGGCCAGTGCCGCGGCCAGTTCGGCGTACCTGACCGCCAGCGAGATCTTCCCGTTGGAAACGCGCGCGCTGGCCATCGCCACGTTCTACGCGCTGGGCACGCTGGTGGGCGGCGTGGGCGCGCCGTTTCTGTTCGGCCGGCTGATCGAAGCCGGCGTCGGCCAGGTGGTCTGGGGCTACGGCCTGGCCGCGGTGCTGATGCTGGTGGCGGCAGGTGTGGAGGCCTGGCTCGGCATCGACGCGGAGGGCAAGTCGCTGGAAAGCATCGCCCTGCCGTTGTCTGGCTGAACGCCGCAACGGACACGTTACAAGCTACTGGCAGGACGTGCGATGTGGGCTTCTGTCGCCGACGTGCGATCGCGTTAATTTTTACCCTTGCAGTAAGGAACCGTTCCATCCCAGGATGTGACTGCATTTGGAGCAGGCAGCATGTCCAGACGCCAGCTTTCATCTCGGTCTTCAAGCAGCGTTCGATTTCCTGCTAGCCTGCTCGCCCACTGGTCCGGCGCATGACGGCGCGCACACGTGCGGGAGAGGGCCATCGCCGCTGGACAGTGGTGGTGCCCCGCGCGGTGAGCGCGCGCCGTCAGCCTGCTTCGGTGCTTGTCGAGGTTAATGACGCCGTCAGGGTTCTTCCACAGGCGACCTTCCTCAGCATGGTTGCGGCCTGTGCGGCCGGGTTGTTCCTATACGGCGAAAAGCACCATACGGCTTCGCTGGATATACAGATCGGCAAGACCTACCAGGCGACACAGGCGGCGCACGACCGCACCGGCATCCTGCATGCCGAGTGGGCGCTGCTGAACAGCCCGGACCGTCTGCAGCAGATGACGGACCAATACCTCTCGCTGCACCCGATGACCGCCGGACAATACGTGCAACTGTCCGAACTGCACAAACACCTGCCCGACACCGTGACGTCCCCCGACGCAGCCGACGACGGCGACAACCTCGCGCTCTACACTGTCAAGATTAACGAGCGTCCGGCGATGGCGCTCGCAGCAGTCGATCCCGGCGTTGGCGGCGATCAGGTTGCGTCTGCGGACCCTGCAACGGCCGTGCCGCGCGCCGCGGCCGACGCGGTGCCTGCGGCGGCAGCCACGCACGAACCCGCTCCGCGTGCAGCGGCCGCGCCGGCACCTGTCGTGCAGGACGCGGCGGCGCCCGCCAGCGCGAAGCTGCCGCGCATCATGATCCCGGAGGGTTCCGCCCCGGTCCAGGTGGCGTCAAGCCAACCGGCCCCGGTGGCCTCGCCGCCGAAGACTGTACACCCCCGTACCGTCGTGGCCCAGGCGGACGCAACATCCGCCTGGCGGCCGGCGACACCGGTGGTGAAGGCGCCCTCGGACGCCTACAGGATCATGGCGCGTGCCGGTGCGCGGCGTGCCGAACTCGTCTCTGCGCCCGAAGCGCCTGCGGCAAGACCGGTCGAGACGGCTGCCGACGACGTGCTGCCCAGGTTGCGCGAGCGCTTCCTGCCGCACGCGGCCGCGCCGGAGACGCTGGCCCCCTCGCCCGCGATGACCCGCCGGATGGCCGTGCAACTGGCACTAGCCGCCCAGCGCATGCCAAGCTGGGCCGCGGCGCACGACGAAGGCCGGTTGCGCCCGACGCACCAGGCGGTCCTTTTGCGGCCGGAACTGGTGCACGAGCTGCTGCTGCCGCATCCCTACGCACCGCCGCAAACGGCCAGGCCGCACTTGGTATCGGTGACACCGTTGCCGGCCCTGCGGCAGCGCCATTTCGGCCAGGCCCGCTCCGAGCCGCCGCACGACCTGCTACTGCCGGCGCACCCCGCGCCGTCATCCTCCGCGGTCGAGCTGGACCCGCAGGATAGGGAGGAACGCAGCGCCTCCCGCGAGGAAGAAGAGCGGTCGCGCGAGGCCCAGAACGAACGGCCGCGCTACGCCGCGCCTTATCCTTACCAGCCGTACGGGTCGCCTTATTATGGGCCTTATGGGCAGGCTTATTCGCCTTACCCGGGATATCAGTAGGAGAAGCCAAGCAGTTCTTTTTTGAAAGAAACAACCGAAAATTTTTGCTCCCTGTCGGCGACTTTTCCGGCAAGCGCGCGACAGCGGAGACAAAAGCTTTTTGCTTCTTTTCCTCGAATAAGAAGCACTTGCTTTCTAAACCCTGCTGACCCGGTAAGCCTCCGCCAAAGACGCCTCGATCGCCGCCGCATGCGCCGGATCGCGCGCCTCCACCATCACCTCCAACTGCGCCGACTGCACGCTGGGCGAGGCAAACAGCCGCTGGTGCGCCACCTCGATAATGTTGCCGCCGCAAATGCCGATCTTGCCGGCGATGTCAGCCAGCACGCCCGGCCGGTCCGGTATCTCCAGCCGCAGCCGCAACAGCCGGCCGTCCCGCAGCAGCCCGCGCAACAGCACGTTGGCCATGATCCGCAGGTCGATGTTGCCGCCGCACACCGGCATGCCGACGCGCTTGCCGGTGAAGCGGTCCTGGTGTGCCAGCAACCCGGCCAGCGCCGCGGCACCGGCGCCCTCGGCTACCACTTTCGCACCTTCGGCCAGCAGCGAGATCGCATCCTCCACGCAGCGCTCGGGTGCGACGATCACGTCGGCCACGTGGGCGGCGATCACCTTGCGGGTCTCCAGCCCCACGTCGCGCACCGCGATGCCCTCGGCGATCGTCGAGCCGCCCAGCTCGTGCGCGGGCGCGCCCATGCGCTGCGCCAGCGCCGAGTACGGCGCCACCTGCACGCCGATTACCTGCGTGCGCGGGCAGAGTGCCGCCATGGCCACCGCGCAGCCGCTTATCAGCCCGCCGCCGCCCACCGGCACCAGCAGCACGTCGAGCTCCGGCCCGTCCTCGAACATCTCCAGCGCCAGCGTGCCCTGGCCGGCCATGATCGCGTAGTCGTCGTAGGGGCTGATAAAGACCATGCCCTCGTGCTCGGCCAGGTGCGCGGCGTGCAGAGCGGCTTCGGCCAGCGTGTTGCCGTGCATCACCACGCGCGCACCCCAGGCCGCGGTGCCGCTGACCTTGGCGAGCGGCGTGAACGTCGGCATGACGATGGTGCTGGCGACACCGTGCAGGCTCGCGTGGCGGGCGACACCCTGCGCGTGGTTGCCGGCGGACATGGCGACCACGCCGCGGGCACGCTCCTCGGGCGTGAGCAAAGCCAGGCGGTTGGCGGCGCCACGCTCCTTGAAGGAGCCGACCGCCTGGAGGTTGTCGAGCTTCAGGGTGATCTCGGCGCCGGTAACGCGGGAGAGGATGGGCGCCGGCACGGTAGGCGTGCGCAGGATGCGGCCGGCGATGCGGGCGGCGGCTTGTTGGACGTCGGTGAGGGTTAGCGCGGGAGCTGCAACGTCCATCAGAGAAAGCAAGGCCTTCTTCTGAAGAAAAAGAAGCGAAAAGACTTTTTTCCGGCTGTCGCGGACCTTTCAACATGGTGCGCGCAAGGGAACGAAGGTGTTGGTTTGAAAAGAGGGCCTGGCGTGTCAGCCAGAGCACCGCCTGACCAAGCGGTGTCGCCCGTCGATTGCAGATGCTCGCCTGAACGGAGCGTTAGGACATTTTTCGACCTGCTCGTCCGATCCAACAGGGTCGAAAAACGCTCAAGCGGGTTTCTCATCGCAGCGGAGCCGGGTTGCCGTTTTTCAATAAGCACAACGGCGCAGGAAAGACGTGCCAAGTCGCCGCCAGGGCGCCTTTTCGAACGGACACTCAACAAGGCATCGCTTCTTAAACGTATTGAAAGCTGAGTATCTCGTAGCTGCGGTCCCCACCAGGCGCCGGAACGCTGATGGTGTCGCCCTTCTTCTTGCCGATCAGCGACTTGGCCAGCGGCGAGGAGATCGATAGCCGCTTGGCCTTGATGTCGGCCTCGTAGACGCCGACGATCTGGTAGGTCGCCTCCTTCTCCGTCTCCTCGTCGAGCAGGCTGACATGGGCGCCGAACTTGATGCTGTCGCCCTTCAGCGAGGACGGGTCGATCACCTCGGCAGCGCCGATCACCTCTTCGAGCTCCTGGATGCGGCCCTCGATGAAGCTCTGCCGCTCCCGCGCGGCGTGGTACTCGGCGTTTTCCGACAGATCCCCGTGGCTGCGCGCTTCCGCGATGGCCAGGATAATGGCCGGTCGCTCGACGCTCTTGAGGTTGCGCAACTCGTCCTCAAGGTTTTGCAGGCCTGGGGCGGTCATGGGGAATTTCTGCAAAGGCCGGGTATCCTCGAAGCTGGTCGGTCCGGCGCTGGCACCGGGTCTGGGGTGGCGGGAACAACGCAGACTCGCCACGGCGGGCCTTGGCCGGGGCCTGCCATGGATGAGAGCGGCAAGTAGCTTACGGGTTATTCGGCGCGGCGCAAGCGGGGAGCGGGCATGGCGTTCTCTTTCGGCGAAGGGCACCAGAACGCCTTTGCTGCCTGTGAGATGTTTGACCTGAAGCATCCGGCAGGGGAGACAAAGCTTCACTTGACCTTCGAAACGGCCCGATGGCAGGCAAGCGACCGCGTTCCATGTCGGAGATTGACCGGTGGCGCTGACCGGCGAAGCGCTCACATTCGAAAAGAACAGCAAGGCCTGCTGGTTGAAAAAAGCAGGAAAAAACTTTTCCTCTCGCTGTCGCGGAGAGTTTTGCAGCGGCGTTGGGAAACGAATGTTTAGGTTGGATGCGAGTTTCGGGGCGGACGCTTTTTCGCTCGAAGCGCTCTGGCTAGGCGGCTGCAGCCTGTGGCTTCTTTGACGTCACCGCTTTATCCGACCTGCTCAAGGCTCAAGCAGCAGACGCCCCATGCGACTTGGCGTCGAACAGGCCGGACGGCCAAACGATGACTGCGAGTCAAAGGGACTATTCACCTAGGTCGGCGTGTTCCGCTCGAATACGCCGTTTGAAAAAACCGCTTCACTTGGCTTCCGATACCAACCGGCCCGTATGCTGGATGACAGCAAGCAGTTTTTCTTCGGAAAAATGACCGAAAACTTTGACTCGGCTGTCGCGCGCCTCCGGACGAGTCCGCGACAGCGTTCCCAAAAGTTTTTTGCTTCTTTTTTTCGAAAAAAGAAGGCTTTGCTTGCTTCGCGACGGTCAAGCTCCACGCCTCTGGTATGTATCTCCAAGCGAGCCTCACAGAACGCTCCGCGACAGCAGGAGCAAAGTTTTTGCTGCTTTTTTTCCAAAAAAGAAGGCCTTGCTTTCCTCTTTCGGGCCCGGATGCGCTCCCCTGGTCTTAGTAGCTGTTCCGGAAATACGACTGCAAAGGCGCCACCTCCAGCGTCCCAGCCCGCATCGCCCCGATCGCCAGCACCGCCGCCCGCGCGCCTGCCAGCGTCGTGTAATGCGGGACCCCCTGCGTCAGCGCCGTGCGCCTGATGTCGAAGCTGTCGGCGGTGGATTGCGCGCCCTGCGAGGTGTTGACCACCATCTGGATGTCGCCCGAGCGCAGCGCGTCCACGCAGTGCGGCCGGCCTTCGAGCACCTTGTTGATGACACGCACGGCCAGGCCGGCGGCACGGATGCGCGCCGCGGTGCCGCCGGTGGCCATGATGGAGAAGCCCATCTCGGTCAGGCGCCGTGCGAGGCCCGGAAGCGCGGATTTGTCGCTGTCGCGCACGGAGAGGAACACGGTGCCCGATTGCGGCAGCACGATCCCTGCGCCGAGCTGAGCTTTTGCGAAAGCGCGTTCGAAGTTGTGGTCCAGTCCCATGACTTCGCCGGTGGATTTCATCTCCGGGCCGAGGATGGTGTCCACGCCGGGGAAGCGCGCGAACGGAAAGACGGCTTCCTTCACCGCCACGTGCGCCGAGATGGCGGTGTCGTCCAGCTTGAACGAGGCGAGCGGGCGGCCCGCCATGACCAGCGCGCCGATCTTGGCCACCGCCACGCCGGTGGCTTTGGCGACGAACGGCACGGTGCGGCTGGCGCGCGGGTTCACCTCGAGGATGTAGACCGCACCGTCCTTGATGGCGAACTGCACGTTCATCAGGCCGACCACGCCCAGCGCGCGCGCGATGGCTTCGGTCTGGTCCTGCAACTCGTCGATGATCGCCGGCGAGAGGCTGTAGGGCGGCAGCGAGCACGCGCTGTCGCCGGAATGGATGCCGGCTTCCTCGATATGTTCCATCACGCCGGCGACGTACACCGTCGTGCCGTCGGCGATGCAGTCCACGTCCACCTCGATCGCATCGTTGAGGTAGCGGTCGATCAGCACCGGGTTGTCGCCGGAGACGCGCACCGCCTCGCGCGTGTAGCGGTGCAGCTGCGCGCGGTCGAAGACGATCTCCATCGCGCGGCCGCCGAGCACGTAGCTGGGGCGGATGACGACGGGGTAGCCGATGCGCTCGGCGATGGCTTCGGCCTGCTCGGTGGTGCGCGCGATGCCGGCATCCGGCTGGCGCAGGCCGAGCTTGTTCAGAAGTTGCTGGAAGCGTTCGCGGTCTTCGGCGATGTCGATGGCGTCCGCCGTGGTGCCGAGCACCGGGATGCCGGCGGCGGGCAGCGCCTGGCTGAGTTTCAGCGGCGTCTGTCCGCCGTACTGCACGATGCAGCCTAGGACCTTGCCGTTCTGTTGTTCGCGGCGGACCAGCGCGATCACGTCTTCCGCAGTGAGCGGTTCGAAGTAGAGCCGGTCGGAGGTGTCGTAGTCGGTGCTGACGGTTTCCGGGTTGCAGTTGACCATGATGGTCTCAAAACCGGCCTCGCGTAGCGCGTAGGCGGCGTGCACGCAGCAATAGTCGAACTCGATTCCCTGGCCGATGCGGTTGGGGCCGCCGCCGAGGATGACGATCTTCTCCCGCGCGGTCGGGTCGGCTTCGCAGACCGGCGTGCCCCAGCCGCCTTCGTATGTGGAGTACATGTAGGGCGTGGCCGACGCGAACTCGCCGGCGCAGGTGTCGATGCGCTTGTAGACGGGGTGCACGCCGAGTTTGTCGCGCAAAGCTGCAATGTCGGGCTCGCGCTGCTTGGTGAGCTGTGCGAGCCGCTGGTCGGAGAACCCCAGCGCTTTCAGGCGGCGCAGCGCACCGGCCTCGCGCGGCAGTCCGTTTGCGGCCACGCTGCGTTCGGCGGCGATGATGCGTTCGAGCTCGCGCAGGAACCACGGGTCGAACTTGCAAGATTCGTGCACGTCGTCCACCGACAATCCGGCGCGCAAAGCCTGCGCTGCCATCAGGATGCGGTCCGGGCGCGGCGCGGAGAGTGCCGCGCGGAAGGCGTCGGGGCCGCCGTCACCCGGGGGTGCTACTTCGTCGAGGCCGGAGAACCCGGTCTCCATGCTGCGCAAACCCTTCTGCAGCGCTTCGGCGAAGCTGCGGCCGATCGACATCGCCTCGCCAACGGACTTCATGCTGGTGGACAGCAGCGCCGGCGTGCCGGGAAACTTTTCGAAGGTGAAGCGCGGGATCTTCACCACCACGTAGTCGATGGTGGGCTCGAAGCTGGCCGGCGTGGTGCGGGTGATGTCGTTGGCGAGCTCGTCCAGCGTGTAGCCGACGGCGAGCTTCGCCGCGATCTTGGCGATGGGAAAACCGGTCGCCTTGGACGCCAGCGCGGAACTGCGCGAGACGCGCGGGTTCATCTCGATGACCAGCATGCGGCCGTCCGCCGGGTTCAGCGCGAACTGCACGTTGGACCCGCCGGTATCCACGCCGATCTTGCGCAGACACGCGATCGAGGCGTCGCGCATCCGCTGGTACTCGCGGTCGGTGAGCGTCAGCGCGGGGGCGACGGTGACGCTGTCGCCGGTGTGGATGCCCATCGGATCCACGTTCTCGATGGCGCAGACGATGATGCAGTTGTCCGCGGAGTCGCGCACCACCTCCATCTCGTACTCCTTCCAGCCGAGCACGGACTCTTCGATCAGCACCTCGGTGGTGGGCGAGGCTGCCAGGCCGCTCGCCGAGATCGCCTCAAACTCCTCGCGGTTGTAGGCGATGCCGCCGCCGGTGCCGCCAAGCGTGAAGCTCGGACGTATCACCGCGGGCAGGCCGATCTTGCCCAGCGCCTCGCGCGCCTCGGCAATGCTGTGTGCGATGAAGCTGCGCGGCGATTCGATGCCGATCTCGCTCATCGCGTCGCGGAACTTCAGTCTGTCCTCGGCGCGGTCGATCACCTCGGCGCGCGCGCCGATCAGCTCGACGTTGTACTTCTCCAGCACGCCGCTGGCGGCGAGCTGCATTGCGGTGTTCAGCGCGGTCTGCCCGCCCATCGTCGGCAGCAGCGCGTCCGGGCGTTCGCGGGCGATGATCTTGGTCACCATCTCCGGCGTGATCGGTTCGACGTAGGTGGCGTCTGCCAATCCCGGGTCGGTCATGATGGTGGCGGGGTTGGAGTTGACCAGGACGACGCGGTAGCCCTCGGCCCGCAACGCCTTGCAGGCCTGCGCGCCGGAGTAGTCGAACTCGCAGGCCTGGCCGATCACGATCGGGCCTGCGCCGATGATCAGGATGGAGGCGATGTCGGTGCGTTTGGGCATCTGATCAATGTATCTTCTGGTCGAACAGTTCTGTATCGTATTGGAACAGCGGACTCGCACCGGCACTCACGAGCCGCCGCTTGGACGCCTTGATCGCAGATTCCAGGATGATCGCCATCGCCGCAGGCGGCGGCACGATGTCTTTCGCCAGGCCGACATATTGCTGGGCAACGACGGAAGCGATCACCGGCCAATGCTGCACCTGAGCGGGCTTGCTGACCGTCGCCGGCCGAACACGATGTTCCAGCACCGCACGCGCCTTTGGCCAGATATGGCGCAGCATCAGGCTGACGTCCCAGAACGGCGCCTGACCCTCCGGCGCCCTGACCACGTCGAATTGCGTCGTGCTGGCCACCGTGTCGACGTAACGGAGCACGTCCTCGTCGCCGACGATCTCGTCCTGCGTGTGGCCCGCGTGGAGAACCGCACCGCGCAGGAACCCGGACAACGGGTACTCGCCGCCGGCACCGCTCACCAGGTGCCGGTCGACCTCGTCGCCGTAATACAGCACGGAGCCGTCCTTGCAGCCGACCTTGTTCAGGCTGCCCAGCGTCCTGGGCCGTAGCTTACGCAGAACAGCGTCGGCAGCAGCACATTGCGCAGCGTAGCCGGCAACCACGCCGATCGCCGACATGGCGGTCGGCGCATGCAACTTCTGCCCCTGATAGGCGGGCAGGTTCTGCTGCGCGGCGCGAAGCTCGGTTTCCACCATGCCGGCGAGCAGGCTCATCGTCGTCGCGGCGTCTGCACCCTCGTCCGCACGCCAGGGAAACTGGCGCGGTCCGGCGTGCGCGGCTGCTTCAGGTTCCAAGTCGGTCTCCAAGGTTTCAGGCCGCGACGAGTAAGAAAGAAAGGCCTGCTTTTTTGAAGAAAAGCAGCAAAATCGCTATTGCGGCTGTCGCGGACGCCCCCGCAACGCGCGCCCAAGGAAGCAAAGGTTTTTGGTTCGTCTTTTCAAAACCGCTGGCTTGCTAAGCGTCAGATTCGCGGCGTTGCATCATCTCCACGAACCGCCGAAACAGATACGCACTGTCGCTTGGCCCCGGGCTCGCCTCAGGATGGTACTGCACCGAGAACGCCTGCCGCTCCTCGCAGGCGATCCCCTCGTTGCTGCCGTCGAACAGGCTCACATGCGTCACCCGCACCCCCGGCGGCAGCGACGCATCCTCCACAGCGAAGCCGTGGTTCTGCGAGGTGATCTCCACCCGCCCGGTTGCCAGCTCGCGCACCGGCTGGTTGGCGCCGCGATGCCCGCGCTCCAGCTTGTAGGTCCGCCCGCCAAGCGCCAGCGCCAGCAGTTGGTGTCCCAGGCAGATGCCGAACACCGGCACCTTCGCCGCCAGCACGCCCTGGATGGCCGGCACCGCGTAGCTCCCCGTAGCCGCCGGGTCGCCCGGCCCGTTGGAGAGGAACACCCCGTCCGGCGCGTGCCGCAGAATATCCTCCGCCGTGCTCGCCCCAGGCACTACCGTCACCCTGCACCCGGCTGCCGCCAGGGACCTGAAAATGTTCCGTTTGGCGCCGTAATCCACCGCCACCACGTGGTGCGGCGCCCCATCCGCAGGCGCCGCGAACCCGTCCGGCCAGCTCCACACCCCCTGGTCCCACGCGTAGCTCTGGGTGCAGCTCACCTCGCGGGCCAAATCCATGCCGTCCAGCCCCGGCCAGGCCCGCGCGGCCTCCAGCAGGGCTGCCACGTCGAACCGCCCGTCGGCCGGGTGGCACATCACCCCGTGCGGCGGCAGGCCGTCGCGGATGCGCATGGTCAGCGCGCGGGTATCCACCCCGGCCAGCCCAGGCACGCCTTGCGCCCGCAGCCATGCGTCCAGATGCTGGGTCGAGCGCCAGTTCGAGGGCTCGGTCAGATCCTGCCGTGTCACCAGCCCGCGCGCCGCCACCGTGGCCGCCTCGGAATCGTCCCGGTTGGCGCCGGTGTTGCCGATGTGGGGGAAGGTGAAGGTCACGATCTGCCCGGCGTAGGACGGGTCGGTCAGCGTCTCCTGGTAGCCGGTCATGCCGGTGTTAAAACAGACTTCGCCCACCGACGCCGGCGTGGCGGTATGCGCGCCGAAGCCGCGACCCCAGACCACAGTGCCGTCGGCCAGCACCAGGCAGGCGGTGGCGCCCGGCGGCGGCGGCTCCTCGCCGGAGGGCGGGGCGCCTGCCTGCAGGTCCGCCAGCGTCAGCCCGGTCGCCGACACGATGGCGCTCCAGTGTTTCGGCGGCATCGCGCGCGCCTGGCGCCATTTGCGCACCGCCTCCAGCCCTACACCGGTCAGCCGTGCCGCCGCCTCGGGGCCGCCCAGCCGGTCGATGATCTCATCCACGTTTACAGCCATGCGCGAAACCTATGGGAAAAAACTTCCCAGTTCAACGGCGGGCCGCTTGCGTTGGAGCGGAGTTCCCGCCCGCCAAAGCTTGACGCTTGTGCCACCGGCGGCCACTTGTTCGAGCAGGGTGCCGGGCCAGCCGGCGTCAGACAGAGGCGGCGTATGCTCACCCGGATCGAGATCGACCACAGCCAAGGCGTCGCCCTCCCGCCGCGCCATCCGGAAAAGGTGAACCGTCCGGACAACCCGATCCAGCGCAAGCCGGACTGGATCCGCGTGCGCGCCCCTAACCATCCGGTCTACCACGAAACCCGCAACCTGATGCGCCAGCACAACCTGGTCACCGTGTGCGAGGAAGCCGCCTGCCCCAACATCGGCGAGTGCTGGTCTCAGCGCCACGCCACCATGATGATCATGGGCGAGATCTGCACCCGCGCCTGCAGCTTCTGCAACGTGCGCACCGGCCTGCCCGGCCCGCTCGACGCCGGCGAGCCAGGCCGCGTCGCCGAAGCGGTGGCCCATCTCGGCCTGCGCCACGTGGTCATCACGTCGGTGGACCGTGACGACCTGGCCGACGGCGGCGCCGCGCATTTCGCCGCCGTGATCGCTGCCATCAGGGGCGCCGCGCCGGCCACCACCATCGAGGTGCTGACGCCGGACTTCCTGCGCAAGCCAGGTGCGCTGGAGACGGTGGTGCGTGCCCGCCCGGACGTGTTCAACCACAATTTGGAAACCGTGCCGCGCCTCTACCCCACTATCCGGCCGGGTGCACGCTACTTCCAGTCGCTGCGCCTGCTCAGCGACGTGAAGCTGATGGACGCCGGCATCTTCACCAAGTCCGGCCTGATGGTTGGCTTGGGCGAAGACCGCAGTGAGCTCGGCCAGGTGATGGACGATTTGCGCGTCGCCGATGTGGATTTTCTGACACTCGGGCAATATCTGCAGCCGACGGTGAAGCACGCAGCCGTGCACCGTTTCGCCACCCCGGCGGAGTTCGCCGACTACGCGTCCCTGGCGCGCGCGAAAGGTTTCCTGATGGTTGCAAGCACGCCGCTGACCCGGAGCTCCTATCATGCGGATGCGGATTTCGACGCGCTACGCCAGGCGCGCACGCAACAAAGGGGCGCGGTCCGCACAAGCGCGGGTGTGGATCACGTGGATCTCCGCACCCAATTTCAGGCGGTCTGAGCGATGCCCACCTACGCCGACCGCAAACTCGTCGGCTACCGGCCGGAACAGTTGTTCGACCTCGTTGCAGACGTGGGCAAGTACCCGGAATTCCTGCCATGGTGCGTCGGCGCGCGAGTGATAACCCGCACCGCCACGGAGCTGCACGCAGACCTCACCATCGGCTTCGGCCCGTTCCGCGAAAGCTTCACCAGCCGCGTGACACTGGAACGCCCCGCCCGGATCCGCGTCAGCTACGAGAACGGCCCGTTCCGCTACCTGAACAACCAGTGGGTGTTCATCCCGGACCCGGCCGGCGTGCAGGTGGATTTCTGGGTGGATTTCGAATTCCGCAGCAAGCTGCTGCAGAAAGCTATCGGCGTCGTGTTCAACGAGGCGGTGCGGCGCATGGTCGGTGCGTTTCTGAAGCGGGCCAACGACGTGTACGGTCCGCCTCAGGTTGTGGTGGCGGCGCAGAGGTAAGCAAGCAAAGGCCTTCTTTTTCGAGAAAAAGAAGCAAAAAGCTTTTATCGCGGCTGTCGCGGACTCTCCAACACGGCCCGCTACGAGAGCAAAAATCTTTTTTCTTCTCCGCAAAGAACAACTGCTTGGCTTGCTTGCTTGCAACAAAGCGTAAAACCCCCTCGGCTTGCCTCCTACCCCGAGCCACGTAGTGCAGCACCGGCCGGCCAACCGGCTTACGGAGAAGGAATCGAAAATGCGTCTGTATCCCATGCTGGCAGGCTTCCTGCTGATCGCCGGTTCGGCCGCCGCCCAGCCGGGGCCCGGTCCAGACCAGGGTCCGCCCCCCGACCAGGGTCAGCAATACGCACCGCCGCCACCCGCACCAGGCGGCCAAATGGCCCCGCCGGGCGCACGGCAGAACTTCCGCGCACGGTTCGAGGAAGCGAACACCACGCATGACGGACGGTTGACGCTGGAGCAGGCGCAGGCCGCCCGGTTGACGCCGCTGGTGCGCCACTTCGGCGAGATCGACGCCGGGAACAAGGGCTACATCACGATGCAGGACGTGCGGACGTGGCGCGAGTCGCGGCGCCAGGGCCAGGGCGCACCGCCGCCGCCGCAATAAGGTTCATGCAACGGGCACGAACCTCGTCCGATGATAGGTAAGGCAAGCAGTTCTTTTTTGAAAAAAAGAACCAAAAAACTTTTGTTCTTTTGGGTGCGCGCGGTGTGGGAGAGTCCGCGATAGCAGAACCAAAGGTCTTTGCTGCTTTCATGTGAAAGCACAGGCTCTGTCCTTGGAGGTTTAGTCGAACGGCAGAAGAACAGTCTGCCAAGGGAGAGAAAATGTCCGGTGTCGCTGTCGCGAATGGCTGAAACACCACGTTTCATCGCGACACACCCGAGAGAGGCAAATTTTTTTGCCTGCTTTCTTAATTGAAAGCCGAGAGTGTTCTCACTCGCAAGCGGCCCGCAGTGCCGCCCCCGCCGCCACCGGGCACAGTGGCAGGCACGCCGCCAGGTAGGCGCCCAGCAACAACAGCTCGCCACGAACCGGCAGCCCCGACGCAGCCCCGTCTGCCGCCGCTGCCCCGAAGATCAGCACCGGCGTGGTTAGCGGCAGCACCAGCACCGGCAGCAACACCCCGCCCCGCCGCGCCCCCAGCACAATGGCGGCACATGCGGTGCCCAGCAGCGACAGGCACGCGGTACCCAGCGCCAACCCGCCCAGCAGCGCGGGCAGCGCCGCGGTGGGCAGCCGCAGCATGACCGCCAGCGGCCCGGCCGCCAGCAGCAGCGGCACCCCGGTCAGCAGCCAGTGCGCAATCGCCTTGCCCAGCGCCACCACGCTGCCGGGCAACCCTGAGAGCAGCAACTGGTCGAGCGACCCGTCCTCGAAATCTGCGCCGAACAGCCGGTCCAGCGGCAGCAGGGCGGACAGCAGTGCGCAGACCCATACGATGCCGGGTGCGAGCCGCGCCAGCGTCTCCGGCGCCGGCCCGATGGCCAGCGGAAACAGCGCGCCGGCCACGAAGAAGAACAGCAGCGCGCCGGCCGTGTCGCCGCCATGCCGAGCGGCCAGACGCAACTCGCGCGCCAGCAGTGCCCAGAACGCCCTCACGGCGTGCCAAGCCGCAGCTCGGCCGCGTCCGGCAGCGGCAGCGGCAGGTGGGTGGCGGCCACCACCACGCCGCCGCCTGCCCGGTGCGCCGCCAGCTGCGCGCCGAACGCCGCCACCGACGCGGCGTCCACCCCCAGCGTCGGCTCGTCCAGCAGCCACAGCGGCGCGCCGCTCACCACCAGCCGTGCCAGCGCCAGCCGCCGCTTCTGCCCGGCCGAGAGCATCCGCGCCGGCAGCCCCGCCAGCCGCGCCAGCCCCAGCGCGTCCAGCGCCGATGCCGGGTCACGCCCCGCCACGCGCGCGGCAAAGGCGAGGTTCTCGGCAGCACTCAGCCCGGGTTTGATGCCGTCGAGGTGGCCCAGGTAGGCGATCTTGCCGGCGAGCTCGTCCGAGCCGTCGAAGCTGATCCTGCCCGCGTCCACGCGGCCCAGGCCGGCCAGAGCACGCAGCAAGGTGGACTTGCCGGCGCCGTTGGGGCCGAGCAGCAGCAGGGCGCCGCCTTCGGGCACGGACAGGCTGATGCGGTCTAGCACCAGGCGGTCGCCGCGGAAGGTGCTGATGGCTTCGGCAACTAGCCTCATCAGCAAGCAAGCAGTTCTTTTTTGAAAAAAAGAACCAAAAAACTTTTGTTCTCTGAGTGCACGCTGCAGAACGTTCCGCGACAGCCGGACCAATGTTTTTTTGCTTCTCTTTTTTTAAAAAAAGAAGCGCTTGCTTGAACCTGTCCAGACACGTCGCCGGGCGATGCTTCCAAGCCGTTCCGCGCAGCGCAGAACCAAGCCTCAACCTTGTTATCGTGGCGGTGCATGATGATCGGGCTCGGTTGCGGCTGGGCGAAGATGGGGTTGCCGCGCGAGCATGCCCTGACAGCGGACGGTCCATGCACCCTACAACCCGTCACCCACCCTGGCGAGACCGGGCTTGTGACGCCATTTCCGGGGGGTATAACCGCCACACTCCAGCCCGCCCCAGCCCAGGGCGCCGCACAGCATCGGAACACCCGCCCCATGAAGCCGACCGGCCAGGACACGCTGAACACGCGCCGCACCCTCAACGCCGGCGGTCGCGACTACGCCTACTTCTCCATCCCCGAAGCCGAGCGCACCATCGGCGACGTGAGCCGCCTGCCGGTCAGCCTGAAGATCCTGCTGGAGAACGTGCTCCGCTTCGAGGATGGCACCAGCTACACGGTGGCCGACGCCCACAAGATTGCCGACTGGCTGAAGGCCGGCAGCAGTACGGGCGAGGTGCCGTTCAAGCCCGCCCGCATCCTGATGCAGGACTTCACCGGCGTGCCCGCCGTGGTGGACCTGGCCGCCATGCGCGACGGCATCCTCAAGCTGAACGGCGACCCGCAGCGGGTGAACCCGCTGGTGCCGGTGGATTTGGTGATCGACCACTCGGTGATGGTGGACTTCTCCGGCACCCCGCAGGCCCTGCAGCAGAACGTGGAGGTGGAGTTCGAGCGCAACGGCGAGCGCTACGCCTTTCTGCGCTGGGGCCAGGAGGCGTTCCAGAACTTCCGCGTGGTCCCGCCGGGTGCCGGCATCTGCCACCAGGTGAACCTGGAATACATCAGCCAGGCGGTGTGGACCGCGGAGGTGGACGGCCAGACGCTCGCCTATCCGGACACGCTGTACGGCACCGACAGCCACACCACCATGGTCAACGGCGCCGGCGTGCTGGGCTGGGGCGTGGGCGGCATAGAGGCCGAGGCCGCCATGCTCGGCCAGCCGATCGCTATGCTGATCCCCGACGTGATCGGCTTCCGCCTCACCGGCCGCATGCCGGAGGGGGCAACCGCCACCGACCTGGTGCTGACGGTGACGCAGATGCTCCGCAAGAAGGGCGTGGTCGGCAAGTTCGTGGAGTTTTTCGGGCCCGGGTTGGACAGCCTCAGTGTCGCCGACCGCGCCACCATCGCCAACATGGCGCCGGAATACGGTGCCACCTGCGGCTTCTTCCCCGTCGACGCCAAGACGCTGGACTACTTCCACCTGACCGGCCGCAGCGAGGACCGCATCGCCCTGGTGGAAGCCTACCTGCGCGCGCAGGGTATGTTCCGCGACGCGACCACGCCGGACCCGGTGTTCACCGACACCATCGAGCTGGACATGGGCAGCGTGGTGCCGAGCCTGGCCGGCCCCAAGCGCCCGCAGGACCGCGTCTCGCTGACCGACGCCTCGCGCGCGTTCCTCGACGACATGACCGCCAACCAGGGTGTTGCGGCCAACGATGTGGGCCAGCGCTTCCCGGCTTCAGGCAAGAACTTCGACGTCGGCCACGGCGACGTGGTGATCGCCGCCATCACCAGCTGTACAAACACGTCCAACCCCTACGTGCTGGTCGCCGCCGGCCTGGTCGCCCGCAAGGCCCGCGCGCTCGGCCTGCACCCGAAGCCCTGGGTGAAGACCAGCCTGGCGCCGGGCAGCCAAGTAGTGACCGAGTACCTGGACCGCGCGGGGCTCACCGCCGACCTCGACGCGCTGGGCTTCAACACGACCGGCTACGGCTGCACCACTTGCATCGGCAATTCCGGCCCGTTGGACGAGGCGATCGTCGATGCCATCGAGGGCCACAAGCTGGTGGCCGTCAGCGTGCTGTCCGGCAACCGCAACTTCGAAGGCCGCGTGCACGCCAACGTTCGCGCCAACTACCTCGCCAGCCCGCCGCTGGTGGTGGCTTACGCGCTGCTCGGCAACATCCGCGAGGACATCACCAGCCAGTCGCTCGGCACCGGCACCGACGGCAAGCCGGTCTATTTGCGCGACGTGTGGCCGACGAACAAGGAGATCGAGGAGCTTGTCGCTTCGTCGGTGACGCGCGCGCAGTTCCTCGAGCGCTACGGCGTGGTCACCCAGGGAACCCCCGAGTGGCAGGCGCTGCGGGTGGAGACCGGCAGCGAAACCTACCGCTGGAACGACGGCTCAACCTACGTGAAGAACCCGCCCTACTTCGACGGCATGACCGAGGAGCCCGCACCGCGCGGCGACATCACCGGCGCACGCATTCTCGCTCTGCTCGGCGACAACATCACCACCGACCACATCTCGCCTGCCGGCAACATCAAGAAATCCTCGCCGGCCGGTGAGTACCTGGGCCAGCACCAGGTCTCGCAACGAGATTTCAACAGCTACGGCAGCCGTCGCGGCAACCACGAGGTGATGATGCGCGGCACGTTCGCCAACATCCGCATCCGCAACGAGATGGTTGCCGGCACCGAAGGCGGCATGACGCGCCACTACCCCGGCGGCGAGGTGATGCCGATCTACGACGCGGCGATGCTCTACCGGGCCTCAGGCACGCCTTTGGTCGCGTTCGGCGGCAAGGAATACGGCATGGGCAGCTCGCGCGACTGGGCGGCCAAGGGCACCATGCTGCTCGGCATCAAGGCGGTGGTGGCGGAAAGTTTCGAGCGTATCCACCGCAGCAACCTGGTCGGCATGGGCGTGCTGCCGCTGCTGTTCCCGCTCGGCGTCACGCGCCACACGCTCGAGCTGCGCGGCGACGAGACGATCGACATACTCGGGCTGGAGCAGTTGCGGCCGCGGATGGACCTACAGATGCGCATTCATCGCGTGGGCGGAACGACGGACGAGCTGGACGTGATCTGCCGGGTGGATACGCTCGACGAGGTGAATTACTACCGGCACGGCGGGATATTGCATTACGTGCTGCGGGGGATGGCGAAGGCAGCGTAAGCGGTTCTTTTTTGAAAAAAGAACCAAAAAACTTTTGTTCCCGACGCGGCTGACGCAGGCACAGCGCCAGCCATAAAAGTTTTTTGCTTCTTTTTCTCAAAAAAGAAGCGCTTGCTTCCTTACGCAGCCGTTTTATCAAGTTTGCCCCTCCAGCAGCCACGATGACCTCTGAGGTAATTGCCGGACACCCTCTCGGCTACCTACATCGCAACCATCGATGCAACTGCCAGAGGAAAACACCATGAGTGAAACGACACGGCTGGAGTTCGGCGCGGTCGGCGCCGGCGCTGCGCGTTTCCAATACACCGCGAGCAGCAAACGCCCGTTCGACGATGTCGTCTCGTCTCTCGCGACCGAAATAGATCGCGCCGGCCTGAAACTGCTGCAGCAGATCGACGTGCAAACGGCGCTGGCCGGCGCCGGGCGGACCACCGGCGGGTTCCGCCTGCTGTTCTTCTTCCACCCTGCGCTCGTGGCCCGCGTCATTGCCGCGGACGTCAGCGCAATGGTAGAGGCGCCGCTCAAACTCGTCGCGGCGGAAAGCCCGGACGGCACGGTGTGGCTGAGGATCGCCGACCCGTCCGCCGCCTTTGGTCGCTACGACAACCCGGCGCTCGCCGAGCTCGGCGCCGAGTTGTCGGCCTCGCTGCGACGGATCATCGAGGCGAGCGTGTGACGCCCGCCCGGTGAGCGACGCCGGTGCTGCCGCATCGTTGCCGTCCGGTGGCCTGGGCGACCTGCTGCGGCACTGGCGCGGCCAGCGCCGCTGCAGCCAGCTCGAACTCTCCACCGAGAGCGGCGTTTCGCAACGCCACATCAGCTTCGTCGAAAGCGGCAGGAGCGTGCCCAGCCGGCAGACGCTGCTGTGCCTGGCACGGGCACTCGACGTTCCACTTCGCGAGCGCAACAGCCTGCTGTTGGCCGCCGGGTTTGCGCCGATCTACCCCGAGGACGAGCTGGAGTCGCCGTCCATGCGCACCGTCACCGTCGCGCTGAAGCGCATGCTGCGACAGCAGGAGCCGTTTCCGGCGTTGGTGATGGACCGGTATTGGGACGTCCAGATGACCAACCAGGCGGCGCCGCGGTTCTTCTCCCGATTCGTCGACCTCTCCACGCGGCCGCGCCCGCGAAACCTGCTGCAGCTGATGTTCGATCCGCAGTGCCTGCGCCCATATCTGGCCAACTGGGACGAGGCCGCAGCAAGCCTGATCGAACGCGTCCACCGGGAGACGGTGTCGCGCACAGCCTGCGCCAGGACGAAGCAGCTGCTGGCGACGCTGATGGCCTATCCCGGGGTGCAGCCCGGGTGGGCGGCGCCGCCCGCCGTGACGACCGCGCCCGTTGTCCCGCTGGTGTTCGAACAGGCGGGGCTCCGCCTGAGCTTCTTCTCCCTGGTCACCACACTCGGCACCCCGCGCACGGTCACCGCGCAGGAGCTTCGCCTGGAGTGCATGTTCCCCGCCGACCCGCAAACGGAGGAGGCCTACGCAGCCTTTCTCGATCAGCCGCCGGCTGCCGCGGGGTCTCGCACCTGAGGCATCATCCGACCACACTGATGGTTGCAGGCAAGCCAGGCGGTTCTTTTTTAAAAAACCAAAAAAACTTTTGGGCTCTGGGGTTGTACGCTGCGGGGAGATCCGCGACAGCCGTGACAAAAGTTTTTTGCTGCTTTTTTTTCAAAAAGCAGGCCCTGCTTTCTGGCACCCGCCAGCCTCGCGAGAGTCAACGCCTCGGGCTACAGGTATGGATACCCCAAGCTTGCGTCGCAACGGTCACGGCGCGGTCCGGGCGAGGCCACCCTTGCATCGCCGAAGCCGGCCGGCACGGCGTGGCCGACGCACGCGGGACCGCCTCGAGCTTCGATGCGTGCCTTGCCATCCGCCCCGCGCCGTTGTTACGTCCCGCCCGGGCGCTGGCCCGAGAGCGGAGGAAACCAACCAATGCGTCTAGCGGTGCTGAAGGAGCGTCGTGCCGACGAGACGCGCGTAGCTGCCACGCCGGAGACGGTGCGCAAGCTCGTCGCCCTCGGCGTGCAGGTGGCCGTCGAAGCCGGCGCCGGGCACGGCGCCTCGATACCCGACGCCGATTTCACGGCCGCCGGCGCCGAAGTCGCCGCAGACGCGAAGGCAACGCTCGCCAACGCCGGCGTGGTGTTCGCCGTGCAGACGCCCGAGCAGGCCGAGCTCGCTTTGATACCGCGCGGCGCGCTGCTGGTCTGCATCTCCGGCGCGCTCGCCAACCGCGACGTCGTGCCGGCGCTGGCGCAGGCCGGCATCGACACCGCCGCGATGGAGTTGCTGCCCCGCATCACCCGCGCCCAGTCGATGGACGTGCTGTCCAGCCAGGCCAACCTCGCCGGCTACCGCGCGGTCATCGAGGGCGCGCACGCCTTCGACCGCGGATTTGCCATGATGATGACGGCAGCCGGCACCGTGCCCCCTGCCCGCGTGTTCATCGTCGGCGCCGGGGTGGCCGGCCTGCAGGCCATCGCCACCGCGCGTCGCCTCGGTGCCATCGTCTCGGCCACCGACGTGCGGCCGGCGGCGAAAGAGGAGATCCGCTCGCTGGGCGCCACCTTCGTGGGCGTCGAGGACGACGAGACCGCCAAGCAGACCGGCGCCTACGCCCGCGAGATGACCGACGATTTCCGCCGCAAGCAGGCCGAGCTGATGACCGCCACGGTCGCCAAGAACGACATGGTGATCTGCACCGCGCTGGTCCAAGGCGGCAAGGCACCCGTGCTGGTCAGCCAGGCGATGGTGGACGGCATGAAGCCGGGCAGCGTGGTGGTCGACATCGCGGCGGACGGCGGCGGCAACTGTGCGGCCACCCACCCCGGCGAGATGTACGTCACCGCCAACGGCGTGAAGGTGCTGGGCTTCCGCAACTGGCCCGGCCGCATCCCGGTGGCCAGCTCCTCGCTGTACGCGAAGAACCTGCTCACGTTCCTGACCACCTTCTGGGACAAGGACGCCAAGGCGCCGAAGCTGCCGCCGGAGGACACCATCGTCCAGGGTGTTATGCTCACCCGCGGCGGGCAGGTGGTGCACGCCCAGTTCGGCACCGCGGCGGCGAGCCCCGCCGCAGGCCAGCCGGCCAGCGCGGCGACCGAGCCCGATGCGCCGCTCGCAACCCCGATGGGAGCCGAGCCCCCCGGCAAGGACGGCCGCCCGCCTGTCCCGGCTGCCACCGCACAGACGGCGTCCGAGCCGGCGGCAGCGCCGCACGACCCGTCCGCGGGCGCGGCGGCAGTCACCGGCACCGCGGCAACCACAGGCGCGGCCCAGCCGGCCGCCTCCCCGGCGAAGCCCGCCCAGCCGGCGCCATCACCGCGCGCGTCTTCCGCGCCAGGAGAAACGCCGTCCACCGCCAAACCGACGATGACCGACGCGGCCGCCGACGGCCCGGAGGCCATTGGTGCCCATCCCGACCAGTCCAAACTGCAGCCACCCGCCGCGCCGGCGTATGGTTCACCCGAGGCGGTCGGTGCCGCGCCCGCGCCTTCCGGCGGCGCCCACCCTGGGCCGGCAGACACGGCCTCGGACCAGAACACTGCGCCTGTGCCCAAATCGGCGTCGGAGTCGGCCACACTGGCCGGACCTGCGGCCGGGCCGGCATCCGCCTCCTCAGCCGGGGCAGCGCTCGGGCCCACTTCGGAGCCGGCGTCCGGAGCCGTCGCCGGGCTGGTGCCGGCAACCTCCGCGCTGGCCAGCCCGACCGATGGTCCGGAGGCCACCTCCTCTGCCATGCCCGAGAGCGGCCCCGCCGAGTCAGCGTCAGACGACGCTTCGGCGCCGATTTCGACCGAATCCGGCCTGACCGGCCCGGCCGCGTTCAACCAGGCTGGCAGGCAGGCCGGGAAGAAGCAGCGCGGACCCAAGCCCAACACCAAGCCAGACAGCCCCGCAGCGAGCTGACGCGAAAGGCACGAGCCCATGAACCCGAACTCGCTTGCAGAGCAGGCACACCACCTGGCCAAGCAGGCTGGCCAACTCGCCCACCAGCTCGATGTCACGGCGCACACCGTGCCGGCGGCGCTCGCCCCGGTCACCGCGGCGGCCGAGCCGTTCATCTTCCTGCTGACAATCTTCCTGCTGGCCTGCTTCGTCGGCTACTACGTGGTCTGGAACGTCACCCCGGCGCTGCACAGCCCATTGATGGCGGTCACCAACGGCATCTCCTCGGTCATCATCGTGGGCGCCATGCTGGCCACCGGGCTGAGCCACGGCGCGGCGCCGCACATCTTCGGCTTCATCGCGGTGACGCTGGCCAGCGTGAACATCTTCGGCGGGTTCCTGGTGACCCAGCGCATGCTGTCGATGTTCCAGTCCAAGAACAAGCTCAGGAAGTAGGCGCGGCACATGTCATCCAACCTGACCTCGCTGCTTTACCTCGTCGCCGCCGTCCTGTTCATACTGGCGTTGCGGGGCCTCTCCAGCCCGGTCACCTCGCGGCGCGGCAACCAGTTCGGCATGATCGGCATGGCCATCGCCATCCTCGCCACGCTGGGCCGGCAGGGCATGCTGGGCGAAGGGTACGCCTGGATCTTCGCCGGCATCGTCATCGGCGGCGGCATCGGCGCCTACGTCGCCCGCAGCATCGCCATGACGGCGCTGCCGCAGCTCGTCGCCGCTTTCCATTCGCTGGTAGGCCTGGCCGCGGTGTTCGTCGCCGCCGGCGCGCTGAACGCGCCCGCCGCCTTCGGCATCGGCGTGCCGCACCACATCCACCACGAGAGCCTGGTCGAGATGTCGGTGGGCCTGGCCATCGGTGCGATCACGTTCAGCGGCTCGCTCATCGCGTTCGCCAAGCTGCAGGCGTTGATGAAGGGCACGCCCATCACCTTCCGCTTCCAGCACCAGCTCAACGCGGCGCTGGGCATCGCGGTGGTGGCATTGATCGTGGTCTTCGTCAGCAACGGCGGCCCGCAGAGCGTGTTCTGGATCATCGCCCTACTGGCCATAACGCTGGGGTTCCTGCTGATCATCCCTATCGGCGGGGCGGACATGCCCGTCGTGGTCTCCATGCTGAACAGCTACTCCGGCTGGGCGGCCTGCGGCATCGGCTTCACCATCGGCAACCTGGCACTCATCATCACCGGCGCGCTGGTGGGCGCGTCCGGCGCCATCCTGTCCTACGTCATGTGCAAGGGCATGAACCGCAGCATCTTCAACGTGCTGCTCGGCGGCTTCGGCACCGATAGCGGCGCTGGCGGGGGCCCGGCTGCGTCCGGCGACCGCACGGTGAAAAGCGGCAACGCCGAGGACGCCGCGTTCATCATGAAGAACGCGTCCAAGGTCATCATCGTGCCCGGATACGGCATGGCCGTGGCGCAAGCCCAGCACGCGGTGCGCGAGATGGCCGACCAGCTGAAGGCCGAGGGCGTGGACGTGCGCTACGCCATCCACCCCGTCGCCGGCCGCATGCCCGGCCACATGAACGTGCTGCTGGCCGAAGCCAACGTGCCCTACGACGACGTCTTCGAGCTCGAGCAGATCAACAACGAGTTCAGCACCGCCGACGTCGCCTACGTCATCGGCGCCAACGACGTAACCAACCCGGCGGCCAAGACGGATACCACGAGTGCGATCTACGGCATGCCGATCCTGGACGTGGAAAAGGCGCGCACGGTGCTGTTCATCAAGCGCTCGATGGCGTCGGGCTACGCGGGCGTGGACAACGAGCTGTTCTTCCGGCCGAACACGATGATGCTGTTCGGGGACGCCAAGAAGATGACCGAGGAAGTGGTGCAGGCGCTGGGGTAGATGCAAGCAAGGGGTTCTTTTTCGAAAAAAAGAACCAAAAAACTTTTGTCCTCTCGGACGGGCCGTGTGGAAAGGTCCGCGACAGCCGTGACAAAAGTCTTTTGCTTCTTTTCTTCAGAAAAGAAGGCCTTCCTTGCTTCTTAAATCCCGCGCCACCGCCACCGGAAACCAGGCCAGCGCCCGCGCGTACCGTGCAGCTAATCGCCGTGGCTCCTGCCTGATCCGCCACAGCCACTCCAGCCCCGCCCGTTGCCAGGCGCGCGGCGCGCGTTCCGTCAGGCCGAGCTGAACTCGCACAGCCTGGCCCACGCACAGTGCCCAGCATCCCGGCAGCAGGTGGCGGTGGGTGTGCACGAACGTTTCGCTGAGCGGGGCGCCGAGCGTGAGCACCAGGATGTCGGGGGCCTCCGCACCGACGAAGGTGGCCAGTGCCATCTGTGCCGCCGCGTCGCCGGCGAGCTTGGCAGGTGCGACGACGGCCTGGGCGCGCGGCAGGCCGCGCTGCTCGGCCCAGGCCAGGAAGGCGGCCCTGGTGCGTTGGGATTCCACCACGACCAGGAGCTTGCGGGCGCGTAACTCGGGGTGGTTCGCCAGGCGATCGTAGAGCTCGCATCCGGTGACGCGTGTGGGTGCGGCATAGCCGCGCAACCGGGCGTAGAGGAGCACCGGCAGACCGTCCGGGCAGACGATGCGGGCGGCGTGGTAGGCGTCGCGAAAGCCTTGGTGCCGGAGCAGCCGCACGTGGTCGATGTTCGGCGTCACCACCAGGGCGGGTTGGCCGCCGGCCGGCTGTGTCAACACCTCCTCGGTGATCTCGGCCGCGCTCAGCGTTGAAAGCTTCAGACCAAAAACGGCCGGTGCCTCGCGCGCCTGTACCGTGCCAATTGTTGAAACGGCACGCTTCCCCACCGCGCACGCATCGGAAGCAAAAGTTTCTTGGTTCTTTTTTTCAAAAAAGAACCGCTTGCTTGCTTGCTTCCCAGAATGCGCGAGTGTCTCGGTGAAAGCCGGGCGGTTCTCCAGCCCCTGCAGCAACGCCAGATGCGCGTCCGCACAGGCGGAGGCACTGAAGCAGGCGGCGCGAGCCTGCAGCCGTTCGCTGTCGCGCGGGGCAATCGCCATCCGCGCCATCGCGTCGGCCAGCAGGGCAGCGTCACCGACGGGCACCAGCGCGCCGAACGCGCCGCCGGCGAGGATTTCCGCCGGGCCGTGCGGGCAATCGGTGGCGACGACCGGGGTGCCGCAGGCCAGCGCCTCGATCAGCACGTTGCCCAGTCCTTCGTAGCGGGAGGACAGGACCAGGCCGGTCGCATGCGCAATCCAGGGCAACGGGTTGGCCTGAAATCCGGCGAACAGCACCGCTTCGGCGATGCCGCGCCGCGCCGCTTCGGCCCGCAGCGTTGCCAGCAGCGGGCCCTCTCCGAGCAGGACGAGCCGTGCCTGGCCGCTTTGCCGGAGCAGGGCAAAGGCTTCCAGCAGCAGCAGCGGGTCTTTCTGGTCGGTCAGCCGCCCTGCGAAGACGAAAGTTGGCGCCTCGCCATCTGCGAGCCAGGGATGCGGCGCGGATCCTGCCGAGCGGGCGGCGAAATCGGCGCCGATGACCGGGTTGTAGATGGCGGTGATCCGCCGGCGCGGGATGCCGGCTACCTGAGCCAAGTCGTCCGCCACGCCGCGGCTGACGGCAACAAGGCCGTGGGCGCGCGACTGCAGCAGCCAGTACAGCCACGGCACCGCGCGATACTTCCAGCCCGACGCGCGTTCGGCCGACAGCGCGTTGTGCTGGCAAACCACCACGCGCGTGCCGGTGCGGGCCAGCGTGCCGGCCAGCATGGCGGCGATGTTGTTGTGGTCCAGGCTTGCCACCAGCACGTCCGGCCGCGTCCGGCGCAGCACGCGCGCCAGTGCCAGGGCCGAGGCCAGCACGCCGGTGCAGCCGAGCTCCACCACGTCGAGGTCGGCCGGCACCTGGGTGGCCAGCGCGCCTTGCCGGCGGCCGACGACCAGGCTCACCGCCAGCCCGCGCGCGCGCAGTTCGGCGATCAGCGACAGCCGCATGCGCTCCACGCCACCGCCGGAAAGGTCGTGCATGTAGAAGGCGATCGGTCCGAGGCTCATGCTGCGGCCACTGCAAGGAGAGCGGCAGGCGTGCTGCCCGCAAGCGATAGGAGGGGGCGCCGCCGGCAGCGGCACAGCGCGTGGCGGCGACCAGGCAGACCAGGACGGTCGACTTGCGCCCCAGCGAGTTGCTCGAGGAGGCCACCACCAGCGCGCCCAGCAACAGCGCCCGCCCGGCAGGCGCGGTGCGCTGCCAGCACCAGCGGCACAGCGCAGCCAGCGCCACCAGGAAGGCGGGGAAGCCGATCGTGCCGAGGCTCACGAACATCAGCAGCCAGAAGTTCTCGATCACCTCGACGCCGGGGCCAAGGCGCAACCGGTTGAGCAGGCTCAGCAGTGCCTCGCGCGGGGTGCCGAACAGCAGTTGCGGCGCGTCCAGCTCGCCCACGATTTGCCATTGCGCGAGGCGAACCTGCGCGCTGTCGTCCCAGTAGAGGTGGCCGGCCAGGCGGTCGCCCATGCCGGCGGCCAGTGCTGCAGCGAACAGCAGCGCGCAGCCGACCAGGCCGCAGCCCGCCATCACCAGGGTGGCGGCCGCACGCGGGTCGCGCGTCAGCACCAGCCGGAAGCCGCGCCAGGCCTGGCCAAGCACCGCCGTCAGCACGCACACGCCCAGCGCCATGCGGCCGCCGAACACGATCAACCCCGCCCAGATCAGGCCCTGGTAGGCCAGTCGCACCAGCCCGGCGGCAGCAGAGCGGCCCCGCTCGGGTGCGATCGCCAGCGCCATCATCATCATCAGCGCGCCGGTCAGCGGGTGGTCGAACAGCGCGGTGGGGCGGAAATCCTCGGTGTGCGGCTGGTAGGCGGCGTCGTTGAGGTAGAGCGGTACCAGCGTCGTCTGCATCGCCATTTCGGCCAAGGCGAGCACCGCGTTGGCCGCCAGCAGCACCTGCATCACCCGGCGCAGCCCGCGCAGGTCTGCCGGCCGGGCACGGTCCAGCACAGCGGCCAGCAGCCCGGCCGGCAGAAAGGTGTCGAGCAGGACGATCATGTTGCTGGTGCCGGTCAGCAGCAGCACGCACAGCAGGCAGAAGAGTACAGTGCCGAAAAACAGCCACAGCGTGCCGGGCAGGCGGCGCAGCCAGCCCATCTGGCCGCTGACCAGCGCTGCCCCGGCGGCAGCCACCAGCAGGTCGGTGCCGGGGTGGAACTTCAGCGGCAGCGCGCCGCCGTCGGTAACGTAGGGCACACCGGCCCAGGTGAGCAGGTTGGCGCTGACGCATAGTTCGAGGCCCACGGCAGCGGTGGCGAGCACCACGGCGAGCCTGCCGGTCGAGGCCTGCATCAGACGTTCCGGCGGCGCCGCAGGCCTGGCAAGCCGATGATCGGCCGATCGTGCAGCACGGTGCCCAGCACCCGCGCGCCGGCCGCCTGGAGCTGGCGCTCCGCCCGGCGCAAATCCTGCAGCGTCGTCTGGCCGGCCGCCACGGCCAGCACGGCGCCATGGCATACGAGGCACGCGTCGAGCGCTGCGAGGTCGATCGTAGCCGACGGGCTCTCGACCACCACCATGCGAAAACCCGGCTCGGCACGGCACCAGGCGGCCAGCTTCTGGGCGATGCCGCCGCGGTCGGCCAGCGGCAGGCGCGCGTGATAGAGACCTTCCATGCTTGCGTCGGGCACGATGGTCTCCGGCCCGCTGCCAAAGCCGTCCGGCCCCTGACCGGGCAGTTCGGCGGCCAGCCACCATAAGCCGCCGGGTTCGGGCTGCTGCACCTCGCTGTTGCCGGCCCTGACCAGCAGGGTGCGGCCGAACCGCTCGGCCGCCGCTGCTGCAAGCACGCGCGCCACCGCAGAGGCGCTGCCGGCCGCGCAGGCCGGCAGGACGTGCACCACCGGCTGGGCCACGCCAGGCAGCCGGGCCAGCACGTGCCCCAGCAGACCGGCCGCCTGCCGAGTGGCTTCCTGGGCGGCAGCGCTGGGGTAGCCGCGTCCTACGCCGCCGCGCGCCGGGCGCAGCGCCGGCGCGTCCAGCAGCCCGGCGGCGTTCAAAACGCGTTCTCCCCGCCCATGCAGAACGGCGTGCGGAGCAGGATCCGCATATCCATCAGCAGGGACCAGTTCTCGATGTAATAGAGGTCGAACTCCACGCGGCGGCGCAGCTGCGCCATCGTGGACGTAGCCCCGCGCGCGCCGTTGACCTGGGCCCAGCCGGTCAGCCCGGGCTTGACCCGGTGGCGCTGCGCGTACTCGGCGACGATCTCGCGGCCTGCGCGGTCGACGTCGTGCAGCGCCTCGGCGTGCGGGCGCGGGCCCACCAGCGACATGTCGCCCAGCAGCACGTTCACCAGCTGCGGCAGCTCGTCGATGCTGGAGGCGCGCAGGAACCGGCCGATGCGGGTGCATCGCGGGTCGCCGCGCCGGGTCTGGCTGACGCGGCCGGTCCCTGCAGCGTGCATGGTGCGGAACTTGAAGATGGTGAAGTCGCGGCCGCACCAGCCACGGCGGGTCTGGCGGAAGATCACCGGGCCCGGGCTGGTCGCCGCGATCGCCATGCCGACGGCCAGCAGGACTGGTGTCAGCAGCAGCAGCAGCAGCGCCGCCCCCAGCTTGTCCACCATCGCCTTGGCCAGCAGGTCCGGCTGTTTGATCGGCGGTTCCGCCATGACCGACATCGGTATCCCGCCGAGCACGCGGGTGCTTGTCCGCACCTCGTCTGCCCAGCCCGCATCCGGACACACGGCAACCTGCACCGGCAGCGCCTTCAACCGCTCGATGAGGTAGGAGACGCCGTGTTCCTGGCCACGGTCGAGTGCGAGGATGACCGAGTTCAAACCGCCCTGCCTGCCGAGGTCAAGCAGCCGATCCACCTCGTCGTCTTCGTCCGGGTAGGCCTCGCTGAACCCGGGTGCCTGGGTGCCGAACAGGCCCACCACGTCCACCTCCGCGGCCAGGCGGGCGGCCATGCGCTCGCGCGCACCGGCCGAGCCGATGATGGCCACCGCCTCGCGGAAGTCGCCGCGGCGGCGCAGCCGGCCCAGCCAGGCGCCGAACGCCAGCCGCGTGCCGCAGACCAGGACGGCGAAGATGCCGAGCCAGGCGAACAGCCACAGCCGCGCCATGTCGTTGGTCTCGCGCGTGGCAAGGCCCACGGCGATCAGCACGGCAAAGGCGCTCAGGCACTTGCGCTCGGAGCTCAGCACCAGCCGCCACACGCTGGCCGCCAGCCGCTCGCTCTCCAGGCCGGAGGTGCGCAGCATGAAGGCGGCGATGAAGCTGCCGAAAACGATGTCGCGCAGGAATGGGCCGGAAAACAGATCCGCGGGGGTCCGCAAGACATAACGTGCGTAGACGGCGAGTGCCGCCTCACCGGCCAGCACGCAGGCCAGGAAATCCCAGCAGGTCAGCACGTCCGTCACCATCGGCAAGAAATCCTGCGCGCGGCGCGACCTGATCGGCGCGTTGGCAAATTCGAGGTTCGACCAGTCTGTCATCTTGCGCCCGCCCAGTGGCCGGTGATCGTTCCGGTATGCGCATGATACACGGGCGAGATGCAACCGCAAGTTAGTTTTCACGGTTTGGTGATGTTCGTTTGCGAGTGGTCCGGAGCGGCGCTGCTGCTCTCAATACGGGCGTGGTTGCAAACGCTGCTGGGGCACAGCCTGACGACGGCAGCCTCGCCGTCGAAAAGGCAAGCAGTTCTTCTTTGAAAAAAAGAACCAGAAAATTTTGCTCTCGTCGGGTGCGTCGTGTCGTTTCAGCCGTCCGCGACAGCGTACGCGAAAGCTTTTTGCTTCTTTTTCTCGAAAAAGAGGGCCTTGCTCGACCTTACGGGCGGTAATCCCCGAACCTGCGCTGCGCCGCCGCGATGTCTGCCGCCGAGAGCAGCACCGGCCCGCCTGCGGACAGGCTCAGGAGGTATTGCCGCGCCAACGCTTCAAGTTCGACCGCGCGGCTCATCGCCTGGTGCAGGTCGCGCCCGCAGGCGATCATGCCGTGGTTGGCCAGCAGGCAGGCGGACCGGTCGGCCAGCGCCACGACCACCAGGTCCGACAGCGCCTGGGTGCCGAAGGTGGCGTAGCCGGCACAGCGCACGTCGTCGCCGCCAAAGTTGGCGATCATGTAGTGGCAGGGCGGGATGCCGCGGCGCATCATTGCCAGCGCGGTGCAATGCGCCGGGTGGGCGTGCACCACTGCGCCGAACTCCGGGCGGGCGGCGAGGATGTCGCGGTGGAACCGCCACTCGGAGGATGGGCGCTTGGGGCCGGTCCAGCCCTCGCCGGCCAGGGGCAGCTCGGCAATGTCTGCGGGCTGCATGACGTCGTATGGCGTGGCTGTCGGCGTGATCAGCAGGCCGTCGCCGTTGCGGACGCTGATGTTGCCGGACATGCCCTGGTTCAGGCCCAGGGTGTTCATGGCGCGGCAGGCGGTGACGATTGCGGCTCGCATCAGCAAGCAAGCAGTTCTTTTTTGAAAAAAAGAACCAAAAAACTTTTGTCTCCGCTGTCGCGCGCTCGCGGGAGAGGCCGCGACAGCGGAAACAAAAGTCTTTTGCTTCTTTTCTTCAGAAAAGAAGCCGCCGGAGGCCCCTCACTGAGCCTGAGCCGAAGCCTCACTCCGCGTAGCCCCCACCCGTGCCGCCAGCGCGGCCGCCATGAAATCGTCCAGCTCCCCATCCAGCACCGCCCCCGGGTTGCCCTTCTCCACGCCGGTGCGCAGGTCCTTCACCATCTGATACGGTGCCAGCACGTAGCTGCGGATCTGGTGCCCCCAGCTGTTCTCCGTCTTGCCAGCTTCCGTCAGCGCCGAGGCCGCCTCGCGTTTCTGCAGCTCCGCCTCGTAGAGCCGCGCCTTCAGCATGCCCATCGCGGTAGCGCGGTTGCGGTGCTGGCTACGATCGGTCTGGCAGGCGACGATGATGCCGGACGGCATGTGGGTGATGCGGATGGCGCTCTCCGTCTTGTTGACGTGCTGGCCGCCGGCGCCGGACGCGCGGAAGGTGTCCACCTTGAGGTCGGCGTCGCGGATTTCGATCTCGATGCTGTCGTCCACCAGCGGGTAGACCCACACGCTGGCGAAGCTGGTCTGCCGGCGGGCGGCGGCGTCGAACGGGCTGATGCGCACCAGGCGGTGCACGCCGGCTTCGGTCTTCAGCCATCCGTAAGCGTTGGGACCGCTCACCTGCAGGGTGACTGACTTGAGGCCGGCGCCCTCGCCCTCGCTGGCCTCCATCATCTCCACCCTGTAGCCGTGCTTTTCCGACCAGCGCGAGTACATGCGCATCAGCATCTCGGTCCAGTCCTGCGCCTCGGTGCCGCCCTGGCCGGCGTTCAGCTCGATGTAGCAGTCGTTGCCGTCGGCCTCGCCGCTGAGCAGGCCGAGGATCTCCTGGCGCTTGGCCTCGGCAGCGATGTCGCGCAACGCGCCGATGCCCTCGTCGACCATGGCAGGCTCGCCCTCGGCTTCGGCCAGCTCGATAAGGCTCATCGCGTCGGCCACGTCGGATTCAAGCTTGCGGAGGCCGTCGATGCCGCTGGCCAGGCGGTTGCGCTCGCGCATGATCTTCTGCGCGCCCTCCGCGTCGTTCCAGAGTGAGGGGTCTTCGACTAGGTGGTTGAGCTCCTCGAGGCGCGCGGTGGCAACATCCCAGTCAAAGATGCCTCCGGAGCAGCGCCACGGATTGCTGGATCTGTTCGTGGAGGGCGTCGGCTTCGGCTGCCATGTTGGTTACCTGTGCGGGAGGGGGGGCGCATTTGGGGCGCCACAAGGAAGGAAGAAAGGCCTTCTTTTTCGAGAAAACGAAGCAAGCGTTCGGTCTCGCTGTGGCGGGAAGCTGAAACACCACGCCTCAGCTCCGCACCTACGGAGACAAAAGTTGTTGGTTCTTTCTGTCAAAAACAACTGCTTGCCCAGCGCGTCAATAAAGCCCGCCAACCCCGCTATCGACACCAGTCCCCGGCGAGGGCTTCGGCGCCGGCGGCGGTGCGTCCGGGTCCGGGTTGACCATCAGCACCGGGCTGTCTGCGGCGGCGGTGTCCACGCTGTCGTCCTGCCGGGCGATGCCGCCGACGCCGCTGGCCCCAGGCACCTGGTCGGGCTTGAACGCATCGACGCATTCGTGACGGCCGCAGCCCCAGCTCGCCAGGGTGACGCCATCCGGCACGCGGAAGTCCAGCACCGGCCGGTCGTGCTGGGCGGCGCGCATAAAATTGTTCCAAATCGGGGCCGCCACGGCGGCACCGGTTTGCTCGTCGCCCAGCGTTTCGGACGAGTCGAAGCCCACCCAGACGATGGTGACCATGTCTGGCGTGAAACCGGCGAACCAGGCGTCGTGGTAGTCCTGGCTGGTGCCGGTCTTGCCGGCGATCGGCCGGTCCAGGCCTTCCACGGCGGGCTTGCCGGTGCCGAACTTGACCACCCCTTCCATCATGCGCAGCACCTGGTAGGCGCTCTGCGGGTCGGCCACCTGTTGGCGCGGGTCGGACAGGGTCGGAGCCTGCGACGGGTCGCCGGCGCCCAACACCAGGCCGTTGGGGCGCCAGACGACGTGTCCGTCGCGATCCTGCACGCTGTCGATCAGGCTGGGGACCACCTCTCGGCCACCCTCGGCGATCGATGCGTAGGCGCCGGCCTCGCGCAGCACCGTCGTCTCCACCGCGCCCAAGGCAGCCGGCAGCACCTTCGGCATGCTGTCATACAGGTGCAGGCCAATCGCCGTCTTGGCCACCTCGGTCATGCCGATGTGCGACGCCACCCGTACCGTCACCAGGTTCAGCGACTGCTCCAACGCGATGCGCAGCGGGGTCGGGCCGCCGTAGTTCATCTCGTAGTTGTGCGGGTGCCAGTTCCCCATGCTGAACGCGCTGTCCTCGAACCGCGCGCTGGGCGAGATCCCCTGCTCCATCGCGGCGAGGTAGACGAACGGCTTGAACGAGCTGCCGGGCGAGCGCTGCGCCTGGGTAGCGCGGTTGAACTTGCTGGCCGCCCCGCTCCAGCCGCCCGACAGCGCTAGCACCCGGCCGGTACGTGGATCCAGGCTGACCAGCGCGCCCTCTACCTTGGGGATCTGACGCAGCGTCAGCTTGTCCAGCGTCACCAGCGTGGTGTGGGCGTGCGATTTGCGCGAGGAGTGGTGGTCGGCGACGCGCATGTCCAGCGTACCGTCGGCCGGCTCCACCAGGACGATGTCACCCGGGGCAAGCACGTCGGACATGCGGTGCGGGGCGGCACCGAGGTCGCCGTTGCCCAGCACCTGCCGCGCCCAGCCCAGCGTGGACAGCGCAACCTCGCCGGTGCGGGCCTGGGTAGTGCCGTCGGTGTCGGTCATGTAGCCGAGCCTGGCCGCGTCGTAGGTCTCGTCGAGCACGACGGCGACACGCCAGTCTGGCAGCATGCCGGCCGGCTTGGGGATGCGGGAGAGCGCGTCCGACCAGTCGCCATCCAGCGAGGCGGTGCTGCCGATGCGTGCCACCGGTCCGCGCCAGCCGCCATGCGCGTGGTCGTAATGCATCAACCCGGCACGCAGGGATTGGTCTGCCTGGGCCTGCAACGCCGGGTCCAAGCTGGTGTGAACGATCAAGCCACCCTCGGTGGTCTGGTCCTGGCCGAAGCGCAGTGCGAGGCGGCGGCGCACCTCCTCGGTGAACCACTCGGCGCCGGGCACGGTGTCCGGCGCACGGTACTTGCTGGGTGTCAGCGGCTCGGCCTTGCCGGCTTCCGCGTCGGCTGCGGTGATGGCGTGGGTCTCTGCCATGCGGTCCAGCACCCAGTCACGGCGGCCGCGGGCGGCGTCGGCGTAGCGGAACGGGTCGTAGTTCTTCGGCGATTTCGGCAGGGCGGCCAGCATCGCCGCCTCGCCGACGGTCAGCTGATCGAGCGGCTTGTTGAAGTAGGTCTGGGCTGCGGCCACCACGCCGTAGGCGCCCTCCCCGAGGTAGATTTCGTTGAGGTAGAGCTCGAGAATGCGCTGCTTGGTCAGCACGCGCTCGATGCGCAGCGCCAGCAAGCCTTCTTTGATCTTGCGGTGGTAGCTGAGCGCGTCCGAGCCCAGCACCATGTTGCGGGCCACCTGCTGGGTGATGGTCGATGCACCCTTCGGCCGTTTGCCCTCGCCCACGTGCTGCAGGTCGGTGAACGCCGCACGCGCGATGGCGAACGGGTCCACGCCCTTGTGGGTGTAGAAGTTCTGGTCCTCGGCGGCGATGAAGGCGCGCTTGACCTGCTCGGGGATGGCGGTGATGGGGACGAAGATGCGGCGCTGGTCGGCCAGCTCGGCCATCAGCCGGTCGTCGCCGGCGTAGACGCGGCTCATCACCGGCGGTTGGTAAGTGCGCAGGCCGTCCAGCGTCGGCAGGTCGGCGGAATCCTGGTCGTAGATGTTCCACACGATCAGCCCGGCTGCACCGGCGCCGACGATGCCGACGGCGAAGATCAGGCCGAACAGTCCGCGCACGAAGGCCAGCACCGGGTTGGCACGCCGCTGCTTGCGGGCGGGCTTGCGGGGCCGCGGCGACGGCGCGTCCGGCTCCGACGCCACGATCAGTCGTTCGCGATGCCCATCCACAGGTGCACGATCCTATCCACAGACGCGGGCCCGAGGTCCCGCGGCTTAATCCCGACCCAACAGTGACGGGCGCATACGCCTGAGGGCACCTGCCGGCCGATCAGCCGACCCGGGCGAGGCGCCCTTCAGACGCGAAATAGCCGTCCACGGCGCGGTGGATGGCAGACGCGATCATCGCACGATGGCTTGCCTGTCGCAACGCGGCCTCATCATGCGGGTTCGACATGAATCCCGTCTCAACAAGCACGCTGGGGATGTCGGCCGCCTTCAGCACGGCAAAGCCGGCGTGGCGCGCCGGGTTGTCGAGCAGCGGCACGTCCCGCCCGAGCATCGCCACGACGTGCTGCTGGGCCAACGCCGAGCCCAGCCGCGTCTCGTGCTGCACCAGGCTGGCCAGGATCTCGGCCACCTGGGGAGAGACGCCGTGAGCCGCCGGGCCGCCGTAGCGGTCGGCGGCGTTCTCCCGGTCGGCCAGCTTTGCACTCTGCGCGTCGGACGCGGTGGCGGCCAGGGTGTAGACGCTGGCGCCGCGCACGGCGTGGTCGGACACAGCGTCGGCGTGGATGGAGACGAACAGCGACGCCCCCTGCGCCTGGGCGATGGCCACTCGGTCCTCCAGCGGGATGAACACGTCGTTCTCCCGCGTCAGCGACACCCGGCACCGCCCGCCGGCGCGCAGGCGGCGGGCCAGCTCGCCGGCCACCGCAAAGGCCACGTGCTTCTCGTAGGTGCCAGACGTGCCGATGGCGCCTGGGTCCTTGCCGCCGTGGCCGGGGTCGAGCACCACCAGCGGGGCGGTGCGCGCAGGTGCGGGGTGGCGGGCGGGGCGCTGGGTGGCGGCGATGGCGGCGGCGGGCAGCATCAGCGCCGCGCCGAAGCCGTGGCCAAGCAGCAGGCGGCGGGAGAAGGCGGGGTCGGACGGCATGACGCAACCTACCATGTAACGTTCGACACGGCGGGTTAGTCATTGATTAATCATGGGTCATGTGCCGGGGCGGCAACAAGCGAAGCAAGCAGTTCTTCTTTGAAAAAAAGAACCAAAAACCTTTTGTTCCTTGGGCGCACGCCGCCGGAGAGATCCGCGACAGCCGTGACAAAAGCTTTTTGCTTCTTTTCTCGAAAAAGCAGGCCTTGCTTCCTCTCTTGCGGTACCAGGCGCTTTGCTGCATGTGTCGAAGCGCGTGCAGCCCTCCCAAGGCGCCGCAACCCGCGCGATGCGCGATGGATACCCTCCTGAACGCCCGCAGCTTCTACCGCGCGGGCGCCACGTTCGAAGGCCATGGCAGCACACAGCAGCGCCGCGACAGAGTCCAGAATTGAAGTTTCGGCCGCATCACGGCCGAAGCGGACTGGTCGCCGTGCTGACGTGCGCGCCTGGCTTGCCCACCCCCAATTGACCTGCCAGGCCGCGCGCCTCCCCCATCCGACGGGAGTGAGTTGCCGCGCGACGCCGGGGTCCCGGAGTTGCAGACTTCATGACCAAGCGTCTCCTCATCGATTCCAGCCACGCGGAAGAAACCCGCGTGGTGGTGCTGGACGGTAACCGCCTCGAAGATTTCGATGTCGAAACCCTCTCGCGCCGGCAGCTCAAAGGCAACATCTATCTCGCCAAAGTCGTCCGCGTAGAGCCCAGCCTGCAGGCCGCCTTCGTCGAATACGGCGGCAACCGGCACGGCTTCCTCGCCTTTGGCGAAATCCATCCGGACTACTACCAGATTCCCGTCGCCGACCGGCAGCGCCTGATTGCGATGCAGGAAGAGGAAGCGCGCGCCGAGGAGGAGGCCGAGGAGGACGACCTCCCTGCCGTGCCGGCACCGCATCACGACCACGCAGCCGTGTCAGACGGGTCACCCGACCACGACGCGGCAGTGGCGGCGGCGGAATACCACGAGGCGGGAAGTCCGGCGGAGGCGCCGGCAGGCGCGTCCCCGGCTGAGCAATCAGACGCCCTTCTTGCCCAGCCAGACACCTACTCTGAAGCGGAGCCGGTCGAGACCGCGCCACCGCAGGAGGCAACCGAAGAAGCCGAACCGGCAGGCGAGGCCGAGCCGCCCCTGCCGTTGCTGATCCACCAGGACCTGCTGGTGGCGCCGGGGGGCGCGATCGACGACGCATCAGACCACGCCGCTGACGTCCAGGCTTCACAGCCTGCCGAGGATGTCCTCTCCCGCGGTATCGACGCAGCCCCGGAGGCATCCGAACCGCTGGCGTCCGAAGCGGGAACGTTCGAAGCGGGAACGTCCGAAGCGGAGACCGCCGAACCGATAGCCGCCCAGGAGGGCGAGCCTGACCCGCCGGAGGCCGGCAACCGCGTGCGCCAGATCTCGGCAATGGACGCGCCCTCGCCGGAGATGGTGGGCGGCGAGACCGAGGGCGGCGACGAGACTCGCGCGCCGCGGCAGCCCTCGCGCTTCACCCGCAGCTACAAGATACAGGAGGTGATCCGCCGCCGGCAGATCCTGCTGATCCAGGTGGTCAAGGAGGAGCGCGGCACCAAGGGCGCGGCGCTGACCACCTACATCTCGCTGGCCGGCCGCTACTGCGTGCTGATGCCCAACTCACCGCGCGGCGGCGGCATCAGCCGCAAGATCACCTCTGCCGCCGACCGCCGACGCCTCAAGGAAGTTACCGCCGAACTGGAGATCCCCCGCGGCATGGGGCTGATCGTGCGCACCGCCGGCGCCGCCCGCCCCAAGGCCGAGATCAAGCGCGACGGCGAGTACCTGCTGCGCCTGTGGGACGACATCCGCGAGCAGACGATGGCGTCGATGGCGCCCTCGCTGATCTACGAGGAAGCCAGCCTGATCAAGCGCGCCATACGCGACGTCTACTCGCGCGACATCGACGAGCTGGTGGTCGACGGCCAGGACGGCTGGCGCGCCGCCCGCGATTACATGCGCATGCTGATGCCGACGCACGTGAAGAAGGTGCAGCTGTGGCCGGGCAACGCCCAGCCGCTGTTCGCCCACGCGCAGGTCGAGCAGATGCTCGACGCCATGCTGAGCCCCACCGTGCAGTTGCGTTCCGGCGGCTACCTGGTAATCAACCAGACCGAGGCGCTGGTCGCCATCGACGTGAACTCCGGCCGCTCGACGCGTGAGCGCGGCATCGAGGAGACCGCGCTGCGCACCAACCTCGAAGCCGCCGAGGAGGCCGCGCGCCAGCTGCGGCTGCGCGACCTGGCCGGCCTGATCGTCATCGATTTCATCGACATGGAGAGCAAGAAGCACAACGCGATGGTCGAGCGGCGCATAGCCGACGCCTTGCGCAACGACCGCGCGCGCATCCAGCTCGGCCACATCAGTCATTTCGGCCTGCTGGAGCTGAGCCGGCAGCGCCTGCGCCCGTCTCTGGCCGAGACGAGCCTGAGCGTCTGCCCGGGCTGCGGCGGCACCGGCCACGTGCGCAGCACGGAGAGTGCCGCGCTGCACGTGCTGCGCGAAATCGAGGAGGAAGGCGGCCGCCGCCGCGCCGCCGAGATCGCGGTGCACGTGGCGAGCTCCACCGCGCTCTACATCCTCAACAACAAGCGCCAGCGGCTGACCGAGATCGAGGCGCGCTACGACATGCGCGTCTGCTTCCAGCCCGACGAGAGCCTGCTGCCGGCGCAGACCCGCATTGACCGACTGCGCGCCGCCGTGCCGCAGGAACTGCCGCCGCCCGCCGTCTACGCGCAGCCAACGCCCGACGAGGACGCCGAGGAGGCCGACATCTCCGAGGAGGAGGCCGACGTGGTGCTGCAGCCGGCGGCCGCCGCCAACGGCGAGGCCGAAGCCGCGGCGGACGATTTTACCAAGGACACCGACCACGTGCCCGGCGAGACCGCGGCGGAAGGCGAGCAGCGCCGCCGTCGCCGGCGCCGCCGCCGGCGTGGCGGCCGTCGCGAGGACGGGGTGCAGGCAGAGTCCGCCGCACCGCTGCCCGAGGACGCCGAACAGCCGGACATCCCCGACCTGGCGTTTCCGTCGGAGATCACCGTGTCCGTCCCCGGCCACGACGAGGCGGCCGAGGCGGCGTCGGAGACCGAAACCGGCATCGAGCCGGCGCCGGCAGAAGCCGAGGCGCCGGCGCCGGCCGAGGGCGAGGCGGAACCGGCGCGCGCCAAACGCGGCCGTCGCGGCGGCCGTCGCCGGCGCAAGCCGGACGGCGAGGCAGAGGCCGAGCCGGCGGAGGCCGCCGACTCACCAGCAGAACCGAACGTGCCAGCCTACGTGCCGCCCGCCTTCGCGCCTTACATCGGCCCGACGCCCGCCGACCCGTTCGCCATGGCGGGGTTGGACATCTTCGACGCCATCGAGCGGGCCGAACAGCGCACCGACACGATGGCGACGCCCGTTACGGTCGCGCCATCCGAGGCGTCCGCGCCGGCTGAGCCGAGCCCAAACTTGCGGCTGGTGCCGGAGGAGCCGCCGGCCGAGCCGGTGGCCGGTCCGGCGACCCAGCCGATCATCGTCGGCAACGAGGCGGCTGACGCGCCGAAGCGGAAGGGGTGGTGGAGACGATAAGGAAAGGAAGGCCTTCTTTTTCGAGAAAAAGGAGCAAAAGGCTTTTACTGCTTCTGTTGCGGATCTTTCCTGTGAGCGCGCGACAGCAGAGACAAAAGTTTTTTGCTTACTTGTCCACCCCATCCTCCCAGCTCAGAATCCGATACTTCCAAGCCGGCCCGCTCAACGTGCCATCCAACCGGAACAGCGTGCGCCGGACGAACGCCGCCCCATCCGGCCCGGCCGCACGCGCCTCTATCTTCAGCACGATCGGTCCGCGGTTGTCCGCCGGGTCCACCGTCAGACCGGAATCGCGCTTGGCCCGCACGATGGCCGCCAGCACCGTCTGGCTGGCGTAGGCCGTCCAGGGCGCCTGCTCCAGCGCCAGCGTGAGGTAGGGCAGGCTCGCCTGGTAAAGCGCCGGCGAGATCCCCAGCACCAGCTTCAGCTCGTCCAGCCGCTGGAACTCCTGCCCCGCCGGCCCCCAGCGCCGCCCGTCCGCGCGGTAGGCGACGGTCGCCGGCGACTCGGCGTCCGGACCACCGGGCTGCTGGGACCGCCAGTCCGCAATGGCGTTGGACGCCGTCTGCGCCGTGCTGCGGTCCGCACCCACGATGGAGAACAGCGCCTGCAACAACGCCGGCGGCGACTGGTTGATGTCGAGCTTGCCGCGCTCGTCGGTGACGCTCACCAGCACGCGGCCAGCCGGCTCGTCGAGCACGCGGATCATCGCGCCGGGCGCCCAGTAGTCGCCGCCACCGTCCAGCATGTGCCAGATCGTCTCGGCCACCGCCGCGTCTGCCGCCGCCTGCAACTGCGCACCGCCCCTGAGGGCGGAGGACAGCCTGGTCTCCGCCCGGCCGCTTCCGGTAACCTGGGCGGCCAGCAGGGAGAGCAGGGCCATCGTCCACAGGACCAGCAGCAGGGCGAAGCCAGCATCGGAAGAAAGCGTTCTTTTTTGAAAAAAAGAACAAAAAAACTTTTGTTCCCGGGACGATACGGTGCGAACGCTTGTCGGCCTGCGCGGCAGCGTGAGAGCCCACAAACGTTCAGAAACTGCCATTGGTGTCCAACAGGGTTGGCACGGCCATGTCCGGCCAGCGGTGCTTGCCCTTGGGCAGCACGAAGTGGATCTGCACCAGCGCCGGCAACGCGTTCTCGGTCCACGTCTTGGTCCACTTGCCGCCGTCCGCGGCCGACGCGCGGTAGGCGAGGTCGATCCGCTCGACACCCTCAGCCAGCACGATCTCCTGCTGGCCGGGCGGCGTGCCGATGGCCACGGCGTTGGGGTGCGGCCGCCAGCGCAGCACCAGGCGGTGACGGTCGTCCACGCCGATCGCCAACTCGGCGTGACGGACCGGCTGGGTCTCCGGCTCGTCGGGCAGCAGGCTCATCATCGTCAGGCGGTGCTCCTGGCCCGCCAGCGGTTTGTCGTCGGTCGAGACGGGCGGCGAGGCCTGCTCGATCAGCCGGCGCAGCACGCGGTCCATGCGCTCGAGCTGGGCGGAGTTCTCGGCGAGCCTGGTCTCTAGCGCCCAGGCGGACATGCCGAACCTGGTGGCTTGCGCGAGCCCGGCCAGGACGAAGCCCAGCACCACCAGGGCTACGATCACCTCGATCAGGGTGAAGCCGGAAGGCAAGGCCTTCTTTTTTGAAAAAAGGAAGCAAAAAACTTTTGTCTCCGCTGTCGCGCGCTCACGGGACGCGCGCGCGACAGCGGGAGCAAAAGCTTTTTGGTTCTTTTTCTCGATGAAGAACATCTTGCTTTACGATCCTTCCGCCGCGCGCACGTCGAACCTGCGCGTCGCCAGCGTCACCTGCCGCTCCCGCCCGCCAGCCTTCCAGCTCTCCGTGACGATCACGTCGTACAGCACCGCCCGGCTCGGCTTGACGTCGTTGGCGCGGTCCTGCTCGCTGAGCGTCAGCTGCCGGGAGGCCGCCTCGCGCACCCGCAAATGCCAGGTGAAGCCCTCGCCCTCCGCCCCGCTGGTGTCCTGCTTGGCGATGCCGGTGCCGCGGCCAATCGCCGCCAAATGCGACTGCGCCAGCGAGATCGCCTCGTCGTAGCGCGCGGCCACCGAAGTCGCGTCCAGGCCGGAAACCGTGCCGCCGAACAGCGCACCCATGGCGAGCGCTGCGATGACGAAGGCGATCATCACCTCAAGCAGGGTGAAGCCGGACTGCGCCGCGCGGTCAGGGCACATCGGCAACCACCACGCGTCCGGTCAGCCACTCCACGCTGATGCCGAGCCGATGCCGGCCGGCACCCAGTCGCACCTCACCGCCGGTGGCACTGCCGTCCGGAGAGAAACGGATCAGCCGCACCGTGCCGGGGCCACGCAACGCCGGCGGCAGCACGTCGAAGGGAATGTCGAGCGCCACGGTGCGCACCGGCCCACGGTCGATGGCAAAGGCGTGCCGGCCGGGGTCGATGGCGACGGAGACGTCCTGGTCGGTGGCGATTGCCTGGGCACGGGCGGCACGCAGGCTTTGGGCGATGGCGCCGGCGGCCGCGCGCACCTGCAGGCCGCGGCTGTTCATCGGACCGCGGCCGATGATCAGGCCCATCGCCACGCCTAAGATGGCGAGGGTGACGAGTATTTCGATCAGGGTGAAGCCGGACTCCCTGCGCATGAGCGGCAGGAAGCGCGTGGGGCGCGTGCTAGGCAAGTTACAAGGAAGGCAAGCAGTTGTTTTTTGAAAAAAAGAACCAAAAAACTTTTGGTTCCTCAGGTGCGCCGCGCGGACACGTCCGCACTGTGCCTGCAAGGTGCGCGACACGCCTCACCACAGGCCAACCCCCAGAGACCAAAAGTTTTTTGGTTCTTTTTTTCAAAAAAGAACCGCTTGCTTGCTTACTCCGCCGCAATCCGCCGCGACTGGTCGGAGTGCCGCCGATACTCCTCCTGCCAAGCAGAAGGCCCGTTGCTCGGGCTGACCTGCACCGCCGTCACCTTGTATTCCGGACAATTCGTCGCCCAGTCGGAATGGTCGGTGGTGATGACGTTGGCCTGCGTCATCGGGTGGTGGAATGTGGTGTAGACCACGCCAGGCGCCACGCGGTCGGTGATGCGGGCGCGCAGCGTTGTCTCGCCGGCGCGGCTGGCCACGCGCACCCAGTCGGCCTCGCGTATGCCGCGCTGCTCGGCATCGAACGGGTTGACCTCGAGCAGGTCCTCCTCGTGCCAGCGGCTGTTCTCGGTGCGCCTGGTCTGCGCGCCGACGTTGTACTGGCTGAGGATGCGCCCCGTGGTGAGCAGCAGCGGGAAGCGCGGGCCGGAGCGCTCCTCGGTGGGTATGTACTCGGTGACGATGAAGCGGCCCAGGCCGCGGACGAACTCGCCGACGTGCATCACCGGGGTGCCGGTGGGCGCCTCCTCGTTGCACGGCCACTGCACGGAGCCGAGCTCGTCCAACGTCTTATAGGACACCGTGGCGAAGCTGGCGGTGGTGCGGGCGATCTCGTCCATCACCTCGCTCGGATGACTGTAGGTGCCGATGTCGACGCCGAGAGCGGCGGCCAGATGCAAAGTGACTTCCCAGTCGGCCAGGCCCGGCAACGGCTGGATCACCCTCCGCACGCGGTTGATGCGGCGTTCGGCGTTGGTGAAGGTGCCGTCCTTTTCAAGGAACGTGGTGCCCGGCAGGAAGATGTGGGCGTAGTTCGCCGTCTCGTTGATGAACAGGTCCTGCACGATGACGCACTCCATCGCCTGCAGGCCGGCGATCACGTGGCGTGAGTCCGGATCAGACTGCGCGATGTCCTCGCCCTGGATGTAGATCGCCTTGAAGCTGCCCTCCACCGCGGCGTCGAGCATGTTGTTGATGCGCAGGCCCGGCTCGCGGTCGACGGCCACGCCCCATTCGCGGTCGAAGATCTCGCGCGCGGCGTCGTTGCTGACGTGCTGGTAGCCCGGCAGCTCGTGCGGGAAGCTGCCCATGTCACAGCTACCCTGCACGTTGTTCTGGCCGCGCAGCGGGTTCACGCCCACGCCGGGGCGGCCGATGTTGCCGGTCGCCATCGCCAGGTTGGCGATCGCCATCACCGTGGTGGTGCCCTGGCTGTGCTCGGTGACGCCCAGGCCGTAGAAGATCGCCGCGTTACCGCCGGTGGCGTAGAGCCGCGCCGCCGCGCGCAGGTCCTCGGCCGGCACGCCGGAGACGAGGCTGACCTGCTCGGGGCTGTTCTGCGGCTCGAGCACGAACTCCAGCCAGGCGTTGAACTCGTCCATGTCGCAGCGCTCGCGCACGAAGGCCTCGTTGACCAGCCCTTCGGCCACGATCACGTGCGCCATCGCCGTCAGCACGGCGACGTTGGTTCCCGGCTGCAACGGCAGGTGGAACGCGGCCTCGATGTGCGGGCTGCGCACCATGTCGATGCGGCGCGGGTCGATGACGATCAGCTTGGCACCCGCGCGCAGCCGCTTCTTCATGCGCGAGGCGAACACCGGGTGGCCGTCGGTCGGGTTGGCGCCGATCACCAGCATCACGTCGGTCTCTTCGACGCTGTCGAAATCCTGCGTGCCGGCCGACGTGCCGTAGGTCTGCGACAGGCCGAACCCGGTCGGCGAGTGGCAGACGCGCGCGCAGGTATCCACGTTGTTGTTGCCGAAGCCGGCGCGCACCAGCTTCTGCACCAGGTAGGATTCCTCGTTGGTGCAGCGCGAACTGGTGATGCCACCAACCGAGGTGCGGCCGTACTTGGCCTGGATACGGTGGATCTCGGAGGCCGCACGCTCGAACGCCTGCTCCCAGGTGACCTCGCGCCACGGCTCGTTGATGCTCTCGCGGATCATCGGCTTGGTGATGCGCTCGCGGTGGGTGGCATAGCCCCAGGCGAAGCGGCCCTTCACGCAGCTATGCCCGCGATTGGCCTTGCCGTCCTTGTAGGGGACCATGCGCACCAGCTCGGGCCCGCGCATCTCCGCCTTGAACTGGCAGCCGACGCCGCAATAGGCGCAGGTGGTCACCACCGAGCGTTCCGGCGTGCCGATCTCGACCACCTTCTTCTCGATCAGCGTGGCGGTCGGGCAGGCCTGCACGCATGCGCCGCAGCTGACGCACTCGCTGGTCATGAACGGCTCGTTCTGGCCGGCGGCGATGCGGGAGTCGAAACCACGGCCGGCGACCGTCAGCGCGAAGGTGCCCTGCACCTCCTCGCAGGCGCGCACACAGCGGCTACAGACGATGCATTTGGACGGGTCGTAGTCGAAATACGGGTTCGAGCGGTCCTTCTCGGACTTCAGGTGGTTCTCGCCCTGGTAGCCGTAGCGCACGTCGCGAAGGCCAACCTCGCCGGCGGTGTCCTGCAGCTCGCAATCACCGTTGGCGGCACAGGTGAGGCAGTCGAGCGGGTGGTCGGAGATGTACAGCTCCATCACACCCTTGCGGAGTTTGCGCAGCCGCTCGTTGCCGGTGATCACCGACATGCCCGGCGAGACCAGCGTGGTGCAGCTCGCCGGCGTGCCTGCCCTGCCCTCAATCTCCACCAGGCACATCCGGCAGGACCCGTAGGCGTTCAGCGAGTCGCTGGCGCACAGCTTGGGGATGCTCACCCCGATGGTGGCGGCCGCCCGCATCACCGAGGTGCCTTCCGGCACGGTGACGGCGAACCCGTCGATCTTGATGGTGACCTGGGCCTCGGCCTTGCTGGCCGGCGTGCCGTAGTCGAGCTCCTGGATCAGCGCCATCTGCGTGCTCCTACTCTGCCGCCAGCGGCAGCTGTTTGCGAAAATCTTCCGGGAAGTGACGCACTGCACTCATCACCGGGTAGGGAGTGAAGCCGCCCAGCGCGCAGAGCGAGCCGAACTTCATCGTATCGCACAGATCTTCCAGCAGGCCGAGCTGGCTGGCGTCGCCGGCGATGATGCGGTCGAGCACTTCCACGCCGCGGATGGAGCCGATGCGGCAGGGCGTGCACTTGCCGCAGGACTCCACGGCGCAGAACTCCATCGCGAAGCGGGCCATGCGCGCCATGTCCACCGTGTCGTCGAACACGGTAACGCCGCCATGGCCGATCAGCCCGTCGCGCGCGGCGAACGCCTCGTAGTCGAACGGCGTGTCGAACAAAGCGGGCGGAAAGTAGGCGCCCAGCGGCCCGCCCACCTGCACCGCACGTACTGGCCGGCCGCTGGCCGTGCCGCCGCCGATGTCCATCACCAGCTCGCCGAGCCCGATGCCGAACGGGACCTCGAACAGGCCGCCGCGGGCGATGTTGCCGGCCAGCTGCACAGGCATCGTGCCGCGCGAGCGCCCGTAGCCCAGCGCCTGGTACGCTGCCGCCCCACCCTCGCGCAGGATGTCCGGCACCGCGGCGAGCGACAGCACGTTGTTGACCACAGTCGGCTTGCCGAACAGGCCCTGGATGGCCGGCAGCGGCGGCTTGGCGCGCACCTGGCCGCGCTTGCCTTCCAGGCTGTCCAGCAGCGAGGTCTCCTCGCCACACACGTAGGCGCCGGCGCCCACTCGTATCTCCAGCTCGAAGGCGTGCGCGCTGCCGAGCACGTTCGGCCCCAGCATCCCCTCTCGCCGCGCCACTGCCACCGCCTCGTTCATCACCGCGATCGCGTGCGGGTACTCTGACCGAAGATAGACGAAGCCGCGCGTGGCACCCACGGCGACGCCGGCGATGGCCATGCCCTCGATCAGCAGAAAGGGGTCTGCCTCCATCACCATGCGGTCGGCAAAGGTGCCGCTGTCGCCCTCGTCGGCGTTGCAGACGATGTATTTCTGGTCAGCCGGCGCCAGCATGACCGTGCGCCACTTGATGCCGGTGGGGAAACCGGCGCCGCCACGGCCGCGCAGGCCGGAATCGGTCAGCGCCTGGATGATCGCCGGCCCGTCCAGGCCCAGCGCGCGCCGCAGCCCCTGCGTGCCGCCATGCTCGACGTAGTCGGCGTAGCTGACCGGGTCGGTGATGCCGGCCCGGGCAAAAGTCACCCGTGTCTGGCGCGCCAGGAACGGCACGTCCTCCGGCCTGCCGATGCGCTTGTCATGCGCCCCGCCATCCATGAACCCCGCTGCCAGCAGCCCCGCCACGTCGCCTGCCTCGACCGGACCGTAGCCGATGCGGCCCTGCGGGGTCTCGACCTCGACGAACGGTTCCAGCCATGCCATCCCGCGCGAGCCGTTACGCACAATCTCCGCGTCCGGGCACGCCGCGCGGAACGCCTGCGCCACCTCGTCGGCACCGACGGAGGCCGCCAGCGCGTCGCGTGGGACGAAGATGCGGGTCACGCGGCCGCCTCCAACGCGGCGTCGAGCCTCGCCTCATCCAGCCGCGCCAGGGTCCGCTCACCCACCATCCCGCAGGGGGCTGCCGCACACAGGCCAAGGCAGAACACCGGCTCCAGAGTCACGGCACCGTCGGGCGTCGTCTCGTGCCAGGTGATGCCGAGGCGAGCGCTGGCGTGGGCGGCCACACGCTCGGCGCCACGGCTTTGGCAAGCTTCGGCGCGGCAGAGCTTCAGCACCGTGCGGCCGGCCGGGGCGTGGCGGAAATCATGGTAGAAGGAGACCAGGCCGTGCACCTCGGCGCGCGAGAGGTTCAGCGCCTGGGCCATCACCGGGACGGCAGCGTCCGGCACGAAGCCGAACTCCGCCTGGATGGCGTGGAGCATCGGCATGGCGGGACCCTCGCGGCCCAGATGGGCGGCGATGATCTCGGAGATGCGGGTGGTGTCGATCAATGGCTGCATGAGGAACCTGACACTAGAGCAGCAAAGGCCTTCTTTTTCGAAAAAAGAAGCAAGAAACTTTTGGTTCCGCTGTCGCGGACTGTCTGGGCGGATACCCGCCGGACGGTAAAAGTTTTTTGGTTCTTTTGTATGAACAGCTGTTCGCCTTAAATCGGCACTTTTCACCGGAACGGCAAGGGCGCATGCGCCATGCTGCGATAGAACAAGCCTATCAACCCTCCGCCTGTGGTGCGAACATCAGTCGTGCCTGCAGCAGCGTAGCCTCGGTCAGCGGCAGAAGCGGGTCGCGTTGCGGATAGACCAGGCCGATCACCGGGTTGCCGGTGCTCTGCCGGATCGGGATAGACCGCACACCCTCGGCGCGGCCCAGCGTGTCGGCGATCAGCGCCGGCATCACGCTGGCCCACCCACCAGCCTCCACGTGGGTGATCAGCACGATCATCGAGTTGCTCTCCAGCACCGGGGCAGCCGCACCCCCGGCCTCCTGCAGGCACGCATCGATGATGCGGCGGTTCTGCATGTCCGGGGTCAGCAGGCTGAGCGGCAGCCGTGCCACCTCCTCCCAACCCACCTCCGCGCGCCCGGCCAACGGCGAGCCGAGCGATACCAGCAGCCGGTAGCGCTCCTCGAACAGCCGCCAGCTACGCACCCGCCCAAGCGGCTCGCGGCCGAGATACGTCATGCCCGCATCGGCCTGCAGGCTCTCGACCAAAGAGAGCACCTCCGCAGACGAACACGACCGCACGGAGAACGTCACCTGAGGATGCGCCTGGCGCAGCGGCGTGGTCAGCCTGGCCACCGCCGGCAGCGCTGTCGGCACCACCGCCAGGCGCAGGTGGCCTGACAGACCCTGCCGCAGCGCGCGCACCTCGTCGTGCATGGCCCGCGCGTCGCCCACGATGCGCTGCGCCCAGGCCAGCACCCGCTCGCCTTCCGGCGTGAAGCCGCCGAACCGGCCGGTGCGGTGCACCAGCAGCACGCCCAGCGTGGTCTCCAACTGCTTCAGCCCGGCCGATAGCGTGGGCTGGGTGACGCCACAGGCCTCGGCGGCGCGGCCAAAATGTTTCTCTCGCGAGAGGGCGACGAGAAAGGTGAGTTTGTCGATCAAGGAAGAGAGTCGTCTTTTTCGAAAAAAAGAGCCAAAAAGCTTTTGGTCCTGCTGTCGCGGCGGTCCTGCAACGCGCGCCAGGGAAACAAAAGTTTTTTGGTTCTTTTTTTCAAAAAAGAACTGCTTGCTTTCTTCCTACCCGCCCACCTGCCGCAACCAATCACTCAGATTATAATAGTTCGTCACCCGCGAGATCCGACCATCCCGCAGGGTAAAGAACGCGCCCGCCGGCAGCACGTAGGTCTGCCCCGTCGCCGGCGGCAGCCCTGCGTCCGACGCCTTGTAGGTGCCGTGCACGGTGAACTCCGCCGCGGCGCGCTCGCCCGCGCCGGTGAACACCTCGATGTCGGCCAGCCGCTCGCTGTAGCAGGCGTCCATCTTGGCCATGAACGCAGCAAACGCGTCGCGGCCGACCTGGCGCTCGCCCTGGTTGACGTCGTGCGCCACGTCGTCGGTCAGCAGCGCCACCATGCCGGCGAAGTCGCCGGCGTTGAAGGCCTCGTAATAGGCGCGGATCAGGGCGTCTGGGGTCATCGTTGTGTCTCCGGAAGCAGGCTGGCCGGGCTTGGCCAGTCGCGGTGGTTGCGCACGGCGCCGTCCGCGCGCACCGCGTCCAGGCGTGCGGGGTCGAGCTCAGCGAACACCCAGCCCGGCGCGTCCAGCGCGCCGGCCGCCACCACGCCGTCCTCGGCGAAGCCGCGGTCGACGGGTCCGAACACGCAAGCGGTACCGTGGTTTTCGTCCAGGGTGGCGAGGCTCGGCGCGGTGCCCACGGTGGGGGCGACGGCGACGAAACACTGGTTCTCCAAAGCACGGGCGCGGGCGCTGAGGCGGACGCGGTTCCATCCGTGCAGGCTGTCGGTGCAGGAGGGTGCGAGGATCAGCCAGGCGCCCTGCTCCACCTGGGCGCGCACCAGGTTCGGGAACTCCACGTCGTAGCAGATAGCGATGCCGAGCCGCCCCCACGGCGTCTCGAAGGTCTGCGGCAGCTCGCCCGGCTGGATGTTCCAGCGTTCGGATTCGAAGCGGGTCATGACCCGCTTGTCCTGGAAGGCGACGGCGCCGTCCGGGCTGATCAGCGGCGCGCGGTTACGCACCCGGCCGTCTTCCGCCCAGGGCAGCGTGCCGGGCAGCAGCCACACGCCGTGGCGGCGCGCAGTGGCGGTGAACAGCGCCATCAGCCTGTCCCGCTGTTGACAGACTGTGTCGAGTTCGCGCGCCACGTCGCCGGCGCCGGGGTGGCTGGCCGCCAGCTCCACGCAGGCATATTCCGGCATCACCAGCAGCTTGGAGCCGCTAGCGGCACCTTCGGCCACCAGCGCGTCGAACTTGGCTGCGAAGCTGGCGGCGTCGGCCGGCGCGGTCACCGGGTAGGCCAGGACGCCCAGGCGCAGTGTCATCGGGCGGGCTGCCCCCGCAGGTCCTTGGTCCAGAACACCAGCTCCTTTTCGGTCTCGGCCTCGCCGCCCACGTCGCGCCACGACATGCGGCAGGCAAGGTCCGCCCGCCGCGTGTAGCCGCGATGGCGCCAGAACGCATCGAGCGGCACGAAGCCGGTCGGGCGGGCGGGGTGACCGTCCGGGCGCACCACGCCGCAGAAGCAGCTGGTGGTGCAGTCCGACACCGCGCGCGCGTGCGCCTCACGCTCGGCGAAGAACGCCACGCCCACACCCTGGCCGCGGCACTCCGGCATCAGCACGCTCTCGCCGAAGTAGAAGAACGCGGCGGGGTCCAGGCCTGCGCGCAGGAACGGCGCCTGGATCTCCAGCGTCTCGTCGGTCAGCTTCAGGCAGGTGGACGCGCCGACGATGCGGCCGGCCTGGCTCGCCACGATCACCGCGGCGGACGGGCTGCGCAGGTAGATCTGCAGGTAGTTGGCCTCGTAGGCGGCGTCGCCGTCGTAGAGGTAGGGCCAGGCGCGGAACACGCCGATCCTGAGCGCTGCGATCTCGGGGATCAGCGGGGCGATGTCGCTGCCGGTGCAACGCCGGACCGTGATGGCGGGGGTGTCGATCATGACGGGCAGTCTGGCGACATTCGGCACGCGACGTCGAGCCCGTAAGGCAAGCAAGCAAGGCCTTCTTTTCTGAAGAAAAGAAGCAAAAGACTTTTGTCCCTGCTGTCGCGAAGGTTCTGCAGCACGCACCCAAGGGAACAAAAGTTTTTTGCTTTTTTTTCAAAAAAGAACCGCTTGCTTGCCTGGCTGCTGTCGATGGTACTCCGACGGCATAACAAGCCTCTTGCGTCTTCACCTCAAGCAAAGCAGGCCTTCAGCCACCAACACCAGGAGACCCTGACATGCAGACTCGGACACGCAGGACATTGCTATTGGCGGCGCTCGGCATGGCGGCTCTCCGCGCGGGTCCAGCCGGTGCCGCGACGGACGCGGCACTCAGCCAGGCGGTACACTCTCCCAGCCGCTCGGCCAACTTCGTGGCCCGCGACCCGGCGCGCCACCCGGAGGCCGAGCTCGCGTTCTTCGGCCTGCGTCCGGACTCCAACGTGGTGGAGATCTGGCCGGGCGGCGGCTACTGGACCGAGATCCTCGCCCCCTATCTGGCCGCGCATGGCAGCCTGACCGAGGCGCTGCCGGCCGGCACCACCGACGGCGCGGCCGCCGCCAAGTTCCGCGCCAAGTTCGCGGGCAAGCCCGGCTTCGACGCGCTGCGCACCACCACGCTGGACGCCGGCCATTTCGACATCGCACCGCCCGGCTCGGCCGACCTCGTGCTGACCTTCCGCAACGTGCACAACTGGATGGATGGCGGCTACGCGGAGCAGGCGTTCGCCGCGTTCTTCAAAGCATTGAAGCCGGGCGGCGTGCTCGGCGTCGAGGAGCATCGCGGCCTGGCCAGCGTGCCGCAGGACCCCAAGGCCGAGAACGGCTACGTGCGGCAGGACTACACCGTAGCACTGGCGCAGAAGGCCGGGTTCGTGCTGGACGGGTCGTCCGAGCTGGACGCCAACCCGAAAGACACCAAGAACTGGCCGAAGGGCGTGTGGACTCTGCCGCCGACCTTCGAGCTTGGCGCGGTGGACCACGCGAAATACGCCGCCATCGGCGAAGGGGACAACTTCATCCTGAAGTTCCGCAAGCCGGCGCGCTGAAGCAAGGCAAGCAGTCCTTTTTGAAAAGAACGACCAAGAAACTTTTGCTTCCTCCGCCTGTACCGACGATCCGACCGCCTCAGGACGCGCGAGGCCGCAGCAGGAGCACAGGGACAAAAGTTTTTTGCGTTTTTTCAAAAGAGAAGGCCCTGCTTCGCTGGCATAAAGGTCAGTCTACCTACGAATCGAACATAATCACCTTGATTTGACCACGCAACGGAACTATGATCCGGCAACGAAATTAAGGTTGCCACGTTCATGCGCGCCAAGACTGTTCCTTTCGCCCCTGCAGGTGTTGCGGTTTGCCTCATGCTGGCCAACGCGGCATCGGCCACGCCGCTGGCCGGGCTGACGGAGAGCGTCTGGCACTCCGTTCCGGCCACGGACTACGCGCCGACCTCGGCCGACATCAGCAACGAGGAAGCCAAGCTGCAGGTGGTCTCGCCGGCCTACACCTTCATCAACACGGTGGACGGGTTCAACTACGCGGGTGGCAGCACGATCGGAGCGTTCTTCGGCGCGGACGCCACGGGAACCGTAGCCGCCAACGACACGACCGGCCCCAGCTCGTTCGCGTTCGACTCACACGGCTACCTCAACGTGGCCACCGCGGGGAACTACACGTTCAGCCTCGGCGACGCCTACAACGCGGTGGACGACGCCGCCCAGATCACCGTCGGCAGCAGCGTGGTAGCGCAGCAGAACTTCCAGGCCGGGCTCGGCAACTACGTCACAACGCTGTATCTGAATGCAGGCTACACGGCCTTCGACTTTTTCTACTTTCAACAGGGTGGCGGCTATAGCCTGGCGAGCAGCATCACCGGCCCGAGCGGGGCGCCCGCACAGTTCGTGCAGAGCGCGGTCAGCGTGCCGGAGCCTGGCACGCTCGCGTCGTTCGTGCTCGCCCTGGGCGTCGTGGGCCTGGCAGTGGTCCGCCAGTTCGCCTCGTTCGCGCGGCCCGGGCGGGAGCTGGTCAGCCCGGGCTAGCGGAGGCCCTCGGCAAGAACGCAAGGCCTTCTTTTCTGAAGAAAAGAAGCAAAAGACTTTTATCCCTGCTGTCGCGGAGATTTCAGCAGCGCGCGACAGCGGAGACAAAGGTTTTTTGGCTTTTTTCAAAAAAGAACCGCTTGCCTTGCTTTCTAACAGTCAGGGTTTCGGGCCATGGCGCGCCTGAAGATCACCCAAGCGCTGTCTATCGAGGAGTCCGAGCTGAGCGAGCGTTTCGTGCTCAGTTCCGGCCCGGGCGGGCAGAACGTCAACAAGGTCTCCACCGCGGTTGAGCTGCGGTTCGACGCGCGCGCCTCGCCGTCCCTGCCGGACGCGGTAAAGGCGCGGCTGACGCGCATCGCCGGCAGCAGGATGACGCAGGACGGGGTTATCGTGATCAGCGCGCAGCGTTTCCGCTCGCAGCCGCGCAACCGGGAGGACGCGCTGGCGCGCTTGGTAGAAATGATCCGCGAGGCGGCGATTGCACCGGTGCGGCGGCGGGCAACGCGCCCGACGCTGGGCTCGCAGGAACGGCGGCTCACCTCGAAGACAGTGCGGTCCGGGACCAAGGCGATGCGGCGCAAGCCCGAGGGCGACTGAGCAGAAGGCAAGGCCTTCGTTTCGAGAAAAAAAAGCAAAAAGCTTCTGCGAGCGCTATCGCGGACGGTTGAAACGACGCGCCTCCTCAAGGCGCATCGAAAGAGAGCAAAAGTTTTTTGATTCTTTTTTTCAAAAAAGAACTGCTTGCCTAGCCGTTCTCACCTAGACGCCAAGACTAAAACATGTAGCGCATCTGCAACAGTTAACCTCTGTTAAGGGACAGAATCAAAACGGTATCAAACCGGATGTTGCACAATCTCAGATTGAGACCTACTGCTTAACGCTACGGTTTAGAAACAAGAGGTAGAGTATGGCAACGGGTTCTGCTGGCTACCGTCGCAACGTTCCGCCGATGGTCACGGCCCTTTTAAAAGCGGCCGACGAGGCGCAGGAGAACCGGCGCGTTGACGATGCCGAGTCACTGGTGGATTGGATCTACGTGCTGCTCGAAGAGGAAATCCGGGAGCAGGCTTGGCACCGACCGGAAGCCCGCGTGGCATAGAGAGCAAGCAAGCGGTTCTTCATTAGACACCAGACTTTTGTTTCCTTGGCGTGCGCTACAGAAACCTCCGCGACACCAAGGATAAAAGTTTTTTGCTGCTTTTTTCAAAGAAGCAGGCCTTGCTCTCTTGCTGACCACTGCGCCGCTCGCGTCACTGCTCCAACAAAGCTTCCCGCAGCGCCCTGTAGCTCTCCTCGTCCGGCGCGCAAATCAGTCCGCCGTCCAGCATCCCCGGCCTGTACTCCGAGCCGTCGAACCGCGCCGCGTAGCCGCCCGCCTCGCGGTGAAGCAGCCAGCCCGGCAGGTGGTCCCACGGCATCAGCCGGTTGAACATCAGAAAATGGCAGTGCCCCGCCGCCAGCATGCGATACTCGTGTGCCGCACAGCGGAAATCGTAAGTCTGCGCCAGCTTGCCAAGATTGCTCAGCACGCTGGCCCGCCGGTCGGGTGCGAGGTAGCGCCACGAGACGGCGCCGGCCATCTGCGAGACCGGCACCGGCCTGGCCACGTGCAGGCCAGTGCGGGCGAGGTGGCAGTCCTGCTCCCAGGCACCCTCTCCGCGCACCGCAATGGACGAGGTGTCGAGCACCGGGTCGTGGATGACGCAGGCGGCCACCTCGCCGCGCACGATGGCCGCCGCCATGGTGCCGAACAGCGGCAGGCCGGCGGCGAAGTTCGAGGTGCCGTCCACCGGATCGACCACGAAGGCCAGGTCTGCGCCGGCGAGGCGTTTCAGCAGCGCCGGGTCCGCAGCGGTGGCCTCCTCGCCGACGACGACGCAGCCCGGATGCAGGCGGGACAGGCCTTGGGTGATCATCGCCTCGGCGGCAACGTCGGCGTCGGTGACGAGGTCCAGCGGGCCGCTCTTGGTGCGCACGCCGCCGGCGCCGAGCTTGCGAAAGCGCGGCATGATCTCGATGCGGGCGGCGGCGCGCAGAAGGAGGTCCAGCTCGTTGGCTTGGGTGGTGCTGAACACGGGTTAAGCGCTTTCTTTTCCTGAAAACAAAGAACCGAACAAACTTTGGTCCGGCTGTCGCGGAAAGTTCTGCAGCGAGTACCCGAAGGACAAAAGTTCTTTGGTTCTTTGTTTCAAAAAAGAGCCGCTTGCCTCAGACCCTTTCAAACCGCGCCCGATCAGCAGGCATCAGCCTCACCCTCACATGCGCCACCTGCTCGTCGTCCTGCCGCCCGATCACCTCGCCATGCGCGTATAGCCACGCAAGCCGCGCGCCGTCCGCGTGCTCGATGTCGTAGTCGGCCTGCTCCATGCCCGCGGCAATCCGCTCGTCCAGCGTCGCGCGCAACGCCTCCAGCCCCTCGCCGGTGATCGCCGAGACGGCGACGCTGCCCGCCCTGGCCTCCACAGTGTCCGCGCCGCCCAGCAGGTCCGCCTTGTTGAGCACCTCGATCGTGCGGGTGGTGAAATCCTCGTCCAGCGTGCCCTCCTGCGCCATGCCGTCCAGCACCGCCAGCACGTCGGCGCGCTGGGCCGCGCTGTCGGGGTGGGCGGCGTCGCGCACGTGCAGGATCACGTCGGCTTCGGCCACCTCCTCCAGCGTGGCGCGGAACGCGGCGACCAGCTCGGTGGGCAGCTCGCTGATGAAGCCCACGGTGTCCGACAGGATCACCCGTCGCCCGCTGGGCAACACCAGGCCGCGCATGGTGGGGTCGAGTGTTGCGAACAGCTGGTCCTGCGCGTGCACGTCGGCACCGGTCAGCGCGTTGAACAGGGTGGACTTGCCGGCGTTGGTGTAGCCCACGAGGGCCACCACCGGGAACGGCACGCGCTTGCGGGCATGCCGGTGCAGGCCGCGGGTGCGGCGCACCTGCTCCAGCTCGCGCTTGAGGCGCACGATGCGGTCGGTGATCAGCCTTCGGTCGGCCTCGATCTGCGTCTCGCCGGGGCCGCCGAGGAAGCCGAAACCGCCGCGCTGCCGCTCCAAGTGGGTCCAGGACCGCACCAGGCGGGAGCGCTGGTAGTCCAGATGCGCCAGCTCCACCTGTAGGGCGCCCTCGCTGGTGACCGCGCGCTCGCCGAAGATGTCGAGGATCAGGCCGGTGCGGTCGATCACCTTGCAGCCCCAGCCGCGCTCGAGGTTGCGCTGCTGCACCGGGGACAGCGAGGCGTCCACGATGGCGACGGTCACGCCGGCGTCTGCGAGGTGCGCGCGCTCGGCCTCCACCTGGCCGGAGCCGAGCAGCGTCGCCGGCTTGCGCCCGCGCAACGGCAGGATGGTGCTGTGGACCACCACCAGCCCGATCGAGGCGGCGAGCCCCACCGCCTCGGCCAAGCGGGCCTCGGCCGCGCGGGAGTGGTCCACGCCGTTGCGCTCGAAAGGGCTCGGACGCTCCCACGGCAGGATGACAGCCGCGCGGGTGGGCGCCGGCCGCGCGTCGTGCAACCGCTCCGGGCGGGGAGCGGCGTCCTTGCGGCCGTCGTCAGATGTCGCTGTCGGCAGTTAGGCTCTCCTTTTCGCCCGGCGCGGACGCGCCTTCTTTGCCGCTGAACGCGGACGCGCCTTCTTTGCCGCCGAACGCGGAGGCGCCTTCTTTACCGCCGAACGCGGATGCGCCTTCTTTGACGGCATCGAACAGCTGGATCGGCGCGCCCGGCATCACCGTGCTGATGGCGTGCTTGTAGACCAGTTGGGTATGCCCGTCGCGCCGGAGAAGGACGGAGAAATTGTCGAACCAGGTGATGATGCCCTGGAGCTTGACGCCGTTGATGAGGAACACGGTGACCGGAGTTTTGGCTTTGCGGACGTGATTCAGGAACACGTCCTGCACGTTCTGCGAGTTGTCTTTCGCCACGAGGTTGAACCCTTCTTATTTCGCGCGGCCCTGCGTTGGTGCGAGCCGTATCGCGTGCCTGGCCTGGTGTGGCTGGCCCGCTACGCTTTGCAAACGACGTGCCGGAGAAAAGAAGGTAAGCAATTCTTTTTTGAAAAAAAGAACCAAAAAACTTTTGCTGCCTGGTGGTGTCGTGTGGACGCGTGTCGTTCAGCTTTCCGCGACAGCCGGCGCAAAAGTTTTTTGCTTCTTTTTTTCAAAAAAGAAGGCCTTCCTTTGCTCCGCCATCATGGCGAACAACCTGCGCGCCACCGCACCCGGCGTGCCGCCGCCGACCTGCGCGCCATCAACCGTCACCACCGGTCGCACGAAGCTGCTGGCCGACGTGAGAAACACCTCACGCGCCTGCCGCAACTCGTCGGCCGAGAACGCACATTCCGCGAACGCGATACCGGCCTGCGCAAGCTCGGCCATCAGCGCGGCCCGCGTGCAACCCGGCAGGATGGCGTGGCTCAGCGGCCGGGTCAGCAGGCGGCCGTCCGCGTGCACGATCCACACGGAGGTCGACGCGCCCTCGGTGACCTGGCCGTGCGCGTCCACCAGGATGGCCTCGGTGGCGCCGCGCAGGCGGGCTTCCTGGCGGGCCAGCACGTTGGGCAGCAGGGCCACCGACTTGATATCGCAGCGTGCCCAGCGCTGGTCCGGCGTGGTGATGGCAGTCGCGGTCCAGCGGTCGATGTCGGTGGGCGGGTCCGGCGCGCGGCGCAGGGTGACCACCAGAGAAGGCCGGGTCTGCGGCGGCGGAAAAGCGTGCTCGCGCCGGGCCACCCCGCGGGTAACCTGGATGTATACCAGGCCGGAGCGGCGCCGGTTACGGACCACCAGCTCGTCCACCACCGCCAGCATCGCCGCGCGGCCGATGGGCGGGCGGATGCCCATCTCGCGCAGGCTGCGGTCCATGCGGTCGAGGTGCAGGTCGCGGTCGATCAGCCGGCCGCAGGCGAGGTAGACCACCTCGTAGATGCCGTCGGCGAACTGGTAGCCGCGGTCCTCGACGTGGACCGCGGCCTGCGCGTGCGGAAGGTAGCGGCCGTTGACGTAGGCGATGCGGCTCACGTGCTAGCGGGCCACGTCCTCGCCGGAGGTCTCGCGCGGATCGGTTGCGGGCTGATCGGCGTAGGCGATCGGCCCGTTCGCCACCGGCGCCTCGTCCTCTTCGGTCACCTCGCGCTCGCGCCGCTGGTGTCCGTTGTATTGGCCACCCTGCGCCTGAGCATGTTGCGGCTGGCCGTTCTGGCCCTGCCCGTTGCCGCCATGTTGCTGCTGCGGGGCCTGGCCCTGGTAGTGGCCGTTCTGGCCGCCATGCGCCTGGGCGTTGGCGCCGTTCGGCGCGTTCTGCTGGGCCGCCTGATTGATGGCGTTGACGATGCGAAAGTAGTGTTCCGCGTACTGGAAGTAGCTTTCGGCCATCACCCGGTCGCCCGAGCCGGTCGCGTCGCGGCCAAGCTGCAGGTATTTCTCGAAGAGTTGCTGCGCCGTGCCGCGGATCCGCAGGTCCGGGCCGGAGCTGTCGAACACGTGGTTCCTGTTGAGCGGCACGTTGCCGCCGTATTGCCGCGGGCTGCCGCCGCCCCCGCCACCACCGCCGCCGCCGCCGTTACGGTGGGTGCGTCCGCGCATGCGTTTCATGTTCATCCGATTACAATAAGCTTCCCTGTTCGAGGCGGTCCGGCCCATCCGCACGCCGGCCCCCTGGCCGGCGAAAGCGTCTGGTTCGAGGCGATCGCCATTGCCATTTGGCTGCGGGCGCTGAAGGTCGTCGGCCGTCCCCGGCTCACGAACCCCGACGAACGATCCGCAGCGTGCCCTGACCCCTGGCAATCCTGCCGTGTCGGACCCGCATCCCGTGCGTGGCCGGACCCTAGCTGGCAAAGGCGCCGATGCCAAACGGTTTTTTCCAAGCTGGCGACTGCCGCACAACCAGGGCGCGTGCAATGCCGGCCAGATCCGGCCTGGTAGCGACGTGGGACAGGCCGGCCTGCGCTGCAAGGCCGGCGACCGCCTGCTCCTGCCCGGCGCCGAGTTCCAGCACGCCGACACCGCCGCCGGGCGCCAGGCACCTTGCCAACCCGGGCATCAGGGCGGCGTAGGCCTGCAGGCCGTCAGGCCCGCCATCCAGCGCGCGGCGGGGCTCGTGGCAGCCGACCTCGGGCATCAGGCCGGTGATGGCCGGGCTCTCGATGTAGGGCGGGTTGGCCAGGATCAGGTCGAAGCTGGCGACCAGCGCGGCGGCCCAGTCGCCGGCCAGGAAGGCGGCGCGGGACGACAGGCCGGCAGCGGCAGCGTTGCGGCGGGCCAGGCCGGATGCGGCGGGCGAGAGGTCCACACCGACGCCGAACGCGTCCGGATACTCGGACAAGGCAGCCAGCAGCAGGCAGCCGGTGCCGGTACCCAGGTCCAGCACGCGCCGGACCTGGCGGCGGTCAGGCAGTGCGGCCAGCACCGCTTCGATCAGGGTTTCGGAGTCGGCCCTCGGGATCAGGGTGTCCGGCGAGACGTCCAGCGTCAGCGTCCAGAACCCCTGCTTGCCGGTGATGAAGGCCAGCGGCTCGCGCATAGCGCGGCGAGAGACCAGGGCCTCGAACGCGGCCGCGTCGAGCTCCGTGTCCGGTCCCAGCAGGGTTGCCGGCGAGACGCCCAGGAGGTGAGCCGCCAGCAGCCGCGCCTCGCGCCTGGGCTCGGCCACGCCAGCCTGGGCAAGGCGGCGCTGGGCATGCGCGAGCGCGTCGGTCAGGCGCACTGACACGGACGTTCGGGTTCCTATATGGTCCTCGTGCTGCATAGCACTATGAGGCGTCGATGCGTCTGCGGGTCCCATTTCTCGTCCTTGCGTCCGGCCTGCTCGCCTGCGTGGCCGCGCCACCGGACGCCGCCGCCACGGCCGCCACCGTCAGCTTTCACATCAGCGACGAGACGGACCCCGCCGAGGTGGCCGAGGCCACCACCGTGTTCATCAACGGCCAGCTCGTGGCGCATTTCGAGCTGAGCGCCACCCACCCCTTCGGCGACGTGGCGGTAACCGTGCCCGCCGCCGACACTTACGAATACGCGCTGTGCGGCCGCATCACCATCCGCGCAGCCGACGGGCATAGCGAGACGCACGTCCTCGACGACGGGGCGACGATGGGCGACCCGTCGGGACGGCACCTCGAGGCGCTGGCGTCGGACGGGTTCACCACGTTCTTCCTGGCGGAACGCACGGGCGGGCAGACTGGGGCGCCGACGGACCTGCATCGGACCAACGTGTGCAGCATCCCCACGTCGTAGGGGCAACGGAGCGCCCGCCCGTTTTCCAAGGCGACCGACGTCGGGCACTCCTGGTTTCTGTTCACGAAGACAACTTCAACCTCGTAATGGTTCACAATTACTCTGACCAGCAGGCCCGGTGAGTGACCGACCGGACAACGTCACACTGCCTGACAGCCGGACGGCTCAGCGCAACTTTCCGGGACGCCAAGTTGAACCCTCGTCCGGTCGCAGTCCTGATTTTCGCAACGTTCGGCGCGGCATCGCACAGCGTCGGCTGTCGGATGAGGCGCGTGTCCTCATCAGTAGAGTCTCGGCTTATGTCAGCCACTGAAACATAGACGGGTGCAAGGCAAGGCAGTTCTTCGTTGAAAAAAGTGTCAAAAAACTTTTGCTTCTCGGGACGTACGCTGCGGGAGAGTCCGCGACATCAGTGACAAAAGCTTTTTGCTGCTTCTTCGCGAAAAAGAAGGCCTTGCTTCTTCGACGTCGGCGGGGCGTCCTTGCGTTCTACCCGATCACCCTCGCCGCCCAGCTCAGCCATACACACGCGCCTGCCGCCATCGCCCAGCCCAGGCGAGACCGGGAGCGGAAGACCCGCGGCACCATCGCCCACGCCAGAAACGGCGCCGCGCACGCTACGTCCACCGGCACCAGCCGGCCGCGGTCCGACGCGACGACCGCCGAGGCGGCCGTCATCACCAGCGCTGCGGCGACCTGCGGCGCGGCCGGCCGCAACCCGAACAGCACCAGGCCTGCCAGCCCAGGAACGACGGCCGCGCGTGCCCAGTGCGCGGCCGCCCCCGCCACCATCAGCGAGCCGGCCAAGGCGGCAGATGCCGCGATACCGCCCCCGCCGGCATCGTTGCCGGCAAGCCAACGTGACGCAGGCAGGCAAGCGGCCAAGCCCAGAAACACCGGAACGCAGTAAAGGATGGCCGACCCGGCCACCGGCGCGCCGCGCAGCCACCACGCGCCCGCGCCGGCGCAGAACAGGCCGATCAGCCAGTCCAGGCGCGGACGCCGGCCGCTCCCTATAGCTGCCTGGACCAGCAGGATGACCGCCAGGCCGGGCAGACGCGCCAGCGGCGGCGGGTGCAGGCCGCTCCATTGCGGGTTCAGCAACAGCCACCCGGCCAGCACCGCGCCCAGGCAAGCCAGCGCCGCGCCGCGCGCCGACCGCGCGAGCCCCAGCAGACGCAAGGCCAGCGCCACGGCCAGAGAAGCGGCCGGCGGGCGCCAGAGCTGCGACGTCAGCGCGTGCAGGGCGAGATGGTAGGCGTGGGCGAGGAGGGCGTGCATGGGAGGACGCCTTTGTCTTGACCAGGCAAAGGCAAGGCAAGCAGTTCTTTTTTGAAAAAAAGAACCAAAAAACTTTTGTTCCCTTGGGGGCGCGCTGCAGAACCATCGCGACAGCAGGGATAAAAGTCTTTTGCTTTTTTTCTTCAGAAAAGAAGGCCTTTCTTGCTCGCTACGCGACGCGCTATCGCCGCCCCACCTAGCCGCGTATGTCTCCCCACGTGCCGCGCCCGACCAGACCACCAGCCGCCCCGCCCAAGCCGATGACCGAGGGCCCGGTCGGCGGCCGGCTGCTGCAGCTGACCGTGCCGGTCGCCTGGGGCATCCTGGCCCTGCTCGGCTACCGCCTGGCGGAGGCCTGGTTCGTAGGCCAGCTCGGCGGCGACGCCTTGGCCGAGATCAGCTTCGCCTTTCCGGTGACCATGGTGGTGTTCAGCGTCTCGATCGGGCTGGGCGCCGGCACGTCGTCGGTGATCGCGCGTGCGCTGGGCGCCCGCGAGACCGGGGTGCCGCGCCTGGTGGCGGACTCGCTGATCCTGACCGCGCTGGTGGGTGCCGCGTGCGCTGCCGCCGGCATGGTGTGGGCGCATTTCCTGGCGCGCCTGCTGGGCGCCGGGCCGGACCTGGCACCTGCCATCGCCGGCTACCTGCGTGTGTGGTTCCCCAGCGCGGTGCTGATCCTGGTGGCCCAGGTAGGGCTGTCGGCCGCGCGTGCTGCTGGCTACGCGAACTTCCAGGGCACCGCGTTGGTTGCCTCCTCGGTGCTGAACCTGGCGGCCGCACCGGTGCTGATCCTGGGCGCGTTCGGCCACCGCGGGCTGGGCCTGAACGGGGCGCCGGTGGCCAGCCTGGTCGCCTGGGTGCCGCTGCTGGCCGCCACCGTCTGGCGCCTGCGCACGCTGCACCTGCTCTCCTTCGAGCACCTGCGCCTGGCGGAGTTCCTGGTCTCCTCGCGCCGGATCCTGCGCGTGGGGCTGCCGGCGGCGGCCACCAACACGGTCATCCCGGTGGCGGCCGGCATCATCACCTGGCTGCTGGCACCTTACGGGCACCAGGCGGTGGCCGGCTTCGGCCTGGGCACGCGAGTGGAGGCGCTGGCGATGGTGCCGTTCTTCGCGCTGTCGGCGGTGATGAACCCGTTTGCCGGCCAGTGCGCCGGCGCCGGACGCATCGGCCGCGTGCGCGAGGCGATGCGGGTGACGGCTTGGTTCTGCGCGGCCTTCGGCGCAGTGCTGGCGGCCGGGCTGTACGTGGGGCGGCTCTGGATCGCCAGCCGGTTCACCAACGACGCAGGGGTGATGCTGGCCGCCACCACCTACCTGGCGCTGGTGCCCATCAGCTACGGGCCGGCGGGGATGATCGCCATCGCCAACGCGGCTTTCAACGGGCTGAACCGGCCGTTATCGGCGGTGGCGGTATCAGTGGCGCGCACGCTGGTGGTGAACGTACCGGTGGCGTGGCTGGGCGGGATGCTGCTGGGCGCGCGGGGCGTGTTCCTGGGGATCTGCGTCGCCAACCTGGTCGTGGGGGTTGGGAGCTTTGTTTGGGTCTACGCGGTGACCGGGCGGGGTATGCGGGTGGCGCCGGAGACGGTGCGGGATGCGCTGAAGCGGAAGGCGGAAGCGTAAGGCAAGCAAGGCCTTCTTTTTCGAGAAAAGAAGCAAAAAGCTTTTGCGAGCGCTGTCGCGGACAGCTGAAACGCGAGGAAAACTCTTGTCTCTCGGGCGCACTTGGCAGAAATCGCCGCGACAGCGGGACGAAAAGTCTTTTGCTGCTTTTTTTCAAAAAAGCAGGCCTTGCTTTCCTTGCTTGGCTCTTTCTTGCTTCAGATGACAGCAACCGGGCAGCGCAACCAAGGCATAGACGCGTTACGCGGCGCCATTCACGACAACGAGTTGTTACTGGAGAAAGCATATCTTCCCGGGATGGCGGCGATTGCGACGGGCGGCCTCGCAGCCATCGCATCGCGGCGATGGCAGCCCGGCCGACCCTGGCAACTCGGTCTTATGACCATCGGCGTTGTGTGCTGGCTTTGCGTTATCCTGGCCGAGAACCTCGTTTGGCCGCATTTGGGCGAATCGACGATGCTGGTGCTGACGGCCGGCAGCGCGTTGCTGCTGGTGGGGCTCGACGGATCGCCTCGGCTGCGTCTTGCGGGGCTCGGCTGGCTGCGCGCGTTCGGAAGGCTGAGCTACGAGGTGTATCTGACGCACATGTTCGTGGTGTTCACGGCGCTCGACCTGTTTCACGCAGCAAGGTTGCCGGATCGGGTTGGATACCTGCTTTATCCTGTTGTTCTTGCCGGGTCGCTTGGGATTGGGGTGTTGGTGGCGCACGCGGTTTCACAGCCGGCAGAGGCTTGGGTCCGGTTTAGGTGGCAGGCAAGGCAAGCAGTTCTTTTTTGAAGAAAAGAACAAAACAGCCTTACTCCCTTGCATGCGCGCTGCAGAACCTTCGCGACAGCAGGAGCAAAAGTCTTTTGCTTCTTTTCTTCAGAAAAGAAGGTCTTGCCTTCATTCTCGCCCAAACGCTGTGTGAACACGCCTGTCCGGAACGAGCCACATGCCGGCAACGCCCGCATAGATGCACGCAGCGACAACGGGTTGGACGAAGGAAAGCCCGATGCCCGCCAGGTAGCACACTGGCGAAGCCTTGCCCTTCCAGTCCTTGCCGATCGCTCGCCGCAGTGCCGAGTCCGGCCCTTGCGCGCGGATGATCGCGCTCTGCATGACGTACCAGGCCAGCGCGCAGGCCATCAGGGTGATGCCGTAGGCGGCGGTGGGCCACGGTTCGAGCGCGTGCTCGCCCGCCCAGGCCGTCGCGAACGGGATCAGCGAGAGGAAGAACAGCAAGCCGAAGTTGGCCCACAGTATCCCGCCGTCTACCCGAGGGGTCAGGGCGAAGAAATGGTGGTGGTTGTTCCAGTAGATTGCGACGTAGATGAAGCTCAGCACGTAGTTCAGGAACGTCGGCGCCACGGCGGTCAGCGCGTGGAGCGTTGCGTCCGCCGGTGCCTTCATGTCGAGCACCATGATGGTGATGATGACCGCCACAACGCCGTCGGTCAGTGCCTTGAGCCGATCGGAGTCCATGATCGGTTCCTGCGCCGTCTCACTATGGACATGTTCTACCAGCCAGACCCGAAGTCTGAGCCACCAACAGAAAAGGCAAGCGGTCCTTTTTTAGAAGAACCAAGAACCCTTTGTTACCTGGAGCAAACGCTGAGGGAAACGCCGCGACAGGCGTACCAAAAGTTTGCTGCTTTTTTCCAAAAGAGCAGTCCTTAGCTTTCTTGCCAAGTTCCAACGAGTTGAATTTTGATCACCGGTGATACTGCAAACTCGCGAGCTTGCCGCGCATCCGCAAACTTGCCGCGTTCAGCCCTTCAAGCGTCTCCGGCTGGGCGAGTATCGCTTCGGCCACGCCCACCGCCCGCTGCAACTCGGCGTCCGCGGCGTGACGGATTGCCGGCCGTGCCACCACCTCGTGCCAGGGCCGGCCGTACGCCGCGTCGAGGCACACGCGCATGAAGCAGTGGTCCAGCCGGATCGGCCAACGGTGCCGGGCGGCGGCTTGCGGCAGAGCCACGCGGGTCAGTTCCAGCCAGCGCGCCACCAGCGCCGCGCGCGTCCCGTCCGGAACCGGCTTCGGGCGCGCGGACCCGCCTATATGCTGCACCGCCATAACGTGGCCACATAGTGATCCATGGTGGCGTAACCCAGGGTGGTCTCCTGTCGAACTCGCGTTGGTCGATGGTTGATCTTGTGGCACGAGCGCTGGAACGGAGAGCGGACCGGATGGGACAGCGGTGATGGCGGGACGTGGCTGTGCGATCGCGGTGATGGCCAAGGCGCCGCGCCCCGGCTTCTGCAAGACAAGACTCACGCCGTTGCTCTCGCCCGACCAGGCCTGCGCGTTGAGCCGCGCCTTTCTGCACGACGTCACCGCCAACCTGTTCGCCGCCGCGCGTGAGGCCGACATCACCCCCTTCGTCGCCTACGCCCCTTCCGGCGACGAATCGCTGTTCGACGGCGTGCTCGCCCCCGGCACCCGCCTGGTGCTGGCCGACGGTTCGGGCGAGATGCCACCGGGTGTGGCCGGCTTCGGGCGCTGCCTGCTGCACGCCGTGCAAGCCCTGTTGGCGGACGGCTTCGACAGCGTGTGCGTGCTCAACGCGGACAGCCCTACCCTGCCCACCGGATACCTGGTCCGGGCGGCCCGCCTGCTCGCGGCATCCGACGCCGGCGCGGTGATCGGCCCGGCGGAGGATGGCGGCTACTACCTGCTCGGCATGCGCGCGCCCGAGCACCGTCTGTTCACCGACATCTCCTGGAGCACGGAGCTGGTGGCCAGCCAGACCCGCGAGCGCGCGCGCGCATCCGGCATCGCACTTGCCGAGTTGGAGTCCTGGTACGACGTGGACGACGCTGTGGCGCTGCGCCGGCTGCTCGCAGAGGTGGACGGCACCGTTGGCTACGCCGCGCCGGCCACTAGCGACTGTGTCAGACGCCTCGGGCTTGCCGACCAGTTGCGGCGCGCGGCCTAGCCCGTGGAAGAAAGCAAGCGGTTCTTTTTTGAAAAGAACCAAAAAACTTTTGTCTCCCAAGCGCACGCTGCAGGAGACTCCGCGACAGCCGGACCAAAAGTTTTTTGCTGCTTTTTTTCAAAAAAGCAGGCCTTGCCTTCCTTTTCGCATCGCTAAGCCAACGCTCACCACCCCTGGAGCAAGCCCGCATGTCCGAGACCCTGGCCCCACCCACCGCGATGGACCCGCGCCGCTACTTCGAGCAGGTGTCCGTGCGGGGCGCCGAAGCGGTGGCCCCGCCGGTCTGCGTCTACCTGGAGGTGACCAACCGCTGCAACCTGCTGTGCGAGACCTGTCCACGCACGTTCGAAGCGCTCGAACCGCCGGCCGACATGACCTGGGAGCTGTTCACAAGCATCGTCGACCAGTTGCCGAACCTCAAGCGCGCGGTGCTGCACGGCGTGGGCGAGCCGATGCTGGTGCGCGAGCTGCCGGCGATGATCCGCTACCTGAAAGCCCGCAACGTGCACGTGCTGTTCAACACCAACGGCACGCTGCTGCGGGAAAAGCGCTTCCGCGAGCTGATCGACGCGGGGCTGGACGAGTTGCGCGTCTCGCTGGACGCCGCCGATGCCGCCACCTACGCCACCGTGCGCGGCAAGCCGTTCTTCGACCGCATCGTCCGCGACGTGCGCCTGATGCGCGACTACCAGAAGCTGCACGGTGCGGAGAAGCCGGTCGTCTCGCTGTGGCTGACCGGGCTGAAGGAGACGGTGCAGCAACTGCCCGACTTCGTGCGCCTGGCCGCCAGCATGGGTGTCGCCGAAGTGCACCTGCAGCGCCTGGTGTTCGACGAGACCGGTTTCGGCATGGCGCGCGCCGAGAGCAGCCTGTTCGAGCAGACCCAGGCGGACGAGGTGGCCGCCATCGCGGCCGCGGTGGAGCTGGGCCGCACGCTGGGCGTGATGCTGGACGCGTCGGGTGCGACCGAGCCCGGGCTGAGCCTGCAGCGCCAGGGCGAGCAGCCCTGGGCCACCTGCCGCCGCCCCTGGAGCCTGATGTACTTCACCGCCCACGGCCGCGCGCTGCCCTGTTGCATCGCGCCGTTCTCCGCACGCGGCTACGAGACGTATACTTTGGGCGACGCCAAGACGCAGAGCCTGGCGGAGATGTGGAATGGCGGCGCTTACCAGGCGTTTCGCGAAAAGCTGCTGAGCGAGGCGCCGCCGGCGCCCTGTGCGAATTGCGGGCTTCGTTGGAGTCTTTAGGCAAGGCCTTCTTTTTTGAAAAAAAGAAGCAAAAAACTTTTGCTCCTCTCGCTGTCAGAACAGTGTACATAACGTGGACACCGCACGCCTGAGGGAACAAAAGTTTTTTGGTTCTTTTCTTCAAAAAAGAACTGCTCCGCTTTTCTTGTTCCTCGGCACCCTCATCACGCTTTTCGTGCTGACAGCACCGTTGTTACACGTGCCCGGCTCCATCTGGGCCGGCACGCTGTGGCGCAAAGACACGGTGATCGGCCTGCTGGCCGCCGCCACCCTGGCCTACCTGGCCGCCGTCGCACTCGTGCTGCGCGTGCCGCTGCCGCGCTGGTCGCTGGGCTTCATCGTCGGCGTGGCGCTGGTCGCGCGGCTGGGTCTGCTGGCGTTCCCGCCGTTCATGTCCAGCGACGTGTTCCGCTACGCCTGGGACGGCCGCGTGCAGGTGCACGGCATCAACCCGTATCGCTACGTGCCGACCGACCCCGCTTTGGCGCAGCTTCGCGACGGGGCGATATTCCCCAACATTAACCGGCTGGACTACGCGCACACGATCTACCCGCCGGCGGCGCAGCTGGTGTTCCTGGCCGCCGGCGAGGCCGGCTACAGCATCAACGCCACCAAGCTCGCCTTGCTGCTGCTGGAAGCGGCCGGCATGGCGGCGCTGTGGCGCGTGCTGGTGCTGGCCGGTTTGCCGACTGCCCGGTTGCTGATCTACGCCTGGAACCCGCTGGCAATCTGGAGCGCCGCGTCCGACGGGCACGTGGACGCCGCCGCGGTCGGCTTCGTGGGCCTGGCGTTGCTGGCCTGCGCGGTGGGCCGGCAGGGGCTGACGGGCACGCTGCTAGGGGCGGCGATCCTGACGAAGTTCCTGCCGCTGGTGGTCGCCCCCGCTCTGTGGCGGCGCTGGGGGTGGCGGCTGCCGGCCGCCTGCGCGGCGGCGATCGTGGCGTTGTATGCCTGCTACATCGGCGCTGGCTGGCAGGTGCTGGGCTTCCTGCCGGCCTACACGTCCGAGGAAGGGATGGCGCAGGGTTCGGGCTTCTGGCTGCTCTCCGTGCTGGGTGCTGTGGTCCGCCTGCCGCACGCGGCCGGCGTTGCCTATGTCGGCGCCTGCGCGCTGGCGCTGGCCGCTGCCGCGCTGTGGATGGCATTCCGCCAGCGCGTGTGGTCCGGACCGGCGGAAATCGTCCGCGTTTGCAGCAACGCCACCCTGCTGGCCGGCGGCACGATGATGGCGATGGCGCCGCACTACCCGTGGTACTACACCTGGATGGCGCTGCCGGCCTGCGTGGCGCCGTGGCGTAGCGTGCTGTTCCTCTCCTGCGCCGCGCTGATCCTTTACTGCGACCCCTACCACGCGACTATGCTGTTCCCTTCGCTGCTGTTCGTGCCCGCGCTGGGCGCCGCGGCGATGGACCTGGCGTATGGCAGGCCGATCGCCGCCGGAGATGCCGATGCCGCCTGACTCTACCCCCGTCCCGCCACGCGCTCTGGTCGCCGTCGTGATTCCCGTGCTGAACGAGGCGGGGGCGATCGGGCCAACGCTCGCCCGCCTGCCGGCCAGCGTGGGCCTGCAGATCGTGGTCGACGGCGGCAGCACGGACGCCACCGTGGCCGAGGCGCGGGCGCACGGAGCCCAGGTTATCGTGGAGAAGCGGCGCGGCTACGGGCGCGCGTGCCTGACCGGCGCCCAGCACGCGGCCGCCCAGGGTGCGGACTACCTGATGTTCATGGACGGCGATGGCGCCGACGCGGTGGAGGAAGCCGCAGCCCTACTGGAGCCCCTGCAGCGCGGCGAGGCGGACTTCACCATCGCCACGCGTGCCGGCGCCACAAGACAGGCGGGCAGCATGGGCGCGCACCAGGTGCTGGCCGGCCAACTGATCGGCGCGGCGCTGGGGGTGATCTGCGGCCAGCGCTACACCGACATGTGCGCGTTCCGGGCGCTGCGCACGGCCGATTTGACACGGCTGGACATGACGGAGATGACCTACGGCTGGAACCTGGAAATGCAGATCAAGGCGCCGCGCGCGGGGCTGCGGGTGCTGGAGGTTCCGCTGCCGTACTACCGGCGAGTGGCGGGGGTCTCCAAGGTGGCGGGAAGCTGGCGGGGAACCTGGCGCGCGGGCACGCGGATACTGGCAACTCTCGCGCGGCACAGCAGGACGTAGGGCAAGGCCTTGGCTTTGGAGAAGCAGCAGGCAGCTTCCGCGGGCGCTGTTGCGGTTATTCGCAGTCACCGGCTCACTTTCGAATGGGATCGGACGATGGACCGCGCCGTGGATGGTTGCTGCTGGCATTTGCGCCGGCGCGTCTCGTTGCGTTAGTGCTGCCAGGGTGGGTTACTATCCGCTATGGCCGCCGGTGCTGGGGTTCGCCGCGCTGCTTCTGCTGGCGAACACACGGCTGTTCGCGTCCGCCGACGCGCCTCCCTCACTGCGTCCGGCGCGCCTGCAAACGATCGACGGGCTGCGCGGCTTCCTGGCACTGAGCGTGGTGTTCTTCCACGGCGCGGTCTACCACCGCTACCTGCGGGACGGGGTGTGGGAAGGTCCGTCCAGCGCCTTCTACAGGTTACTCGGAACCGGCGGTGTCGCGGTGTTCTTCATGATCACCAGCTACCTGTTCTGGTGCCGTCTGATCGACGAGCACGGCCGTCCGGACTGGGTGCAGCTTTATGTCGGACGCGTGTTCAGGATCGCTCCGCTCTACCTGACCATGATCCTGCTCATGGTGGTGCTGGTCATGATACAGGCTCGCTGGCACTTCAACGTTCCAGTCCGCGCGTTTCTGCGCGGCCTGGCGCCGTGGCTGGCGCTTGGGTTGCTGGACCCGACCGACATCAACGCGCATCCCGCGACGCTCATCCTCAACGCCGGTGTCGCCTGGTCGCTGCGCTACGAGTGGCTGTTCTACCTGAGCCTGCCGTTGCTGGCGTGGGTTGCCGGGCGGGGGCCGGCGCGGACCGGCGTCGTGCTGGCGGCCGTCGCGGCGGGCTTCGTCTGGACGGCGCGGGGCCGCCCTTACGTGCTGGCCGCGGGCGATCCCGCGTTCACGACGCTGTTCCTGATCGGGATGGCCTGCGCAACTGCCGACCGCAGCGGCTGGACCGCAAAACTGTCGGACAGGACTGCGTCGGTCATCTTCGCCGCGCTCGCTCTTGTCTTGTTTTCCACGTGCCAGATCGCCTACGCGCCGCTGGCGATGGCGCTGCTCGGAAGCTGCTTCTACCTCGTGGTGTCCGGTTGCTCGCTGTTCGGACTGCTTACCCACAGGGCGTCGAAGCGGTTGGGGGACATCAGCTACGGCATCTACCTGTTGCAGGGCCTGGTGCTGGCGAGCCTGTTTCAGTTTCAGCGGGTCAGGGCTTTTGCTTTGGCCTCTCCGCAGCGTCACTGGGCGATCATCCTGACGGGCGCCGTGCTTCTCGTTGGCCTGGCCGCGCTCGCCCATGCCTGGATCGAACGTCCCGGCATCTTGCTCGGCAAGCAGGTGCTGCGGTTCGCGGGAGGCGGACAACAAGGGCTGGGTCGAGCGCGTTCCTAGCGAACGGGACGTTGAAACACCAGGGTAGGGCCTGTTTCTTTGAAGGAAGCAACAAATTCCCGGTTCTGCTGTCACAGGCTTTCCCCGCTACCCTGCTGCCCGAGACATCGACCGGTGCACGTAAGAAAAGCAGTTCTTTTTTGAAAAGAACCAGAAAACTTTTGTTCCCTTGACTACATGCTGCGGTAGAGTCCGCGACAGCCGAGACAAAAGCTTTTTGCTTCTTTTTCTCGAAAAAGAAGGCCTTGCTTTCTCGCCGCCGGCCATCGCAGGAGTCGGCATTCCAGGCGGCTGATGTAAGCGCATCCTCGGGAAGCGAAAGTTTTCAATTCTTTCCTTCAGGAGAACAACCGCTCGCCTTGAATCTCGACAGCCAGCCCGCTCGCCCCTAGCTTAACCTTGAACACTTGGGGCCGTGACCGTGCCCGGAGGCAGAGCAGCCATGGACCAGAACACCCAAACCGGCGGCTTCGACTTCAACAACCCGGTCCTGCGTGCAAATCCTTACCCCGCGTACAAATTCCTCCGCGACGCAGCCCCACTCTGGCGCGCGCCCACCGGTCAATGGATCGCGTCCACCCATGCCGGCTGCACGGCGCTCGCCCGCGACAACCGTTTCGGCCACGGCCGCGACGGCAGCATCGCGCCCGACGTGGAGAACGAGCCGGCGCTGCGCTCGCTCACCCAGACGATGCTGCTGGTGGATCCGCCGGCGCACACCCGCCTGCGCGGCCTGGTCGCCAAGGCGTTCACCGCGCGCCGGATGGAAGCGCTACGCCCGCGCATCGAAGCCATCGTTGATGGTTTACTCAACGATGTTGAGGACCGCGATGGCATGGACGTGATCGCCGACTTCGCCCACAAGCTGCCGGTCACGGTCATCTGCGACATGCTCGGCATCCCCGAATCCGACCGCGCGCCGTTCCTCAACGAGAGCACCGTGCGCGGCCGCATCCTCGACCCGGTGCCGCCGTCACGCGAGGAGCTCGACGCGGCCAACCGCGGCAGCCTCGCCACGCGCGACTACTTCACCGGCCTGTTCGAGTACCGCCGCCGCAACCCGGGCGACGACCTGACCACCGCGTTGCTCAACGCGCGCGAGGCCGACGACAGCCTGACCGACGAGGAGATCGTCGCCAACATCGCCCTGCTGTTCGGCGCCGGCCACGAGACCACCACCAACCTGATCGGCAACGGCGTGCTGGCCCTGCACCGCAACCCCGAACAGCTCGAGCGCCTGCGCGCAGAACCCGGCCTGATCCCCAACGCTGTCGAGGAGATCCTGCGTTACGACAGCCCGGTGCAGCTCACCGGCCGGATGGCGCTCGCCGACGTCGAGTTCCAGGGCCAGACCATCGCGCGCGGCGAACAGGTCGTCGCACTGCTGGGCGCGGCCAACCACGACCCCGCCGCCTACGAGGGCGACCCGGACGTGCTCGACGTTGCGCGGCCCGGCGTCAAACCGCTCAGCTTCGGCGGCGGCATCCATTTCTGCCTCGGCGCGCAGTTGGCCCGCATCGAGGGCGAGGTTGCGTTCGGGCGACTGCTGCAGCGGCTGCCGGCGATGCGACTGGCGGACGCGGAGAACGTCGAGTGGAAGCCGACGATCACATTGCGTGGGCTGAGGACGTTGCGGGCAACCTGGTAGTAAGCAAGCAAGGCCTTCTTTTTTGAAAAGAAGCAAAAAACTCTTGGTCCTTGAGCACCGGTTCCGGAGAGTCCGCGACAGCAATGACAAAAGCTTTTTGCTTCTTTTTCTCGAAAAAAAAGGCCTTGCTTGCCTTGCCTAAAACCGCCATTGCCAAGGCCCGCTCGTCTTGACGTAAGCCAGCGCGATCCCGCCCGCCAGCACCGCCCCGTAGCCGAACCGCCTCGGCACGAACCAGTATGGGTCTGCTTCCCGCTCCTCCGCTGAAGACGGCGTGGATCATGGCAGAGCCGCCCGACCCGGACACCTGACGCGCGACGCATGACGTGCTAAGCGCCCGGCGCATGACGGCACCCTACCGCGGCGGCACACGCGCCCCCGATCTATCCTCCGAGCTGGCCACCCCGCTGATCCTGGCGCTGCCGAAAGGCCGCATCCTGGCTGAATGCGGCCCGCTGCTGGCCCGCGCCGGCGTGGCACCCGCCGGCGACTACACCGACGAGGCCAGCCGCCGCCTGCGCTTCCCCACCAGCGACCCGGCGCTCGACGTGGTCCGCGTACGGCCGTTCGACGTGGCCACCTTCGTGGCCTACGGCGCCGCCCAGCTCGGCATCTGCGGCGGCGACGTGCTGGGCGAGTTCGACTACCCGGAAATCTACGCCCCGCTCGACCTCGGCATCGGCGCCTGCCGCGTCTCGGTCGCCGCCCCCGTTGGCGACGCCCAGGACGACCCGGCCCGCTGGTCCAGCGTGCGCGTGGCCAGCAAGTACCCCAACACCGCGCGGCGCCACTACGCCGCGCGCGGCATCCACGCCGACGTGGTGCCGCTGAACGGGGCGATGGAGCTGGCCCCCGGCCTGGGCCTGTCCCGCCTGATCGTGGACCTGGTGCAGACCGGCTCCACGCTGCGGGCCAACGGGCTGCAGGAAACCGAGGTGATCGCCCACGTCACCAGCCGGCTGATCGTCAACCGAACCGCGCTGAAGACCCGGCCGGAGGAGATCGGCGCGTGGATCGCACGCTTCCGGGCGGCTATCGCGGCATGAGGCACGTTTTCACGTTCGGCAGGCAAGCGCGAAGGCAAGGCAAGCGGTTCTTTTTTGAAAAAAAGAACCAAAAAACTTTTGTTCCTTTGGTCGCGCCGTGTAGGAGAGTCCGCGACAGCGCTGACAAAAGCTTTTTGCTTCTTTTTCTCGAAAAAGAAGACTTTCTTTCTTCCTTGTCGGGTCAGCTTTCCTCCTGGTCAGGCCAGTGTTTTCGCCCACCGATCCCGCGTAGCCTGTCGCATGCGCGCTCCGAGACCAACGTCCCGCCGGGCGCGGCCACACCGGTATGAAGCGCCTTTCCACCGCTGACGCCGGCTTCGCCGCCGCGTTCGACGTACTGCTCAACGAAGCGCGCGAGACCACCGCGCGCGTGGACGCGGCCGTCGCCGCCATCATCGCCGAGGTGCGCGCAAACGGCGACGCGGCGCTGTGCGCCTACACCGCCCGCTTCGACCGGCTGGAGCTCGACCCCGGCGCGCTACGCATCACCACGAGCGAGATCGACCACGCCTGTGCGGCCACCTCGGCCGAACTGCACGCGGCCCTCGACCTGGCCGCCACCAGGATCGAGGCGTTCCACCGTGCCCAGGTGCCGATCGACATGCAGATGCACGACGACGCGCACGTCACCATGGGCATGCGCTGGACGCCGCTGGACAGCGTCGGCATCTACGTGCCTGGCGGCAAGGCGGCCTACCCGTCCTCTGTGCTGATGAACGCCATCCCGGCGCGCGTGGCCGGCGTCGCCCGCATCGCCATGTGCGTGCCCACGCCGGACGGGGTGCTGAACCCGCTGGTGCTGGCCGCCGCCAGGCGCGCCGGGGTGAGCGAGGTCTTCCGCGTCGGCGGCGCGCAGGCAGTCGCCGCCCTGGCCTACGGCACCGCGAGCATCGCGCCGGTGGACCGCATCGTGGGACCCGGCAACGCCTACGTGGCCGAGGCCAAGCGCCAGGTGTTCGGCCGCGTCGGCATCGACGGCGTCGCCGGCCCGTCCGAGGTGGTGATCCTCGCCGACGCGCAGAACAACCCGCGCCACGTCGCCATCGACCTGCTGGCGCAGGCCGAGCACGACGAGGCCGCGCAATCCGTCCTGATCACCGACGATGCCGGCCTCGCCGATGCGGTGGCCGCCGCCGTCGAGGCCGAACTGCCGAGACTGGCGCGGCACACCATCGCTGGCGCGAGTTGGCGCGACCACGGCGCCATCGTGCTGGTGCGCGACTGGGCGGAAGGCACGGCACTGTCCGACCGGCTGGCGCCGGAGCACTTGCAGATCATGGTGGCCGACCCCGCCGCGCTGTTCGCGCGCATCCGCCACGCCGGCAGCGCCTTTCTCGGCCGCTTCACGCCGGAAGCTCTGGGCGACTACGTGGCGGGACCGAACCATGTGCTGCCGACTGGGCGCACGGCACGGTTTGCGTCCGGGCTGTCGGTGTACGACTTCCTCAAGCGGACGACTTGGATTGAGGCGGATGCGGCAGCCCTGGGGCGGATCGGGCCGGCGGGCGCGCTTTTGGCCGAGGCCGAGGGGTTGCAGGCGCATGCGTTGAGCTTGCAGGTCAGGTTGGGGGCCGGGTGAAGCAAGCGGCAAGGGCTTTGCCCCCGCACCCCCACCAGGGCGAGGCCGCCCTGGACCGGCAGGCCAGGGCGGCGATCCTTGCCGGGCTACCGTCGGGTCTGTTGCCCGCGGCCTGAAGCTTCCGAAGTCCAGCAAGCAAGGCCTGCTTTTTTGAAAAAAAGCAGCAAAAAACTTTTATCCCTGCTGTCGCGGAGGTTTCTGCAGCATGTACCCAAGGGAACAAAAGTTTTTTGGTTCTTTTTTTCAAAAAAGAACTGCTTGCCTTGCCTGCAACCGGTCGCGGTTCAGCCAGCTCATACAGGAAGCGGTTCGCTTACGACACGCATCGAAGTGTCGCCGGGCTTCACCGCTGCGAACGCGACGTGGGTTCGCCGAAGCGCCCTACATACGATGGCCCCGGCTACTGCCCCTAGCGTACAACGCCGCCTGCTTGACCCAGCCCCGCGCGGTCACCACAACGCGCCCATGCACAACGTCAAAGAGGCCTGATGTCCAAGGAAGACATGATCGAGTTCAGCGGCATCGTCACCGAGCTGCTGCCTAACGCCATGTTCCGCGTGAAGCTCGACACCAACGAGCATTCCATCCTCGCCCAGGTAAGCGGCAAGATGCGCAAGAATCGCATCCGCGTGCTGGCCGGCGACCGGGTGAACGTCGAGATGACCCCCTACGACCTGAGCAAGGGCCGGATCACGTTCCGGTTCAAGTGAGGCGAAGCAAGCGGTTCTTTTTTGAAAAAAAGAACCAAAAAATTTTTGTCTCCCAGGGGTCGCGTTGGTGAAACACCTCGTTTCAGCCTCCCGCGACAGCGCGCGTCAAAGTTTTTTGCTTCTTTTTTTCAAAAAAGAAGGCCTTCCTTGCTGATACTCGCCTCGGCCAGCCCCCGCCGCCTGTCCCTTCTGGCCCAAATCGGCGTGGTCCCCGACGAGGTCGCCCCACAGGACCTAGACGAGACCCCCCGGCCCCACGAGCTGCCTCGCTCGTATGCCGAGCGCCTCGCGCGCGAAAAGGCGGACGCGGCCGGGCGCGCCGGATGCTTCGTGCTGGGTGCGGACACCGTGGTGGCCGTTGGCCGGCGCATCCTTCCCAAGGCCGAGACGGTGGACCAAGCGCGCAGTTGCCTGGAGCTGCTCTCCGGCCGGCGTCACCACGTGCTGACGGCGGTGAGCCTGGTGGCCCCGGACGGTGCGCGGTCGGCCAGGCTATCGGAGAGCACGGTGATCTTCGCGCGGTTGACCGCGGCGCAATTGCGCGCCTACCTCGACAGCGGCGAGTGGCGGGGCAAAGCCGGAGGCTACGCCATCCAGGGCCGCGCCGCCGGCCTGATCCGCGCGCTGCAGGGGAGCTACTCCGGCGTGGTCGGCTTGCCGCTGTTCGAGACGGCGCAATTGCTGCGCGGGCGCGGCTACCCGGTTCCGTGAAGGGCATCGGCGCCCCTGCCAGCCCCGGCGCGGTCGGCGCAACCGCAGCGCGAGCGCGCGGCCTCGTGCCGTGATTCGCATCCTGGCTTCGTCCAGTCCCGGTGAAGTCCGGCTGGCTGCGCTAGAGGGCGACACGCTCATCGATTACGCGATCTGGCGCCCCGGCGCACCGGACGGCCTGGGTGACGTCTACCATGCCCGCGTCACCGCCTGTGTCCCGGCGATGGCTGGCGCCTTTGTGGCGCTGCCCGGCGTGGACGGGTTTTTGCCGGACAGCGAGGGCGGGACCGGCCGAACGCAGGGCGAGCTTGTGACCGTGCAGGTCACCCGCACTGCGCAGGGCGGCAAGGGCCCACGCCTCGCCGCCTGGGGCGGAGCCGGCACGGGCGCTGCCGAACCAGGCCTTGTCAGCCGCGGCCCAAACCCGCTGCGCCGCCTGGCGAGCCTGCATCCGCAAGCCGGCATCTGGGTCGACGATGCGTCTTTGCTGGCGCGCCTGCGCGCCGAGGCCGCCGCCGCGCGCCTGGACGGCGCAGCGGGTGAGCGGCGGGTGGGCCGGCTGCCTGCCGCCAGCCTGGGGGACGCGTCGAGTGAGCAGCTCGCCGGCAAGCTGCACCTCTGCCCCCGCGCGTTCGACGACGCGCTGGAAACCGAAATCGACGGCCTGGGCGAGCCAGAGGTCGCCTTGCCCGGCGGCCTGCACGCGACGGTGACGCCGACGCCGGCGCTGACCGCCATCGACGTGGACGGCGGCGCCAGCACGGCGCAGCGTGGCGCCAAATCCGCCGTGCAGTTCGCCGCCAACAGGGCGGCCCTGCCGGCGCTTGCCCGCCAGCTGCGGCTGCGCAACCTCTCCGGCGCCATCCTGGTTGACCTGGCAGGGCTGCCGGCCAAACGGCGGGCGGCACTCGCACCCGAGCTCGCCGCGTGCCTGGATGCCGACCCGGCGCGTCCACGGCTGCTCGGCTTCACCCGGCTGGGCCTGGCGGAGATACTGCGCCCGCGCCACGCGGCCCCGCTGCACGAGGTGCTGGCAGGGCCGCTGGCCGCCGGCCTGGCCGCGCTGCGGCGGGTCGCCGCAGAGCCCGGCCGGCGTGCCCGGCTAAGTGCCGCGCCGGCCGTGGTCGAAGCGCTGCAGGCGGACCCGGCGGCGTTGGCCGACCTTGCGCGGCGCTGCACCTATCCCCTGATCCTGCTGGCCGACCCGGGGCTGCACGCCTGCGCTTGGGTCATCGAGGACGCACGTTGAGCCAAACCTGTCCCATTTGCCACAAGCCCGCGTCGGCCGCCGCCCGCCCGTTCTGCTCGCCACGCTGCGCCGAAATCGACCTCGGCCGCTGGCTGACCGAGCAATACGTGATGCCCGGGCGCGACGGTGACGCGGCCGATCCGGACGCAGCAGCCGAAGACACCGGCGCGGCTTGATCCTCTCGCGGTGGTGGGCTAAGCCTCCCGCCTCCGCGATGCCCAGGTAGCTCAGTTGGTAGAGCATGCGACTGAAAATCGCAGTGTCGGTGGTTCAATTCCTCCCCTGGGCACCATTTTTCGACCGGTCGCCCGTGTCATTTCGGTTCGCCATTCGATGTCCAAGTTGCGGACACTCGGTTAGGCACATGACCTGTCGGGCGCCGATTGGGCGCCGACCAAGCGGGGCGCCACCGGGGCGGATGCACAGCGGCGGGACGCGTAAATACGCCATTGACTCAATGCGGAGCGATCGGCGGTGAGACTGCGCCGGCTAGAGGGGACTCAACCGAATTCGGTGGCTCGAACCTACGGAGCTGCTGAGTCCTGCCCCGCCCGGCGCTGTCCGGCTATGCCTGTCGGCCGGACGGTGAACAACGTGCGGTGCGACGGACCGGAACTGCTCGACAGGATCGCCCATCGCACGGGCCGTTACCGAGCGATGCCGGTTGTCATGAACCCGGCTGGACTAGGCCATGATCTCTGTGCGTTTGCTTGATCTTGCGTTTGCAACCGCAGCGTTGGTGATCGTTCGAAGTTATAATTAAAGAGTATCCTTATCCCGCCACACAGTTCACGGTGACCTCAGCAACGATCAACGTGCCGGAGCGCTGGTCAACAGCGGAGAGCGGAATGTGTCGTGTTTGCCAAGGCATGCGTCTATCACGTCGAGCTCTCATTGGCTCGCTCGGCGCGGCTGTCTCAAGCCTCGCGCTGGGCGCGGCAGCACCTGTTGGGCCGGCAGTGCTTCCTGCAGACGCGTTGCGGCGCCTTGAGGAAGGAAACCTTCGATACGTCAACGGACAGCTCGATCCGAAGGACTTCTCGACAGGGCGTGCAGCGCGGGCATTAGGACAGGCGCCGTTCGCAGCGGTTTTATCGTGCTCCGACTCTCGAGTGGCACCGGAGCTGCTTTTCGACTGCCATCCAGGCGAGGTATTTGTCGTCCGAAATGCTGGAAACTGCATCGAACCATTTGGTGTCGCAAGCCTGGAATATGCGGTTACAGCTCTTGGGACTCGCCTGATACTCGTGGTCGGCCATAGCGGCTGCGGCGCAGTGAAGGCGGCGATTGCAACTGTTGAAAACGCAAGCCCGGCGCCCGGTCATCTTCCCGCAATCATCAATGACATACGACCGGCTATCGAGAGCGCGCAGAGGCATGGTGAGAAAACGCCCTCGCTGGACGCCGTGATCCGCACCCACGTTTTACGCGCTGTCGCGGAACTCAAAGCAAACCAGCCTGTTCTTGCATCGTTGGTGTCGAGTGGTAAGCTGCAGGTTGCCGGCGGGATTTACGACATGACGAGCGGCAGGGTGATGCTGGTCTGACTGTGATACCGCCTTTGAAAACCGTCCGGCAGCAAGTTGGTTCGATGAAACGTGTCGTTTCGTGTGTATCCGTGATTTTGCGAATGGCTGGTCGATGAGTGCAGCTGCTCAGCATACCAGCCGAGTCGCTCTGGCCTCCGCCTGACTGCGCTTTGGCATGTGCGCCGAGGTGTCGGCTGCAGTCCGCCCAGCAACGCGGCCGTGCGAGTCTACCAGCCCGACCAGGCGCACCTTGTTGAAGACGCGCTAGGCGAGCGGCTGGGACGGCGGAGACGAGGCGCGGCGGGATTGTTCCCGGAGCCTGCACTGGTCTAAGGAGCAAGGCACGGAGTTCCAGGTGGCGAACGGAGCCATGCTGGGCTGCAGGCAGCCTCGAGACGAGACCTAGCCGGCAAATTCAAGGATGCAAGAGGAATGGACGGCTGGAGTGTGAACACTTGAGGCCCGCAGACGTCTTCATCCATTCGTCACCGCACAGCGGCTCAACCTGGCTGGGTTACGTCTTAGGAAGTGGACAAGAAACCGCTTTTGTCGGGGAGCTCTATCGTGCCTGGGATCCGGAAGATCGCGTGCCATGCACCATCTGCGCGTCCAGAGGTTTGCCAGAATGTGCGGTGTTGGCGGGCCTTGAGGCCGTTGAACCAAATAGAGCTTTCGACGTCATCTCATCTCGCAACGGCAAAGCTGTAATCGTTGACATATCAAAACGAATTGAGTGGACACGCCGGTTTATCGGCCGTGCGGACCGCGACATCAAGATAATCCACCTTTTGAAAGATCCGAGAAGCCGATGGGCGTCTCTACGCCGGCGTGAGGCAGCCGACATGGAACAATGTATCTCAGATTGGTGTCAGGAAAACCAGGAGATCATCGATTTCACCTCGGCCAAGCAGCAGCCGACACGGGTCGCTATCTACGACATCATCGCTGCTAATCCTGGAACCGAGATCAAGGCGCTGTTCGATTTTCTTGGGGCAAAGTTCGAGCCTAACGTACTCAGGTATTGGGAGGTCGAACATCATGGATTCGCAGCGAATGGGGCGACCAGTGCGCTCGTTCGCCACAAGAAGTTCACCGCCCCGCCCAGTCATTTCTCAACCGGTGATGACAGGTTTTATGAAGGCAAATTCGGAACCAGCTTTGTCGACGAGCGCTGGCGTGAGGAACTGCCGGATGACGAGAATGAGGCCATTCTTAAGAACCATAAGGTGCAAAGACTTCTGAACGGATTGGGTTATGGTCTGACAAAGACCAGCATTCACCGCCTCGCTCGCCCTCAGCCGAGTAAAACTCGTCTAGCATCACTCCTTCGTCCATTCAGACGCTAGGACAGTCGTAGGCGAACCGGCCGACAACCGGCCGACAAGTTGATGTCACTCACGAGGCAGTCGGTGTCCCACGCTTCTAGATTGCGGCGCCTTACCCCGGCAGATCCGCTAGGACTCATTTCCTGCGTGCAAACGCAGTCTCTGGGTTGTTAGCGCCGGCTCAACATCGTCTCGTGCCACTGGGTGCGTCTCGCCATCAGACCGCTGCCAAGACTGAACGCCGCAGTGCCCGTGGTTCACGCCCGTCCCCCTGGGCAGGAAGTGGCCTCGACACTGGCTACCTGACACAGGCTCGGTGTGAAGGCGGACCCGAGCACCACGGCCGGAAAACGACGGCGTTGGTCGGGCGGTTGAACTCACCACGGGTCCGGAGGGTTAGGACCACCATCGACAAATGCGGCCGCGTGACAACGAGCCGCAAACTGGAGGACTGCCATGCGCTGGATCATTCTCGCTCTCGCACTCGGTGCTGCCGGATGCACTACGGACAACCACTCCGGCCAGACTGGCGGCCCGAGCCTCTCGCCGACCGGCGCCGGTCCGCAGCCAGGCGCCAGCGCCGGCGCGTCTGTAGGTGGCGGCCCGGCCGGCACCGGCACCACCGACAGCGCGGGCGGCACCAAGTAGAACGCGCTTTCATTTTCAAAAAAAAGAAGCAAAAGGCTTTTACCTCGGCTGTCGCGGTGTTTTCCGGCGAGCACGCGACAGCGGAGTCGAAAGTTTTTGGTTCTCTCTTTCAAAAGAGCTGCTTTCTTGCTTGATGAGCTCAGCACGGCACACATGCATCAAACACCGTCCCGCCGCGTTTGCCGACCATGAGCAAGAAACGGGCGATCGACGACAAGCACATCTACAGCGTGCAAACCGGCTGGACGGACACGCTGCTGATCTGCCGCAAGTGCAGCCGTAAGCTCGACGGCGGGTTCGGGCCGGACGGCAAGGACACGCTGCGGCGGGCGCTGCGGGCGGGGTTACGTGCGTTGGGCAGGCGGGGTCAGGTGGGGCTGATCGAGGTGGCGTGCCTGGGCGTGTGCCCAAAGCACGCCGTTACCACGGCGCGCGCGAGTGAACCGGGCAGCCTGCGTATCGTGCCGGCTGGGACGCCGGTCGAGCTTGTCCTGAGGTGAAGGCAAGCAAGAGGTTCTTTTTTGAAAAGAACCAGAAAACTTTTGCCTCCGCTGTCGCGCCACCGTTTTGTAAGTCCGCGGCAGCGCTCGAAAACGAAGCGCTTGCTTACTTCCCTAGATACTTCCCAAACCAGGCAATCGTCCGCTTCTCGTAATCCGCGATATCGGCCGGCTTACGCATCCCATGCCCCTCGCCCGGATAGATCACCGACGCCGTTGGCACCCCCAGATCGTGCAGCGCGTGCCAGAACTCCTCTGTCTGCGGCGCCGGACACTCGATGTCGTTCTCACCCACCACGCTCAGCGTGGGCGTGTGCACCTTGGTGATGTAAGTGATTGGCGAGGACTTCGCGTACACCGCCGGATCGGCGTAAACCGACGCGCCGAAATACGGGATCATCCAGGCGTCGATGCCGTTCTCGCCGTAGTAGGACTGCCAGTCCGCGATGCCAGCGCCGGCCACCGCCGCGCGGAAACGCTGCGTCTGCGTCACCGCCCACATCGTCATGAACCCGCCGTAGCTCCAACCCGTCAGGCCCAGTCGGTGGTCGTCGATTGGGGCGGCGTGCTCGACGGCGGTGACGCCGGCGAGGATGTCGCTCAGGTCGCCATGACCGAAATCCTTTACGTTGGCGCGGGTGAACGTCTCGCCCTGGCCGAAGCTGCCGCGTGGGTTGGGCAGGAATACGGCGTAGCCAGCGTCCAGCAACTGGCGGGTGAGCCCCTGGCCCACGAAGCGCGGCCGGTGAGCAGCCGCGGGGCCGCCATGCACGTCGGTGATCATCGGGAGCTTGACGCCCGCTGCCTGGCCTTGCGGCAGCAGCAGCCAGCCCTGGTCGGACATGTGGTCGTTGGTCCAGGTCAGCGAGCGCGCGGTGAAGCCGGCGGTCTGACCAGCGTTGGCGTGGGTCAAATCATGCCACTGGCCGAGCGGCCCGGCTTCGATCTCGGCAGCCTTGGTGAAGGACTGGTGCACCGTGGCGGTCATCTTGGTGTGGCAGGTGCCGGCCACCGCCGTGTCCTGCCCGTGCAGACTCTCCTCAACGGAGACGACCGGTCCGGGCGGTGCCGCAGCCGCGGCCGAGCCGATGCGCATGATCTGCGTCTGGTCGCCGCGCAGGATGGTGGCCAGAAGCTGCCGGCTGCCGCAATCCCACTCCAGCGAGGTGACGGTGGCCGGCCAGCCGCCGGTGAGGTCTAGCGCCTCGGCGCCGGGCTGGTCGAGCGGAAGAACGAAGGCGTCACCACCGGTCGAGCCGAAATCGCTCATCAGCCCGGCGATGTAGGAGACCGAGCGGCCGTCCGGAGAGACCTTCGGCTGGGCGATCTGCTCCTGCGGCGTGGCCGGCTTGTGGATCACCTTGGCAGCCCCGCTGGCCGCGTCGAAGGCGTAGAGCTTGGCCACCCACCAGTTGTTGTCGCCGTTACCTGGCGCCGCGGTGCCCACGAAGCCGCGGCCGTCCGGCATCCAGTCGTACTCGTAGACGAACAGATCCGGCGGCGAGGCCCAGTGCACGCTGCCGTCGGGCTGCAGGATGGCCAGGCGCTGCTCGTGCACGTCGGCACCCAGCTCGCCGGTGATCGCCGCACCAGCCTCCGTGGCCCCCACCTCCTTCGCCGCGCTAGCCACCGCGAGGGCGGCCAACTGGCCGCCCGGCCCGTAGCGCAGGCTGACCAGGGTGCCGTCGAAGGCAGCGATCTTGCGCAGATCCGTGCCGTCCGGCTTGACGGTGTAGACGGCGCGCGCGTGGCTGCCCGGGCTGCGCAGGACGAAGGCCAGGCTGCCGTCCGGCGCCCAGGCCAGTGCGGACGGTGTGCAGTCGTGCACCTGGCCGCAGGGCATCTTCAGCACCGCGGCCTCGCCGCCGGCCAGGGGACGCAGCACCACGGTGCGGATGTCGGCGGTGCCGGAGGCATCCTCGTCGCCCTCGATGGAGGCGATCCGGGCGCCGTCCGGGGAGACGGCGACGGAGAGGAAGTCGTGCACCGGGGCGGCTTGGGCGGCGGCACATGACAAGGCGAGGAGAGCTAGGGCTGGGCGTAGGGTCATGGCGCGGTAAAGCGGGGCGAAAAGGGAAGAAAGCAAGCAGTTCTTTTTTGAAAAAAAGAACCAAAAAACTTTTGTTCCCTGTAGGTGCGCCGGGTTGCAGCGTGTCGTTCAGCCGTCCGCGACAGCCGCGACAAAAGCTTTTTGCTTCTTTTTCTCGAAAAAGAAGGCCTTGCTTTCTTCCTGTGCCGCGAACGTGCTAGACGCCGCCGACCTTGGAAGCCCTGCAGCCCGTCCGCGGCACCCGCGACATCATCGGCGACGACGCCCGCCGCCACGCCTACGTGGTGGACACCGCGCGCCATGCGGCCTTCCTCTACAACTTCGAGGAGTGGTCCACCCCCATCTTCGAGGACACCCGCGTGTTCGCCCGCACGCTGGGCGACACGTCGGACGTGGTCACCAAGGAGATGTACACCTTCGCCGACCGCGGCGGCGACAGCATCACCCTGCGGCCGGAAAACACCGCCGGCATCTGCCGCGCGCTGGTCACTGGCGGCCTGACGCAGTCGCTGCCGCAAAAGGTGTTCTACCAGGGGCCGATGTTCCGCTACGAGCGGCCGCAAAAGGGCCGCTACCGGCAGTTCCACCAGATCGGCGCCGAGCTGATCGGTGCCGCCGAACCGCTGGCCGACGCCGAGATCATCGCGCTCGGCTGGCACATCCTGGGCGCGCTGGGCCTGGCGGCCGACGTGGTGCTGGAGCTGAACACCCTGGGCGACACGCCGAGCCGGGACGCCTACCGCGCCGCCCTCGTGGCCTACTTTTCCGACCACCGCGCCCAGCTCTCGGCCGAAAGCCAGGACCGGCTGGCGCGCAACCCGATGCGCATCCTCGACAGCAAGGATGCCGGCGACCGCACGCTGATCGACGGCGCCCCGACCATCACGCCACACCTGACCGGCGAGGCCGCCCGCTTCTACGACGGCGTGCGGACCCAACTCGGGCGTCTCGGCGTGCCGTTCGTGGAGAACCCGCGCATCGTCCGCGGCCTGGACTACTACAGCCACACCGCCTTCGAGTTCGTGACCAGCCGCCTGGGCGCGCAGGGCACGGTGATGGCCGGCGGCCGCTACGACGGCCTGGTGGCCGAGATGGGCGGCCCGCCCACGCCGGCGGTGGGCTGGGCGGCCGGCATCGAACGGCTGTCCATGCTGCTGACGGAGGCGCCGGCACGGCCGCGTCCGGTGGCCGTGGTGCCGCTGGGCGAGGCGGCCGAAGCGCCGGCGCTGGCCCTGTTGCAGCAGTTGCGCACTGGGGGTGTCGCGGCCGAGATGGCCTATCGCGGCAACATGAAGAAGCGGATGGAACGCGCCAACCGCATAGGTGCCCGCGCCGTAGTGATCCTGGGCGAAGACGAGGTGGCCCGCGGCGTGGCCCAGGTGAAGGATCTGGCGACGGGCACGCAGATCGAACTGGCGCTGGCCGACGTGGCGCGCAGCCTGAGCGTGTAGGCCGCCGCGGATGGACCTTGCAGGCAAGTTCGACCGGATCGTGCTGCGCGCGGAGGAACTGCGCCACGACCTCTCCAGCGGTCTCTCCGGCGAGGCGTTCTCCCGCGCCTCTCGCGAGCTGTCCGAACTCGAACCGGTGGTCGCCCGCATCGAGGAGCTGCGCGCGGCAGAAGCAGAAGCCGAAGGCGCCGAACAGCTTCTCGCAGACCCCGAGATGCGCGAGATGGCCGAGGCCGAGCTGCGCGCGCTGCGCGAGAAGATGCCTGGCCTGTCGCGCGAGATACAGCTCGCTTTGCTGCCGAAGGACGAGGCCGACGAACGTAGCGCCATCCTGGAAATCCGCCCCGCCGCCGGCGGCGACGAGGCCGCGCTGTTCGCCGCAGAACTGTTCGCCGCCTACCAGAAATACGCGTCACTGCGCGGCTGGCGCTTCGAGCTGATGGACTACGCCGACACCGAGCTTGGCGGCCTGAAGGAAGGTATCGCAGAGGTCACCGGCCGCAACGTGTTCGCCCGGCTGAAATACGAATCCGGCGTGCACCGCGTGCAGCGCGTGCCGGCCACCGAGACGCAGGGCCGCATCCACACCAGCACGGTGACCGTTGCCGTGCTGCCGGAAGCAGAAGACGTCGACGTGGACGTCAACGAGGGCGACCTGCGCATCGACGTCTACCGCGCGTCCGGCGCCGGCGGCCAGCACGTCAACAAGACGGAAAGTGCGGTGCGCATCACGCACATTCCCACCGGCATCGTGGTGGCGATGCAGGAGGAACGCAGCCAGCACAAGAACCGCGCGAAAGCGATGAAGGTGCTGCGCGCGCGCATGTACGAGGCGCAGCGGGCGAGCCTGCACGCGACGCGGTCGGCCGACAGGAAAAGCCAGGTGGGAACGGGCGACCGTAGCGAGCGGATACGCACGTATAACTTTCCGCAGGGCCGCGTGTCGGACCACCGGATCAACTTTACGTCGCACAAGATCGACCGGGTGATGACGGGGGAGTTCGACGAGTTCGTCGACGCGTTGACGGAAGAAGACCAGGCGGCGAGGCTTGCGGCCCAGGGGTGAAGGCAAGCAAGGCCTTCTTTTTCGAGAAAAAGAAGCAAAAAGCTTTTGCGAGCGCTGTCGCGGACGGCTGAAACGACACGTCTCACACGACGCACCTACAGAGACCAAAAGTTTTTTGCTGCTTTTTTCAAAAAAGCAGGCCTTGCTTTCTTTCTTTAAAGCAGACGCCTTTAAGGTAACTACCTGAACCACTCCGCCAGCATCGGCGCCAGCAGCGCCGTCGCAATCCCGTTCAGCCCCACTGCTATCCCCGCGAACGTCCCGGCCATGTCGTGCACCTGAAACGCGCGCGCGGTGCCCAGCCCGTGCGCGGCCAGGCCCACGGAAAACCCGCGTGCCCGCCAATCCCGTACGCCAAGCCCGTCGAGCAACGGCGTGGCGATCACCGCGCCGACGATGCCCGTCAGGATCACCAGCACCGCGGTGAGTGAAGGCGACCCGCCGATGCGTTCGGCGATGCCCATCGCGATCGGCGTCGTCACGGACTTCGCTGCCAGCGACAGCACGCTTTCCTGCGAGGCGCCCAGCACGCGGGCGATCGCCATGGCGGAGACCGACGCGGTGACAGCGCCGGCGAGCAGCGAGACCGCGATCGGCACGATGGCGCGGGCGGCCACGTGACGGTTGCGGAACAGCGGCACGGCCAGCGCCACGGTGGCGGGGCCCAGCAGGAAATGCACGAACTGCGCGCCCTCGAAATAGGTCGCGTAGCTCGTGCCGGTCACCAGCAGCAACGTCACCAGCAACGCCACGGCGATCGCCACAGAATTGACCACCGGCGCGCGCCCTGCCCGCTCGTGCAGAATATGCCCGGCCACGTAGGCGGCCAGGGTGACGCACAGCCACAGCAACGGCTGGGTGTGCAGGTACACCCAGAGTGCTGCCAGCGTGGTGTGGCCAGCGCGGATCAACGCGTCATCAGCCGGTCCACCACGCGGAACACCACGGCCGTTACCGCAATCGCGAGCGTGGTGGAGACGACGAGCGATACGCTGAGCGGCACCCACTCACGCGCAATCCTCGCACCGTTGGAGATCACGCCGACGGCGGCGGGCACGAAAAACAGGCTGAGGTGACGCAGCAGCGTGTCGGCTGCCTGCTCGAGTGCGGTTGGCAACTGGCCACGCACGATCAGGAAGGTTGCCAGCAACACCATGCCCAGAACAGGACCGGGGACGGGAAGGTGCAGAGCTTGGGAGACGATCTCTCCGGCGAGTTGGCAGGAGAGGAGCAACGTCAGGGCTATGATCATGAAGAAAAAAAGGCCTTCTTTTCTGGAGAAAAGAAGCAAAAGACTTTTCTCACGGCTGTCGCGGACCGCTCCGCACCGCACAACCCAAGAAGCAAAAGTTTTTTGGTTCTTTTTTTCAAAAAAGAACCGCTTGCTTGCTTACTGCGCCGCAATCGCGGACCCAGCCGCCTCGCGCCGCGCCTTCAGCTCCGCCGACACCAGGAACGCCAGCTCCAGCGACTGCTCCGCGTTCAACCGCGGATCGCAGAACGTCTCGTAGCGCTGCCCAAGATCGGCCTCCGTCAGCAGCTGCGCGCCGCCCACGCATTCGGTCACCGGCTGGCCGGTCATCTCCACGTGCACGCCGCCTGGCCGCACGCCGGCCTCGCCGAACACGTCGAAGAAGCCGCGCATCTCGGCAAGGATGCTCTCGAACAGCCGCGTCTTCACGCCGCCGGCGGTGCTGATGGTGTTGCCGTGCATCGGGTCGCACAGCCACACCACGCGGCGGCCCTGGCGTTGCACCGCGCGCAGCAGCGGTGCGAGGTGCGTGCGCACGCGGTCGGCCCCCATGCGGCTGATCAGCGTCAGGCGGCCGGGCTCGTCATCAGGGTGCAGGATGTCGATCAGCCGCAGCAGGTCGTCCACCGGCGTGGTGGGGCCGACCTTAAGGCCCACCGGGTTGCGCACGCCGCGCAGGAACTCGACGTGGGCGCCGTCCACCTGGCGGGTGCGGTCGCCGATCCACAGGAAGTTGGCCGAACAGCCGTACCAGTCGCCGCTGGTGCTGTCGACGCGGGTCAGCGCCTGCTCGTAGGGCAGCAGCAGCGCCTCGTGGCTGGTGTAGAACTCGGTCTCGCGGATCTGCGTGGTGTTGCCGCTGCCGATGCCGCAGGCGGCCATGAAGCCCAGCGTCTCGTCGATGCGGGTGGCGAGGTCCTGGTAGCGGGCGGCCAGCGGCGAGCGTGCGACGAAGTCCAGGTTCCAGCGATGCACCTGGTGCAGATCCGCGTAGCCGCCGCTGGCAAAGGCGCGCAGCAGGTTCATCCGCCCGGCGGACTGGAAGTAGGCGGTCTCCATGCGGCCCGGGTCCGGCACGCGGGCTGCCTCGGTGGCGTGCGGGCTGTTGATGATGTCGCCGCGGTAGCTGGGCAGCGTGACGCCGTCCGCCGTCTCGGTGTCGGACGAGCGCGGCTTGGCGAACTGGCCGGCCATGCGGCCGATCTTGATGACCGGCACGGTGGCGCCGAAGGTCAGCACCACGGCCATCTGCAGCAGCACGCGGAAGGTGTCGCGCACCGAGTTGGCGTTGAAGTCGGCGAAGCTTTCGGCGCAGTCGCCCCCCTGCAGAACAAAGGCGCGTCCCTCCGCGGCCAAGGCGAGCGCGGCCTTCAGGCGGCGTGCCTCGCCGGCAAAGACCAGCGGCGGGTAGCCGGCCAGGCGCGCTTCGGCGGCCGCCAGCGCGGCTGGGTCCGGGTAGGCGGGGTGCTGGCGGATCGGGCGGGCGCGCCAGCTTGCCGGCGTCCAGCTTTGGGCTTGCATTGCGGTGGTCCTGGCTGTGGCCGGTTGCTACGATCGGCCTGAGGCGTGGGCAAGCGGTTCTTTTTTGAAAAAAAGAACCAAAACACTTTTGCTCCCAGTCGAGGACTCTCCGGCGAGCGCGCTACAGCGGAGTCAAAAGTTTTTTGCTTCTTTTTTCCCAAAAAAGAAGGCCTTCCTTCCCTTCATGTTCGACCTTCTCGTCATAGGCGGCGGCATCAACGGCGCCGGCATCGCGCGCGACGCCGCCGGCCGCAACCTCTCCGTCTGCCTCGTCGAACAGGACGACCTGGCCAGCCACACCAGTGCCGCCAGCACCAAGCTGATCCATGGGGGCTTACGCTACCTCGAACACTACGAGTTCCGCCTGGTGCGCGAGGCGCTGGGCGAGCGCGAACGCCTGCTCGCCATCGCCCCGCACATCATCTGGCCGATGCGCTTCGTGCTGCCGATGGCCGCCGGCATGCGCCCGGCCTGGCTGATCCGGCTGGGCCTGTTCCTCTACGACCACATCGGCGGCCGCATGTCGCTGCCCGGCTCCAAACCCGTGCGGTTCGACGGCCCCGGCCATGGCGCGGGCCTGGGCGCTGGCCTGCGCCCGGAGGCGGTGCGCGGTTTCGCCTACTCGGATTGCTGGGTGGAGGACAGCCGGCTGGTGGTGCTGAACGCGGCGGACGCGGCCGCGCACGGGGCCGACATACGCACCCGTACCCGACTGGTCTCCGCCCGGCGGCAGGACGGCGCCTGGCATGCCGTGCTGCAGGAACGCGCCAGCAACGAGGTGCAAAACGTCACCGCCCGCATGGTGGTCAACGCGGCCGGGCCGTGGGTGTCCGACGTGCTGGGCGGCGCGCTGGGGCGGAACAGCGGCGCGCGCACCCGCTTGGTAAAAGGCAGCCACATCGTGGTGCCCCGGCTGTACGAGGGCGAGCACGCCTACCTGCTGCAGAACCCGGACAAGCGGGTGGTGTTCGTCATCCCCTACGAGGGCAAGTTCTCGCTGATCGGCACCACCGACATGCCCTGGACCGGCGACGCCGGCGAGGTCGCCATCTCCGCGGACGAGACCGCCTATCTTTGCGAGGCCGCCGGCCGCTGGCTGACCCGCGCGCCCACGCCCGCCGACGTGGTGTGGAGCTACTCCGGCGTGCGCCCGCTGCATGACGACGGCGCCCAGAGCGCGTCCGCCGTCACCCGCGACTACGTCCTGGAACTGGACGCGCCCGCCGGCGAGGCGCCGGTGCTCTCCGTCTTCGGCGGCAAGATCACCACCTACCGCCGGCTGGCAGAGGCGGCGCTGGCCAAGCTCGGCGTGCCCGGCGAGAGCTGGACCGCGGCGCAACCCCTGCCCGGCGGCGACCTTCCGAACGGCGACTTCGACCGCTTCCTGGCCGACCTCTCGGCGGACTACCCGTTCCTGCCGCCAGCGATGGCCAGGCGCCTGGCCCGCGCCTACGGCACGCGCGCGGTAACCCTGCTGGGCGACGCGCGATCGCTGGCAGACCTCGGCGAGGATGCCGGCGGCGGTCTGACGCGTGCCGAGGTGGACTACCTTCGGGCACATGAATTCGCTTGCACGCCGGAAGACGTGCTGTGGCGTCGTTCCAAACTCGGCCTGCACGCACCGCACGGCACCGCGGCGCGGCTGGCGGAGATGATGGGCGCGGCTTTTGTCGAAGGCGCGAAACATCTCGATTGCTGAACAGCTAGGCAAGCGGTTCTTTTTTAAAAAAAAGAACCAAAAAACTTTTGTTTCCTTGGGCGCGCGCTGTTGAGCCTTAGCGACCGCATGGGCGAATGTTGCTTTGTTGAAAACGGCGGGCATTGCCGTTCATCGCCGGACTGAGGTGTTATTCAGAACCGCCTTGTCCAGACACAACGCTTTACGTCCGACTTATGCTAACGCCGGCAGCCAACTTGTCGATTTGATGTAAGCACGCCGAGAGCGGATAACGCTTTAGCCAGCTCGCAATGATTCCACGACTGGGATGGGCGGTAACACGAACCGGGCAAGCATGTGCAGACCATGAAAGGCGGGAGAGTAACCCCCGAGGAAGCAAGCAAGGCCTTCTTTTTTGAAAAAAGAAGCAAAAAACTTTTGCTTCCTGCGCATTTTCAGCGCGCGTGTTTGCCCGGAGAGACCCGGACACTGCAAATGCGGAAGAACAAAAGGTTTTTGGTCCTTTTTTTTCAAAAAAGGACTGCTTGCTTTCTACCAGGAGTTACCGTCAACGGCATTAATTATCATTTGGACTAGAGGAGATTGCGGTAGTCTGAACAAGTTTCGCCTTCTAGCCGCACCCACAGTCAGGTGCATCGAGCCGCCCGAACGAGCGCCAGGAACAAAAGTTTTTTGCTTCTGTTTTTCAAAAAAGAAGGCCTTTTCTTGCCTACTGCGTCTGATTTCGTGGGGAAACCATGAGAGACTTCATCGGCGCCATCGACCAGGGCACCACCAGCAGCCGCTTCATCGTGTTCGACCGCGCTGGCCGGGTCGTCTCCATCGCGCAGAAGGAGCACGCGCAGCATACGCCGCGCCCCGGCTGGATCGAGCACGATGCCGACGAGATCTTCCGCAACGTGCGCGAGACTGCCGCCGAAGCGCTGATCCGCGCCGGCATCGGGGCTGCCGACTTGCACGCCGTCGGCATCACCAACCAGCGCGAGACCACCGTATTGTGGGACCGCCGCACAGGCCGCCCGCTGCACCGTGCGCTGGTGTGGCAGGACACCCGCACGGACCGGCTGGTTGCCGAGTACAGCGCGGACGGCGGCAAGCAGCGCTTCGCGGCACATACTGGCCTGCCGCTGGCCAGTTACTTTTCCGGCCTGAAGCTGCAGTGGCTGCTCGACACCGTGCCGGACGCGCGCGCGATGGCCGAGGCCGGCGACGCGCTGTTCGGCACCATCGACACCTGGCTCGCGTGGAACCTCTGCGGCCAGCACGCCACCGACGTCACCAACGCCAGCCGCACCCAGTTGATGGACCTCGCCACCCTGGACTGGGCGCCGGCCATGCTGGACGCTTTCCGCATCCCGCGCGCCTGCCTGCCGCGCATCGTTGCGTCGTCAGGGCTGGTCGGCACCGTCGCCCGCGGCGATGAACTGCGCGACGTGCCGGTCGCCTCGCTGATCGGCGACCAGCAGGCGGCCCTCGTCGGCCAGGTGTGCTTCGCGCCGGGCGAGGCGAAGAACACGTATGGCACAGGCAACTTCCTGTTGCTCAACACCGGCATGCAGCCGGTTGCCTCCCGTTCCGGCCTGATCACCACCGTCGCCTACAAGCTGGGCGACGCGCCGGCCGCGTACGCGCTGGAAGGCTCCATCGCGGTGACCGGCGCGCTGCTGCAGTGGCTGCGCGACAACCTCGGCATCATCCGCAACGCCGCCGAAGCCGACAGCCTCGCCGCCAGCGTGGCCGACACCGGCGGCGTCTACATCGTGCCGGCGTTCTCCGGCCTGTACGCACCTTATTGGCGGGAAGACGCACGCGGCGTCATCTGCGGCCTGACGCGCTACGCCAACCGCGCACACATCTGCCGCGCGGCGCTGGAGGCGGCCGCCTACCAGACGTACGACGTGGTGCAGGCGATGGCGGCAGACTCCGGCATACCACTGGCTCAATTGCGCGTGGACGGCGGCATGGTGCGCAGCGAACCGTTGATGCAGTTCCAGTCCGACATCCTGGACGCGCAGGTAATCCGTCCCGCGGTGACGGAAACCACCGCGCTGGGCGCCGCCTACGCGGCCGGGCTGGCGACCGGATTCTGGTCGGGCACCGACGAGCTGCGTGGCCATTGGCAGGCGGACCGTAGCTGGTCGAGCACGATGGCAGGCGCGGATAGGGCGCGGTTGCTAACGGGCTGGCGCAAGGCGGTTGCGAAGTCTTTCGAAGACAGCAAGCAAGCGGTTCTTTTTTGAAAAAAAGAACCAAAAAACTTTGCTCTCTTGGGCACTCGTTTGAGGAGAGTCCGCGAAAGCCGCGACAAAAGCTTTTTGCTTCTTTTTCTCGAAAAAGAAGCGCTTGCTTTCTTGCTAGCGAAAAGTTGCACGGCGCCCACGATTGACGAACCCTGCCCCACCGCAGAAACCTCCCGCTTCCGTGATCGAAGGGGTTTTCTGATGTCCGTGCGCAGCAAAATGCTTGGCGCCGCTGCCCTGTGCCTTTGCGCGCAGCACGCCATTGCCGGCCCGTTGGTGGTCGGCTCCGGCAACGAGGCGGTGATCGAGCCGCCGGTGCCGCACCCGAACGAGACACCCTGCGTCGTCAGCCTGCTGAGCAAGGCATCCTTCAACGCAACCAACGCGCCGTTCAGCTTCACCCCGCCCGCCGGCTGCCCCGGCCCTTGGGCGCGTGTAGTGCTGACGATGAGCCTGTCCGTGCAGAAAGGCGTGCAGTTTGACCGCACCGGCATGCTGTTCATGGGCGGCGTGCCGCTCTGGTACGGCACCACCGCCGAGCCGCGCGCCACGCTGGCCCCGAGCTGGACGTTCGAGCGCGACGTGACCGACTACACTGCCTTGTTCGAAGCGGCGCAGACTGGCTACGCGTTCGTCAACAACTACAACAGTGCGGTTTACCCCAGCCTGGTGTTCCTCAGCGCCACGCTCTCCTTTTATCCCGCAACCGCTACTGCACCCGCGCCGGTCACCGCCGATTTGGTGCTGCCGCTGCCCACCGGCGGTGGCACCGCCACGCTCAACACCGGCACCGACCAGGCGGTGCTGACCGGCACGCTGCCCACCAACATCTTACGCGCGACGCTGGACCTCTACCTGCAAGCCCAGATCGGCGACGAGTTCTGGTACCTGTGTGCGCCCAGCGCAGTGGCGGCTGAGCTGGAAACCTGCGGCAACACCTCGTTCCGCGAAGGCGAGATCAGCGTGGACGGCACGCCCGCCGGCGTCGCGCCGATCTTCCCGTGGATCTTCACCGGCGGCATCGACCCCTATCTGTGGCAGCCGATCCCCGGCGTGCAGACGTTCAACTTCACGCCGTTCCACGCAGACCTCTCGCCGTTCGCAGGCCCGCTCAGCAACGGTGCGACGCACACCGTCGCTGCCTCGGTGTACAACGCGAACGGCTACTTCCTGGCCACCGGCGCGCTGCGCCTGTTCCTCGACCACAACGCGACGAGCGTGACCGGCGCCGTCACCCGCAACACGCTGCGTCCGGCCAACCCGAACGTCGCGCAGAACATCACCACCACGAACGGCGCCAGCGTCGGCAACGTGAACATCACCAGCACGCACGACTTCACCATCAGCGGCACCGTCACCGGCTCGGCCGGCACCACCACCAACACGCTGATGCAGACCACCGCCTTCGTCAGCGACCAACGGTTCAACGTGTCTGCCACGAAGGAAATCCAGCGCACGCGCCAGACCACCACCACCGTAATCACCAGCACCGCGAGCGGCCCGTCAGGCACCACCAAGATTACCGAGCAGCTGACCTATCCGCTCAGCATCGACTACAGCGTTGTGCCCGCGCTGAAAGGCTATTTCGCCCAGACCACCACGGCGGATCAACAATTCCTGGACACGCTGCTGCAGGAAGCCGACGGGCTTCCCTCCGCGCAAACCGCGACCACGAACGCGATCCAGTCTACGGACACGCTGTTCTTCAACTCCGGCTTCCAGATTACCGGCAACAACGGACAGGCCTCGACGGCGGTGTTTGCACGCACGGGCACGGCCGCGCCTTGCTTCAAGCGGACGCTGGGGGCGACACGGAACGTGCTGTCTGAGGTGCAGACGGGCTGTTAGGCTAGGCAAGGCAAGCAGTTCTTTTTTGAAAAAAAGACCACTCGTCTGCTGAACGGTCCGCGACAGCCTCGACATGGTGCAAGAGTGTCGCGCGCCTTTCAGCAGACGCGGACGCCAGGAACCAAAAGTTTTTTGGTTCTTTTTTTCAAAAAAGAACTGCTTGCCTTTTAAACTTGGTCAACCTCAGCCCGCGGGTGTCACTTCACCTGACACGTAGAACACCAGTAGAGCTTGCGCCCGCCCAGCACCTCCGAAAGCACAGCTTCCCCGCACACGCGACACGGCCGCCCGGCTCGATGCGACACGTAAGTCGCGTCGTCCCGCCGCACGGACCCGGTCTTGCGCTTGCGATCCTGCTTCTCGGTCGTGACGATCCGTCCTGTTTTCACGCCGTCTTCCAGCAGCACGGCGAGATCTTTCCACATCGCCTGCCATGTACGTCTGGTCAGCTCACGACCCGGCTTGTGCGGTTCCAGCCGCGCGCGGAACAGCAGCTCCGCCCGATAGATGTTGCCGATCCCGGCTACGATGTCCTGCCGCATCAGCAGCAGCGCCAACGACGTGCGCGACGCATGCAGCTTGGCGAAGGCCTTGTCCGGATTTGCGTCGTCGCGCAACGGGTCCTCGCCCAACCGCGCCATGGCCACGGTTTTCTCCGCGGGCGTTATCACCTCGCACGCGGTCGGCCCGCTGAGGTCGGCCACATGGGTGCCGGTCACCAGGCGCAGCCGGACCGCACCTTGCGGCGCAGGCGGAAAGGTCTCCTCTGCGTCCGCCTTGCGGCGCCTACGGCCGATCCCGTCCAGTCCCTCGCCGGCAAAACGCCACATCCCATACAGGCCGAGATGCACGCGCAGCCATTGCTCGTTGGAAAAGCGCAGGAACATCTGCTTGCCCTGCGCTTCGGCCGACTGCAGCACGTGGCCGTCCAACAGCGCGGCACCCTCGGCGAAACGGCCCTGTGGTGAACTAGCGTCGACCATCCTGCCGGCGAACTGCGCGTTGAAGGCGCGCGCCAGGCGGTGGACTGTGTGTCCTTCGGGCATAAGAAAGCGGTTCTTCTTTGAAAAAAAGAACCAAAAAACTTTTGTCTCCGCTGTCGCGGACCTCTCCGGATAAACCTACCCTAAAAAGAACAAAAGTTTTTTGGTTCTTTTTTTCAAAAAAGAACCGCTTGCTTTCTTCCTACGCGCTCTTGGCCATGATCTCGTCCGCCACGTTGCGCGGCACCGGATCATAATGATGGAACTGCATGGTAAACGACGCGCGTCCTTTCGTCATGCTGCGAAGATGCGAGATGTAGCCGAACATCTCCTTCAGCGGCACGTGCGCGCGCACGATCACCGTCGAGCCCGAGCTCTCCTGGTTCTGGATCATGCCGCGGCGGCGGTTTAGGTCGCCCACCACATCGCCCACGTGGTCCTGCGGCGTGGTGCACTCCACGTCCATGATCGGCTCGAGGATAACCGGGCCGGCCAGCTTCATGCCCTCGCGGAAACACGCCTTGGACGCGATCTCGAAGGCCAGCGCTGACGAGTCGACGTCGTGGTACTTGCCGTCGATCAGCGTGTAGCGGAAGTCCACCGTCTGGAACCCGGCGAGCACGCCGGTATCGGCCTGCACGCGAATGCCCTTTTCCACCGCCGGGATGTATTCCTTCGGCACGGTGCCGCCGACTACCTTGTTTTCGAACTCCACGCCGGCGTTACGCTCCAGCGGCTCGAAGACGATCTTCACCTCGGCGTACTGCCCCGAGCCGCCCGACTGCTTCTTGTGGGTGTAGGTTTGCGTGTGGCTCTTGCTGATCGTCTCGCGGTAAGCCACCTGCGGCGCGCCCACGTTGGCGTCCACGCCGTACTCGCGGCGCAGGCGGTCGATGATGATCTCCAAATGCAACTCGCCCATACCGGACAGGATGGTCTGGCCAGTCTCCTGGTCGGTCTTCAGCCGCAGGCTGGGGTCCTCGCCGGCCAGCTTCTGCAGGCCGAGCGTCATCTTTTCCACGCCGTCCTTGGTCTTCGGCTCCACGCTGATGTCGATCACCGGCACCGGGAACGCCATGCGCTCCAAAATCACGGGATCATCGGACGACGCCAGCGTGTCGCCTGTGCCGGTGTCCTTCAGCCCCACGAACGCCGCGATGTCGCCGGCGGAGACTTCCTTGATCTCGGCGCGCTTGTCGGCGTGCATCTGGAACATCCGACCGATGCGCTCGCGGTGGTCCTTGGTGGTGTTCTGCACCATGTCGCCCTGCTTGAGCGTGCCGGCGTAGACGCGCACGAAGGTCAGCGTGCCGTACTTGTCGTTGATGATCTTGAAGGCCAAGCCTGCAAACGGCGCCGTGGGGTTGGCCGGGATCACCCGGCGGTCGTCGTCGATGCGCTCTTCCACGCCCTCTTCGGCCGCCACCTTGATTCCGGGCACGTCGACCGGGGACGGCAGGTAGTCCAGCACCGCGTCGAGCAGCGGCTGCACGCCCTTGTTCTTGAACGCGGTGCCGCACAGCACCG
>CAXSZX010000005.1:78984-225761 GCA_964242115.1 uncultured Acetobacteraceae bacterium | reverse complement strand
TTTCTCGTTCTGGCGCGGACCCGTTTAGTCACCGTGCTCCTGCGGCGCCGCTTACAGGAATTCGGCCGTCATCATCCGGATGACGCCCTCATCTTCCACGAGCAGCACCTTGATTGCTGCCACCACGCCCTCTTTTTACCGGACCAGTCATAGATCGTCTTGGTTGTGGCTACATGCGGGCGTCCACGTCGCACTTCGAGACACGTTGCCGCGAGAGACTCGAAGTTCCAGGGCAGACCACGGGAATTGGCCAGCGCACTCGCTGGACCGCGGTCAAGTGGCTTCCGCTGGCTTGCATAGTGCGGCGGTCCGCCAGGCACCTGCGCTGCTTTCGCGAGCACGTCAGCGACGTCCTCGAAGCTCTGCGAGCCACAGCCATTGACATGGCAACAGAGACGCCACCCTTGGACGTTGATTGTTGCTACAGCTTCAGTGTCGCCGCATGACGGCCGTGAGCATCAAGGCCGAATGGATGCGGGGAGGTGGGAACGAGCAAGTGAACTCAGTCTTGCATGTCAGCGACCATTCACTTCGCCAGGACCGCACTATGTCCGGTTGCCATCAGCCCTCTCAGGTGCACCCTCTCGTCTTGAGAGCCCGTGACTGTGTTGCCCGTGCGGAAGATATCGTGTGCCGGTTGGAAGTGGACATCACACGTCGACTACGCCTCGGCACAAGCGTCACCGCGCAAGAAGCGTTCTTGGACGAATGAACGAGCAGCTACAGACCCGGCGGAAGTAGCTGATCGGGCGGTGCCGGGCCATTGGGAAGGGGATCTCATCCTCGGACTGGACAGCTCCGCGATCGGCACGCTGGTGGAGCGCACAACACGGTTCACGATGCTGCTGCACTTGCCCCGTATGGCGGCGCACGGTGTGGACGCACGCATGAAGAACGGCCCTGCGTTGGCAGGACATGGTGCTGAGGCCGTGCGCGACAGCATCGCATGCACAATCACCGGCTTACCGAAACAGCTCCGACAATCGCTGACCTGGGATCAGGGGGCGGAGATGTCGCAGCACGCACGGTTGAAGATAGACACGGGCCTGGCCGTCTACTTCTGCGATCCACATAGTCCTTGGCAGCGGGGAACGAACGAGAATACCAACGGCTTGCTGCGTCAGTACTTTCCGAAGGGCACCGACCTGAGCGCCCACAGCAAGAATGCTCTCCAGGCAGTAGCGTTGGCCCTCAACACAAGGCCGCGTAAAACCCTCGGCTGGAAGACGCCTGCTGAGGCGTTTGACGAGCACCTGCGGCTGGCCCAAATTACCGTTGCGACGACCAGTTGAACCTAAGCAATACACGTCCCTGGCGTTCGGTAATCGCTGCCGCGAGGCGGGTGTGCGGCCGTCCATGGGCTCGGTCGGCGACGCATACGACAACGCCATGTGCGAGAGCTTTTTCGCGACGCTGGAATGCGAGCTGCTGGAGCGCCGCCGCTTTACCTCCCAAGCCGAAGCAAAGATGGCGTGCTTCAGCTTCATTGAAGGCGAGTACAACCCCGTCCGGCTGCACTCCGCACTCGGCTACTGCTCACCCATGGCCTACGAGGCTGCAACGGAGTTCGCCATCGCAGAACCGACGTAAACCAAGCTCCCCAACACTCCACGAAAACGGGGCAGCTTCAACCCGCAGGTTTTCGGGATGCTGATTGCCAGGCTTGTAGCTCCGCTTCCGCGCGCCGATCGAAGCTATAGTGAGCCGCTGCTGCGAAACATGAACTCGACGGCCCTGGCTAGGATTCCAGGAGAAGCAACTCCTCGACGATGGCTGAGACCGAGCAGCCGATCGATCCGGTGACGTCGAGGAGCTCGACGACGTCCAACCGCCTCTCGCCGCTTTCGAATTTGGACACGTAGGACTGCGGCTTGCCAAGGCGGCGCGCCAGTCCGACCTGGCTGAGCCCCGCGTCGCCCCTGGCTGCGATAAGCAGCTCCAGCAATCGCTGGTATCTCGGCGTTTGGCGCGACCGGGTCATGCGTCTCGGAGGTCCGTTCCGAGGAGGGCATAGGACCCGGCTTGACCCTATCCCAAAACGGGATAGATGCTCGCTTGTCCGGCGCGTGAACGAATGCCGGTCGTGTCGGGAGCACGTCGATGGCATCTTACGAAAAGCGGCCCCGCGCCGGCGGCCAGCGGTCGGTCGGGACGGCCTCATCTCGGCTTGACGGCGTGCCGACCGTGGAATCGCCATTCCGCCTTTCGGACCTTTTAGCTGGGTCGTCGTTGGTTGGTTTCGTGACGAGCGTGGCAGCCTGCTTGGCGCTGGCAGCGCGCTTGTCGCAGGCTGCGCTGCGCCGGCTGGCGCATGCCAAGTTCCGGCAGGCTTGCATCCACTTAGCCGGCGCGACGCTCGCGTCCCTATTGGCTTGGCATCCGGCGCTTGCGATGACGTCGCACACGGCCGATCCGAGCGACCGCACAGATGCCGCCATCCTGCGCGCCTTCGGTGACGACGTCGGCCAAGGCTCGATTAAAGACAGTTGTGGAACGATCGTCCGGCCCGTGATCTCCTTCCCGGCCTCGTCCGTGTCGGTTGTCGTGGAGGCAGATCCGACCGGAGCGTGCTCAGGCGCAAGTCCTCCGAGCACCCTAGGCGTGCTCGTACGCGCGAACGGCGTCTGGCACTTGTCCACGAGCACGCCGGGAACATCGTATCGCGAGCAACGACATACTGCAGGGATGCCCGACATCGTCGTGCAGTATCCGCCGGCCCAGGCGAACTGTCCCGTGCTGAGCTGGACCGGATCGAGGTATGCGGTCTCGCGGCCTTGTTCCCCGGGCAGCCATTAGTATGGGCGCATTCCGGGAGGCCCTTCTCGGCCACTGCGCGCGCAGCGACCCAGGAGCATCTGTCCGCCTCGTGCCGCGCCGGGTTAGGCGGGCAGGCGCGACGATGCTCGCAGCGCTCGCTGTTTGCGGCTGCGGCCGATCCAACGAGGCGAAGGTCCGCGCTGCGGTCGCGGCTAAGTTCCCGGACGGTAAGCCGCGCTGCCTCTCCCTGTCGCAGGAGGAGGTGGGCATCCACGTTCCGACGTTCCGAGGCGCGGTGCCCTACTATCCTCCAACTGGCCCGACCTCGCCGCTGCGCCACCTTTACGTACTCTACGCGGCGCTCACCAAGGCGCCCGTTCCGGAATTGGTGGAGTTGCTCGCCAGTGTCGGGATTGCGACGAGAACGGATGTCGAGGCGACGGTCGACCTGGAGACGACGGGCCCGGGGCCGCTAGTCGTGTCGGCCCAGGGCTGGCGCTCGCACCCCGACTGGTTCCGTCACGAAGTGCGGACGCGCAGTGTGTCCATCTACCGGGTGGCTGACCACGACCCCCGGTTCGCGTTCGACGTCTTCACCGACGCCCGGTTCTCGAACGGCAACTTCCCGAGCCTGGTCTACGGCGGTCCCTTGCCGCCCGCGGACAGCCACTACGTGCTCCCGACCAGGGTCCCTTACGCGCTCAGCGTAGTGACAGCGGCTTGCTCGACGGAACGGGTCGACGCGATCGAGAACGTGCGGCGCGCCGCATTGTGGAACGGCACTCCCGTGATGTGGGCCGACATCATTTGGCGCCAGGACGTGCCGGACTGGATGCGGACGCCCGCCTTCAGCCGAGCCGCCGTCCGCGCTGGTACGGAACCTGTGGCAGGTCCGCGCAAGGCCTCGACTGTCTTCTCCATCGCCGGCGAGAGACTGACCTACGTCGAGGAGGAGCGACCTTGAGCCTCGGCAGCTTAGTCAGGGTCGCCCTGCGCTCAGCATCGCCGCGGCACCTCGTAGTGGCCATGGTGCTGGCTGCTACCGGAGGGAGCGCAAGGGCGGGCGACCTTCCCGCATTGCTGCTCGCCGCTGCCAGGCTCATGCCGGCGACGCAGGCGGGCTCGGTCAAATGCTATCGGCTCGGTGACCGCGGCAATGGACTTCGCTTGCCTTATGCGATGGGCGAGCACCGGACCGGGGTCGCCGGCACGGCCGACTACTCCGCCTCCACCGTGGGCGCGTATTTCGGAGCCGTCTCTAGGGGAGCGCCGGCGTCGCCTTTGGTGCAAGCGCTGGTGGACGCGGGAGTGGCCAGGCGTATCCCGCTGACCTGGCTGCAGCACACATTGCTACCGGGCCAGCATGCTCCGACCCAGCAAGACGTCGAAGGCACGCCCGCGAGCCCTCGGGCTGCTCCGGCCGACGATCGCATCACGTCGGTCGATGGGGACGTTTTCGTGGTCGCCGGCGCCGACCAGCGCTTGTTCCCGCGCCCGGAGCCGGGCGCCTCCTCAGGGCCACCGCCTGCGCTCGACGGTAGCGGCGCCGGCCCGGACTTCTCGGCGGACGCCCAGCGCCCGCCGGCGGGCGTGTGGGAGCCGGATAGTATGTGCTTCCAGTATTCGGCGGTGCGGATTCTCGAGTACGGCGATCCTGAGCAGCAGCCGAACGGACTGTTGACCATCTCGGCAGCCGTCTTGTTTCAGGCGAGCGGAATGCCGGCATGGGCCATGACCTATCAGGTCGCGGCCGCGCTTCCGGAATACCCTCTTCCATTCGAGGTGCGTTTCCTATCGTTCCGGAACGACGGGGACGGATGGCGACCGCAGCCTTTTGGCAACGGCCTTTTCCTGAGGGGGCGGACGCACCTCATGCCCGGCAACGAGGACTGACCGGTCATAGCTGGTGCAGCGCGTCTTATCCGTCGATCCCGGCTGAGTGGGTTGACGGCTCGATCAACCCCGGACCTTACAGCCCAGCTTGCATGCCCGGGCAAGGCGGCTCACCCCCGGAAAAAAGATAAAATAGGAGCTTGGTTTTACGAGTGCGTGGGTATGATCGCGCTACGCGCACCCCGAATCAGCTGACGGTCGGCGAAGGAACGGGTACGTGGGAGGAGTTTCGCTACCGTGAACCTGATCTTTCTCGATACAGACAATCCGTCGGAGGCTAGCCAACGCCTTCGAGAGTACCTCAAGGAACGCCTGACCAACGTGGGCCACGACGTCATCGGGCTGTGGAGCCTGCCAATGCCTCGGCGGAGTCTCTCCTCCACGAGCCCTCGGAGGGAGTTCTGGTTCCATGTCTATGAAGACCTGAGCACGACGTTGAACCAGGCAAACTGCTCGGAGATCGACGACGTGGACGCGGTCATCGTCGTAGCCGACGGCGCGATCAGCGCGGCGCACGCTACCACGATGGGCTACGCGTTCGCTAAGTCTATACCTATCTTTCTGCATTTGCCGGAGTTCCGCGATCCCCAGCGCGAGGAGGATCCCTTCGATCTGCAGACAGCGTTCCTCTGCGAGCAGAGCGGAGGGAGAGTCGTGGCTACGATCGACGAACTCCTTGCTGCAATTAAGATCCTTGACGGGACGCTTGCTATGCGTGCGGTCGTTTTGGCTTAACGGAGAGCCTGTAGCGGTTTGGTGCCCTCGACACATCGGTAAGCCGATGACCCCAGCGCAGACTATATGCCCTGCCGGGACGGCGGCTAACCGATGCAATCGAGATCGTTGACAGCTTTAATCCGGACCTGACGGAGGCAGCGCGTAAGCGCGGGCTCATCCGAGGCCATCTTTACTGGTATCGGCGAAGTTGCTGGGTGAAGGTACTGGCTTCGTGCCGTGGTTCACAAAGAAGGAAATCCCGTTGCCATTGCCGGTCGTCTCTGTCGACCCGGGAGTGGGCTGCTTAAGCCTATCCCTGTAGCCGGAACCTCATAGCGGCTTCGCTCACCCTGAACTGCTTTGCAAGGGCCCTGACGAGGGCGCCATCCTCGAAATCCACTTGCCGACCCGCGAGTTCGGCTTCGAGGAGGCTTTGTGGAATGAGCAGCTCGGCTGCGAAGGCGTTCGCCTCGACCTCCAGCGGCTCGAGGCCCTTGGACGAGATAGAGTCTCTCCTAAGGATGGTGTTGTCGACATGGACTTTGACTGTCAAGGCAGCCCGATGCATCTCGATATGTGCGAGTTCATGCGCGAGCGTGAAACGCTGCCGATGAGGGTGATGCAGGGCGTTGACACCGGCAATCGGAACTCCGTCGGCGATGAACGCCAGGCCGGAAAGGTCGCCTTCAAAGGCCGTGTATTGGACTTTTACCCCAAGTGCCCGGGCGATCTTTTCCACGGGCACTGGCGGGGCGGTAACCTTGAAATGGGCCACCAACCTGTTCGCAGCGGCTTTCGCCTCACCGATTCTAGGACGAGCCACGTTGAAGCGGCCTTCCGCGGGTGAGAGCCTGCTGGATGGTGCGTTCGATTTGTCGGCGTTGCAACGACGTTACCTGACCCTCGTCCATGGGCAGGGTCGGCGCGTTCGACTCGGCTAGGACGTGGTTCGGCACAAGCAGGTAGATGCCTTCGAGGTCGAGCGCGTTCGCAAGCGCATAGACCTGATGCAGCAATACTCTCTGGCGTCCCGTCTCGATGTTGGCGACCGAGGCGCGCCTAAGACCGATGCGCTCCGCGACCTCCGCCTGCGTCAGGCCGAGCGCCTTCCGCCGCTGCGCGACGGCCGCGCCCAAGGCGCTGTAGACCTCATTCTCCGACATAGCCCCAGACTCACCTTCCATACTCGCGAGTGTCAATGAGCGCTTGCTTCGGCCATTCGCGCGAGCGTCGACAGGCGCCATGTTGTGCTTCACAGGCACTTGCAGTGTGTGTCTCACATTGACATATTCCTTCTTGTCGTGGCTGCGTGGGGCGCGGCCCGAGCGGGCGCCTTAGCCGGCGCTGCCTAGGGCGACGCTCCTCGCATAGCGGAGGAAGGAAGATGGGGCGGAGCAGGTACCGGGTGACCGAGGCCCGTATTTCCAAGCTCCACAAGCAGGGACGCGGGACCGGTCACGGCCGAGATTACGTTCCCTGGATCAATGTCCAGGATATTTCATCCGTAGGTCGGGTGCATCGCATCGTCGGCGGCAAGACAGGGCGCATCCACCAGCTCCTATCCGACCGCGAGCTTGACGTGTTCCTAATGCTGGACTGGTCCGTCCGGGTGCGTGACATCAGGGAGCAGTTCCCCCTCCCTCGTCCCGAAACCATCATCATTGCCGAATCCATGGGGGTACCCCATCCCCGTGCCAATGGCATCGACATAGTCATGACCACTGACTTCCTCGTCGACCTCCTGGACGGGACGAACGTAGCGATCACGTTCAAGCAGACGGACGAGCTCAAGAAGCGCAGGGTCCGGGAGAAGCTCGAGATCGAGCGACGCTACTGGGCGTCCAAGCAGGTCGAATACCTGATCCTCGACGAGACGCATCTCGCGGGTGAACGCGGATTGCACCCCGAGGTGATCGTCTCAAGGCGGCACAATCTCCTGCAACTCGCGGAATGGCGATGCTTCGACGACATGGACGTGCCCTATCCTCGGTATTGGGCCGACCGGGCAGAGGCGCTCCTGCTCGCCTTCGCAGTCGCCGACCAGCCCATCCTAGGCGACTTCCTGAGCGCGGTGGAGCGCACGTCACTTTGGTCCCCTGGCGAGGCGACCTGCGCCTTAAAGCATCTCCTCGCCAAGCGCGTCCTCGCGATGGACCTCAACCGTGCCTTGGCCTTGGACGGGCCTTTGACCCAGGTCTGGATCGCCGACTGTCAGCTCAACGCGGCACGGGAGCAACCGGCATGTTCTTGAGAGGCGACGTGATCGAGGACGGAAGCGGCATTTGTCGCCGCGTGATCTGGGTGAACCGGCAGATGCGGCTATTGGCTACCGTGAACCTAGCGGACGAGACCGAGTGGCCGGAGCTGTTCGACGATACTGAGGCGCACGAGCTGTACGTGACGGGCACGTGGACCGTGACGGAGGGTGAGACGACGATCTTCCCGAACGAAGAGGATATCCCGCCCGAGCACCGGGAGCAGCGCGACAAGGCGTGGGCCATGGTGGGCGAGATGTTTCAGGAGCGCCTCCCGGCGCTGTTCAGGAAAAAGGAACGCACGCGGCTTATATGCGAGGCAGCGGCTTGGCATTCCACTACGAAAGTCACCATTCGCAAGCACGTCCTTCGTGCTTTCCAACGCGGCATGACTGCCAACGCCCTCCTGCCGGACTGGGGGCGGTGCGGCGCTCCCGGCACCGAGCGTCCCTCAAGGGCGGGCACCCCCAAGCGCGGCAGGCCGGTCGCCGAGGGACACCCGGAAGGCACGAACGTGTTGCCCGAGGTCCGTAAGATGATGCTCATCGCCGCGGATGAGTATGAGCGCAACAATAAGCTTACCTTCGATGGCGCTTATCGACACTTCGTCCGCTTGTTCTTCGCGCCGACATACGAGGAGCTGAAGGCGAAGATTGCGAACGATGTCCCGCTCGACGCCTTCGCTGACTGCGGCCTGCCGACCTACCAGCAGTTTTCCTACTGGGTCCGGAAGGACCGGACCGCTATCGATGCGCAACGCAAGCGGGTCGCGCCGCGCATATTCGAAATGGGTAACAGGCAGCTCCTCTCGAGCAGCAACAAGGACACGTGGGGGCCTGGGGGACGCTTCCAGATCGATGCGACGATCCTGGACGTCTACGTAAGGTCTCGCTTCGACCGCCACGTGCTCGTGGGCCGCCCGACCCTGTACGTCGTCATCGACACGTTCAGCCGCATGATCGTCGGCATCTACCTCGGCCTCGAGCATCCGTCGTGGGTCGCCGCGATGATGGCCGTCGCGAACGCGTCGGCTTCGAAGGTCGAGTTTTGCAAGAAGTATGGGATCGATATCTCGCCCGAGGAATGGCCATGCCGTCACGTCCCGGGGGTGCTGCTAGGCGACAACGGCGAGATGAAGGCGGCGGGAGTCGACCACTGGCTCCATCGCCTCACTGTCATGGTCGACAACGCCGCCGCCTATCGGGCGGACTGGAAGGGCGTGGTCGAGAGGCGTTTCGGCCTGTTGCAGGCGGTCTTCAAAGCCTTCGTTCCCGGCTTTGTGGAATGCGATTTCAAGGGGCGTGGCGTTCGGGATTACCGCTTAGACGCAGTGCTGGACATAGACGACGTGACCAGGATCATCCTGCGCCAGGTCCTCTACTACAATAATTGCCACGAGCTCACGAAATACCGGCGCCACCCCGGCCTTACGCAAGATAACGTGCCATCCGTTCCGCGCGAACTCTGGAACTGGGGCATATCGCGGCTGAGCGGTGAGCCGAGGAAGATGGACGAACGCGTCGTTCGCTTCGCACTGATGCCGACCGAAACCGCGTCGGTCCACCGCTATGGCATCTACTTCCACGGAAACTACTACACCTGCAAGTATGCGGAGGTGAACGACTGGTTCGTAAAGGCCAAGGAAAAGCGCTTCGACGTCAAAATCAGCTTCGACAAGCGAAACGCCGAGGAGATCTTCGTTCACATTAAGGCGCTGAAAGCCGGCTTCGAGGTTGCGGTGCTCACGCGCGCCTGTAGCGACCGCGCTGGGATGGACCATTTCGAGGTGGAAGCGCTGATGCGGGCCGATGCCCTTGCCTCCGCCAACAGGCGGACCGGCCAAGTGATCGCTCGCGCGATGATGGAAGACGAAGTCAAGGCCGTCGTCGCGCATGCGCAGGCGGACTTCGGCGCGGGTCCCCAGGTCAGCGACCGCGAGCAGACCAGGGCCACCCGCCAGAACCGGGCCGAGGAGATGGCGGCCGAGCGGAAACGCGAGGCCCTGGAATTCTCCGAACCCCTCGTAGCGACCGCGGCTCGCAGCCAAGGCGCCTTGGCTGTCGAAGCCACGATCCCACACGGCGTTCCCGAGCCTCGTACAGTCGAGGCCGCGCCGCACGCCAGCCCAAGCCTTAGACAGATCCGGGCTCGCTCAACTGGAGGTCTCAATGACTCACTTGGTTAGGAACGCGGTGTGTCTCCCGGAGCATAGACGTGCCTTCACCATCGGGCTCGGCGATCCGATGGACACGGCCCAGGCTCTCGATCTCCTCAGTATCGCTCCGGAGCATGACCGAGAGAGGGAGCTCACGCTTCCGCATCATCTCCGCCGCTACGCGGTGCTTCGACTGTTCGGCTTCAACGCGCCGATCAGGTCGCAACTCGAACTCGTCGAGCGCGTGGGCATGGTGATCCGGAACGGCTACGTGCGACGCGACCCCGAGAGCGGCATGCATCGCAAGACCTTCCTCGCCACGGCCGCCGCCATCGAGGATTTCAAGGCAGGGGCGTCCTATGAAGAAGTGCAGGCTAGGCTCGCCGTCCCGCAGGACAACGACGCCGTCGGCTTCGCCCTTGTCGGACCTCCGGGCCTTGGGAAAACCCGCACCATCAACCGCATACTGGCTTCCTATCCGCCGAAGCTCGTCCCGGCGCTTCCCTACCATGTCGTCCAGGTGCCATGGCTCAAGGTCGAGGCCCCTTCGACCGGGGGCCGCAAGCAATTCTGCATCTCGTTCGTGTCCGCGCTCGCCGAGCGCGTAGGCGTGGACTACTCCAAGATGTACGCGATGAAAGGGCTCGCGGGCGACCACATGATGCTCAACGTCCAGCACCTTTCGGCGCTGCACGCTCTCGGCGTCCTGGTAATCGACGAGATCCAGCACCTCCTGGACAGCCCGGAAGGCACGAAGCCCCTCATGAACTTCCTCGTGACGCTGGTGAACCGCATTGGCGTCCCTGTGATCCTGATCGGCACGAACGCGGCTCACGCGGTTATCCAGAAGGATTTCCGCGAGGCGCGCCGTGCCAGCGGCCTGGGCCAGCCGAACTGGCGACCGCTCCAGGGAGAGGAGTGGGAAGATTGGCTTGCCGAGATGTGGGACTACCAATGGACGAACGTCAGGACCGTCCTGACCCCGGAAATCAGCCGGAGGATACTGCATGAGAGCGCCGGGATCATCGACATAGCCGTCAAGCTGTTCATCTTGGCCCAGATCAGGGCGATCTACCGTGGCGAGACGCTTGGCTTGCCGGAGACGCTGCACGAAGGATTGTTCGCCGCGGTGGCGAAGGATGAGTTCGCCTGCGTGCGGCCGATGATCGAGGCCCTCCGCGACGGCAGGGAGGATCTCCTGGCGCAATACCCGGACTTGAAGCCGCTCCATCAGCACGTGGACGGGGTAATCGCGAATGGCATGAGGATGACCATGGACGAGTTCCGCACCCTAAGGAGGGTCAGCGAGCTCACGAAGGCTGCTGAGAAGGCGGCAAGCACCTCGCCATGGGCCAGCATCCGGGCGAGCCTGAGGGCGCGGAGCATGGCCGAGGACGTCATCGACCGCCTGCTTGCGGAGGCCCTGGAGAGGAACCCCGACGGCGACGTCCTGTCCATGGCCCAGACGGTGGGAGAGCTGCTGCAAGTCCAGCCACGGACATCTCAGGCCGCTTCGCGCCGCCGTAGCATCAAGGCGAAGCCGGTTCACCAAGCCGATGACTTGAGACACGCGATTGACGCCGATGACTTGAGACACGCGATTGACCACGAGCCGGCTTCGGAGTTCGTGAAAAGCCTCATCTAGGGATGAGGCTTCCCTACTTCCCGCAACTTCAGCCGGACGAGCTGCTGTACAGCCTCCTTGCCAGGCACTCCCGGCACATCGCCCTAGCAGAACCGGGCGGGCACATGGGCCTGCTGTTCGGCAGGCGCGCTACCATCCCGACGATCGACTTGCCCGGCCATTTGGCCGAGCTGGCAGCGCGCCTCGATCCCTCGCTCGGGCTCGATGCTGACAGCCTGATCGACCGGGCGACCTTGTTCCCCTACTACGCCGCCTATCAGGCAGGCGAGGTAAGGGCTTCGATCCGCGCCGACATGAGGGAGGGGAACGCGTCTAAGATGCACCACCGATCCGGGATCGTTGCCTTCCGGGTCCCTCGCCCTTCCATGCTGCGTTTCTGTCCCGACTGCCTTTCCTCGCGCCTGAGGCACGGGGAGGAGGCGTATTGGCATCGCGTCCATCAGGTGCCCGGAGCGGTAGTATGCCCCGTCCATGGCGTTGCGCTGCGCGAGAGCCTCGTGAGGCCCTCCACCCAGCCCAGGCACGGCTACGTTCCGGCAACCCCGGATGCATGCCCGGATCGGGCGCCGCCGATCGTGGGCGTTGCCGGCGGGATCGCGACCGACGCCTTGATGGCGCTCGCCTTGGAAGCAGCTAGCCTGCTGTCGACTGCTGGGGAGCCGCGTCGCCTGGCCGAGTGGGGTGACCACTATCGCGAGAAGCTCGAAACGGTTGGGTTGATGCGTTCGCGCCACAAGGTAGACCAAGCCCGCCTCTCGGAAGCCTTGCTCGACCATTACCGCGATGTGCTTGCCTTCTTGCCGGAAGCGTGCGGCCGCCTTGGGATAGGCGGTTGGCCGGAGCAGATCGTTCGTACCCACAGGAAGGCATTCCATCCGTTGCTGCACGGCATGTTGCGGGCCTTCCTAAGCCAGGCGAGCAGCGGGGCCGCGCCTTTCGGCCACGCCCCATGGCCCTGCCTGAACCCGCTGGCAGATCACCGCGGACATCTGACGATCGGCGCAATGGATCGTCACCGTAACCGTGACACGCTGGTCGGGGTGTTCACTTGCCGCTGCGGCTACGCCTACACGCGATGCTTGCGTGCCGATGGCCGCTTGGATGCCCCGCGGATGCGCGCGGTAGGACCGTTGTTCGAGCCAGCCCTTCGCCGATTGCTCGTGCCCGGTTGCACCCTTCGGGGCGTAGCGAAGGCTCTCGGCGTGGATCCGAAGACGCTGATGCGGGAGGCTGCGTCAGCAGGCGTCCCGGTGAGCTGGAGCACGGCGCCGTCCGGTCGACCGCGGCTGCTCGCGGACGTGCGCGATGAGTGCGTTCCTAAGGCGAGATCAAGCCGTTGCGTTCCGGTAGGCAAGGCGAGGAAGGACTGGCCAGCCCTGGACCTGGAGGTAGTGAAGCGACTTGAAGCGGAGGCGCAAGCCGTTCTGGCGATCGTGCCGCCGGTGCGGGTGACGCTGGCAGAGCTGGAGCGGCGCGTTTGCGGTCGCGGGTGGCTCCGGAAACGCTTGAACAAAGTCCCGCTCTCGAACGCAGTCGTGAATCGGCTAGCCGAACCGGCTTCGGACCACCGGCGCCGAAGGGTGCGTTTCATCCTCGCCTCGCATCGGACGGAGCCTGACCTGCAGCCTTGGAAGGTCATGAGGCTGGGTGGGCTGGGCACCTCCGACTTTCCGATGATAGAAGAGGAGATGCGCTCGCTCCGCAGCGAAAACCTGTAACTACCTGAGCTTGCGAAAAAGATTTGGAAAGAACTTTATTATTCTGGCGTAGCCGGAATTTGGAAAGGACTTTAATTTGGAAAGAACTATATTATTATGAAAGGACTATATTAAATCTTCACATCAAAACGACATCGCCTGCCCGCCCTACTCCACCGTCACCGACTTCGCCAAGTTGCGAGGCTGGTCCACGTCCGTCCCTCGCAACACCGCCACGTGGTAAGCCAGCAACTGCACCGGGATGCTGTACAGGATCGGCGCCGCGAACGCGTGCACGTCCGGCAACGTCAGCGTGTCCACGGCGATGTGCCTCAGCTTGGCCACGCCCGCCGCGTCGCTCAGCAGGATGATCTGCCCGCCGCGCGCGTGCGCCTCCTGCAGGTTGCTTGCCGTCTTCTCGAACAGCGGGCCGCTCGGTGCTATGCCGATGATGGGAACGCTCCGGTCGATCAGCGCGATCGGGCCGTGCTTCATCTCGCCGGCCGCGTAGCCTTCGGCGTGGATGTAGCTGATCTCCTTCAGCTTCAGCGCACCTTCCATCGCCACCGGGTAGCAGCTGCCGCGGCCGAGGTAGAGCACGTCGCGCGCCTCTGCCACGATCGCCGCGATGCGCTGCACGGCCGCGTCGCCCTCCGCCAGTATCTCCGCGGCGTGACCCGGCACACGCAGCAGCGCGTCGGTCAGCGCCGCCTCCTGCACTGCGTCGATCGTGCCCCGCGCGCGCGCCAGAGCGATCGAAAGGCACGCCAGCACGGCCAGTTGCGCGGTGAACGCCTTGGTGCTGGCAACGCCGATCTCCGGGCCCGCCACGGTGTCCAGCACCGCGTCGCTCTCGCGCGCCATCGTGCTTTCCGGCACGTTCAGCACGGACAATATCGTCTGCCCGCCGGCGCGCATGGTGCGCAGCGCCGCCAGCGTGTCGGCCGTCTCGCCGGACTGGCTGATCAGCAGGCCGGCGCCGCCTGGCGTCATCGGCGGCTCGCGGTAGCGAAATTCGCTGGCCACGTCTGCATCGACCGGAATGCGCGCCAGCGACTCGATCCAGTTGCGCCCCACCAGCCCCGCGTAATACGCCGAGCCGCACGCCGTCATCGTCAGCCGCGGCACGCGGGCGAGGTCGAAGCCGAGGTCCGGCAACACCACCGCGCGCGTGCCGGGGTCCACCATGCGGTGCAGGCTGTCGCCGATCACCGCCGGGTGCTCGTGCAACTCCTTTTCCATGAAATGGCGGAACGCGCCCTTGCCGATGATGGCACCCGACAGCGCGGTCCGCTTCACCTCGCGCGCCACCTCGCGGCCGGCAGTGTCGTAGAACGCTGCACCCTCGCGGGTGACAACGGTCCAGTCGCCATCGCGCAAGTAGGCGATCTGACTGGTCATCGGTGCCAGCGCCAGCGCGTCCGACCCCACGTACATCTCGCCCTCGCCGTAGCCAACCGCCAGCGGCGCGCCGTGCTGTGCCGCGATGATCAGCTCCGGATGTCCGGCGAACAGCAGCGCCAAAGCGTATGCGCCCTCAAGCCGGGCAAACGCCGCCTGCGCCGCGTCGGCCGGCGCCAACCCGCGTGCCAGCAGGAAATCCACCAGTTGCGCTACCGTTTCGGTGTCGGTTTCGGTGCTGAACGCCTGGCCACTGCGCTCAAGTTCTGCGCGTAGCTCTGCATGATTCTCGATGATGCCGTTATGCACGACGGACACGCGCGCGGTGCCGTGCGGATGCGCGTTGCTCTCCGTCGGCGCGCCGTGCGTCGCCCAGCGCGTGTGGCCGATGCCCGTGGTACCCGGTAGCGGGTCGCCCTCGAGCACGCGCGCCAGGTTCACCAGCTTGCCCTGCGCCCGGCGGCGCTCGATGTGGCCGTTCGTCAGCGTGGCGATGCCGGCGCTGTCGTAGCCGCGGTATTCTAGGCGGCGCAGCCCCTCCAGAAGGAGCGGTGCTGCCTGCGCCCGCCCGATGACGCCAACTATGCCGCACATGGAAGGTCACTCCTGAAGGCAAGCAAGGCCTTCTTTTTCTGAAGAAAAAGAAGCAAAAAGACTTTTGACTCCGCTGTCGCGGACTCTCCCGCAGGCGCGCGACAGCGGAACAAAAGTTTTTCGGTTCTTTTTTTCAAAAAAGAACTGCTTGCCTTGCTCACTTCCCACGCTTCTCCCGAAACTTCGCCGCCCGCCCTGCTAAATTCACTTGCCGTGCCCGTCCGAACGCCATCGCGTCCGCCTCCACATCCTCGGTGACCACGCTGCCCGCCGTCACGAACGCGCCGTCATGCACTCTCACCGGCGCCACCAGCACCGCGTCCGAGCCAATGAACACCTGGCTGCCGATGACGGTGCGGTGCTTGGCGTAGCCGTCATAGTTGCAGGTGATGGTGCCCGCACCGATGTTGGTGCCGGCGCCCACGGACGCATCGCCCAGATAGGTCAGGTGGTTGGCCTTCGCACCGGCGCCCAGGCTGGCCGCCTTCAGCTCCACGAAGTTGCCGACATGCGCGCCCGGCCCCACCACGGTGCCCGGCCGCAGCCGCGCGTAGGGCCCCACCACCGCGCCCGCCTCCACCCGGCAGCCTTCGAGGTGGCTGAACGCGCGTATCTCGGCCGCACCCGCCACCACCACGCCGGGGCCGAACACCACGTGCGGGCCCACCGTGGTGTCCGCGGCCAGCATGGTGTCCGCGCTGAAGAACACGGTCTCCGGTGCGGTCAGCGTGGCGCCTGCCTCCATCGCCGCCGCGCGCAGGCGCTGCTGCACCACCGCCTCGGCGGCCGCCAGTTCGGCGCGCGAGTTGATGCCGCGCAGCTCCGCCTCGTTCGCCTCCACCGCCACCACGCCGGCGCCGTCGCGCACCGCGAGCCGCACCAGATCCGTAAGGTAGTACTCGCCCTTGGCGTTGTCCGGCCGTATCTCGCGCAGCCACGCCAGCACGCGCGGCGCCGGGCCGCACAGCGCGCCGGCGTTGCACAGGCCGATTGCGCGTTCCGCCTCGCTCGCGTCCGCCCACTCCACGATTCGCGTGACCCGCCCGGACGCGTCCTGCACCAGGCGGCCGTAGCGTGCCGGGTCGGCGGGGCGCATCGCCATCAGCGCCAGGCCGGCGCCGCTCTCCTGCCGCGCCGCCATCAGGCGGGCCAGCGTCTCGGGCCGGATCAGCGGGTTGTCGGCGAACAGGACTGCCACCTCGCCGTCGCCGAACGCGTCCGCCGCGCACAGGGCCGCGTGCGCGGTGCCCAGCCTGTCGTGCTGCACCATGCAGGGGTGCGGCGCCGCCATGGCGGCCAACTGGTCCATCTCCGGCCCCACCACCACTGCCAGCCGCCCGAACACGCTGCCCGCCGAGTCCAGCAGGTGGCGTAGCATCGGCCGCCCGGCGATCGGGTGTGCCGCCTTCGGCAGCGCCGACCTCATCCGCGTGCCGAGCCCCGCCGCGAGGATGACGGCGCAACTGTGCGGGTCGGGCGAGGCGAGTGGCATGGCCCGGTTCTACCGATACGGGAACAAGATTCCTACCGCACGTTTGATTGCGGCCTGTTTCGTGGCATTTACGACCTGCCAACGCGCCGGCCGCCACTGCGGGCCACCGGCGTCGTCTAACCTGGAGGTTGAGATGGCCGTCTTCGTGGTCACCGGCGGCGCCGGGTTCATCGGCTCCCACCTGTCCGACGCGCTGTTGGCTGCCGGCCACGCCGTCCGGGTGATCGACGACCTCTCCACCGGCCACCGCCGCAACCTCGACCCACGCGCCGAGCTGATCCAGGCCGACATCTGCGATACCGCCGCGCTGCGCCGCGCGCTGGACGGTGCGTCCGGCTGCTACCACCTGGCCGCCATCGCCTCGGTCGCCCGCGGCAACGAGGACTGGGCCGGCACCCACCGGGTCAACCTCACCGGCAGCATCGCCGTGCTGGATGCCTGCCGCGCGGCCCGCCTGCCGGTGGTCTATGCCTCCTCGGCCGCCACCTACGGCAACATCGGCGACGCGGTGGCTCACGAGGACCTGCGCTGCGCCCCGCAGACCGCCTACGGCGCCGACAAGCTCGGCTCCGAACAGCACGCCGCGGTTGGCTGGGGCGTGCACGGCGTGCCCAGCTTCGGGTTGCGCTTCTTCAACGTTTACGGCCCGCGGCAGGACCCGAACTCGCCCTACAGCGGCGTCATCTCCATCTTCGCCGACCGTATCGGCCGCGGCACCCGCGTCAGCGTGCACGGCGACGGTGGCCAGACGCGGGACTTCGTCTACGTCGCCGACGTAGTGGCACACCTGGTCGCCGCGATGGGCTACCTCGTCCACACGCCCGGCGCCTACGTCAGCAACGTGTGCACCGGGCGGGAGACCTCGATCCTGCAACTTGCGGAGACGCTCGGCCGAGTTTGCGGCACGCCGGCCGGTATCGACCACGGGCCGGCACGGGCGGGAGACATACGCCGCTCCGTCGGCTCGGCGGCGCGGGCGCGGGAGATGTTGGGGGTGAACGCGGACGTTTCGTTGGCGGACGGGCTGGGCTGGACGATCAGGCAGCCTGTTTTGGTTGAAAACAACTAGAAGCTAGTAAGAAAGCAAGGCCTTCTTTCTCGAGAGAACGAAGCAAAAAGCTTTTGGGAGCACTGTCGCGGGCTGTTGAAACACGAGTTTCAACACGGCACTACCGAGAGGACCAAAAGTTTTTTGGTTCTTTTTTTCAAAAAAGAACCGCTTAGCTTTTCTTCGCGAACCTCGACACGTCCAACGCATCGCCCGGCCGCTTGGACGTGAAAAACGTGTAGCTGAGCGTGATCTCGTGCACGTCCGCCGTGCTTGGGTCCGTCGCCAGCTTCGGATCGACGAAGAAAGTCACCGGCATCTGCTCGTGCTCGCCAGGATGCAGCCGCTCCTCGGTGAAGCAGAAGCATTGAACCTTCTTGAAATACAGCCCGACCTTTTCCGGCGTCACGTTGAACGTCGCGTGCCCGACCACGTCGTGATTGGCCGTGTTGGTAGCGTCGAAAAATGCCATCGCGTCCTGACCGAGATGCACACGCACGCTGCGCTGCGACGGCTCGAACCGCCACGGCATGCCCGGTGCCACCGACGTGTCGAAATACACGGTGACGATGCGATCGCTGGCCTTGCTCGTGTTGGCGGCAACGCGCTGCGTGGTGCCGTTCGCGCCGGTCACCTGGCAGAACAGGCGGTAGAGGGTGACGGAGTAGGAGGTAATTCCACCCATCACGGCCACAACGCCGAAGAACAGGGCAGCGGTGGTCCAACGGTTAGCTCGAATGCGCATGTCCGTCATAAAGGCCTTCTTTTTTGGAAAAAAAGAAGCAAAAAACTTTTATCACGGCTGTCGCGGACTCTCCCACATAGCGCGCCCAAAAAACCAAGAGTTTTTTGGTTCTTTTTTTCAAAAAAGAACCGCTTGCTTGCTTTCTTACATCGAAAACTTTTCGCCAAGATAAACCCGTCGCACGTCCGCATGCGCCACCACCTCCTGCGGCACACCCTCCATCAGCACCTGCCCGTCGTGCATGATGTAGGCGCGGTCGATGATCTCAAGCGTCTCGCGCACGTTGTGGTCAGTGATCAGCACGCCCAGCCCGCGGTGTTTCAGATGCCGCACTAGGTCGCGAATTTCGCCCACCGCGATCGGGTCGATACCGGCCAGCGGCTCGTCGAGCAGGATGTAGCTGGGTTGTGTGGCGAGCGCGCGGGCGATCTCCACGCGGCGCCGCTCGCCGCCGGACAATGCCAGCGCCGGCGTGCGGCGCAGGTGGCCGATGCCGAATTCGCCGAGCAGAGCGTCGCAAGCCTGGTCGCGCACGTCGGGGTCGGGTTCGACCACCTCCAGCGCCGCCTTGATGTTCTGTTCCACGTTGAGGCCGCGGAACACGCTGGCCTCCTGCGGCAGGTAGCCGATGCCCATGCGCGCGCGGCGGTACATTGGCAGCAGGGTTATGTCGGCGCCGTCCAGCGTAATGGAGCCGGTGTCCGGCCGCACCAGGCCCACGATCATGTAGAAGGTGGTGGTCTTGCCGGCGCCGTTGGGGCCGAGCAGCCCCACTGCCTCGCCGCGGCGCACCTGCACCGAGACGTTCCGCACGACGGGGCGCTTCTTGTAGGTCTTGCCCACGCCGGTGGCGATCAGCCCGCCGCTGCCGGGCACCATGCGCAGACCGTCGCGGCCAGACTCTGCCTGCGCCTGATCGGCACGCGTGGCGGCGGACGCAGCGCGGGTGGAGACGGGCCGTGTATCGACTGTCATGGGGTCCCCCTGCTGGATGCCTTGGCGTTGCCGCCCGACTTTGCTTGTGACGGCTTTGCTTGTGACGGCTTTGCTTGCGAAGACTTGGATGGCGCGCCCGCTGCGGCGCCGGCTGACGACGACGGCGAGCCGTTGGGCACCACCAGCCCCTCCACCCGCGTGCCGGGCACCTGTGTCAGCGTCGCCAGGCCGGTCTTCATGTTCACCACCGCGGCCGCACCGTTCAGCTGGTTCTCGCCGCGGGTGATGTGCACGTTGCCGATCACGTGGGCGAGCCCAGTGTCGGGCAGGTAGACGCCGCGGTCGCCGGTGACGATCTCCGTCTGCGTGCGCACCTTCACGTGTCCGTATGCTTCCACCCGCTGCAGCTTGCCGGGTGAGTCAGCGTTCGTGCCCGCGGCGGCCGGCTTCTTTGCCGGTGGCGGTGTGGGCGCTCCCTTGCCGGCCGGCGGCGCGTTTGGGTCGGCGGTGTAGCCCACCAGCACGTCGCCGGTGATGCGGCGGCCGTCGTTGCTGGTGGCCGAGGCGTCGCCGCGGGCCACCGCCATGTGCTTGGCGGACCAATACTCCATGGCGTCGCGCGCGGTCAGCAGGTCGGAGGGCGTGGTCAGCTTCAGGCCGTGGCCGGTCAGCACCAGCACCGACTGGTCGATGTCGTAGACCGCGTGGTCGCCCCAGGCCTGGTCGGTCTGGGTGTAGATGTGCACGTGGCCCTCGGCGTTCAGCCGGTAGATCTCGTTGTTGCCGGTATCGCCCTCGGTGGTTGGGGCGGTCGCACCGGGTGGAGCGGCTGCCGGCGCGGTGACTGCCGCCTTCTCCACGCTGGCCGGTGGCGACGTGCCCGGACCAGCGGCACCCGCAGCACCCGCCTTCTTGCGGTAGTGAGCGACCAGCACGTCGGCGGTCACGGTCGCGGTGCCGCGGACCGCACGGGCGTCCTCGTGCGCGGTCACCGTTTGTGCACCCTGGTCCCAGTCTATGCCGCCCAGCGCAGTCACGTTCACTGGGCCGCCATGCGACAGGTCGATTGCCTGGGCCCAGGCCAGCGCCGGCGCCAGCAGGCATGCGGCAAGCGCGCTGCCGGCGAGGCGGCGCGAAAGCAGACTGCGCCCGAGCCGACGGACGGGCAGGTTCCGGCCGTTCAGACAGGAGCCGGGCAAGTGCGCGACACGAAGGGCGGGCAGGTAGCGCTCGACCTCAGGACCGGCGAGCAAGCCGGGCTGGCCATGGCGGCCGGTCTCGGCGCGCTCGGGTCCGGCACAGCCGAGCACAGCGCGCTCGAGGTAAGGCCAGCCTGTCGCGACGGGCTCGGGTCCGGGACAGCCGAGCGTAGAGCGTTCGGGTCGAGGCAGGCCGCTTCGGTTTAGACAGTCTGCGGGCAGGATGCGCTCGACGACAGGAAAGATGGTGATGGGGCAGGCGGGCGGCCCGCGCTTCGTAGCAGGAGCCGCGACCAGGCCGCGTTCGACGCGGCACCCGAGTGACACGCGGTTAGTGTGCCGCATTCATCACCAGGTGCGCCGGGCCGTGGAACTGCACCACTCCGCCACGGTCCACGATGGTGAAGCCTTGCGCGTCCAGCACGCCGAACGGCCCTTCGGCGTGGGTGTAGTCGTTGCTGGTGGCCGCTCCCTGCTTGAGGTTCATCGTGGCGGTCTCCGACGTCATCGTCGTGCCGTCCTGGCGGTAGAGCACCACCGCATGTTCGAGGTCGAGCTCGTTGGCGTGCTCGATGAACACGCCCGTTTTGGACTTCAGCAGCAGCCAGGTGCCGTTCTCCATCGTGATGTCGCCCACCGGCTTGGCGAGGTTCACCCGCAGCGGCCCCACCCGGTCGGCGGTGTCCGAGGACACGGTGTAGGGGTGTCCGTGCTCGTCCAGCCCGTGGTAGCGCGGTCGCAGCATCTGTCCCGCGGTGGCGCTGATGGCGGTCAGGCGCCGCCAGGTCACGCGCCCCTGGGCCACGGTGCGCGAGAGCTCCGGCCACAGCGCGATGCTGGAGAGCAGTGCCAGGGCGAATAGCGGCAGGACGTATTTGGCGATGCGCACCGTAGCCCGCCGGTGGGCCGGCTTGCCGCGCCGCTCGCCCGACCAGGAGACCGGTGCGGCCATTTGCAGCGAGCCTGGCAACGACCCGGGCAGCGAAGCGGGAGGCAGCGCGTTCAACGTGGTCATGCCTTTCCCAGTATGGGAGCGAGCCAAGCCCGGTCAATCAAACGCGTGTCACCGAATGCTACCGTGGTGGCGATTGTCACGCCCGGTGGGCAAAGATGTCCGGCTCTTCGTAACCCAGCAGGTCCAGCCGCGTGCGGGCCGGCATGAAGGTGAAACACGCCTCTGCCAGCTCATGCCGGCCTTCGCGCACCAGCAGGGCCTCTAGGCGGGACCACAGCGCGTGCAGGTGCAGCACGTCGGACGCCGCATAGCTGAGCTGCTCGGGCGAGAGTTCAGCCGCCCCCCAATCCGACGTCTGCTGCTGCTTGGAGATCTCCACGCCCAGCAGTTCGCGGCACAGATCGCGCAGGCCGTGGCGGTCGGTAAAGGTGCGCACCAGTTTGGCCGCAATCTTGGTGCAGCGGATCGGCGCCACGGTGCTGCCGAGGTAATGCTGCAGCACGCCGACGTCGAAGCGGGCGAAGTGCATCAGCTTGACCACACCAGTGTCCGCCAGCAGGCGCTTGAGGTTGGGGCAGGCGTAGCCGCGGCCGCCCAGCGCCTCGGGCACGATCTGCACAAGGTGAGCGCTGCCGTCGCCCGACGAGAGCTGCACCAGGCACAGCCGGTCGCGATGCGGGTTCAGGCCCATCGTCTCGGTGTCCACGGCGACGACCGGACCGAGGTCAAGGCCCTCGGGCAGGTCGTCGCGGTAGAGGTGGATCGGGCCGGACGAGTTGAACTGAACGGTCATGCAGCGCCCGAAAAAGCCGTTGTTGGTGCCCCGGAGAAGACTCGAACTTCCACGACCTTGCGGTCACAGATACCTGAAACCTGCGCGTCTACCAATTCCGCCACCGGGGCAGGTGCAACAACGGAGGGCGGCTGGTAACGGGCGAAGGAAGGCAAGTCAAGGCAAGCGGTTCTTTTTTGAAAAAAAGAACCAAAAACTTTTGTTCCCTGGAGTACACGCCGAGGGAAACGCCGCGACAGCGGGAGCAAAAGTTTTTTGCTGCTTTTTTTCAAAAAAGCAGGCCTTGCTTCCTGGCGCGTGATCAGGACCAGAATCCGGCAAGCCGCGGTGCGGCTGGCGTACGGCCGGTGGAATGGCTATATTGCTGAGTCTCCCGCAACCCCTCCTGGAGTGACTCCTCGGCATGTCCGAAACCGCCGCGCCTGTGCCCAACGACGACCACTCGGCGCAGGATTATGATGCGGCCTCCATCTCCGTCCTGCGCGGCCTCGACGCGGTGCGCAAACGCCCCGGCATGTATATCGGCGACACCGACGACGGCAGCGGCCTGCACCACATGGCCTTCGAGATCATCGACAACGCGGTGGACGAGGCCCAGGCCGGCTACGCCAAGAACGTCTCCCTCACGCTGAACGGCGACGGCAGCGTCACGGTGCGTGACGACGGCCGCGGCATCCCCACCGACATGCACGCTGAGGAGGGCGTCTCCGCCGCCGAGGTGGTGCTGACGCGCCTGCACGCCGGCGGCAAGTTCAACCAGAACTCCTACAAGGTGTCCGGCGGCCTGCACGGCGTGGGCGCCGCCGTGGTCAACGCGCTGTCGGAATGGATGGAAGTGCGCATCTGGCGCGGCGGGCTGGAACACTTCATCCGCTTCGAACACGGCGACGCTGTGGGGCCACTCGTGGTGGTCGGCCAGTCCGACAAGCCGCAGGGCACGGAAGTGACGTTCAAGCCCAGCTCCGGCACGTTCACCAAGGTGGAGTACGACTTCGCCATCCTCGAGCGCCGGCTGCGCGAGCTCGCGTTCCTCAATTCCGGCCTGCGCATCGTGGTGCGCGACGAGCGTCACGCGCCGGCGGCGCACGTAGACTTGTTCTACGAGGGCGGCTTGCGCGCGTTCGTCGAGTACCTCGACCGCGCCAAGGTGGCAGTGTTCACGCCCTGCATCAGCTCGATCACCGACGACGCCGCCTCCGGCATCCGCGTGGAGTTCGCGCTGTCCTGGAACGACAGCTTCCACGAGACGATGCTGTGCTTCACCAACAACATCCCGCAGCGCGACGGCGGCGCGCATCTTGCCGGTTTCCGCCAGGCTCTGACACGCATCGTCAGCAAATACGCCGACGGCATGGGCAAGAAAGAACAGCTCGCACTGGTGGGCGACGACATGCGCGAGGGCATGACCTCGGTGCTGTCGGTGAAGGTGCCGGATCCGAAGTTCTCCAGCCAGACCAAGGACAAGCTGGTCAGCAGCGAGGTGCAGCCGGTAGTGCAGGCGGCCGTCGCGGACGCCGTTTCCCACTGGTTCGAGACGCACCCGAAGGAGGCGCGCGGCATCATACAAAAGGTGATGGATGCTGCCAGCGCGCGCGAGGCGGCCCGCAAGGCGCGCGAACTGACACGGCGCAAGGGCGTGCTGGACATCTCCACGCTGCCCGGCAAGCTGGCCGACTGCCAGGAACGCGACCCGGCGAAGAGCGAGATATTCCTCGTCGAGGGTGACAGCGCCGGCGGCTCGGCCAAGGGCGGACGCGACCGCAAGACGCAGGCGATCCTGCCGCTGAAAGGCAAGATACTGAACGTCGAGCGCGCGCGTTTCGACCGCATGCTCGGCAGTGCGGAGATCGGCACGCTGATCACCGCGCTGGGCACCGGCATCGGCCGCGGCGAGCCCGAGCAGGGCGGCTTCGACGTGACCAAGCTGCGCTACCACCGCATCGTCATCATGACGGACGCCGACGTGGACGGCAGCCACATCCGCACGCTGTTGCTGACCTTCTTCTACCGCCAGATGCCGCAGCTGATCGAACGCGGCCACCTCTACATCGCCCAGCCGCCGCTGTATCGCGCCAAGCGCGGCAACGATGAGCGTTACCTCAAGAACGACGCAGCGCTGGACGACTACCTTCTCGACAAGGCGCTGGGCAGCGCGGTGTTCGTGCTGGCCGACGGCACGCGGCTGGAAGGCGCCGCGCTCGCCGCCGAATCGCGCTGGTTGCGCGAGGCGCACGCGCAACTCAAGCGGATGGCGGAGAACGCGGTTCCGCTGCCGCTGCTGGAGCAGGCGGCAATCGCCGGCGTGCTGACGCCGGACACCGCGCGTGCGCAGGCCGGCGCGCAGGACCTGGCAGCACGGCTCGACGCGATCGCGCTGCCAAACGAGCGTGGTTGGAAGGTGGTAGCGGACGGCAACAGCCTGCAGATAGCGCGCGTGGTGCGGGGGGTGGCCGAACGCTACAGCTTCGACGCCGCGGCGCTGCGCAGTGCCGAGGCGCGCTGGCTGGCCGAACGCGCGGAGCGGCTGCAAAAGGCGTTCGCCACGCCGGCTACGCTGAAGCTGGACAGCCAGGAGGTGGCCGTGGCCGGACCCGCCAGCGCCTTCGAACGCATGCTGCAGCAGGGGCGCCGCGGCCTGGCGCTGCAGCGGTTCAAGGGCCTGGGCGAGATGAACGCTGACCAGTTGTGGAAAACCACGCTGGACCCCACGGCGCGCACGCTGCTGCAGGTGCGCGTCGGCGACATCGAGGATGCGGGACAGGTGTTCTCCACGCTGATGGGCGACGTTGTGGAGCCACGACGGGACTTCATCGTCGGCAACGCGCTGAAGGTGGCGAACCTGGACGTTTAGTGCCGGCGTTCTCGGATCACTTAGGAAGAAAGCAAGCGGTTCTTTTTTGAAAAAAAGAACCAAAAAACTTTTGTCTCCTTGGCGCGCGTTGTGAGAGAGTCCGCGACAACGAGAGGACAGTTTTTTTGGCTGCTGACGACGAAAAAGCCTTATGCCTTGCTTACGACCAGTCATTCAGCCGTCGAAGGCAATCAGCGCCTTGGATTGCTCGCAAAACCAGCAGCCGATACGGCGAGCCTTGCGAGGTCGGCAGGTCGAGGGACAGCAAGCCTGTTTTGTTAGAGCAGCAAAGAGTTTTGCCTCCGCTGTCGCGGACTCTCCTGCAAGGTGCACCGCTAGTTTTCCAGAGGACCGCGTGCCACGTATGGGACGATCCCAAGCGCGGTAGCACCAGAAAACCTGTGTTAAGTCTATCCCACGGTTTCCCCACAGCGCGCGCCCAAGAACCGAAAGTTTTTTGGTTCTTTTTTCCAAAAAAGAACCGCTTGCTTGCCTAACTCTTAACAACCTTGGGCGGCAGATCCAGCTTCAGCGACAGCTCCTTCAACCGCGCGCCAGGCACCTCCGCCGGCGCCCCCATGAGCAAATCCTCGCCCTGCTGGTTCAGCGGAAACAGGATCACTTCGCGGATGTTCGGCTCGTCGGCCAGCAGCATCACCATCCTGTCGATGCCTGGTGCCGAGCCGCCATGCGGCGGCGCGCCGTAGCGGAACGCGTTCAGCATGCCGCCGAACCGCGCTTCGACGTCCGCCTGCGTGTAGCCGGCGATCTCGAATGCGCGGATCATCACGTCCGGCCGGTGGTTTCGGATGGCGCCTGACGAGAGCTCGATGCCATTGCAGACGATGTCGTACTGGTAGGCCTTGATGGTGAGCGGGTCCTGGTTCTGCAGCGCTTCCATGCCGCCTTGCGGCATGCTGAACGGGTTGTGCGAGAAGTCTATCTGCCCGGTTTCCTCGTTCAGCTCGTACATCGGGAAGTCCACCACCCAGCAGAAGCGGAACGCGTCGCGCTCGTAAAGGTCGAGCTCCTGGCCGATGCGGTTACGCACGGCGCCGGCGAACTTCTGCGCGTCCTCGTGCGAGCCCGCGGCGAAGAACACCGCGTCGCCTGGTTGCAGGCTGCAGGCCGCGCGGATCGCTTCCAGCCTGTCCGGCTCGAGGTTCTTGGCGATCGGGCCTTTGGCACCGTCTGCCTCGTAGACGATGTAGCCGAGGCCGCCGGCACCTTCGGCGCGCGCCCACTCGTTCAGCTTGTCGAAGAAGCCGCGCGGGCGCGGGCCTGCGCCGGGCGCGGGTATGGCGCGAACGATGCCGCCGGAGGCTGCGATCCTGGCGAACAGGCCGAAGCCGCTGCCTGCGAAGTGCGCGGTGACGTCGGTGATGCGCAGCGGGTTGCGCAGGTCCGGCTTGTCGGAGCCGTAGCGCAGCAGCGCCTCGTCGTAGGGGATACGGACGAACGGCGGCTTGTCCACGCTGCGGCCGCGGGCGAACTCCTCGAACGTGCCCGCGATCACCGGGGCCACCGCGTCGAACACGTCGTCCTGTGTGACGTAGCTCATCTCGAGGTCGAGCTGGTAGAACTCGCCGGGCGAGCGGTCGGCCCGGCTGGCCTCGTCGCGGAAACACGGCGCGATCTGGAAGTAGCGGTCGAAGCCGGCCACCATCAGCAACTGCTTGAACTGCTGCGGCGCCTGCGGCAACGCGTAGAAGCGGCCGGGATGGTTGCGCGCCGGCACCAGGAAGTCGCGCGCACCCTCCGGCGAGCTGGCGGTCAGGATCGGCGTCTGGAACTCGGTGAAACCCTGTTCCACCATGCGCCGGCGGATCGACGCGATCACGTGGGCGCGCAGCATCATGTTGGCGTGCACGCGCTCGCGCCGCAGGTCGATGTAGCGATGTGCCAGCCGCGTCTCGTCGGAAAAGCTTTCGCTGCCGGCAACCTGCATCGGCAGCACGTCGGCGGTCGATTGCACGGCGATCTCGCGCGCCACCAGCTCCACGTCGCCGGTCGGCAGGCGCGGGTTACGGGTGGCCTCCGCACGCGCCACCACGTCGCCGGTCACCGTGATCACGCTCTCCACCCGCAGGCCGTCGGCGGTCGCCATCGCCGGCGAGCCGTTGGGGAACACGATCTGCGTCAGGCCGTAATGGTCGCGCAAATCGACGAACAGCAGGCCGCCATGGTCGCGCTTGCTGTGGATCCAGCCGGACAGGCGGGCTTGGGTCCCTGCGTCGGTGGCGCGCAGGGCGCCGCAGGTGTGGGTCCGGTAGGGGTGCATCGGGCGGGGCCTCGGGTGGTAAGTCGAGCGAGCGCGTGTTGCGCGGGCTGGCTCAACGCTTGGCCCCGAGAGCCTGCCGGGGTCAAGGGACGAGAGGTCCGTCTGCGGGTAAGTTCTTGGCCGTGCGAGATCGCACTACCTACTAACATCCTGTGTATTCAAGGCGGCTCTACTGCCGAGCGACGCGGCGGCTGACCTGGCGAAAGAAGGCAAGGCCTTCTGTTTCGAGAAGAAGCAAAAAGCTTTTGCTCTCGCTGTCGCGGGAAGCTGAAACATCACGCTTCACCACGGCGCACCGCCGGAGACAAAAGTTTTTCGGTTCTTTTTCTAACAAGAACCGCTTGCCTGCCTGTTCTCCCCGAAGCGCCGCGCTTGTGCCCGAGCTCCCCGGAAGGCCGCGTGACAGACACTGGCGCCCCCGTGCTCACAACCACAGGCGGCCACTCCGCTTCGTCGATCGAAACCACGCCAGCCGACTCACCAAGCCGACTTTCAGGCGGACACTCAGCGCCTGGTGCGACCCACGCGCACATCACCGCGGTCCGGGAGAACAGCCCGCACCGGGCAGCCCGCCCACCCGCCAACGCAGCCCTCTTGCCAACCCATACCCCCGTAGTAGAAACGCCGATGCCCCGCCCCGCGCGCGACACTTTCGCGCACCCCGTCCTCATCACCGACACCGATGCGCTTGCCGCCCTGTGTGAACGACTGTCCACCGAGCTCTACGTGACGGTGGACACCGAATTCATGCGCGAGCGCACCTACTGGCCCGAGCTCTGCGTGGTGCAGCTCGGCGGTGTGGCAGACGTCGCCGTGGTGGACGCCCTCGCCCCCGGACTAGACCTGGCCCCGCTCGGCCACCTGATGGCCAACCAGGCCGTGGTGAAGGTGTTTCACGCTGCCCGGCAGGACGTGGAGATCTTCCTCCAGCTGTTCGGCGCCGTCCCCATCCCGCTGTTCGACACCCAGGTCGCCGCCATGGTGGCCGGCTTCGGCGACCAGGTCGGCTACGACAGCTTGGTGGCCGGTCTTGCCGGCGGCAGCATCGACAAGGCGCACCGTTTCTCGGACTGGTCCGCGCGGCCCCTCAGCCCCGCCCAGGTCGCCTACGCGGCGGCCGACGTCACCCATTTGCGCACCGTCTACGAACGCCTGACCGCCCGGCTGGACCGCGAAGGCCGCACCCCCTGGGTGGCCGAGGAGATGGCCGCCCTGGCCGAACCCGCCACCTACCGCCCCGACCCGGACACCATGTGGGAGCGCCTGCGCCCGCGCACCAGCAACCGCCGCATGCTCGCCGCCCTGCGCGCGGCGGCCGCCTGGCGCGAGCGCGAGGCGCAGCGCATCAACATCCCCCGCCAGCGCCTGGTGCGCGACGAGAGCCTGCTGGAGGTCGCCGCCACCATGCCGGCCGACGCCGACGCGCTGGCCCGCATCCGCGGCGTCACCCGCGGCTTTGCCGAGGGGGCGGCCGGCCAGACCCTGCTGGCAGCGCTCGCCGAAAGCCAGGCCCTGCCGGAGGACGCGCTGCCCGAAGCCCGCGCCGCCCGCGACGGCGCGCGGCCCTCGCCGGCGCTGGTGGCGCTGCTGAAAGTGCTGCTGGCGGAAAAGGCCGAAAGCCACGACGTGGCGCCGAAGCTGCTGGCATCGTCCGACGACATCGACCGGCTGGCGACCGAGGAGGCGCCGGACGTGCCTGCGTTGCACGGCTGGCGGTTCGGCGTGTTCGGCGAGGACGCGCTGGCGCTGAAGCGGGGGTTAATCGCGCTAGGTGTCGCGGGGAAGCGAGTGAAGCTGATACGGTCGTAAGGCAAGGCAAGCAGTTCTTTTTCGAGAAAAAGAACCAAAAAGCTTTTGCGCCTGCTGTCGCCGAAAGCTGAAACGACGCGCACTAATAACGTACACCGGCGGGACCGAAAGTTTTTTTTGGTTCTTTTTTTCAAAAAAGAACCGCTTGCTTTCTACGTCTCGACCTTCGCCGGCTCCGGCCTGAACGCGCCCCCCGCCGCCGCCCGTGCCGCCGCCAGCCGCGCACCCTCCTGCGCCATGTAGTCGAACAGCCGCTCCGGATCGCTCGCCCGCAGTCCATAGCCGTGCAGTTCCGCACCCTGCGCCACCACGATCTCCCGTTGGCCACGGTCGATCCCGTCCACGATGATGCGCGCCGCCTCCGCCGGGTCCATGCCGGCATCGATGTTGGTGTCGGACGAGCCACGCACCGAGCCGTCGCCTTGCAGCGCGTTGATGGCGATCGCGGTGCGCACCGAGCCCGGCAGCACCGAGGTGACCGACACGCCGTGGGCCGTCTCCACCTCCGCCCGCAGCGCCTCGTAGTAGCCCAGCAGCGCGTGCTTGGCCGCGCAGTAGCCGGTGCGCAGCGGCGAGCCGGTGCGCCCGGCCAGCGAGCTGATGGCCACCAGGCGTCCGGACCGCCGCGCCACCATGTGCGGCAGCACCAACTGGGTCAGGCGCAACGGCGCGAAGAAGTCGGCCTCCATCAGCGCGCGGTACACCTCGAAGCCGGTGTCCAGCGCCAGGCTGCGCTGGCTGATGCCGGCGTTGTTGACCAGCATGTCCACGCCGCCGCGCCAGGTGATGGCCTCGGCCACCGCGCGGGGCAGGGCGTCGTAGTCGGTCGCCTCGAACGGCAGCACCAGCGCGGGCGCGCCGGCGGCGTCTGCTACCGCCTGCAGGGCCGCCACGCGGCGGCCGGACAGGATGAGCGACCAGCCGGCGCGGCCCAGCGCGTGGGCGAGCGCCTCGCCGATGCCGGAGGACGCGCCGGTGATCCAGGCGACGCGTGCGGTGGTGTTGGTCATGGCGGGGCTCCCAGACGAAAAGAAAGCAAGCAAGCAGTTCTTTTTTGGAAAAAAGAACCAAAAAACTTTTGCTTCCCCTCGCATCTTCAGCATGCGTGTTTGTCCAGGGATGCCCGACTGCTGCAAATGCGCAGGAGCAAAAGTTTTTTGGTCCTTTTTTCAAAAAGGACTGCTTGCTTTCTGCCAAGAGCAACCATCAACGGCGGTTGACACGAGACGTGTCGCGACAGCCGTGACAAAAGCTTTTTGCTTCTTTTTCTCGAAAAAGAAGGCCTACCTTCTTGCAAGCACCCCAAAAGGCCCGCCGCGTGTCCAACCAAACCCTGCTCGCCCGCCGCAACGCCGCCATCCCGCGCGCCCTGTCGCACGCCACCTCCGTCTACGCCCACCACGCGCGCAACGCCGAGATTTGGGACGTCGAAGGCCGCCGCTACGTGGATTTCGCCGGCGGCATCGCCGTGCTCAACACCGGCCACTGCCACCCGCGCATCATCGCCGCCGCCACCGAGCAGATGAACCGCTTCACCCACACCTGCGTGCAGGTGCTCGCCTACGAACCTTACGTGGAACTGGCCGAACGCCTCAACGCGCTCGCCCCGTTTTCCGGCCCCGCGCGCACCATCTTCTTCACCACCGGCGCCGAGGCGGTGGAGAACGCGGTGAAGATCGCGCGCGTGGCCACCGGCCGCTCCGGCATCATCGCGTTCTCCGGCGCGTTCCACGGCCGCACCATCATGACCACGGCGATGACCGGCAAGACGCTGCCTTACAAGCGCGGCTTCGGCCCGTTCCCGCCGGAAATCTACCACCTGCCGTTCCCCATCGAGCACCACGGCACCACCACCGCGGACTGCCTGCGCGCGCTGGAGTTTCTCTTCCGCGCCGACATCGAGCCGTCCCGCGTCGCCGCCATCATCATCGAGCCGGTGCAGGGAGAAGGCGGCTTCTACGAGGCGCCGCATGAGCTGCTGCACGAGCTGCGCCGGATCTGCGACAAGCACTCCATCCTGCTGATCGCCGACGAGGTGCAGTCCGGCTTCGCGCGCACGGGAAAGATGTTCGGCATCGAGCATAGCGGCGTGCAGCCTGACCTGGTTACGGTGGCCAAGTCGCTCGCCGGCGGCTTCCCGCTGTCCGGCGTCATTGGCCGCGAGCACGTCATGCAGGCCGCCGAGCCGGGCGGTCTGGGCGGCACCTACGCGGGCAACCCGATTGCCTGCGCTGCGGCCCTGGCGGTGCTCGACATCATCGCCGACGAAGGCCTGCTCGCCCGCGCTGACGCCATCGGCGCCCGCATCAAGGACCGCCTCGCACGCCTGGCGCAGCGCAACGACACGCTGCCGATCGGCGCCATCCGCGGCCCGGGTGCGATGGTCGGCTTCGAGGTCTTCCGCGACCGTGGCGGCACCGAGCCGGACGCAGAAGCGACCAGGCGTGTCACGGCCGCAGCACTCGACCACGGCCTGGTGCTGCTCTCCTGCGGCGTGTTCGCCAACACCATCCGTGTTCTCGTCCCGCTCACTGTGGAAGACGACGTTCTGGATGAAGGCCTGGGTATGCTGGAGGCGGCGCTGGCCGCCTGATCGCCTCACTTCGCCGCGACGACGGCGAACCGGGTTGGCAAACACCGTTTGCTCTAACAGGAAACCCGGAAGGTCCAAGAAAAATGAGCGGTCATCCCCTGTACTTGCTGGTGTTTGTCACCTTCCTGCTTTTTCTTGGCTTTCTCATATGGAGCAAGATCTCCACCAAGCGCAGCCAACAGGGCAAGCAGTCCGGCATAGGCGGGCCCAACGACCCGATCTCCTGAGACCGGAAAACAACGCCTGCTTTTTGGACAGAGAAGCAGGCGAAAAGCTTGCTTTAACGTTGGCTCTGTCCACAGGGCCGATGCATGCAGGGTGTTCCGACCGAATACCCTGCATGCTCTTCAGCTTTCGTAACTTAGAACCGCCCTCGCCACTTCCGCCTGCGAGGCATCCGGTCGCGCTACGGAGGGGGACGGGGTCACCCCAGGCGCGCGCGCGGTATCGTTGAGCATCTCGATCCGCCCGGTGATCTGACCGCCATCCTCCACCTGCAGGCGGCGGCAACGTGCTGTGCCCAGCACCACGCCGGTGGCGCGCACGATCAGGTTGGCCCGCGCTATGATGGTCCCGTCGATGGTGCCGGCCACTTCCGCGCTTTCGACCTCGACCTCTCCCTTGAACACGCCACCATGCGAGACGGACAGCTCGGCCGCGTGGATCATGCTGGCTTCGACAGTGCCCTCAACAACCAGGCGCTCGGCGTCCTGCACCATGCCTTGCACGCTGATGCCGCGGCCGACCACCAGGGTCCGGCGCTCAGGAGCTGCCGCCGGCCGCTCGGGTCCTGCGGCGCGCGTTGCCGGCGGGCCAGGCGGGCGCGGCGGCGTGGAGGGCGGCATTGGCGGGTTGGCGCCGTTGGGCGGCGTGGGCGAGGCGAAAGGCGGGCGTCCCATGGTCATGTCCTTGAAAGGAGGAGCCGAGGCGGCTTGTGTGGGCGGGCGTGGCGGCACGCCAAGGCCGGTATCCGGCGCGGCCGTTTCGGCCGGGGTTTGGGGTGCGCTTTGGCTGGCTTCCATGTTGGGCTCCGGCTCGTCTTCGGGCTTGCGACGTTTGAACAAGGGCGGCCCCCGTAAGTCTGGGCCGGCCGAATCCGCACGTGCGGTGGGCCGGCGGTGCTCGAAGGTGTCGGCGTAACACGCGGTGTTTACGGGAAACAACCCGGTCAGAGGGGTTATCCCCAGGTTTCGGGCACGTGCAGACGGGAGGCAAAAAGCTTTCATCCGGCTGTCGCGCACCTTCCCACACGCGAGTACCCGAGGAACAAAAGTTTTTTACTTCTTTTCTTCAAAGAGAACCGTTTGCTTGCTTACGGCCGCTCCATCAGCACGTGCACCATGCAGGCCGTGCCCACAACCGGCACTAGCAGGTTCAGCACCGGCACGTACCCGGCCAAAGCCAGCGCCCCCCCTTGCAACAGCACCGAACCCCGGTGCCGCAGGTAGAGCGCGTTGGCTTCCGCCCGTCCCATCCGCCGCATGGCCACCGCCACGAACAGCCCGCGGCCCAGCGCCCACGCGGTGATCGCCCAGCCCAGCACCAAGCCTACCCCCGGCAGCAGCAGTGCGAGCACCAGCGAGAGCACGCTCAGCGCCAGCACCAGCGCGCCCACCACCGCGCTGTCCCACACCTGCGCTGCGAATGCGGCGCCGGCCGATGGCGGCGGAAGCGCCGGGTACCAGCGCCGTTCCACCGCGCGGCAGACCGGCTCCATAAACAGCGAGGCGATCACCACCGCCAGCGGCAGGAACAGCCACAGCGCCGCCAGCACGGCTGCGAACCCGCCGAGTATGCCGGCCAGCCACGCCAGCCAGCCCGTTTGCACGAGCGCGTGGTGCAGGCCGTAAACGCTGCCGGCGCACAGGCCCAGGAAGCAGACGGCCGACAGCAACAGGCTTTGCACCAGCACGCGCCAGATCGCCGGGTCGTCGAGCTGTTCGAGGGCGCGCAGGATCGGTTTCAGCATCGGCTTACCTTGTGCCCGGACGGCAATTCAGGGAAGACGCCAGGCATGAACGCACCCCGCTTCGACATCGTCGGCATCGGCAACGCCATCGTGGACGTGGTCGCACCTTGCGACCATGCCTTCCTCTCCAAGCACGCCATGCACCCCGGCGGCATGGCGCTGATCGACGCCGACCAGGCCGAGGCGCTGTACACCGCCATGCCGGCCGGCCGCGAGAGTAGCGGCGGCTCGGCGGCGAACACCTGCGCGGTGGCGGCCGCCCTGGGCGCCCGCGTCGCCTATGTCGGCAAGGTAGCGGCCGACCCGCTCGGTGAGACCTTCCGCCGCGACATCACCGCAGCCGGCGTGCACTTTCCCAGCACCCCGCTGGCCGAAGGCGCGCCCACCGCGCGCTGCCTGATCCTGGTCACCGCCGACGGCCAGCGCACGATGAACACCTTCCTCGGCGCCTCGGTGGCGTTTGCCGCCGGCGACGTGGACGCAAGCCTGATCGGCGACTCGGCCGTGCTCTACCTCGAAGGCTACCTGTTCGACCCGCCCGCCGCGCAGGCTGCCTTCCGCGCCGCCGCCCGCGCCGCGCGCGAGGCCGGACGTCAGGTGGCGCTCTCGCTGTCGGACGCGTTCTGCGTGGACCGCCACCGCGCCGCCTTCCGCACCCTGCTCGCCGAAGTGGACATCCTGTTCTGCAACGAAGCCGAACTCGCCAGCCTATACGAGGCGAACCGTCTGGACGACGCGCTGACCGCCGCGGCCGCCGACGTGACGCTCGCCGCGGTGACTCTGGGCGAAGCCGGCAGCGTGATCCTGCGCGGCACCGAACACGTGGAGGTGCCCGCGGAACCGGTGAGCGTGGTCGACACCACCGGCGCCGGCGACGCCTACGCGGCCGGGTTCCTGGCGGCGTACACGGCAGGGCGCAAGCTCGCCGCGTGCGGGCGGCTTGGCAGCCTGGCGGCGGCGGAGGTGATCTCGCACTATGGAGCGCGGCCGGAGAGCGATCTGAGCGGGTTGTTGGGGACGTTGTAACTCGGTTTGCTCTGCTGAGCGCTGGCAGGAAGGCAAGCAGTTCTTCGTTGAAAAAAGAACCAAAAAACTTGTCTTCTTGGGCGTGCGCTGCGGGAAACCTCGCGATAGAGCGACAAAGTTTTGCCATCGGTGTCTGTTCGTCTGCGGTGTTCGAAGTGTGCCGGCAGTCAGGATTGTGACGACGTGCTTCACGCCGAAAGGCGCTACGAAACAAATATTTTGTTCGACGTAGAGACAAAGTGATTTGGCGCCGTGGCAGAAGACTATGCTGCCGCGGGCAGCTGAAACGACACGCCTCACCACGACACACCAACGAGAACAAAAAGTTTTTTGGTTCTTTTTTTCAAAAAAGAACTGCTTGCCTTGCCTTCCTTTCCGACCGCCGCTGCAAATCAACCTGCTCGTCCAACGTCCTTCTCCAGCCCCACCTCGCCGAACAGACGCGGCGCCAGCAGCCCTGCCTCCGGGCGCACGAACCGCCTGTGCTGCCGCAGCGCCAGCGCCATGAACGGCCTGTCCGCCACGCCCGCCTGCGGCCGCCCGCCTTCCTCCAGCCATGCCGCGATCATGTCGTCCGCAAACCCGGGCAGGCCTGCGTATCCCTCCCGGTAGATCAACGATTTGATCGCCGCGTTCTCCAGCCGTCCGCGCATCTGCCGCACCTTGCGGCGGAACTGCCGTTGCCAGTCTGCCCGGCGCCACGGCGAGAGCGCCGGGATCATGTAGACCGCCTCTGCGGCGCCTGCGACCAGGTGGCCGTTCCACGGCTTGCCCAGCGCATCGAGGTCGTGGCTCGCCATCGAGCCGAGCAGCCCGTCGCCGCGGTACAGCCCCACCGGCAGGCGCAGGCCGGCCTGTTGCATGCGCGCCACGAAGTCGGGGGTGAGCGCGTGCAACTGGCCGTGCAGCCGGCCGCCCTGTTGCAGCGTCTCCGCGGTGGCGCGCGCCATCGTCCGCCCGTTGCCGGCGACCCCGGTGGCGGCCACCGCGCGCGGGTTGGCCTCCAGCACGCGGAAGAAGCCCGTCAGCGTCTGCCTTGCCACCACGGCGTAACCATCGACGAAGACGTGCAGCCGCGCCGGCGGCAGGATCGCGAGCGCCTGGTTGATGGCGTTGGCTTTGTCGCCGAACGCAATGGTGTAGACCCGCGCCGGCAGACTCGCTTGCCGGGCTGCCTGCAGCGCCAGGGCAGCGCTGTCGTCGCTGCCGCCGTTGGCGATGACCGTGAGGTGGATGCGGTAGCCTTCCGCCGCGCCGGCGATGCTGGCCACGCAGGCGCCGATCCTTGCCGCTTCGTTTTGGCAAAACACGGTGACGCTCGCATCGTAGCTGGCCGTGCTGCCGCCTTCACGTGTCTGCAACGTCGCCCCTCTAGACTGCCGCCTGGCTATCGGTAGTTCTTTGCGCTACCGGCTCCATTGTGGCATCTACCCTGGGTGGCTTGCCCGCGCCAGCGCGAACATGCGTGGCCAGGGCTATGGAAACGAGCAGGCGGACCAGGCGAGCGGTGCGGGACGCGCGGCAGGGAGGAGGACCGGATGGACGCGCAAATCGCAGACATGGAGACCGCCCCCGCGCCGCAGGGTCTCTCCCGCCTGCTGCGCGGCTCCACGCTGTACCTCGCCACCAACATCGCGTCCAAGATCGTCGGCTTCGTGATGATCCCGTTCTATGCGGGCAACCTCAGCACCGACCAGTACGGCGTGCTCAACCTGCTGGAGCTGGCAACCCAGGTCGTCGCCATCACCTTCGGCCTGCAAAGCCTCGGCCAGGCACTGACACGCATCTACAACGACCAGGCGAGCGAGGCGGACCGCCGCTCCGTCGTCTCCACCGCGATGTTCGCCACCATGGCACTCGCCGGCCTGGTCACGCTGTTCGGCGTCGCCTTTGCCGGCCCCATCGCGGAGGCCACCAGCCTGCAGGGCTCGGCGGCACTGCTGCGGCTCGCGTTCGTGGCGATGTTCTTCAGCAGCATCGCCGAGGTGGCGATGATCTACCCGCGCATGCAGGACCGCGTGTGGTTCTACTTCGCCTACTCGATGGTCACGATGGTGGCCAACCTCGGGCTCAACATCGCGCTGATCGGCTGGTGGCACCTGGGCGTGTGGGGCTTCGTCTACAGCAAGCTCGCAGTCTCCGGCTCCGGCAGCGTCTTCCTGCTGGCCGGCGTGCTGGGCCGCGTGGGCACGCACTGGCACGCGGCCATCGCCGGCGCGCTGGCGCGCTTCGCCGGCCCGCTGATCGTCTCCGGCGGCTGCTACTTCGCCATCCACTTCTCCGACCGCCTGTTCCTCGCCCATGTCAGCCGCGCGGACGTGGGCGTCTACTCGCTCGCCTACACCTTCGCCTTCGTGCTCAGCGTCATCATCGGCGACAGCTTCAGCAAGAGCTGGGGCGTGTCGTTCTACAGCCTGGCATCCGGCGCCGGCTGGCAGGACCGCTTCGTGGTTGTCGGCCGTTGGCTGGTGTTCGTGCTGGGCGCCGGCGCCATCGGCATCTCGCTGTTCGGGCGCGACGTGCTGGTGATGATGGTGCCGCCCAGCTACGACCCGCCGATGCTGCTGCTGCCGCTGCTGGTGTTCGGCTACTTCCTGCGCGAGGTCGGCGACTTCTTCAACTCGATGCTGCTGATCGGCGGCGGCTCCGGCGCGGTCGGCCGCATCGCGGTGGTGGGCGCGGTGCTGAACCTCGCGTTGAACGCGGTGCTGATCCCGCCCTACGGCATCTGGGGTGCTGCCTGGGCCACGTTCGGCACCTGGGCGGTGTACTGCGCCATCTGCTGGGTTGCCGCCTGGCGCACCCATCGTGTGGCGATGCACCCGTGGCCGCTCGCCGGCATGCTCGGCCTGTCGGCGGCGTGCCTGTGCGCGCGGGAAGCGGTCGCACCACACGCGGCCTGGGTGAGGCTGGGGTTGGACGGAGTGGTGTTCGGGGTTTTCGTAGTGGTCGCAGCTGCGTTCTATCTGCGTCGCGACGAACGGCGGGACGTCTGGGGTATGGCAAGGAAGCTTCTTTCTTTTTGAAAAGAAAAAGCCCGAAGTTCGGTTCTGTGTGCCGAAGAAGCAAGCAAGGCCTGCTTCTTTGAAAAAAGCAGCAAAAAACTTTTGGTTCGGCTGTCGCGGAGCCTTCTGCAGCGTGCAAGCACGAAATAAAAGTTTTTGGTTCCGCTAGCTGCCAGAAAGGACGTTCATTTCTTCGCCTGCTGCAACGTATGTTAGGCGACAGGACAAATCGAAGAGTCGGCACCCGCGCAGAGACAAAAGTTTTTTGCTTCTTTTTTTTAAAAAAGAAGGCCTTGCTTCACTGCGTCACCGGCTCCCGATGATGCAGGATAACCAAAGCGCGCCGCAGCCGACGTATTCCCCCGCGTACCTGCCCCCGGTCGCACATGTCCCGCCCCTCAGCGAGCAGCCGTTGCACGTCCAGCGACGTGCTGTGCCGGTCCGCCACCTGTTTGGCCAACTGCGCGCAATACGGCGCCGTGTCGCTCGTCAGCGCGAAGCTGGGCGGATCGGCAGCGAAGCACGGCGATGCGGCGAGCAGCATCAGCAGCGGAGTGGCCCGGCACATCGTCATCTATAGGCGGGTGATGCCACCGTTCCGCTCTCCGCCACGTGGGGCACGGATGAAGGGACGTTCATGTGGCCGACATGCAACATTGCCGGCACGGCGATAGTCGCCAGCAGCCCCGGCCTTGCGTCGTCCAGCAGCAGGTTGCCCTCGTGCAGCATCGCCACCGCCTGCACCAAGGCCAGGCCCAGCCCGGAGCCTGGCGTGCTGCGCGCGGTCTCGCCGCGGAAGAACCGCTCGGTGGCGCGCGGCCGGTCCGCCTCGGGGATGCCCGGGCCCTCGTCGGCCACGCTGATGCGCACCTGCCGGTCCGCGCGCGACGCCTGCAGCCGGATCACCCCGCCGTCGGGCGAGAACTTGATCGCGTTGTCCAGCAGGTTGGCCACTGCCTGCTGCAGCATGTCACGGTCGCCCAGGATGGTCAGCGTGTCCGGCACCGCGAGGCGCAGGGCCAGCCCGTGCTCCTCGGCCACCGCGCCGTAAAGCTCGGCCAGATCCGCCAGCATCGGTCCCAGGTCCACCTCGGCAAAGGCCGAGCGCCGCGCGCCCACCTCGATCTCGGCGATGCGCATCAGCGCGTGGAACACGGCCGTGACGTTGTCGAGGTCGGCCACCGCGCGTTCCACCCCGGTGCGCAGCTCGCTCTCGCTGCCCGCGTGCAGCGCCGCGTCCTCCAGCCTCGCCCGCGCCCGGGTGATCGGCGTGCGTAGGTCGTGCGCGATGGCGTTGCTCACCTGGCGCACGCCGTCCATCAGCTTGGCGATGCGCTCCAGCATGGTGTTGATCGATTCGGCCAGCCGGTCGAACTCGTCGCCGCGGCCGGACCGCCGCACCCGGGGAGTGAGGTCGCCGCCGGCGATCGCGTCCGCGGTGGCAGACACCTCGGCGACCATGCGCCGGAACAGCTTGCGGATGACGAACGCGCCCACCGCCCCCAGTGCGGCGATCACCAGCATGCTGGAGAACAGCGCGTTGGTCAGCAGCCGCCGCAGCTCCACCCGGCCGCGCACGTCGCGCCCCACCAGCAGCCGAAAGCCGCCGGGCAGGTCGTAGCGACGCACGTCGGCCAAGCTTTTGGCACCCGCGCGGGTGACCTGCAGCTCGTAGAACACGCCGGGGTTCAGCACGCTGGCCGGCCAGCTTCCCAGGTTGCCGGCCACCCATTGCTGCGCCGGGTCGGTCACCTCGTAGATCGCGTCGTCGTCCACGTTCTCGCCCAGCCGCTCCTGGATAGTGAGCAGCAGCGCCGGGATGCCGCCTTCCGACCACCGCTCCACCAGGCCTTGCGCGTCGGCGTTGATGGCAGCTTCCACCTGGCGGTCCAGAAGGTTCGCGGTGGAGAGCCAAAGGAAGAACACCAGCGCCAACGCGGACAGCGCGAAGACGATGCCGAAGATGACGGCGAAGCGCAGGCCTGCGGAGCGGATCATCGCAGCCTCACCAACTTACAGACGGCAGAGCACGGCTATCCATCAGGGCAGCACACTCTTCGTGGAGCGGCAATGTTTCGATCGGGTTTGACGCACGTCAGCTTGAGGCATGCAGTCGACCTCGCAGCGATTGGAGCCAAGCTGGATGATGAGCCCTGGAAGACTGACAAGCCGGGATGTTGACCTTTGAAAACCAAGGCAAGCGGTTCTTTTTTGAAAAAAAGAACCAAAAAACTTTTGTCCCTCGAGTATCCGCTGGAGAAACTTCCGCGACAGCAGGACCGACGTTTTTTCTGCTTTTGAAAAGCAGGCTCTCCTTTGTTCAAGGGCGTGGTGCGGCGCCTTGGACCTGCGTGTTACTTGAACCCCAAGGAGACGAAGGTTCCACCAGAGATGTTCGCCATGCCGACGCGTATCAGCATCGGCGCGCCAGGACCGGCGCCGCTGGTGTTGGCGAAGCGATTAAGCCGGATGATGTCGGCCGCAGGGTCGGCAGCCCCTGCCGGAACTTCGCTGACCGTCTGAACGGTGGTCACTTGGCCGTGGTCATCCACCGAGAAGCGCAGGATCGCACAGCCATCTACCCACTTGGCCAGGATGGCAGGGGTGACAGGCGCCGGCGGATCGCCCGGCGGACGCAGCTGCACCGCGTGGTCGTAGGTGCTCGGCATCGGCAATGGACAATCGGTGGCAAACCGCATGCTGGCTGCGTGGGCCTGCTGCATCGGTAAGGCAAGCGCCGGGTTTGCGTTGTCGGACGTCGGGTAAGCGACAGGTTGAGCCACGACGCAGGCGGTTGTCGCCAAGCATACGGCAAGGATGGCGGGACGCGATGAAGGCAAGACGTTCTCCGTCCAGGAGGCAAGGTGAGATCAGAACGTACCTGCAAACACGCTGATCTGGAACACGTCGTTTTCGGGCAACGTACGCCTCAGGTGTCCGACGGCACGCCGCCGCCTCGCGCTTTACTCCGGCCGCAGCATGTACCCTGCGTTGCGAATAGTATGGATCAGACTGGTCGGAAACGGCTTGTCGATCTTTTGCCGCAGCCGGCTCACATGCACGTCGATCACGTTCGTCTGCGGGTCGAAATGGTAGTCCCACACGCCTTCCAGCAGCATCGTGCGCGTCACCACCTGGCCGGCGTGGCGCATCAGGTATTCCAGCAGGCGGAACTCGCGCGGCTGCAGGTCGATCTTCTGGGCCGCCCGCCGCACCGTGCGCGACAGCAGGTCCATCTCCAGGTCCCCCACCAGCAGCTTGGTCTGCGGGCCGTCGGACTTGCCGCGCCGTGTCAGCGCCTCCACCCGCGCCAGCAGCTCGGAGAACGCGAACGGTTTGGTCAGGTAGTCGTCGCCGCCGGCTTTCAGCCCGGCCACCCGCTCGTCCACCTGCGCCAGCGCGGACAGCAGCAGCACCGGCGTCGCGTTGTTCTGCGAGCGCAGCGTCTCCAGCAGACGTATGCCGTCAATCCCGCCCGGCAGCATCCGGTCGAGAATGATGGTGTCGAACGCCTCGCTGGCCGCCATGAACAGGCCGTCGCGGCCGTTATCGGCGTGCTCCACCACGTGTCCCGCCTCGCGCAGGCCTTTGACCACGAACTGGGCGACGGTCGGGTCGTCCTCGACAATCAGTATGCGCATGATCGCTCGTCAGTCTCCGCTCGTCGGTCGGCAGTTCTCGGTCGCCAGTTGTCGGAAAAGATCCCAGGTTCGAGCATACTGCCCTTCAACGACCGACGCCCCCACCCAACCAGGATGGGTCGTGAGCTTCGGTCGTTGGTCGTCAGACAAGATGCGGACCCCTGTCGCACTGCGCGCCGATGCCCGGCGACCGGATACAGGCGATCTCAACGTGAAGGATCGGTCGCCAGCCCCCGGCCTTTGGCCGCTGGGCAACATGGCATTCCCCGGTCGCGGTGCTCTCCCTTGACCACTGGCCGACAAGAGGAGACCTCACTGCACGCTCTCGGCCGGTTCGGGCTCTGGCGGCCGGCGGCCCACCACCATGTCGAGGTCCATCGTGGCCGCACCCCGCCGCACCCGCAGATGCGCCACCGCCCCCGGGTTCACCGCGGAGACGTCGCGGATCAGCTCGCGCGTGCTGTCCACCCGCTCGCCGTTGATCGACACCACCAGGTCGCCGGCCCGCAAGCCGCCCTTGGCCGCCGGCCCGCCGTGGTTCACCGAGGCGATCGCAGCACCCACGTGCTTGTGCGCGCCAGACGTGTCCAGCTCCACGCCCAGCCAGCCGCGGTCCACGTGCCCCTTCTCCAGCAGCTCGTCGACGATGCGCTGGGCGATCTCCGACGGGATGGCGAAGCCGATCCCCACCGAGCCGCCGGTGGGCGAAACGATGGCGGTGTTCAGCGCGATCACCTGGCCGGACATGTTGAAGCTGGGCCCGCCGGAATTGCCCGGGTTGATCGGCGCGTCGAGCTGGAAGAAGTCGTCGAACGGGCCGGCGCCGATGTCGCGGCCGCGCGCGCTGACGATGCCCGCCGTGACCGACCCGCCCAGCCCGAACGGGTTGCCGGCCGCCATGATCCAGTCGCCCACCTGCACCACGCGGCTGTCGCCCCAGGGCACCGCCGGCAGCTTGTGGTCGGACTCGACCTTGATCACCGCGATGTCGGTCAGCTCGTCGGTGCCGATGATGTGGGCCGGCAGCTCGCTCCCATCGGTGAAGCTGACCAGGATCTTGTCCGCCTCGCCGACCACGTGGTTGTTGGTCACGATGATGCCGGACGGGTCCAGCACGAAGCCGGAGCCGGCGCCGATCATCTGCTCGCGGCGTCCCTTGAGCTTGTCGCGGAAGGTCTTCTCGAACGGCGTGCCGCGCAGCTCGGGCGGCACGCCGGTTGCGGCCGCCGGGTCGGCCACGCTCACCCGCACGGCGATGTTGACCACCGCCGGCACCACACGGCGCACCAGCGGCGCAAAGGTCAGCGGCCCGGTCTGCACCAGCGGCTGCGCCCGGCCGATCGGGGCCGAGACGGCGATAGCCAGCACTGCGGGCAGGATCAGACGCATGGTTACGATGTGGCACGCTCCCCCGGGGCGGACAACTCTGGCACGTCTCGTGGATAGGCCGCGTCTTGACTGGGCTGGCAAGCAAGCAGTTCTTTTTTGAAAAAGAGAACCAAGAAACTTTTGTTCCCTGAGTACGAGCTGCAGGAGACACAGCGACAGCAGGGACAAAAATTTTTTGCTGCTTTTTCAAAAAAGCAGGCCTTGCTTTCCTCGCGAGGGCGGTGGTTAGGATTTCGCGCGTTCGTCAGCCGGAGCCCGGCTTTGCTTCTGGCGCGTCGCTTGCCACTTGTCGGGTATGACACAGCTCACCCACCTCGCCGCCCGAGCCGTCCTCTCCGTCACCGGTGCGGACCGGGTCAGCTTCCTCAACGGTCTCGTCTCCAACGACGTGGCCTTGGCCGAGCCCGGCTGCGCCGTCTGGGCCGCGCTGCTGACCGCACAGGGCAAGTACCTGGCAGACTTCTTCGTCTTCGCGGACACCGGCCGCCTGCTACTCGACTGCGAGGCCGCCCAGGCGGCCATGCTGGTCCAGCGCCTGTCCCGCTACCGCCTGCGCGCCGACGTGGGCATCGCGCCGGATCCGCTGCAGGTTTACGCCGCCTGGGACGGCGACCCGCCCACCGGCGCGGCCGTCGCCGCGCCGGACCCGCGCCACCCCGGTGCCGGCTATCGCCTTTTGGCGTCCGGGCTGCCGGCCAACGCCGACGCTGCCGCCTACGACCTGCACCGGCTCGGGCTCGGCCTGCCGGACGGCACGCGCGACCTGGAACCCGAAAAAACCATCCTGCTCGAGGCCGGTTTCGACGAGCTGAACGGCGTTTCCTGGACCAAGGGCTGCTACATGGGCCAGGAGCTGACTGCGCGGACCCGCTACCGCGGCCTGGTCAAACGCCGCCTGTTGCCGGTCAGCGCAGAGAGCCCGCTGCCGCCGCCGGGCACGCCGGTCTTCGGCGCGGGCAGGGAGGTGGGAACCATGCGCTCCAGCAACGGCGCCCAAGGGCTGGCCGTGCTGCGGCTGGACTCGTTGGGTGCGGGTGAGCTCGCCGCGGATGGGCGGGGGATCACCCACCGCGTGCCTGGCTGGGCCAAGCTGCCGGAAATTGCGTGAAAGAAGCAAGCAGGTCTTTTTTAAAGAAAAGAACCAAAAAACTTTTATCACGGGAGAAACGCTGGCCAGCGAGCGCGCGACAGCAGAGACAAAAGTTTTTTGGTTCTTTTTTTCAAAAAAGAACTGCTTCCTTGCTTCGCCTATCAGGCCCGCACTGAACTTTGCCGCCCACCGCTCCCACATCGTCCCCAGAACCTCAGGTCCCACCATGCGCCGCTTCACCCCCTGGCTTCTCGCCCTACTCCTGGCACTCGCCCCCGCTTTGGCCGACGCGCGCCCGGGCCTAGGCGGCTCTCTCGGCAGCCGCGGCAGCCGCACCTACTCGGCACCTGCCGGCAACGGGCTGTCGAACGGCGCGGCACCCATCCAGCGCAGCTACACGCCCAACACCGGCAACGGGTCGACCTATGGTTCCGGTTACGGCAACAGCGGTTACGGCAACAATTATGGCGGCTTTGGCCAGCGCGCGCGCTCGCCGTTCGCGGCCGGCCTGCTCGGCGGCTTCCTAGGTGCGGGCATCGGCGGGCTGCTGTTCGGCCGCGGCTTCTTCGGCGGCATGAGCGGCGGTGGCAGCCTGATCGGCCTGCTGCTGCAGTTGTTCCTGCTCTACCTGCTGGCGAGCTGGGTCTACCGCCGCTTCTTCGCCGGCAGCCTCGCCGTGGCAGGCGGCGGCCGCTTTGCCCGCATGATGAACCCCGGGCCCCCGCGCCCCGCCAGCGGGCCAGCCCGCCCGGGCAACCTGTTCGGCGGCAGTACCCGCACCACCCGCCCACTCGCCCTCGTGCAGGCCGACTACCAGAGCTTCGACCAGTTGCTGCACGGAATCCAGAAGGCTTGGTCCGCCCAGGATCTGGCTGGCATGCACACCATGGCGACGCCGGAGATGGTCAGTTTCTTCAGCGAACAGCTTTCGGAACTTGCCAGCCGCGGCGTGCGCAACACTGTCACCGACGTGCGTTTGCAACAGGGCGACCTCTCCGAAGCCTGGTCGGAAGGCGCGCGTGAATACGCGACCGTCGCGATGCGGTTCTCGATGATCGACGTCACGCGCGATACTACCGGCCGTGTAGTGGACGGCAGCCTCAACGAACGCGTGACGGTCACCGAGGTGTGGACGTTCCTGCGCGCGCCGGGCGGACGCTGGGTGCTCTCGGCGATCCAGCAGTCGCGGTAGGCGCGCACGCCTGCATCCACACGAGAGATCTAATGCCGGAGCTTTTGAAGCTCGACGCGCTAGGGCAAGGAAGAAAGCAAGGCCTTCTTTTCTGAAGAAAAGAAACGAAAGACTTTGTCCCTGCTGTCGCGGAGTCTCCTTCAGCGCGCGCCACAGGGAACAAAAGTTTTTTGGTTCTTTTTTTCAAAAAAGAACCGCTTGCCTTACCTTTTACCTGACCGTTCAGAATTTCCGTGTTGAAGCCTACTTCTTCTCCCACCCCCGCACCCCCTGCTGCCAGTACGTCAGCGCATGCCCCCCCGCCTTTGCCGCCGACCAGCGCCCGCGCGCCGCCGCCACCGCCGCCTCGTCACCGCCGTCGAACAAATCGAACACCCGCTCGAACGCCGCCAGCGCCGCGCTCGTCATTCCGTCCAGCAGGAACGCGTAGCGCGCCCCGTTCGGCGCCTCGTCGCGGTGGGTGAGCCAGATCGGCTGCATGTCCGCATCGCCCGTGGCAGGCGTGCCGTGCGGCAGCCAGTCCGGGTCCGTGCACGCCCACAGCGCGGCGTCCAGTGCGGCCACGCGCGCCTCGCTCCCCAGCAGCACCACGGCGCGGTGGCCGGCCGCTAGCGTGCGGCCGAGCAGCGGCGGCAACGCCTGGTCGGCGCCGGTGCGGGTCAGGTGGTAGAAGCCGATCTCAGCCATGGTGCTCGAAATGCGTGGCCACCAGCCGGTCGAGCAGGCGCACGCCGAACCCGGTGGGGCCTGTCGCGTGGCGCTCGCTGGCTTCGGCGTGCGCTTCCACCCCGGCGATGTCGAGGTGCAGCCAGGGCACCTCGCCCACGAACTCGCGCAGGAATGCGGCTGCCTGGCAGGCGTCGGGGTGCCCGGACCCGTCCACGCAATGGCGGATGTCGGCGATGTCGCTGTCCAGCGCGCGGCGATACGCCTCGGCCAGCGGCATCGGCCAGACCCGCTCGCCCACCGCTTCGCCCGCCGCCCGTGCCGCCGCCAGCAGCGCCGCGTCGGTGCCGAACGCGCCGGCCATGTGATGGCCGAGGGCGACCACGATGCTGCCGGTCAGCGTCGCCAGGTCGATGATGGCGCGCGGCCGCTGCGTCACCGCGTAGGCCAGCGCATCGGCCAGCACCAGGCGGCCTTCCGCGTCGGTGTCCACCACCGCCACCGTCCTGCCGTCGAACATCCGCAGCACGTCGCCGGGACGGTAGCTGGCCGCACCCGTCGCGTTCTCCGCCAGCGGCAGCACGGCCATCGCGGCCGCCGTCGAGCCACGCCGCGCCAGTGCCAGCATCGCGCCGGCACACGCCGCCGCACCCGCCATGTCCGCGCGCATCTCCCACATCCGGTCGGCCGGCTTGATGCTGATCCCGCCGGTGTCGAACGTGATCCCCTTGCCGACGAACGCCACCGGCGCGCCCTCGCCCGCCCATCGCAGCACCACCAGCCGTGGCGCATGCACCGACCCGCCGCCCACCGCCAGCAGGCCGCCGAACCCCCGCGCCCGCAACGCGTCGGCCTCGATCACCTCGACAGTCACCCCCGCCTCCGCCAGCACGCCGAGGCGCTCGACGAAACCAGCCGGCGTCAGCGTGTTCGACGGCTCGGACACCAGGTCGCGCGCGAACATCGCCGCCTCCACGCCGGCCGACGTCGCCGCCCAGGCCTGCGCCGTCTGCGCGTCGTCGCAGACCAGGTCGATCGCTTCCAGCAGCGGCGCATCTTCCCGCGCGCGCGTGCGCAGATGCTCGTAGCGCCAGGCACGCAGGCACGCGCCGGCCGCAAGCCTGGCGGCAACGCCAGCAGGCAAACCGCGCGAATCGATGGCCACGCGCGCGCGCCGGAGCAGCGGCCCGACACCCAAAGCGCCGGCAGACTCTGCATCTTTGCCCAGCGTGGTGAACACGACGTCGCCGACTAGCACGGCGCTGTCCGGCGCTGCGTCGAAGTGCTCGGTCGGCGCTGACACGGGACGGACCACCGGCAGGCCTATACCCAGCTCCGGAAGGACGCGGACCGTTAGCAAGGAAGGCAAGCAGTTCTTTTTTGAAAAAAAGAACCAAAAAACTTTTGCGCCCTGGGCATCCGTCTCCGGAGAGTCCGCGACAGCAGAGACAAAAGTTTTTTGCTTCTTTTTTTCAAAAAAGAAGGCCTTCTGCTTAACGCGTTAGACCTCGAAATGCGCCGCCACCAGCCGGTCGAGCAACCGCACGCCGAACGCGGTCGCCCCCTTCGGCACCACGGCGGCATCCTTCGACGCCCACGCCGTGCCGGCGATGTCCAGATGCGCCCACGGCTTGTCGTTGACGAAGCGCGCCAGGAACTGCGCAGCGGTGATCGAGCTGCCGGGCCGGCCGGTGATGTTCTTCATGTCGGCGATGTCGGACTTCAACTGCTTGTCGTAGTCGCGGCCCATCGGCATGCGCCACAGCTTCTCGCCGGTGGCGGTGCCCACGGACAGAAGCTTGTTGGACAGATCGTCATCGTTGCTGAACAGCCCGGCATGCTCGTGGCCCAACGCGACGATGATCGCACCCGTCAGCGTCGCCAGGTCCACCATGAAACGCGGGTCGAATTTCTGCTGCGCGTACCAAAGCACGTCGGCCAGCACCAGGCGGCCCTCCGCGTCGGTGTTGAGCACCTCGATCGTCTGGCCGGAGTAGCTCTTCACCACGTCGCCCGGCCGCTGCGCGGTGGCCGAGGGCATGTTCTCCACCAGCCCCACCAAACCAACCGCGTTCACCTTCGCCTTACGTCCGGCGAGCGCCGCCATCAGCCCCACAACGGTGCCGGCGCCGGCCATGTCCCACTTCATGTCCTCCATGCCGGCCGCCGGCTTGATGCTGATGCCGCCGGTGTCGAACGTGACGCCCTTGCCGATGAACGCGACCGGCTTCTCGTCTCCGCCGCCATGCCACTGCATCACCACCATGCGCGGCGGCTGTGCACTGCCCTGGCTCACGCCCAGCAGCGAGCCGAACCCCAGCTCCTCCAGTTCCGCCTGGCCGAACACCTCGATCTTCAGCCCCAGCTCGGACAGCTTCTCGATGCGCGTGGCGAACTCCGGCGGGGTGAGGATGTTGGCCGGCTCGCTGACCAGGTCGCGGGTGACGAACACGCCGTGCGCGATGGCACGCTGCGCCGGCCACGCGGCCTCGGCGGCGTCCCGCTCGCCGGTCAGTACGGTGAGCGCGGCCAGCTTCGGCTTGTCCTCTGCTTTCTGCTTGGTGCGATAGACGTCGAAACGGTAGGCGCGCAGCGCTGCGCCCAACGCGGCTGCGGCAGCATGTGCGCCGTCCAGCCCGTCGGCGGCGATGGCGGCAACCGCCTCGCGCGACAGGTGTGCGGCCAGGGTGCCGGCGGCCTCCTCCACCCGGCGTGGCGTGAGCTCGGCTTCCTTGCCCAACCCGGCGGCGACCACGCGCGACAGGCCGGCACCGGGGGCGAGGACGACGCAGCTCTGGCCCTCCTTGCCGGTGAACTCGGCGGCGGCAAAGGCGCGGGTGATGGCGCCGCCGGTCGCCTCGTCGGCGGCGTGCCACAGGCCGGAGGCGCCGGCGCCCTCGCCCACAAGCAGCCCGAGCGCGCCGCTGTGCGGCAGGGCAGCGTCGGCGAAGGTCACGTCGATCATGCAGAAGTCCTTGGAAATGGCTTGCGCGGGAAGGCGTGGACTGTAGCAGCGATGCCGCACTTTGCCAGGGGCGGCGCTGCGGACGTAAAGGAAGGCCGGGGGCTCTGCCCCTGGACCCCGCTGGGGCCAGTCGGCCCCAGACCCCGTTACTCAAAGCAGTTCTGGAGAGGGCCGACGAGGCCTTGGCCACCACACGTGCGGCCCTCTCCAGAACTGCTTTGGAATAGGTTCTAAGGACGACTGTCCTTAGCGGGGTCCAGGGGCAGAGCCCCTGGCCTTACCCTATGTCCGGAGCCCCGCCTGTGCTAACCGACGCCGCCCTGCTCGACTTGGCCGCCCAGCTCGCCTGGGACGCGTCCGGCGTCATCCTCACCCTGCGCGCTCGCGGCTGCGCCACCGAGACCAAGCCCGACTACTCCCCCGTCACCGAAGCCGACCGCGCCGCCGAGCGCGTCATCGTCGCCGGCCTGCGCGCGGCCACGCCGGACATAGAGGTTGTCGCCGAGGAGGAGGTCTCCGCTGGCCACGTCCCCGCCAGCTCGGACGCCTACTGGATGGTGGACCCGCTGGACGGCACCCGCGACTTCGTGGCTCTGCGCGACGGCTTCACCGTCAACATCGGCCTGGTCCGCGGGGGGCGGCCGGTGCTGGGCGTGGTCGGTGTGCCGGCCAGTGCCGAGATGTTCGGCGGCATCGTCGGCCGTGGCGCCTGGCGCGAGGGCAACGCCGGCCGCCAGGCGATCCGCGCCCGCCACGTGCCGGCCGGTGGGCTGCACGTGCTCTCCTCACGCCACAGCGCCGACGACGCCGCGTTGCGCGCAGCCTTGCACGGCGAGGCGGTCGCAAGCATTACGCATATAGGCTCGGCGGTGAAGTTCTGCCGGCTGTCCGAGGGTGCGGCCGACGCCTACGTCCGCCTCGGCCGCACCATGGAGTGGGACACCGCCGGCCCGCAGGCCGTGCTGGAAGCTGCCGGCGGCACGCTGCGCACGTTGGACGGCGGCGTGCTCGCCTACGAGAAGCCGGACTGGGCCAACCCGCCCTTCATCTGCCGCGGCCGTGCGTGACCGAACTGCTGCACCCCGACGAAGCAGGCCTGGCCCGCGCGGCGGCCCTGCTGCGCGCCGGCGCGCTGGTCGCCTTTGGCACCGAGACGGTCTACGGCCTGGGCGGCGACGCGACCCAGGGCCGCGCGGTGGCCGCCATCTTCGCGGCGAAAGGCCGCCCGCACTTCAACCCGCTGATCTGCCACTACGCCGGCGCCGCCGACGCCTTCGCCCACGTGCACGCAACCCCGCTGGCCGAGGCGCTGGCCGCGGCGTTCTGGCCGGGTCCGCTGACCATGGTTCTGCCCCGCCGCGTCACCTGCCCGGTTGACCTGTTGGCCGGCGCCGGCCTGGACACGCTGGCGGTGCGCGTGCCCGCCCACCCCGCCGCGCGCGCGCTGGTGGAGCGTGCCGGCCGGCCGATCGCCGCGCCCTCGGCCAACCGCTCCGGCGGCGTCAGCCCCACCAGCGCCGCCCACGTGATGGCGGACCTGGGCGGCAGGATCGCAGCCGTGCTTGATTGCGGGCCCTCGCCGGTCGGCATCGAAAGCACGGTGCTGGACCTGACCGGCGCGCAGCCCTTCCTGCTGCGCCCCGGCGGCATCGCGGCCGAGGCTCTGGAAGCCGTAGCCGGCCCGGTTAGGAGCGGCCTGACCCCGGCGCAGGCCGAGCGCACACGCAACTTGCGCTCGCCGGGGCTGCTGGTCTCCCACTACGCGCCCGCGCTGCGCCTGCGGCTTGGCGCCACGTCGGCCGGCCCGGAGGAGGCGCTGCTCGCCTTTGGCCCCGACACGCCGCCTGCCCGCCTGGCGTGGAACCTGAGCGTTTCGGGCGACCTGGCGGAAGCCGCCTCACGGTTGTTCGCTGGGTTGCGTTGGCTGGATAGGGAAGGCGCAATACTTGGGCTGACCGGGATTGCGGCAATGGCTGTGCCGGCGCACGGGCTGGGGGTGGCGATCAACGACCGCCTGCAGCGTGCGGCGGCGGCGAAGTGAGGCAAGGCAAGGCAAGCGGTTACTTTTGAAAAAAGAACGAAAAAAGTTTTGTCTCCGCTGTCGCGCGCTGCTGTGGGCACCCGCCAGCATGTGGACGTGTCGACTCGGATCGGCTGCAGACGGTTAATTTTCGCCGTGTCCTACACCCTTGATTTCTACGTCGAGGGTTCCAGCCGGAAAGCGACGCAAGGCCTGCGTTCTTTGTAGGGTTGTTTGTCATGAAAGTTTCTGGAGTGGTGAAGAACCGAAAGTCATAAAATATTTTGAGCAGAACATCGCTTGCTTCAATTGTGTCTGACCAAGGCCTCGAATCCTTGGTAGATGTGCAATGGGTCTCGTTCCCGACGTTGCAGGACTCGACAGGTTTCAGGTCACAGAATCATTGGCTTTGCTGGCACAATGGAAAGTGCGCCCTGATCTCGGCCTCCTGCCACTTTGCCACGGCCAACATCCGCGGCCCAAGTCTAGACGGTTTAAAGGGAGGCAGACTCAGGTTTCGGAGCGAATACCTTAAGCGGTCAGACCGCTGCTGCTAGGTGGCTGCGCTGTTTGGCTTGCTTCGATGTCAGCCCTCCGGTCGGCGATCCGGCCTGCTCGAGGTTCGCGCGAGGCGGCTTGGCCTTGAACAGGCCGGAACGCCCACCGGTGATCGCGCGTCTACGGTAGCCTCCGGGTCGGTCGGGGTGTGCGCTCTGAACCTTGAAACCACCGAGGCAAAACCAGCCTTTTTAAAAAGCAGTAAAGAAATCTCGGCTCTGCTGTCGCAGGCTCTCCTGCAACGCGCGCCCAAGAGCCGGATGTTTCTTGGTTCCTTTTTTTAAAAAGAACCGCTTGCCGTTCGCTGCAATCGCCGGCTGGAGGCGGGTTGGCGCGGCATATTGGCGGTCTGGCCCAGGTCGAGGTCCGGGGCAAGCACCGCGTTGCTTGGCAATCCGTCTTCGTTTTGTCATTGCTTACGGTAGTTTCAAGCCCCGCGGAAATCCTCTACGTGGTTGGACCACTTGTGCTTTACAGAGAATCGGGACTACTGTCTTCGTGTAAGACTAGTGAAGAAATCATGTCGACCGAAGTCCAGAACAAGACACTGCTAGAACTCACCACCCAGATCGTCTCCGCCCATGTCGGCAAGAACCAGGTGCAATCCACCAACCTTCCTGCCCTGATCGAACAGGTATACGGCGCGCTCAAGGCCGTCGGGCAGGAACCAGCCCCCGCACCCGTTGAGAAGCAGCAGCCGTTCGTCTCGGCCAAGCGTTCGATCTTCCCCGACTACATCATCTGCCTCGAGGACGGCCGCAAGCTGAAGACTCTGAAGCGTCACCTGCGCTCAACTTTCGGTTTGTCGCCTGACCAGTATAGGGAAAAATGGGGTTTGCCTGCCGACTACCCGATGGTGGCGCCCAACTATGCCGAGCATCGCTCGCGCCTTGCCAAGCAACTCGGACTAGGCCGCAAGCAGGCCGAAGACGTCGTTGAAGAGGAGGAGATCGTCGAGGAAGCGCTGCCCGAAGCAGCACCCGAGCCGATCCAGGTCCGTGAGCCGCGCGAGAAGAGCCGCCGCGCAGAGCACACAGCAGCCTCGGTGTTTGCCAAGTTCCCCGGCCGCGCGGCCGAGCCGCAGGCAGAGGAAGTGCTCGACATCCCGGGCGGCAAGAAGCGCGGCCGCAAGCCGTTCTCCAAGCAGCTCGCCCGGACCATGCCGCGCTAGGCACGCGCATGGCGGACGCGTTCATCTGCGACTTCGCGCGCACGCCGATCGGTCGTTTCGGCGGCGCGCTTAGTCACGTGCGTGCGGACGACCTGGCCGCCATCCCGCTGCGCGCGCTGGTGTCGCGCCATCCCAACCTGGACTGGGGCGCCGTCGAGGAATGCTACCTCGGCTGCGCCAACCAGGCCGGCGAGGACAACCGCAACGTCGCCCGCATGGCGGTGCTGTTGGCCGGCATCCCGTCCAGCGTGCCGGCTGCCACCATTAACCGGCTGTGCGGCTCCGGCCTGGACGCGGTGGGCACGGCGGCGCGCATGATCCGCGCCGGCGACGCGAGCCTGGTACTGGCCGGCGGCGTGGAGAGCATGACACGCGCACCCTTCGTGATGCCGAAAGCGGCAGAGGCGTTCTCTCGTCACGCTCAGGTGGAGGACACCACCATCGGCTGGCGCTTCGTCAACCCGCTGATGAAGGCGCAGTACGGCATCGACTCGATGCCGGAGACGGCGGAGAACGTTGCCGCCGAGTACAACGTCTCCCGCGCCGACCAGGACCAGTTCGCCTACCAGAGCCAGATGCGCACCAAGGCGGCCCGCGAGAGCGGCTTCTTCACGCGCGAGATCGTGCCGGTGACCATTCCCGGCAAGCGCGGCGAGACGTTGGTGGACACAGACGAGCACCCGCGGGGCGACACCACGCCGGAAGGCCTGGCTAAATTGCGCGCCGCGTTCCGCACGCCAGGCACGGTCACCGCCGGCAACGCTTCCGGCGTGAACGACGGCGCGGCTGCGCTGATCATCGCGTCCGAAGCGCAGGCGGCCCGGCACGGCCTTTCGCCCCGCGCGCGCGTCGTGGCGATGGCAACCGTCGGCGTGCCGCCGCGCGTCATGGGCATCGGCCCGGCCCCGGCAACCGAGAAGCTGCTCGCGCTGGCCGGGCTGAAGATCACCGACATCGACGTGATCGAGCTGAACGAGGCGTTCGCCGCGCAGGCTCTGGCCGTCACGCGCCTGCTGGGCCTGCCGGACTTCGCCGAGCACGTGAACCCGCAGGGCGGCGCCATCGCCTTGGGCCACCCGCTGGGGATGTCCGGCGCGCGGCTGGCGATGACCGCGGTGAACGCGCTGGAGACACGCGGGGGCAAGCGGGCGATCGCCACGATGTGCATCGGGGTGGGGCAGGGGATTGCCATGTTGATCGAGCGCGTCTGACAGAAAAGCACGCAGCTCGTTTTGGAAAACGAATAGAAAACGTTCGCGTCGGCTGTCGCGCGCTCACCGGCGAGCACGCGACAGCGGAGTAAAAGTTTTTTGCTTCTTTTTTCAAAAAAAGAAGGCCTTGCCTTCCTTCCCCTTGCCTGCCTAAACACCCCGCTCCGAGCCAGGCCGGGCGCGTAGCTCAGCGGTAGAGCATCGCCTTCACACGGCGGGGGTCACAGGTTCAATCCCTGTCGCGCCCACCATCTGCCCGAAGGCAGATGGCCCACCCAGCCGGTTCGTGCGCGTCAGTGGTGGAAGCTGCCGCCGCCAAAGTGACCGCCGCCGCCGCCGCCACCGAAGTGGCTGCCGCCGCCGAAATGGCCGCCGCCGTAGCCGCCGTACCCGCCAAAGCGGCCGTAGCCGAACCCGGCGCCGTAGAACCCGACGAAGCCGGGGTAGAAGAACGGATAGTCGTAGCCGAACCCGTAGCCGCCGTATGCGCCACCGAATCCATACGGATATCCGTAGCCATAGCCACCCCCGTAGCCGTATCCGCCGCCGTAGCCAAAACCGTTCCCGTAGCCGAAGCCGTAGCCGACGGTGGCGGGGTAGCCGAGATACGTCGCATACGCACCCGTCCACGGCACGGGCTGTACCGCGTTGCCGCGGGCCGTCTCGCACTGCGTGTAGCTGGCGAAGTAGCGCTGCCACTGCACGTTGGTGTTGCTCATGCTCGGCGCCGACTGTGCTGCACCGGCCTGCGCTGCCCCGGGGTTTGCGGCCGAAGCGGCCTGCGTCCTGCACGCCGTCTCATCGGCACGGAACGCCTGCGGATCCTTGGTCGGCGACGGCAGGGCCACGACGGGCGTAATGGCGGCCGCACAGCCACCCAGCGCCAACGCGCCTCCCAGCAGCCCCAACAGCGGCATCCTCGACATTGACAACCTCCAGGTGATCGAACTCATCTCGCGCTAATGTGGGCCCGACCGCCTGGCGGGACATGCGCGCTTACGTTTCGTTACCCGGCTCGCGCGTTATTCACGGCAAGGCTGCAGGCTTGCAAACTCCTTACTCCGCTGCAACACTTTACTGGTCGCTGGTGCCTCGCCGCCGCGATACCGTGGTTGACTGTCAGACGTGCAACCCGCAGCCCGAAACCTACCCGAAGGACGCTCACCCATGAAGACGACACTGATTGCCACCATGCTGGCAGGCATGATCGCACTGCCGGCTCTCGCCCAGCCGGTGGCGCCGCCCGCCGGTCCGGAAGCCAACCCCGGCACCAACGCTGCCATCGCGCACCATGACCGCAAGGTGGCGCGCAAGGCCGCCCGTCACGGCAACTACCACAAGGCCGCCGTAGCCTCGCACGCTGCAGACGCAGCCGCCGCGGACGCTTCGGTTCCCCACTAGCAACGCGTCGCCGGTTGGGGCAGCGCCCCCAACCGGCAGCCTCGCCTAGTAGGGCGGGTAGTACCCCGGCGGCGGCCCGTAAGCAGGCGGCGCATAGGCCGGCGGCCGGTAATACGCCGGCGGATAGGGGTAGGACGGCGGATAAGGATAAGCCTGCGGGTAGTAAGGACGCGCCGCGTAGGCGGGTGGCGCAGTGCCGTATCCCGGCGCTGCGTAGCTGGCCCGCGCATCTGCCGAGCCGTAACCCGGAATGCCGTAGCCCGGGCCGGACGGCGCGCGCGGCCTGACACGGTAGGCGCCGCCCAGTTGCGCCTGGTTCAGCGCGTCAACCCTGGAGTCGCCCGTGTCGTTCCCCGCGTCGTTTTGCGGGTTGATGTTGCTGTAGGGGTGGTCTGCGTTGGCCGCGCGGGCGGCAGACGCGAGGCAGATCGCCATCAGGCAGGCGGCGGTGGCGGCTAATCTCATTGGTGTCCTCCTCCTCTCAGTGACGGTTGGAAACGCTGCGGGCGGTGCGGTCGCCAGCGCAACATTCTTCCATGAGACCACGATTTTTCCAGTAAAATCCTGCAGATCCCGCACGGCCAGGTCGAATACTGCACAAGACGCCCACGTAGCCCTGGTCCCGCCACATATAGTTGTCATCCTCCCCGTAGCCAGATCTCGGCCTGACGGCTGCCCGATACTCAGGGCGGGACATACAGTCGTCACGTTCTGGCGCCGTCGGGAGCCAAGGAAGCAAGGCCTTCTTTTTCGAGAAAAGAAGCAAAAGCTTTTGCGTCCGCTGTCGCGGTTTTCTCCGGCGAGCGCGCGACAGCGGAAGTGAAAGTTTCTTTGTTCTTTTTCAAAAAAGAACTGCTTGCTTTTTTACTGCTCCATTCCTTCCACCATGTCCTTCTCCAACCGCCCCCGCTGCCGCCGCCCGACCGCCAGCTCCGTCACCACGCCGTGCAGCGTGCGCAACTCCTGCTCGGTCACCTCGCCGCGCTGGAACAAGTGGCGCAAATTGCGCACCATGCCCGGCCGTTTCGGCGCGTTGCGCAGGAAGCCGCACGCGTCGAGCTGGTCGACCAGATGTGCGAGGAAGTTCTCCAGCGCACCCTTCGTGCCGACGCGCGCCTCGTTCGTCATCAGCACGCGCGGCGGCGTCTCGTCGGTTGTCTGCCACCACTCGTAGGCCATCACCATCACCGCCTGCGCCAGGTTCAACGAGGTGAAGGCCGGGTTCACAGGAAAGCGGACCAGCGTGTCGGCCTGTGCCATGTCGTCGTTGTCCAAACCCGCACGCTCCGGCCCGAACAACAGGCCGCAGCGCAGGCCGCGGTCGCACACCGCGCGCAACTCGGCTGCCGCACCGCGCGCCGTCATCACCGGTTTGACGATGTGGCGCGGCCGCGGACAGGTGGCGAACACGTGGTGCAGGTCGGCGACCGCGCCGGCAACCGTTTCATGTAAGGTGAGCGCTTCGAGCAGCCGCTGCGCACCGGATGCGTTGCGCCAGGCGGCCGGCTGCGGCCAGCCGTCGCGGGGCGCGACCAGCCGCAAATGGAACAGGCCGCCATTTGCCATGGCGCGCGCGACAGCGCCGATGTTGTCGGCGAGCTGCGGGCGGACAAGGATGACGACCGGGCTGTTGCCGATAGGGTGAAGGTCGGCGCCTTCGTCTTTGCCTGTCATGAGGCAAGCAGTTCTTTTTTGGAAAGAAGAACCAAAAAACTTTTGTCTCGGCTATTGCGGACGGTTGAGACGACACGTTTCGCCGACGCGCAGCCAAACAAAGAAAGGTCTGACACGGTGACGTGCTGGCGAAACCCGTCAACGATCTTGAACGGAAGAAAGCAAGCCAAGCAGTTCTTTTTTGAAAAAAAGAACCAAAAAACTTTTGAACCTGTAAGCGGATGCTGCAGAACCCTCCGCGACAGCAGAGACAAAAGTTTTTTGCTGCTTTTTTTCAAAACAGCAGGCCTTACTTCCTGCGTCAGTGTTCGGAAAGCCGCCCAGCGCTCGTTCCGTTTCGAAACCGGCGCAGGCAAGCAAGCGGTTCTTTTTTGAAAAAAAGAACCAAAAAACTTTTGTGTTCTCTGCCGAGGGTAGCTTGCGTGCGTTCCCGAACAAATCGAGGCGCCTGGAACAGCGCAGGGACAAAAGTTTTTTGCTTCTTTTTTTCCAAAAAAGAAGGCCTTCCTTGCTGTCTGCCTTTCGGCCTCAAGCGCTACCGTCAAGCTCTGCGCCAAGTTGTTCCCTCGGCCTTGTCCTCCAGCACCACGCCCTGCTCTGCCAACTCGCGACGTATCGTGTCCGCCCGCGTAAAGTCACGCGCGCGGCGCGCCTGCAAACGTTCCGCGATCGCCGCTTCGACTGCCGCGTCCGCGCCGCCGCGGAACCACTCTTCTGCCGAGCCTTGCAGGATGCCGAGCAGTGCGCCGGACGCGCGCAAGGCAGCGGCTGCCTGCATGTTTCCGGCGATGGCGTCGTCGGCCAGGCTGCGCATCGCGGCAATGGCGCCGGCGGTGTTCAGATCATCGCACAGCGCATCGAGCACCATTGCCGGCACCTCGGCCGCGCCTGCCGGCGCGTGCTCCAGCGCACGGTAGAAGCGGTCCATCTCGCGGCGTGCTTCGGCCAGGCCGGCATCGGTGAAGTCCAGCAGCGCGCGGTAGTGAGTGCGCAGGATCAGCAGGCGCACCGCCTCGGCCGGCGCGCGGGCCAGCACGTCGCGCAGGGTGAAGAAGTTGCCCACGCTTTTCGACATCTTCTCGCCGCCCACCTGCAGCATGCCGTTGTGCAGCCACACGCGGGCGAAGTGCGCGCCGGGAAAGGCGCACAGGCTTTGCGCGCGTTCGTTCTCGTGGTGCGGGAACAGCAGGTCGGTGCCGCCGCCGTGGATGTCGAAATCCTCGCCGAGGTAGCGCCAGGCCATGGCACTGCACTCGATGTGCCAGCCCGGGCGGCCGCGGCCCCAGGGGCTGTCCCAGCCTGGCAGGTCGGGCGTGCTGGGTTTCCACAGTACAAAGTCGCCGGGGTCGCGCTTGTAGGGGGCCACGTCCACGCGGGCGCCGGCGATCAGGTCGTCTGGGCTGCGGCCGGACAGCGCGCCGTACTGCGCGAAGCTGGCCACCGCGAACAGCACGTGGCCGTCTGCCGCGTAGGCGTGGCCGCCGGCGATCAGCCGCTCGATCACCGCGACCATCTCCGGCACGTGCGCGGTGGCGCGCGGCTCGATGTCGGGTGGCAGGTTGCCGATGGCTTCCATGTCGGTGTGGAAGTCGGCCGTGGTACGGGCGGTCAGGGCGCCGATGCTCTCGCCGGCTTCGGCGGCGCGGGCGGAAATCTTGTCGTCCACGTCGGTGATGTTGCGGACGTAGGTGACGCCTGGGTAGAGCGCGCGCAGCAGCCGTGCGACCACGTCGAACACCACGGTCGAGCGGACGTTGCCCAGGTGCGGCAGGTCGTAGACGGTCGGCCCGCAGACGTACATGCGCACGTGGCCCGGGTTTGCCGGGCGGAAGAGTTCGCGCCGCCGTGTCTGGCTGTTATGAAAGATGAGTGCGGGCATGGGTGCTGCTTCTGCGGAAAAACTTCCGTGCGCGCAATCGAGTCCCCTCGACCCAAAGCGCCTCGACAGCCCCAAACCCAGTGACAAAAGTTTTTTGGTTCTTTTTTTCAAAAAGAACCGCTTTCTTGCCTTTGATTGACACTCCAGCCCCGCCCCTCTAATTTCAATTAAGAACCATTCGCATCTTCTGGATGCGCAGGAGCCCAAGTGCCGGACCAAACCGTCGAGACCCGCGTCCCGCCTCCGGCGCCCACAAGGATCGCCCGCGCCATCGCCGTGTTCGGCCCCGGCCTCGTGGTCATGCTGGCGGACACGGATGTCGGCAGCGTCATCACCGCCGGCCAGAGCGGCGTGCAGTACGGCTACCGCCTGTTGCTGCAGCAGCTCATCCTGATCCCGATCCTCTACATGGTGCAGGAGCTGACGGTGCGCCTGGGCATCTTCACCGGCCGCGGCCACGGCGAGCTGATCGCCGAGAGCTTCGGCCGCTTTTGGGGCTGGGTCTCCGCCATCGGCCTTGCGGTCGCTACCGCCGGCGCGCTGCTGACCGAGTTTTCCGGCGTGGCCGGCGTGGGCGAGCTATACGGGGTGCCGCGTGGCGTCAGCCTGGCGATCGCCGCGGCCGCGTTGCTGAGCGTGGTGCTGACCGGCGGCTACCGGCGGGTGGAGCGGGCGGCCATCGCCGTCGGGCTGTTCGAGTTCGCGTTCTTCTACGTCGCCTGGGCGGCGCACCCGTCCGTCTCGCAGATCGCGCACGGCGCCGTCAGCATCCCCTGGCGCGACCCCGGCTACCTGTACCTGTCGGCGGCCAACATCGGCGCGGTGATCATGCCGTGGATGGTGTTCTACCAGCAATCCGCCATCGCCGATAAGAAGCTGCTGCCCGAACACTACAACGCCGCCCGCCTGGACACCGCCGCCGGCGCGGTGCTGACGCAGCTGGTGATGGGCGCCGTGCTGATCGCGTGCGCGGCCACCATCGGCGCGCACACCTCCAACGCGCCGCTCAACACGGTGGGCGAGATGAGCCAGGCGTTGACCCCCTTCATGGGCGAGGCAGCAGGTAAGCTGGTGTTCTCGCTGGGCGTGCTGGGCGCTGGCCTGGTGGCGGCCATCGTCGCATCATTGGCGCTGGCCTGGGGCGTGGGCGAGGTGGCCGGCTACCGGCGCTCGCTGGAGCTGCGGCCCCTGCAGGCGCGCTGGTTTTACGGGGTTTACGCGGCGTGCGTGGTGGCCGGCGCGGTGCTGGTGGGCGTGTGGCCGAACCTGGTGTCGCTGAACGTGGGCGTGCAGGTGATGAACGCGCTGCTGCTGCCGCTGGTGTTGGGCTTCCTCATCGCGCTGGCGGTGTTCAGCCTGCCGCCGGCGCACCGGCTGCGGGGGTGGTACATGTGGTTGGTGATCGTGGTCTCGGTGCTGACCACGGCGTTGGGGGTTTATGGGGGGCTTTCGGGGGCGGGGCTGGTGTAGGCAAGCAAGCGCTTCTTTTTCGAGAAAAAGAAGCAAAAAGCTTTTGTCACGGCTGTCGCGGACCTCTCCGCAGACGGGTCGCAGGGGACAAAAGTTTTTGCTTCTTTTTTCAACAAAGAAGGCCTTGCTTACCTTCCTAACTCACGGAACTTCCTGTTCAGGTCGAACTCCCGCGTCGTCACGTAGGTCTCCATCTTGCCCAGCCGCTGATCCAGCCTTGTCATCGTCTCTGACAAAGCGAGCACCGCCGTGTTCATCGGCGCGCCACCCGCCGAACCTTGCACCGCGCGCTGCCGGCCGCGCCGGATGATCCGCCAGCAGAGGAACGCCACCAGCACCACGACCGCGCCCATCAGCACGTGCGTGATCACCGAGGACCCGTTGCCTACCACGATGTTGACGTGCCTGCCCCTCGCATGGCTCGCAGTCTTCGACGAGCCGCCGACGGTGATGTCGCTGCCGCTGTCTGCAATCCGATGAAAGGCGCCGGTGACGAGCGCAAGCTTCACGTCGCCGCCGCCATGCGCCTCCACGTCGGCGTCGCGCACGAAAGCCGAGACAGCCATGTCGTTCGACCCGGTCAGGCGCGCGTGCAACGAGCCGATGTGACCCGGGCCGATCGCCATGTCGCCGGAGCCATGCGCGTCGATGGAGACGGCGTCGGCCTCGATGCTGCCGACGGTGATGTCGCCCGACCCCATCTGCCGCACCGCGAGCGGCCCGCGCACGCTGCGCAGGCGCACCGTGCCGCTGCCCGCGACCTCCAGGCTGGTAGCACCAGCCACGTCGCCCACGGTAACGTCGCCGCCGCCGTGAACGGTGGCCACCAGCATCTCCACGTTGCCTGCTGTCAGGTCGCCCCCGGCGTTGAGCGTCACCACCAGCTGGCTGCGCAGGTCGCCGACGCGGATGTCGCCACTGCTGTCCGAGCTGATGACCACCGGCATGTCCGGCGGCACGTCCACGCGCAACTGTCCGTTGTCGCCCGAACAGCCCGAGGTGCTGATCACCGCCGGCCCGGCATCGACCACCGACAGGCAGGACAGCGAGCCGTCCATGGTGACCCTGACCTGGCCCGACAGCGAGGAGTCCGTGTTGACCACCGCATCTTCCGACATCGTGTCGGTCAGCACCAGTTGGCTGGCCGGGTACAGCCTGGCGTCCGCCCAGGCAGGGTGGGCGAGGGAGCAGGCGGCCAGGCCGGCGAGCGGGAGCATCCTGCGCAAGGCGGTCATGCCCGCACCCTGGCGCGCCAGCCGGGCGCGTCCTCGTCCAGCACCCGCTCCAGCGTCTCCACCCGCTGTTCCAGGCGTCGCGCGGAGTCCATCGCCCGGTCCAGCGCCATCTGGTCGGCGTCGGCCAGCCCGACCGCACCCGAGCCGCGCGCGCGGTAGTGCCCGCGCACGGCAATCAGCACGACGACGAAAGTGAAGATTACAACGAGATCCCAATCCATGCCCGTCTTCCTGCCCCGGACGGCCTGTGTGCTCACACGCCCGCCCTGGGGGTTTAGCATCCGCTGTGCCAGAGCGTCAGCCTAGGCGATTCAAGGTGTTTGGCCGTTTCTCAGCGGTGTCGTGTGGCCCTCTAGACCCGGAGGTGACACAACTGGCCAGGGTTTGGCGCAATCGGCTTATTTAGGAAGGCAAGCGGTTCTTTTGTGGAAAAAAGAACCAAAAAACTTTTGTCTTTTCGGGCGCGTGTCGCTGAGGCGTGTCGTTTCAGCTTTCTGCGATGAGAGCTTTCGCTTCTTCTCGAAAACGGCCTTGCCTCTAGGGCGCTGCCGGTTCTGCGCTGATGGAGCGCGCCTTGCCGCCCATCAACCGGCGCGTCCAGTCGCGGGCAGGCTTCTCGAGGCCGTAGAACGTGGCCGCTGAAACCGCGAAGGTCAGGGCCATCGGCAGCAGCCCGGACAGGGTGTAGGCGTGCGACACATGGTGCGCGTCCAGCGCCGACATCAGGCGGTTGCGCACCAGCGCGCCGACCGGCCAGTGCACCAGGTAGATCGAATACGAGATTTCGCCCAGCCAGACCACCCAGCGCCGGGACAGGAACGAGCCGACCCAGGAGTCGCCGGTAGCCAACGCGATGACGAGTGCCACGAAAGCGAGCTCCAGCGTCACGTCGGTGCCCCGGCCCGCCCAAAGCAGCAGCACGATCAGGGCGGCGGCGTCAGCGACGTGGCTGCGGTCGAACCCAAGACGGATGGCATACAGGCGCGCCAGCCGGAAAGCGGCAAGCCCCAGCACGAAGCCTGCGAGGCAGCGCACCAGCGGCGCCGGCGTGCCGGCGCCGAATATATCCAGCGGACCGCTGCGGCTGGCCACACCGTCGGTGACCTGGTTCAGGGTTGCCGCGTCCGTGCTGGCCAGCAGGATCAGCGCGCCGGTCGAGACGACCATGGCGAGCAGGCACCGCGACGATGTGCCGCAGAGGACCAGCCAGACCAGCACGGGAAACACCAGGTAGGCGGCAAATTCGGTGCTGATCGACCAGGTCGGGCCGCCGATGCTGTCGCCGAATCCCCAGGCCTGCACCATCAGGATGTTGCTGACGAACGTGCCGCCAGACGGCTCCGGCCCGGCGATGGCGCCGGCTGCAAGGCAGGCGGCGACGAAGGCTGTGACAACGGCGTAAAGCGGATAGACCCGCCCGAGGCGCTTACCCAGGAAACGCATGTAGGCGGCGGCAGAGAAGCCCGAAGCAAAAGACGGCGCGTAGGTGAGCGCCATGACGAAGCCGCTTAGCACGAAGAACAGGTCGACCGAAATATAACTGTGCCGGATGAGGGCGTGCACAGGGCCTAATCCGGAACTATCCTGAAAGTAGTGATAGAAGACCACCATGCACGCAGCGACGCCGCGTATTCCGGTCAGAGCCTTGATCTCGCGGGAGGGCTGAGGGGGCATCGCAATCCACGAAGCGAGAGGGCAAGCACTACGCTGGGGAGAAACCGGTTACAAGAGTAGAAAGCAAGGCCTTCTTTTTCGAGAAAAAGAAGCAAAAGCTTTTGCTGCGGCTGTCGCGGACGGCTGAAACGACACGTCTCAACACGGCGCACCTACCGAAGACAAAAATTTTTTGTTCTCTTTCCCGAGAAAGAACCGCTTGCTTTCTACGGCTTCACGGACACGCGCTGCCGCAACCGTTCTCGGTATTCAAAGGAGCAAACTTCAACGCGACCTCCTTTGGGATGAAACCGCTGAACTGCGCCAACTCGTAGAGGATGCCGTCCTTCAACTCGCTTTGTGCGAGCGGCAAGCCGGCGCTGGTGAACGAGGCGAAAGTCTGCTGCGACACGATCACGTGCATGCCGAGTTCCTGTCCGTTCACCTTCGGGTTGCCAGCGTCCAACGACCAGTCGAACTGGTGCTGATGAACGAGGTTCCCGTCCAGGAACGACGAAATCACGCTCTCTTTCGGATTGGTATTGTCCCATGACACGACGTAGACGTGCTTGCCCGCAGCGATCGTCTGCGTGCTCGGCATGAGTTCCCACGGCTCGAAGCCAGGGACGTTCTCGTATGCCCAGTTGTTCCCGTTCGGCCAATAGACGGAGACACTGGCACCACCCGCCTCGTAGGGGAAGCCGTCGACGATACCCTGGCCCGGCCCGCTCGCCGGGTTGTTGTAGCAAGTGGAGAAGTTGTCGGGCGTGTCGAACTCGTAGCTCAGGTGGGTGCCTGCGGCATTGTTGACGGCGGTGTAGATCTGGTTGAGCTTGGTGTTGTAGCCCGACACTTCCTCGCCGGAGAACTCCCACATCGCAAACCAGTGTTTGCAGCCGGCCGGGCTGGTGAAGACGAACTTCAGCGTCTGCCCTGGACGAAAGACGAATTGCGGCCGGATCATCGCAGTCCAGATATTGCCCTGCGTGCAGTTCAGCCCGTTGTTGGAACAGATGCTGCGGAAGTGCAGCCCGCCTGCAGGGTTGATGACGAGAGTCTGGTTGGGATCCCCCGCCGCATAGGTGCGGAAGACGCCGAACTGGAAGTAATTGCCGTTGTCGTCCGCGGGACCGTAGTTCGGCGCCGCATACGCGGCGTTTGCAACGTCGCCGGACAGCGAACGCGGAAAGAACGTCTCGTATACGTCGCGGATCGACGTGATGTTGCCGCCGTTGGCGGCGCTGGCGAAGACGTAGTCCGTCAGGTTGGTGACCCTGGCACTCGGCAGATTGTAGCCGAGCCGGGCGTTCGGGTTCGGCCGCATCGCGCGCGCCGGATTAGGATAGTACTCAGTCGTGCAAAAAGTGGTAGTCAAATCGCTGCCCTGCTGATTCGGCGCGCAGTTGGGCGGGTATGTTTGTGCATGCGCCACAGTTGCGAACAGCAGCCCCGTACAGATCGAAAATAGCGTCTTCATGGCATCCCCCCGGACAATTCGCCAGCACATGAGTAAGGTGCGGAACCGGCTTAAAATATGCCGCCAGAACCGCTTCGCAGCCGCAGCATATCAGACGCGATGCAAAGTCCCAACTAATCTCTGCGGCTAAAGACGAAAAACCTGTTGCGTGATCAACAATGTTTCGGTGACGTGAAGCGTTGCTTTATATGAATGGGATGTTTCGATAGCTCACGGCAGCACGTGGCAATGCTTTTCCAGTGTTTTCTCGAAAAAAAGACTTTACGTCATCGTTATAGTCTGAGGTCTAGGCCGGTGATGGTCTAGGCAAGCGTGTTTTGAAGAAAATCAGAAAACTTTCTGTTCTCTTGTGCGCGCGCGATAGGCAAATTCCGCGACAGCCGGACCAAGAGTTTTTTGCTGCTTTGTTCAACGAAGCAGGCCTTTTTTGCTGGGCTTAACTGCCAATACTCTTTTCAGCGTACGCTAATCGCAGAGTAGTCCCAGGTTCCGATCTTTAATACATGAGAAGAAAGGCCGGACCTGCTGTTTTGCAAAGCAGCAACCGAACTTTGGTCAAGTTGCCGCGGAGTCTCCGAAACGCGTGCTCAACGGAAACAAAGTTTTTCTGATGTTCTGAAAAACGCTGGCCTGTTTACAGGGTCATTATTCAGGAGACTCCGGTAACATAAGCACGGACCGAAATCTCGACCGGCGACAGGCAAGCAAGCGTTTTTTCGCAAAAACCACAAACTATACCTTCCTGGGGCGCTCACTGCAGGAACCACCGCAACAGCCGGACCACAAGTCTGTTGCTGCTTTTCTTCAAAAAAGAAGGCCTCTCTTTCCTTGCCGGACTTCAAACGGTCAAGACTTGAAAGCGGCTGGTATCAGATCAGGCTAAGCCTCAGCCGACTCTCCACAAGTTGCCGGCCCATCAGCGGCAGCAGGGTCGCCAGTTCCGGCCCGTGGTCTTCCCCGGTCAGCGCCATGCGCAACGGCATGAACAGCGCGCGTCCTTTTCGCCCTGTCAGCGTCTTCAGCGTTTCCGTCCAGTCGTGCCACGTCGTGCTGTCCCACGGCTCCTGCGGCAGGTGCACCAGCGCGTCGCGGAAGAAGTCGCCTTGTCCCTCCAGCACGGGCGGCACCAGCTCGCCGGAAACGACGGTCCACCACTGCCGCGCCTCGCTCAGCAAATCGAGGTTGCCGCGCACCGCGTCCCAGAACGCCGGCGTGGCGGCAGCGGGCAGCCGCGCGCGTACCTGCTCGAACGGTGCCGCGTGCAGCACGCGGCGGTTCAGCGCCAGCAACTGGCGTACGTCGAAGCGCGCCGGCGAGCGCGAGACACGCGAGAGGTCGTAGCCCTGTGCGAGATCGTCGAGTGCTGCGATCTCCGGCGAGTCGCTGGTGCCGAGGCGCGCGAGGTAGGCGGTGATCGCCTCGGGTTCCACGCCGTCCTGGCGCAGGGCGCGCAACGATAGGCCTTCCAGACGCTTGGACAGTTTGCCGCCATCCGCGTCGATCAGCAGCGGCAGGTGGCCGAAGGTGAAGCGCGTGGGGTTGGCGCCGAGTGCGGAGATGATGTCGAGCTGCACGCCGGTGTTGGTGACGTGGTCCTCGCCGCGGATGACGTGGCTGACGGCATGATCGACATCGTCGACCACGCTGGTGAAGGTGTAGAGGTAGCTCCCGTCGGCGCGCACCAGCACCGGGTCCGAGACGGATTGCAGCTTCACCTGCCGCCGGCCGAGCACCAAATCTGTCCATTCGACCATGGTGTCGGACAACTTGAAGCGCCAGTATGGCGACTTGCCGTTCGCCTCGGCCTGCGCGCGCTGCTCCGGCGTCATCTTCAGCATCGCGCGGTCGTAGACCGGCGCGAGGCCGCGCTTCATCCGCTGCTCGCGTTTGAAGCGCAGCTCCTCCTCGCTCTCGAAGCACGGGTACAGGCGGCCCGACGCGCGCAGCCGGTCGGCGGCTGCGTCGTAGGCGGAGATCCGCGTCGTCTGCTTAAAGGTTTCGGACCACGCGACACCCAGCCAGCGCAGGTCCTGCTCGATCGCCGCCTCGTATTCAGAACGGGAGCGTTCGAGGTCGGTGTCGTCGATGCGCAACAGGAACGCCGCCCCGTGGCGCCGCGCGAACAGCGTGTTGGCCAGCGCGATGCGCGCGTTGCCCACGTGCAGGAAGCCGGTGGGGCTGGGGGCGAAACGGACACGCATCAGACGGCACACCAGGCAGCAAGGCAAGCGGTTCTTTTTTGAAAAAAAGAACCAAAAAACTTTTGTTTCCTGGGTACTCGCTGCGGGAGAGTCCGCGACAGCCGTGTCAAAAGTTTTTTGCTGCTTTTTTTCAAAAAAGCAGGCCTTGCTTGCTCGCTGACAAGACGCATCACTCGTCCTCCCGACGCGGATCGAGCGCGCGCCAGTCGCGTTCTTCGCCCCCAGCCGGCGTCTCGGAAAAGCCTGCCAGTTCGTTTGCGCTGCGCCAGCCATCCTCTGGCGCGTCAAGCACTTCGGCGTCCTCGCCGAACGCGAACCAGGCTTCCAGCACCTCGCGGGGCGCCAGGCCCGCGGCGCGGCACAGCTCCACGCTGTCGCGCACGTAGGCGCGGGCAAAAGCGTTGGCCTGCATCAGGGTTGGAAAACCCTTGACGTCTTCGACGATGCGGTCTTCGGCGCCGCCGGACATGTCGAGGATGCGGACTCGCCAGCCGCCTTCAGGCGCGAACAGGCCGCTCATAGAAAGAAAGGCCTTCTTTTTTGAAAAAAAGAAGCGCTTGCTTGCTTCACTTCAAAAGCCCCGTATAGCCATTGGTAATAGGATATCTCCTGTCGCGCCCAAACGCGCGCGAAGTTATCTTCACCCCCGGCGGTGCCTGCCGGCGTTTATACTCGGCACGGTCGAGCATCTTCCAAACCCGCACCACCGTCGCGCGCGCAAAACCCTGGCCCACCATGTCGTCGACTGAACGCTCGCCTTCCACCAGGCCTTCGAGTATCGCGTCCAGTTCGTCGTAGGGCGGCAGGCTGTCCTGGTCGGTCTGGTCGTGTTTCAGCTCGGCGCTCGGCGCCTTGGTGATTACCCGCTCCGGCATCACCGCGCCGTCCGGGCCCAGCGCGCCGGCGGGCCTATGCGCGTTGCGCCAGCGGCTGAGTGCGAACACCGACGTCTTGTAGACGTCCTTGAGCACCGAGTAGCCGCCGCACATGTCGCCGTACAGCGTGGAGTAGCCGACCGACATCTCGCTCTTGTTGCCGGTGGTCAGCAGCATCGAGCCGAGCTTGTTGCTCATCGCCATCAGCAGCAACCCTCGCGCGCGGGACTGGATGTTTTCCTCGGTGATGTCGTCCGGCAGCCCGGCGAACACCGGCGCCAGCGCGTCGTTCGCCGCCGCGATCGCCGGGGTGATCGCCACCGTGTCGATACGGATGCCCAGCAGGCGCGCACATTCCGCCGCGTCGTCGAGGCTGTGCTGGCTGGTATAGGGACTGGGCAGCATCACCGCGCGCACGCGCTCCGCACCCAGCGCGTCCACCGCGATGGCGGCGGACAGCGCGCTGTCGATGCCGCCGGACAGGCCCAACAGGATGCCGGGGAAGCCGTTCTTGCGCACGTAGTCCGATAGGCCCAGGCACAGGCCGCGGTAGATCTTTTCCTCCTGGCACGGCTCGGGCGGCAGCGTCTGTGGCACGCACACCAGGCGATCGTCCTGCCGGCGCCACTCGGTCAGCGTGACGGTCTCCTCGAACGAGGGCAGCACGCAGGCCAGGCTGCGGTCCGGGTTCAGCACGAAGCTCGCACCTTCGAAGACCAGTTCGTCCTGGCCACAGACCTGGTTGAGGAACACGAACGCCAGCCGCGTCTCCACCACGCGCGCCACGGCAAGCTGCACGCGGCGGCCGGACTTGTCTGCCTCGAAGGGCGAGCCGTTGATCGACAGCAGCATCTCGGCCCCGGTCTCCGCCAGCGTCTCGGAGACGGCGGGGAACCACCAATCCTCGCAGATCATCAGGCCGAGGCGGAAGCCGCGGAACACCACCGGCCCGGGTTCGGGGCCGGCATCGAACACGCGCTTGTCGTCGAACACGCCGTAATTGGGCAGCTCGTGCTTGGCGCGCCGCGCGGTGACCTGGCCGCCATCCATCACGAAGCCGGCGTTGTAGATGCGGTCGCGTTCGCGCCATGGGCCGCCTACGATCAGGCCGGGGCCGCCGTCCGCAGTGTCGCGCGCCAACTCCTCCAGCGCTGCCTCGCAATCGGTGACGAAGGCGGCTTTGCGGACCAGGTCCTCGGGCGGGTAGCCGGCGATGGAGAACTCCGGTGTCACCAGAAGGTCGGCGCCCATCTCGGCGGCGTGGGCGCGGGCAGCGCGCAGCGCGCACAGGTTGGCGTCGATCTGGCCCTCGTGCGGGTTCAGCTGGGCGAGCGCGATACGCAGGGTCTCCGGGGAGGCAGGCATGGCCGGAAGCTAGGGGCGGTGCCGGGCGGGCGCAATCGTGAGACGCGGCCGGGTAGCAAGAAAGCAAGGCCTTCTTTTTTGAAAAAAAGAAGCAAAAAACTTTCGTCAGCGCTGTCGCGGACCTCTCCGCAGCAAGTACCCCAGGAACAAAAGTTTTTTGGTTCTTTTTTTCGAAAAAGAACTGCTTGCCTTTTTCTTGCTCTCAAGCCGGCGCTATCAACCCGCAAGTGCCAGATCGAGCAGGCCAGCGACGTCACCACTGCAATCCGGGCTGGCGAGAACGTCGTCGAGCCGCCCGTCGATGAGCAGCATGGCGAAGCCGTGCACGACGGACCACTGGCCGACGGCCCGGCCCAAGCCGGCGAGGTGCGTGGCGGGAAGCGGCGCAGCGCCGGCCGCACCAGCGCTGCGCATCAGGCTGCGTGACGCAGCACCCGCGGCTTCGGCCAAGGCGGGCCGGTTGAAGTCCAGCCGCTCGGACCGGAACATCAGCAGGAACATGGCGGTCTCCGCACGCGCGAAGCCGACATAGGCGTGCGCGGTGGCGTTGGGGATGCTGCGCGCGCCGGGGTTGTCCTGCGCCCGGACCAGCGCGTCGTTGAACATTCGGTAGCCTACGGCGGCGAGTTCGCTGAGCAGGCCCGAGAGGTCGCCGAAATGCGGGGCTGGCGCCATGTGGGAGACGCCGACGCGGCGGGCGACCGCGCGCAGCGTCAGGGCGGGCAGGCCTTCGTCGCGCAGTATCTCGCCCGCCGCGAGCAGGAGCGCAGGCTTCAGGTCACCGTGGTGGTAGGGCCGCTTCACGCCATGTGTCTTAGCAGCCGGCACGCAGCGCGCCGAGCAAACTTTACGCTGGACAGATCCGCGCCAACGGCGTATCCCGACATCTATACACTGTATAGAATTGGGCGCACCGATGGACTTTGACAACCGCGCTCCCGTGACGCAGGAGATGGCCTGGCAGGCCGTGCCGGTGGCCGGGCAGCTTCCGCAGGGGCTGCGCGGCACGCTGTTCCGCAACGGCCCGAACCCGCTACATCCCGCGCCCGACGCCCACTGGTTCTTCGGTGACGGGATGATCCACGCGTTCCGCATCAGCAACGCCGGGGTGGAGTACGCCAACCGGTGGGTGCGGACCGCGTCCTGGGCGGAGGCCGCCGGGGAGGGCGGCGCGGCACGGCCGGCAGGACGCGCCAACACCAACATACTCGCGCACGCCAACCGCCTGCTGGCGCTGGAGGAACAGCATCTGCCGGTGGCGATCGATCCGGTGTCGCTTGCGACCCGCGGCGCGGTCGATTTCGCCGGCGGGCTGGCGGCAGGGCCGTTCACCGCACATCCGAAGCACGACCCGCAGACCGGCGAGCTGGTGTTCTTCGGCTACGGCGTCGGGTCGGTGTTCAACGCCACGATTCGGATCGGCACGCTGGACGCGGCCGGGCGGGTGGTCCGATGCGAGGTGGCGACGGCACCCTACGCGGCGATGGTGCACGACTTCGCGCTGACCGAGCGGTTCGTGGTGATCCCGCTGTTCCCGCTGATCATGGACCCTGCGTCCGGCCCGGTGTGGCACGAGGAGCGCGGCGGCTTCCTGGGCGTGATGGACCGGCAAGCCGGGCCCGGCAGCCTGCGGTGGGTGCGGGCGCCGGCCGGCTTCGCCTTCCACGTCATGAACGCGTGGGACGAGGACGGTGTGGTCTCGATCGACATGATGCTGTCGGCGGTGCCGCCGCTGTTCGCCGGGCCGTCCGGCGCCCCGCCGGAGCACGCACCCGCGAGACTGACGCGCTGGAGCCTGGACACGCGCGATCCGCACGCGACGGTGGCGAGCCGGCAGCTGAGCGGCCCCGACGGCGAGTTCCCGCGCATCGACGAGCGCTTCGCCGGCCGGCGCTACCGGCACGGTTTCTTCACCACCGGCGGCGCGATCTGCCACTATGACGACGTGGACGGGCGGGACAACCTCTACGTTCTGCCGGCCGGCGAGGCCGCGTCCGAGCCGGTGTTCGTGGCCCGCGGTCCAGGCGAGGGCGACGGCTGGCTGCTGTGCGTGCTGTTCCGCCAGCAAAGCAGGCTGTCCGAGCTCGTGATCCTCGATGCGACGGACGTCGCGGCCGGTCCGGTGGCGCAGATGCCGTTGCCCTGCCGGGTTCCCGCCGGCTTCCATGGCAATTGGGTGGGAGAGGCGGCATGAACGGCGCCAAGACGGCCCAGGCGGGCAAGCGGGCCGGCGGCGGCAAGCGGGCGTTCGTGATCGACGTCGTGCTGAACGTGGTGCTGCCCTACGCCGCCTACGTCGCACTCCGGCACGCGGGGCAGAGCGACGGGCGGGCGCTGGTCCTGAGTTCCGTCCTGCCCGCCATCGTTGCGCTGAGCAGCCTGGTCCAGCGCCGGCGGATCAACGCGCTCTCGCTGCTGGTGATCCTGGCAACGGCGCTGAGCCTGCTGGCGGTTGCGCTGTCAGGCTCGGCATGGTTCGCGCTGATCCGGCCATCGTTCGTGACCGGACTGATCGCGTGCGTCTTCCTGGCCTCGCTCGCGCTGCAGCGGCCGGCCCTGTTCTACCTGGCGCGCGACACGACCTGCCCAACGCAGGCGGCAGCAAGCGCGTTCGAAGCGAAATGGGCGTCGGCCGTGTTTCGCCGGACGATGCGCCGGCTGACGTTGGTCTGGGCGGTCTTCCTCGGTGGCGAGGCGGCGCTGCGGGTGGCAGTGGCGGCAATCTGGCCGGACCCCACGGTGGTGGCGGTGTCACATATCCTGTGGGTCGTGTTGCCGATCCTGCTGGTTCGCTGGAGCATCCGTGCCGGCGCGACGTGGGCGGCGACGGCAGGTAGCAACCCGTGATGGTGATTGTTTGAGAGCCGGAAGGGAAGGCAAGGCCTTCTTTTCTGAAGAAAAGAAGCAAAAGACTTTTGCTCCCCTCACATTTTCAGCACGCGTGTTTGTCCGGGAAGACCCGACTGCTGCAAATGCGGAGGAACAAAAGTTTTTTGCTTCTTTTTTTCAAAAAAGAAGGCCTTGCTTCCTATCCCGCCTCGCAAGAGGGTGGTGCACCCTGAACCAGGGCTGCTGCCCGCCTAGCCGCCCAACTCCGCCAGCAGCACGCAGTTCAACGCCAGCGTCGCCAGCGTCGCCCCCCACGCGAGCGCCAACACCCAAGGCCCGGTCACCATCTCGCCCATCACGTCCGTGCGCCGCGTCAGCAGCAGCAGCGCCACCATCGGCACCGGCAACACCAGGCTCAGCACAACCTGGCTGATCACCAGGCTGCTCGTGGCGTTGTATCCGGCGCCCACCACAACGAACGCCGGGATCATCGTCACCGCGCGGCGCACCCACACGGGAATCCGCCATCCGACGAAGCCCTGCATGATCACCTGCCCAGCCATGGTGCCCACCACCGAGCTGGAGATGCCAGACGCCATCAACGAGACCAGGAAGATGCCTGCGGCGGCGGCGCCGAACAACGGCACCAGCGTGTGATAAGCGGCGCCGATCTCGGCCACCTCGCTGTGGCCGGCGTGAAAGGCGCGCGCGGCCATCATCACCATCGCCGCGTTGACGATGCCGGCCAGCGTCAATGCCGCCACCACCTCGCGGTTGGAGTAGCGCACCAGCTTCATCCGCTCGCGCAAGGTGCGCGCCGGCGCGCGATCCTGCGTCAGCCCGGAATGCAGGTAGATCGCGTGCGGCATCACGGTGGCACCCACGATGCCCACCGCGAGCAGCATCGCGTTGTGGTCGGCGATGTGCGGGATCACCATGCCCAGGCCGGCAGCCCACCAGTCGGGCGGGGCCACCACCAGCTCCACCACGTAGCAGGCGCCGATCACGCCGACGAGCCCGCCGATCACCAGCTCCAGCGGCCGGAACCCGCGCCTGTCCAGCAGCAGGATGGCGTAGGTGACGATGGCGGTCACCACCATGCCGGCCAATAGCGGCAGGTGCAGCAGCAGCGACAGGCCGATGGCACCGCCCAGGAACTCGGCCAGGTCGGTCGCCATGGCCGCCACTTCGCTGACCGCCCACATCGCCAGCACCACGGGCCGTGGGAAGTGCGCGCGGCACAGTTCTGCCAGGTTGCGATTGGTGACGATGCCCAGCCTGGCGGAGAGCGACTGGAACAGCATCGCCACCAGGTTCGCCAGCAGCACCACCCACAGCAGGCTGTAGCCGTAGCGCGCCCCGGCCTGGATGTTGGTGGCGAAGTTGCCCGGGTCGATGTAGGCGACGCTGGCGACCAAGGCCGGCCCGACGAACGGCAAAACGGCACGCAGGCCACGACGCCGGCCATCCAGCACCTCGCGGATCGCCCAGGTTGTCGTGTCGCTCATGCTCATGTAACCATTATGTAGTCTAGGCTACACATCGGGCAATGGGCTACCATCTCACGAAGCGAGCAAGCCGGGCGAGAACGCTTACTTTTCGCACAACCCCGTCACCTTGAGTGCGCGTTGGACAAGACAACCGGGCTGAACCCACAGGAAGCGACCCAAGCCAGGCGGTTTGGCCGTGCGCGCCAGGCCCAATCGGCCGCGGTGACGGAGGACTACGCCGAGCTGATCGCCGACCTGCTGGGCACGTGCGGCGAGGCGCGGCCCACCGACATCGCGCGCCGCCTGGGCGTCAGCCACGTCACCGTGGTCAAGGCGATCAGCCGGCTCAAGCGCGAAGGGCTTGCCACCGCTCGGCCCTACCGCGGCGTGTTCCTGACCGAGGCGGGCGAGGCGCTGGCGGCCCGGGTGCGCGCGCGGCATCGCCTGGTGGTGGATCTGCTGCTGGCCGTCGGCGTCTCCCGCGAAGATGCCGAGAACGACGCCGAAGGTATCGAGCACCACGTCTCGCCGGCGACGCTGGAGGCGTTTGCACGGTTTCTGGAAACGGCTTGAAGAAGCAGGCAAGCGGTTCTTCTTTTAAAACAGAACCGAGAAAGTTTTTCTCCCCCGGGTACACGCTGCGGGAGACTCCGCGACAACAGGACCAAAAGTTTTTTGCTGCTTTTTTTCAAAAAAGCAGGCCTTGCTTTCTTACCGGGCGCCGCTATCGGCGGTTAAGTAGACGCCCGGGCGTCTACTTGTGCTCATGGACGTACGCTGGCGCCTTCAATCCTCCGCACGCGCCGCTATATTCATCGCGATGCCCGACAGCACGCCAAGCCTCGCCCTCAGCCTGCACGGCTCCATCCACGAGGTCGACCAGGGCGACTGGGACCTTTGCGCAGGTCCGGATAACCCATTCGTCAGCCACGCTTTCCTGGCCGCGGTCGAGGACAGCGGCTCGGCCAGCGCCCGCACCGGCTGGCTGCCGCGCCACGCCGTGCTGCGCGACGCCTGCGAGCGGGTGGTCGCCTGCGCGCCGATGTACGCGAAGGGCCATAGCTACGGCGAGTACGTCTTCGACCACGGCTGGGCACGCGCCTACGAACAGGCCGGCGGCGATTACTACCCGAAGCTGCAGGTGGCCGCCCCGTTCAGTCCGGTGACCGGGCCGCGCCTGCTGGTGCGGCCCGGCAACCCGCTGGGCCGCACGGCGCTGGCGTCCGGCCTGAAGCAGGCTTGCCGCGAGATGAAACTCAGCTCGGTGCACGTCACGTTCTGCACGCACGACGAATGGACGGACCTTGGCGAAGACGGCTGGCTGCAGCGGCTGGGTCTGCAATACCATTGGCACAACGACGGCTACGCGAGCTTCGACGACTTCCTGGCCGCACTCAGCTCGCGCAAGCGCAAGTCGTTGCGTCGGGAACGGCGCGACGCCAACGCCTGCGGCCTGGTGTTCCACACGCTGCGCGGCAGCGAGATCACGCCTGCGCACTGGAAAGCGTTCTACCGGTTCTACGAGAGCACAGTGGACCGAAAGTGGGGCAGCGCGTACCTGACGGCAAAGTTCTTTCCGCTGCTCTCGCAGTATCTGGGCGACCGCGTGGTGCTGATGCTGGCCGAGCATAAGGGCAAACTGGTGGCGGGCGCGCTGAACCTTGCCGGCACCGACACGCTGTTCGGCCGCAACTGGGGCTGCTCGGGCGACTTTCCATTTCTGCACTTTGAACTTTGCTATTACCGCGCGATAGACTTTGCCATTGCGCACAAGCTGAAGACGGTGGAGGCCGGCGCACAGGGGGAGCACAAGATACAGCGCGGCTACCTGCCGTCGGCGACCTACTCGGCGCATTTCATTGCGCATCCGGGCTTGCGTGGAGCGGTTGCAAGCCATCTTGAGCGGGAGCGGCCGGCGGTGGAGGCCGAGATCGAAGCGCTGATGGAGCTGTCGCCGTTTCGGCAGGGGGACGAGTAAGCAAGCGGTTCTTTTTCGAAAAAACCAAAGAACTCCTGTCTCTTTCGTCGCGCTTTGTGGAACTTCGCAACCGCAGGAATGATAGTTTTGCTTCCAGGGTGGAGAACGCCATTTCGGTCGTTGGCTGAAGCAAGCACTTCCTTTGTGAAAAACGATAATGTCTGCGATCGCGGTTGTGTGCCGTAGAGGCGTGGTGTTCAAGCTGTCCGCGAAAGCGTGGCCGGCGTTCTAACCCGCGGCAAGAGCAAGTACACCCGGCCCCGCTGTCGCGGTATCTCCGTCAGCGCGCACTCCAAAGACCAGAGGTTTTCTTTTTTCAAAAAAGAACTGCTTGCCCGCTTTCTTTCACGCACGATCAGTCTCCCGTGGAAACCACATGTGATTCCAGGCGAGCGTGTGGTGAGCAACGCTGGCGCCACTTATCATCGGCCCGTCCGGCATCAGCACACAATCCACGTAGCCGGTCGCACGCAGCAGCTCAGACAGTCCCGCCTCGTCCGAGCCGAGCAGCACTTCGAGGAACACGAACGGCCGGTCGCGGCGCAGGATGCCGGCCGCGCCGCGCAGGACCTGCAGGTCGTGTCCCTCGGCGTCCACCTTGATGACGCTCACCCGCGGGCGGCCGGTGTGTTTGTCGTCGAGTGCGTAGGCCTCCACCTCGCGGCCTGGCGTGCTGCCGGTCTTGAATTCCGCGCCGAGCGACGCGCTTGTCTCCACCAATCCGTGGCTGTCGTCCGGCACGTAGAGCATTCTCGGCGCGGTGACGTCGCTGGCTGCGTAGGGCAGCACGCTCGCGCGGCGATGCAGGCCGTTCAGGCGCAGGTTCTCCGCCAGTATGCTGCGCACGCTGTCCAAGGGCTCGTAGCAGGCGACAGTGGCGTCCGCAGAAACGCTGAGCGCGAGCAACGTGTAGAAACCGGTGTTCGCACCGACGTCGATGACCAGGCCGCCGTCGCCCTTGCGCACGGCTTCGGCAAACGCGAGCGGAGTCGGCCGTTCGAAATGCGCCCAGCCATTCGCCGCGGCGCTGCAGGCCACCTGGTCACGTGCGTCGCAGGATCGCATGCGGAACCCTGGCGTGTCCCAGTCCGCCTCGCCTGCAATGTCCACGTATTCAGGATGGTTCACCGTTTCCGCCTTTACGCGAAGCAAGCGGTTCTTTTTTGGAGAAAAAGCACCAAAAAACTTTTGTCTCCTCGCCTCTGCAACGGCTCCTTGTCTTGGAACGATTCGAAGCGGCTGCACCAGCGCAGGACGCAAAAGTTTTTGGTTCTTCTTTTCAAAAAGAACCGCTTGTTTTCTCACCCCACCGTGAAATCAAACCTGCTCTTGGAAAAGTTCGGATTGAAATGCGGGTCGTTCTCCATGTAGCGCGCCCATCGTGCGACGAACCTCCGCCGCTCCTCCGGGTTCTGCGTGATCCGTTTGGCGGACGCGCCTTCGAAATGAAACAGCGACGCGTATGGCGTGTAGACGATCCGGTAGCCGCTCTCCACCATCTTCAGGCACAGATCCATGTCGTTGAAGTCCACGGCGAAGCTTTCGTCCAACCCGCCGACTTGCAGCATCACGCTCTTGCGGGTGGCGAAGCAGGCGCCGGTGACAGCGGAGTAGTTGCGGATCAGGTGCGTGAAGCCGTTGTAGCCGACGAAGTCGCCGGGAAACGAGTGGTAGACATGCGCGGCGCCGTTGTTTACGCCGATGACGCAGCCGACGTGCTGGATGGTGCCGTCCGCGTGCAGCAGCCTTCCGCCAACCGCGCCCACTTCGGGCTCCTGGCTCAGTTCCAGCATTGAGGTCAGCCAGTCCTCGTTGATGATCTCCATGTCGTCGTTCAGCATCACAAGGTGCTCGGTGCGGCAGGTCCGCAGCGCGAAGTTGGCCTTCGCCGCGTAGTTGAACGGCACCACCGCGCCGGTGAAGTTCTCCACCCGTACGCCGAGCGAGCGGAAGCGCGCCACCTGCTCGGCCGAGAGTTTGTTGTTGTCGACGACGACGATCTCGTAGTTGCGGTAGCTGGTGCGGCGCAGGATCGAGTCCACCAGGTTGTCGACCATGTGAAAGGTTCCGCGCCCCGGCAGTTCCAGCTCGCCGTTGTTGGTCAGGATCAGCAGCGAAACGCGCGGGCGGCCCAATATCTTGCGCCGGACGCGGAACGTGCCGGGCAGCAGCCCGTCCTCCACCCAGGCGCGGTCGCCATGCTTTTCGGCCACGTGGTCCGCCAGCGCGCGAAAGCCGGCGCGCAGCGCGTAGGGTTTGGCGTCCACCACCGCGGCCGACGAGCCCTCGATTGCGCGCCAGTGGTACAGCGCGCGCGCGATGTGGTGCACGCGCTGGGTGCGGCGTGAGAGGCGCAGCATCAGATCGTAGTCCTGCGCGCCGGAATACGCGTCGCGGAAACCGCCGAGCTCGAGGAACAGAAGCTTGCGTACTACCAGCATGTGCAGAACGTACATGACCGATTCGAGGTGTTCCGGCGACCAGTCCGGCTTGTGGTAGGTGTCGACCAGCGCGCCGTGCTCGTCGATCTTGTCCTCGTCGGTGTAGAGCACGTCGATCTCTGGGTCGGCGAACAGCGCGCGCGCCACTTCCAGCAGCGCGTCCGGGTGCAGCGCGTCGTCGTGGTCCAGCATGGCGACGAACTCGCCGGTGGCCATCTCCGCTGCCAGGTTGGAAGCCGCGGCGATGCCGCGGTTGCTGGCCAGACGTCGTATCCTGATGCGCGGGTCGGTGCCCTGCAGCCGGGCCAGCACCGCGCGCGTGTCCGCTTCGGTGCTGGCGTCGTCGCACAGGCACAGTTCCCAGAACGGGTAGCTCTGCGCCTGCACGGACGCCACGCACGCGGCCAGCCACGCGCCGGCCACGTTGTAGACAGGCACCACCAGGCTGATCACCGGGCGGCGCAGGCCGAGTGCCGCGATCGCCTGGCGCTGGAACGCGTCGAGCGGCCCCACCGGCGAGGATCCCACCAGCCCGCGCGCGCGGCCGAGCCAGCCGAGGAACGGCGGCAGCTCGGCGGCGAGCCCGATCGCGAGCAGGCGCCGGCGTATCTCGTGGCCGATCTGTGTGGCGCTGAACTGCTCGGCCATCCGCTCGGCTGCACGTGCGCCGCGCGCCCAGGCCGCCGTCTGGTCGCAGTAGACGTGCCGCAACTGTTGCACCAGCGAGGCACGCAGCGGGTCCGCCCACACGTAGTGCGGCATGTAGGGACCGGCGGCGGCGGCCACCTCGGTCAGCGCGTAGTCGACCGGAAAACCCACGCTCTCGTCGAAGAACTCCAGGTTGCCGGAGTAATTCGTCGCCACCACCGGTTTGCCGAGCGCCATGAACTCGGCGATGTTGAGCCCGAAGCCTTCGCTGCGGTGGGCGCTTACCAAGACGTCGCAGGCGGCGCGCAGCAGCGCCATCTCGTGGTCCGCCAGCAGGTCGGCGACGACCAGCACGTTCTCCGCCCCGCGCAGCGCGCGTGTCAGTTGCCGGGTAATCGCCGGCTCGATGGCGGTGGAGTGGAATTTTATCACCAGGAAGACGTTCTCGTCGGCGGCGAACGCCTCGCGGAACGCTTCGATCACCAGCCCCGGGTTCTTGCGCGCGCTGGTGCTGCCGACGTCGAAGGCCACCAGGAACACCAGCCGGTCGCGCGGTATGCCGAACATCTCACGGCCGTCCTCGGCCGAGGCGTGCGCCACCTCCACCGGCAGGCGTATCTTGTGCACCGGCACCGGTGCCACCGCGCCGATGCTGTCCATCTCGAACTCGCTGTTGGTCCACACCTCGTCGAGCGGCGCGAAGCTGGTGTGCCAGTCGGCGCGGAAGGCGGCGAGCTCCCAGGCCCAGACAGCAATGTTGTAGGCGTCGTCGAAGTGGCCGGCCTGGTAGAGCGCGGTCAGCCTGGCGATCTGGTCGGCGTTGGCCAGCAACAGGTTGCAGCGGTAGGTGGGTTTGCGGGCGCGCTCGGCCGGTGTGATGCGCGGGGCGCCGCGGCTCACGTCGAACGGGTGCAGTTCGGTGGCGATGCCGACGCTCTGGATGGCGCGCAGGATGCCGCGTGCCGCAGTTCCCAGGCCGGAGGTGGCCGCGAAGGGCCCGAACACGTTGATGCCGAACGGCTTGGCCAGCACCTCCGCCGGGCGCGCCTGCCAGGTCTGGTAGGGTGCGACGCCGGCGCCCACGCGTCCTTCGAAGCGGCCGTGATGCACCCAGTGGTGGCGCGCGGCGGCCGGGTCGTTGCCCATCGCCTGGCGCACGTCGGGGTAGAGCAGAAAGTAGCTCTCGGCGTCGAAGTCGCCGGTCTCCACCTCGCAGCCGGTGCCCGGCGGCAGCGTGTCGGCGTAGAGCGCGTCCTGGGTGATGGAGGGCCGCTTGCCGGCGCGCTCCTCGGCATGTCCCACCGCCCGCCAGTGCGCGTGGCCGCTGGTGAAGCTGCCCTCCTCCACCAGCGCTTCCACGTCAGGGTTCAGCGCGAAGTAGAGGTCCTCGCTGAACGCTTCGCTCCTCGGAAGCGGCCCGGGCTCGGGCGGTGCGGCGTAGGGGATCGCCTCGGCGGAGGCGGGCAGCGGCATGGGCGTAGGCGAGGCCGGCACCGGCTGGTCGTCGGCCGGCGGCACCACCGAGCGGTCCAGCCCCGGCGGGCCGCCCATGAACGGCGAGGGCCTGACGCCCGTGTCGATTTCCGTCCGGCCATAGGTAAGGTAGTGCTGGAAGCCGCTGGCGAACGCGCCGGCGATGACCGCCTGACGAACATCGAGGAACGCGGTGAGGTAGGCTTCCTCCGGGAATGTTTCCTCGTCGAAGGCGTCGTCAGGCATTCGTGCTGGCGCTCCCTTGCGCGCCGGCTCCGGCGGTAGGAAACCGGGTTGCTCGCGCATCAGTTGTAACATGGTTTATAGGCACGTCACGTCCGCCCCCGGAGATGTCAGTATGCCGACCATGCTCCACCATCTCACAGACGCGGCGCGGGCCGGCAAGACATGAGCCTTCCGGACAGGGCGCCCGTGGTGGTGATCACCGGCGGCTCCTCGGGCATCGGGCGCTGCACCGCCGGGCTGTTTGCCAGGCGCGGCTGGCGCGTCGGGCTGATCGCGCGCGGGCAGGCGGGGCTCGCCGAGGCGGCGGGTGACGTTCGGAGTGCCGGTGCGGCCGTTTGCACGCGCTGCGCCGACGTGTCCGACCGCGCCGCCCTGCAGGCGGCCGCCGCCGAGATCGCCGCCGAGTTCGGGCCGCCGGACGTCTGGATCAACTGCGCCGGCAACGGCGTCTACGGCCGCTTTGCCGCGGTGCCGGCAGAGGAGTTCGACCGGGTCACCGCGGTCACCTACTCGGGCACGGTGAACGGCTGCCGAACGGCGCTCAGCCTGATGGCGCCGTCCGGGCGCGGCACCATCCTCAACGTGTGCTCGGCGGCGGCCTTCCACGGGCTGCCGATGATGACCTCCTACGCAGGTGCCAAAGCGGCCGTGCGCGGTTTCGCCCAGGCGCTGCGGGCCGAACTGCGCATGGCTGGCAGCCGCGTGCGTGTGGTCACCGTGTTCCCGCCCGCGGTCAACACGCCGTTCTTCTCGCACGCGGTCTCCCACATGAAGTGGCCGGCACGGCCGGCGCCGCCCGTCTACCAGCCCGAAGTGGTGGCCGCCGGCATCTACCACGCAGCCCTGAAAGGCGGCGCCGAGGAGACGATCAGCGGCACCGCGGCCGTCTTCGGCCTGGCCACCCGCGCGGCACCCTGGTTGATCGCCTGGTGCATGACGCAGCTGGGCTTCGACGCCCAGCTCTCCCGCGACCCCGAAGCCGCGCGCCTGGCCGACCCCACCCTGTTCTCGCCGTCGGCCGAGGCTTCCCCTGTGCGCGGCGCCTTTAACCGCCAGGCGCGCGGCTGGAGCCTGCATTTGGCGTGGCGGCGGGCGCTGTCGGCGCCGCTGGAGGACCGGTCAGGCGCTCGGTCGCCGCCAGAACGCGCGCTGCCAGCGCCGCATCCAGCGCGCGCGGGTTCTGCCGTGCCACCTGCCGAGCCTTCACGTACGAGCCCGTGACGGCGGCGAATGCCGGGTCCAGCGCCACGTGGAGCGGCGTCTGCGCACCCTGAGCCTCGGTGAGCAGGAACGGCGCCATGGCGCGCCAAGCCAGGCCGATGACGCCGCTCTCGCGCACCAGCCTGGTAGCGACCGCGCCGGGATGCACCGTGTTGCTGACCACGCCGGTGCCGGCGAGCCGGCGTGCCCAGCGGTTGCTGGCGATCAGCAGCGCCAGCTTGGATTGCGCGTAGGTATGCGTCAGGCCCCAGCGGCGCTGGCCTTCCAGGTCGTCGGGGTCGATGCGCGCGCGCTCCGACGTGGACGAGCCGATGTTGACGATGCGTGCGCTGCCGGAGGCCGCCGCCTGCTGCAGTCGGGGAAGCAGCGCCTGCGTCAGCACGAAGGGGGAGAGGTGGTTGGTGGCCAGCACGCGCTCGTGGCCCTCCGGCGTCTCCTCGCGGCGGGCGGCGTAGGTGCCGGCGTTGTTGACCAGCACGTCCACCGGCCGGGTGATGCGGGCGGCGGCTTCGCGCGTCTCGGCCAGCAGGGAGAGGTCGGCGAGCTCGATCTGGACGTGGCAGGCCGGGACTTGGCGCGTCAGCCAGTCGCGAGTGGTGGTGCAGGTCTCGGCGTTGCGGCCGATCAGGATCAGGTCGTGGCCCGCTTGGGCCAGGCCGAGGGCGATCCAGCGTCCGATGCCGCTGGTGGCGCCGGTGACGACGCTTAGCAAAGCAAGCAAGGCCTTCTTTTCTGAAGAAAAGAAGCAAAAGACTTTTGGTCCTGCTGTCGCGGAGTCCCCCACAGCGTGTACCCAGGAGACAAAAGTTTTTTGGTTCTTTTTTTCAAAAAAGAACTGCTTTCTTTCTTACAATCTGGGCAGCAAATGCCGCAGCGCCGCCCGTTCGTACTGCGTCAAACTCTCCTGCGACGTCTCAGCCAACGCCAGCAGCCCCCGCGCCACCTCACGCCCCGCCTCCGTCAGCAGCGGTCCCGACGGTGCGTGTTCCACCAGGCCCCGCCGCTCCAGCGCCAGCAGCGACGTCCCCCCCGGCTGCGCGTCTGCCGCGGGGAACACGCCGCCGTAGCGGCCCTGGTGGTAGACCAGCGGCGTGTGGTCGGTCTGCAGGAAGTCGCTGACCTCGCCCAGGAAGATCGCGTGGTCGCCGCCCTCGTACTCGAATGCGGCGCGGCAGACGAAACGGGCGGCGCAGCCGTCCAGCAGCGGTATGCCGCCCGGTCCCGGCTGGGTGGGCAGCCCGTCGAACTTGGCCGTGTCGCGCTGGGCGAAGCGGTTGGACAGCGCCTCCTGATCGGCGGCCAGCACGTGCACCGCCCACCAGCCCGCCTGGCGGAACGCGGCCAGGCTGGTGCTGTCCAGCGCCAGGCTCCACAGCACCATCGGCGGGTCCAACGAGACGGAGTTGAAGCTGTTTGCCGTCAGCCCGGCCGGCCGACCAAGCGTGTCCAGCGTGGTCACGATGGTGACGCCGGTGACGAAGCTGCCGAGCGCGCGGCGAAACGCCACGCCGTCGAAATCCACCGGCCGGGCCCGGCTGCCGGACGACGTCTGGACTGGCCCGCCAGCGTCGAGGCGTGGGCGCTTGGCTGGCTCGCTCATGGCAGGCAGGTGGTCCGCTCGGACAGAAAAACCAGACGCATCGTTCGTGGACCCGCTCCCAGTGCGTCGTCCGCCCGCCGGCGCCGTCCGGTGGACCTGCCTTGACACTGTGCCCGTGTGCAAGCACCACCGCCGCGCCCCCGGAGCCCACACGATGCCGAAGATCACCTACATCTCGTCCACCGGTTCGTCCATGACGGTCAACGCAGCAGTCGGCATGTCGGTGATGCGGGCCGCGGTGACCAACGACGTGCCGGGCATCGACGCGGAGTGCGGCGGGGCGTGTGCGTGCGGAACTTGCCACGTGATCGTGGACGACGCCTGGGCGGGCAAGCTGCCTGTACCGTCTGCTATGGAACTGGACACGATGGACCTAGTGACCGACCCGGGTCCAAACTCCCGGCTGTCTTGTCAGGTGACTGTGACCGACGCTTTGGATGGGCTGGTGGTTCGTACGCCAGCACGGCAAGGATAGGAAACAAGCGCTCCTTCGAGAAAAAGAAGCAAAAAGCCTTTGCGCGCGCTGTCGCGGTTTTGTTCTAGGCAGATTTCGATTGGGCTCTGGGGGCGGGAGGTGCCGGGATCAGCGACGGGGCCAGGACGAAGCCTACCTCGCCGCTGATGCGCTCGGCAGCCTGGCTGATGTAGCCGCGGAAGTGGCTCCACTCGGGGCTGTCGAAGCTGCGTATGTCGTAGCTGCGCTGGGCCTGCGCAGTCACCCGGAACTCGGCAAACTCGGTGTTTGGCTCCGGCACCGGCGGGCTTTGCAGTGAGCCGAGCGCCGCGTCTTTCGAGACCCACATCTCGCGGACCACCTGGGCCAGACGCTGCACGCGCTCCATGCCGTCCTCGAACGTCTCGACGGTCTCGTAGTTGTTCTCGAGCGGGTTCCAGACGTCAAACACGTAGTCGCCCGGTGGCTGGCGTGCATCGAAGTGAGTGATTCGCAACGACGGCTGAGACACGAGAGACACTCCTGGATCCTGCCGGCACCAACAGGCATAACCCCGGCAAGGGGTTGGCGTGCACACGCAGAGGACGCCGGCGGCGAGCCGCGTATATGCCAGCAGGTTTCAGCCGCTGGCAAGGCGAATACACGTAGTGCGCGCATAAAACATGCGGGTGTCACACGCACGTGCTCAGAAGCAAGCACGTGGTTTCTTCTGAAAATATGCGAGTTGAAGTCTCGCGGCGATAGCCGCCCTCGGATGCGATGATCGTTCGCTTGCCTGGCCTGCCCAGGCCACCGCCTACACCGAGCGCTTTGCAACCTCTTAGCCAGCCAGCAGACGAAGAGCCTCCATTGAACAAGCGAAAGGCGTGCAACGGTGAGAAAGCACTGAAAGTTCTGTAGTAACCAAGCTCGCTTGACTAATAGTCGCCGAGAAGTGCGCGACAGCCGGGATAAAAGCTTTTGCTTCTTTTTCTCGAAAAAGAAGGACTTGCTTCCTGTCTTCAAAACACAGCGTGCCGCCAAACCGCACGCCGACGCGCGCATTGCGTCCCCGCAACCCTCAGGGACAGAACACATGCAGCTGGCAGGCAAGACCGCCATCGTCACCGGCGCGGATTCCGGCATCGGCCAGGCGACCGCCCGGTTGTTCGCCGAAGCGGGTGCCAACGTCGCCATCACCTACCACACCGACCAGGATGGTGCCCGCACCACCCAGCAAATGGTCGAACAGGCCGGCCGCAAGGCAGCCGTCTACAAGCTCGACGTTGCCGACGCCGCCGCCGTGGAGGTTTTCTTCGCCGCCGTCGCGGCCGAGCTCGCCGTGCCGGACCTGCTCGTCGCCAACGCCGGCGTCGGCATGGGCGAGCAGCTCCAGGTCGCCGAGATGGACGACGAGAAGCTCGACCTCATCCTCAACACCGACCTCAAGGGCCCGCTGTTCTGCGCCCGCGCCTTTGTCCGCCAGCGGCGCAACCACGGCGGCTACGGGCGGCTGATCGTCATCGGCTCCGTGGCCGGCCACCTGCCGACGCCGAACAGCGCGCCCTACGGCATGGCCAAGGCGGGGGTTAACTCGCTGGTCCGTTCGCTTTCGGTGGAAGTGGCACCCGACCACATCAACGTGAACGCCATCGCCCCCGGGCTGATTGCCACGCCGATGACGCAGTCCCGCCTCGACGACCCGAAGAAGCGCGAGCAGAGCATGCAGGCGATCCCGTGGAGCCGCCCCGGCCGGCCGGAGGAGATCGCTGGCCTGGCCCTGTTCCTCGCCGCTGACACCGGCGACTACGTCACCGGCCAGACCTGGACCATGGATGGCGGCCTGACGATGCATTGGGGCGGCGCCTGATGGCCCAGCAGATCGCCATCGGCCCGGCCGCCATCGCCGGCCGCCCCGCCGCCGGCGGCGTCATCGAGCTCGCACCCGACCTGGCCTACAAGCGGCTGGCCATCGTCAACGTCGTGTTTGCCGGCGCGCCGGGCGGGCCCTGGGTGCTGATCGACGCCGGCCTACCGGGCACGCGCGGCGTGATCAAGCGTGCCGCAAGCCGGCGTTTCGGCGCGTCCCGGCCCGAAGCCATCGTGCTCACCCATGGCCACGTCGACCACGTCGGCGCGCTCGAGAGCCTGGCCGAGCACTGGGACGTGCCGGTCTACGCACACCCCCACGAGCTGCCCTACCTGAACGGCACCTCGTCTTACCCGCCGCCCGATCCACACGTCGGCGGTGGCCTGCTGGCAGCACTCTCCCCGCTGTTCCGCCGCACCCCGGTCAACGTGAAGCGCCGCCTGCACGCGCTGCCCGAGGACGGCAGCGTGCCGTCCATGCCGGGCTGGCGGTGGCTGCACACGCCCGGACACGCCGCCGGCCACGTCTCGCTGTTCCGCGACGCGGACCGCACGCTGGTGGCCGGCGACGCCTTTGTCACCACGGCACAGGAATCCGCCTACGCCGCCATCACCCAGGCGCCCGAACTGCACGGGCCGCCGAAATACTTCACCCCGGACTGGCCGGCGGCACGCACGTCCGTGCTGGCGCTGTCGACGCTGCAGCCGGAGCTGGCGGTGACCGGCCACGGCCGCGCCATGCACGGTGGGGCGTTGCGCGACGGACTGGCGCGGCTGGCGGCGGAGTTCGACAGCGTGGCCGTGCCTGCGCGGGGCGTCTACGTGGGCCATCCGGCGCGGGCGGAAAACGGGTCGGCTTATTTGCCTGCGTGAGGGTCGCACGGGGGATGAAAGGCAAGGCAAGCAGTTTTTTTTGAAAAAAGAACCAAAAAACTTTTGTTCCCTTGGGCGCGCGCTGCAGAACCTTCGCGACAGCAGGACCAAAAGTTTTTTGCTGCTTTTTTTCAAAAAAGCAGGCCTTGCCTTTCTTGCCTGATTTCAAAAGTGTCAGGGTTCAGGGCGGTCAGTATCAGCCGTGTTTTACGAACAGGAAGCGGATCGGCTCGCCTGTGCAATCGGTGCATCGGGCAAGCCGATCGTATGATGGCCATGCCACCGTAGCGTCGCGCAAACAGCACGCCGCCGCAGGACAAGCCGTGTTGTTCGACCGGCAGGGTTACTCCCTGACGGACAACCAAAAGTAGACCTTGCCTACACCACCAGCACCGAGGCCTTGGCGCCCTACTGTCGCGGCATTTCCACAGCGCGCGCCCAAGGAAACAAAAGTTTTTTGGTTCTTTTTTTCAAAAAAGAACCGCTTGCCTTGCCTTTCACCACGTGAACAGTTCCCATTTCGTTCTTGACTTGCCCCGCCCCCGCACCCAATCTGCGCAGGAACGAAGCGAGAACCCGAGATGCAGCTTGCAGCACGCCCGTCGCCGGACCGCGCCGTCAACATCAGCACCTCCGCCCCCCTCACCAACGCGCGCCTGTCCGGCACCCTGCGTGGCCGCGGCGCGCTGTCCAACCCCGCCAACCGGTTCGAGGCGCGCGACGTCGAGCCGTTCGACGACGGCTGGGCGACGCTGGACGGGCTCGCCGACCTGCCGCCACTGCCAACCACGCTGACGCGCGACACCAGCCGCTCGGTCATTTCCTGGAACACCTCGCCCGACATCGGTTTCGACCGCGCGGTGAACCCCTATCGCGGCTGCGAGCATGGCTGCGTCTACTGCTACGCCAGGCCCACGCACGCCTATCTCGGCTACTCCGCCGGCCTGGATTTCGAGACCAGGCTGACCTTCAAGCCGGACGTCGCCAGCCTGCTGGAGCGCGAGCTGCGCAAGCCCGCCTATGTCTGCAAGCCGATGGCGCTCGGCTCCAACACCGACCCCTACCAGCCGGTGGAGCGCACGCTGAAGCTCACCCGCTCGGTGCTCGAGGTGCTCGAGCGTTTCGGCCACCCGGTCAGCATCGTCACCAAATCCGCCGGCGTGCTGCGCGACCTCGACGTGCTGCAACGTTTAGCCGCGCGCAACCTGGTCCGCGTGTTCCTCTCGGTCACTACCCTGGACGCGACCCTGGCCCGCCGCATGGAGCCGCGTGCAGCCACGCCGGAGCGGCGCCTGGCCGCGGTGGCCGCGCTGAGCCAGGCCGGCGTGCCGGCCGCGGTGCTGGCCGCGCCGATGATCCCGGGCCTCAACGACGCCGAACTGGAGCGCATTTTGGAACGCGCCGCCCGCGCCGGCGCGCGCCACGCCGGCTACGTGCTGCTGCGCCTGCCGCACGAACTGCGCGAGATGTTCGAGACCTGGCTGGCCGCCCACTACCCGGACCGTGCCCGCCACGTGCTGAGCCTGGTGCGCGAGACCCGCGGCGGCGCGCTGAACGACAGCACTTACGGCCAGCGCTTCAACGGGCAGGGGGCTTATGCCGAGTTGCTGGGCAAGCGGTTCGAGCGGGCGGCGCGCAAGCTGGGGTTCGAGGAACGGAGCGGGCTGGAAACGCGGCATTTCCTGGTGCCGGGCGGGCCTACGCAGGCAATGCCGCAGCTTTCGCTGTTTTGAAAGCAAGCAAAAACCTTCTTTTTTGAAAAAAAGAAGCAAAAAACTTTTGCGCCGGCTTTCGCGCCGTAGTTCTGGAGAGCCTCGCTCAAAAGACAAAAGTTTTTTGGTTCTTTTTTTCAAAAAAGAACCGCTTGCTTGCTTTCTTGCGCGCAAATGGCATCGGCTTCTTTCGATGCTGTATTGGCCCGCCGAGAGTCAACGCCTCTCACCCTCCGTCAGAGCAGCGCAGCCCTTCTCGCAATAACGGGAACTGCGCGGTGGCAGGCGCGTCGACATGGCGCGGCAGTCAGGGGAAGGCCAACCATGTCAGCATCTGCCACTATGGAAGCGTCGCAGAAGCATGGAGACATCGATCTCCTCTGCATCAACACCATTCGCACTTTGGCAATGGACGCGGTGCAGAAGGCTAATTCCGGTCACCCCGGCACGCCGATGGCATTGGCGCCGGTGGCCTACACGCTTTGGCAGCACTTCCTGAACTTCGACCCCGCCGAGCCCTCCTGGCCGAACCGCGACCGCTTCGTGCTCTCCGTCGGCCACGCGTCGATGCTGCTGTACTCGCTGATCCACCTGACCGGCACCCGCGCCGTCAACGAGCACGAGAACCGCAACGCGCCGGCACTCACGCTCGACGACCTCAAGCAGTTCCGGCAGATGGACAGCAAGACCCCCGGCCACCCTGAATACCGCATGACGTCGGGTGTGGAGACCACCACCGGACCGCTCGGCCAGGGCTGCGGCAACTCCGTCGGCCTGGCGATGGCGGAGAAGTTCCTGGCCAGCCGCTACAACAAGCCGGGCTACGAGCTGTTCAACCATCATGTTTACGTAATGGCCGGCGACGGCGACATGATGGAGGGCGTCAGCAGCGAGGCCGCCTCGATTGCGGCGCACCTGCGCCTCGGCAACCTCACTTGGATCTACGATAGTAACCACATCACCATCGAGGGCGGCACCGACCTCGCTTTCGACGAGGACGTCGCCGCCCGTTTTGCCGCCTATGGCTGGCACGTGCAACACGTTGAAGACGCCAACGACCTTGAGGCGATGACCCACGCGCTGGCTGAGGCAAAGGCGACCACCGACCGGCCGAGCTTCATCCAGGTGCACAGCATCATCGGCTACGGCGCGCCGAAGAAGGCCGGCACCAACAAGGCGCATGGCGAGCCGCTGGGCGAGGAGGAGATCCGCGGCGCCAAGCGCGCCTATGGCTGGCCGGAAGACTCCTCGTTCCTGGTGCCGGACGGTGTCTACGAGCATTTCAGCGCCGGCATCGGCAAGCGCGGCGGCGACATGCACGCTGCCTGGGTGAAGCTGCTGGACGGCTACAAGAAGGAGTTCCCCGAGCTCGCCGCCGAGCTGGAGATGATGAACCAGCACACCCTGCCGGATGGCTGGGACCGCGACATCCCGACCTTCCCCGCCGACGCGAAGGGCCTGGCCTCGCGCGACTCCTCGCAGAAGGTGCTCAACGCCATCGCGCCGCGTGTGCCGTGGATGATCGGCGGCGCCGCGGACCTCGCACCGTCCACCAAGAGCAACATGACGTTCGATGGCGCCGGCAGCTTCGAAGCCGACGACTACGGCGGCCGCAACCTGCATTTCGGCATCCGCGAACACGCGATGGGCAGCATCTGCAACGGCCTCGCTTTGTCCGCGCTGCGCTCCTACGGCTCCGGCTTCCTGATATTTTCCGACTACATGAAGCCGCCGATCCGGCTCTCCGCCATCATGGAGCTGCCGGTCGTCTACATCTTCACGCACGACAGCATCGGCGTCGGCGAGGACGGCCCCACCCACCAGCCGATCGAGCAGCTCGTCTCGTTACGCTCCATCCCCGGCATGATCGTGCTGCGCCCTGGGGACGCCAACGAGGTGGCCGAAGCCTGGCGCCACGTCATGACGCTGAAGGAGCAGCCCACCTGCCTGGCCCTCTCGCGCCAGGCGATGCCCACGATCGACCGCTCGAAATACGCCTCCGCCGCCGGCGTAAAGCACGGCGCCTACGTGCTGGCGGACCCGCCGCAAGGCGGCGAGCCGGAAGTCATCCTGATGGCGACAGGCACGGAGCTGAACCTGGTGGTTGGTGCCTACGAGACGCTGACAGCCGAGGGCATTCGCGCCCGTGTGGTGAGTTTCCCGAGCTGGGAGTTGTTCGAGGACCAGCCTGCGGAGTATCGCAACGCCGTGCTGCCGCCGCACATCACGGCGCGCGTTTCGGTGGAGCAGGGTTCCACCGTCGGTTGGGACCGCTACGTCGGCTTCAGCGGGGCGGCCATCGGCATGCATACTTTTGGTGCGTCGGCGCCGCTGGCTGCGTTGCTGAAAAAGTTCGGGTTTACGCCGGATGCGGTGGCGGAAGCGGCGCGGAAGCAGGCGCGGCACGGGAAGTAGGAAGCAAGCGCTTCTTTTTCGAGAAAGAGAAGCAAAAAGCTTTTGCTCTCGCTGTCGCGGACCTTTCGACCGACGAGTACCCAAGAGACGAAAGTTTTGGTTCTTCTTAAAAAAGAACCGCTTCTTTGAGGAGTTTCAGCCATGGACACCGTCGCCAATCCCTCGACGCACACCCAGGCAAACCCGGTCAAGCAATTGCTCAAGGAAGGCCAGTCGCCCTGGCTGGACTTCGTACGCCGCAGCTTCATCCTCGACGGCAGCCTGCAGAAGCTGGTCGAGACCGACGGGCTAGGCGGCGTCACCTCCAACCCATCGATCTTCGAAAAGGCGATGGGCTCGGGCACCGACTACGACGAGCAGTTCAAGCAACTCGCCGCGGGCGGTGAGCACGACGCGCAGGACATCTACGAGACGATGGCGGTGGCCGACATTCAGCACGTAGCCGACGTGCTGAGGCCGGTCTTCGAGCGCACGCAGGGGCTCGACGGTTTTGTCAGCCTCGAGGTCTCGCCTTACCTCGCTCTGCGCGAACAGGACACGGTGACGGAAGCGCGCCGCCTGCACAAATGGGTGGACCGCCCGAACCTGATGGTGAAGGTGCCGGGTACGCCGGAATGCGTGCCGGCAATCCGCACGCTGATCGAAGAGGGCATCAACATCAACGTTACGTTGCTGTTCTCGCAGGACGCCTACAAGGCAGTCGCCGAATCCTATATCGCCGGACTGGAAGCGCGCCACGCCAAAGGTGCGGATACCAGCCGGCTCTCCAGCGTCGCGAGCTTCTTCGTCAGCCGCATCGACGCACAGATTGACAAGAAAATCGACGAGCGCGTCGCCGCCGGCGACAAGGACGCTGATGCCCTGCGCGCCTTGCGCGGCAAGGTGGCGATCGCCAATGCCAAGATGGCATACGTCTGGTATCAGGAGATGGTGGCCAGCGATCGCTGGAAGAAGCTAGCTGCCGCAGGCGCCAACCCGCAGCGCCTGCTCTGGGCCAGCACCGGCGTGAAAGACAAGGCCTACAGCGACGTGCTTTACGTCGAGGAGCTGATCGGCCGCGACACGGTCGACACTATCCCGCCGGCGACGATGGACGCGTTCCGTGACCACGGTCACGTCCGCGCGTCGTTGACGGAAAACCTCGACGAAGCGCGTCACGTGATGGCGGAGGTCGAGCGCCTCGGCCTCGACTTGTCAGGTGTGACCAAGCATCTGGTGGAAGACGGTGTGAAGCTGTTCGCCGATGCGGCGGATGCACTGCTGCTCGCGGTGGCCAAGAAACGCGCCAACCTGCTCGGTAGCAGCATCTCCAGCCTGCATTACAGCCTGCCCGAAGCGTTGGACAAGTCGGTCGACGCAACGCTGGAGAACTGGCGCAAGGGCGGTGCGGTGCGCAAGCTGTGGGCACGCGACGCCTCGCTGTGGACCGGCGGTCCGGAAGCCAAGTGGCTTGCTTGGCTCGACATCGTTGACGACCGGCTCGCTCACGTGGACGAATTGGAAGCCTTCGCGCGCGACGTGCAAAACATGAAATTCGAACACGTCCTACTCCTAGGCATGGGGGGTTCCAGCCTGGGACCGGAGGTGTTCGGCCTGACGTTTGGCCAGCGTGCCGGCTGGCCGAAGCTGCACGTGCTGGACAGCACCGACCCGCAGCAGATCAAGACGTTTGAAAATGCCGTAGACCTGACCAAGACTCTGGTGATCGTCTCGAGCAAGTCCGGCGGTACGCTGGAGCCGAACATCCTGAAAGCGTATTTCTGGGCGCGCATGCAGGAGGCGGTAGGGGCGGAGGCGGCCGGCCAGCACTTCGTGGCGATCACCGACCCTGGCAGCCACATGCAGAAAGTCGCCGAAGGCGACCGTTTCCGTAAGATCTTCTACGGCAACCCGGAGATCGGTGGCCGCTACTCGGTGCTTTCCAACTTCGGCATGGTGCCGGCTGCAGCGATCGGCATCGACGTGCGCGGTTTCCTGCGCGCGACGATGCGCATGGTGCATTCCTGTTCCGCCGGCACGCCACCTGAGGCCAATCCCGGCGTGGTGCTTGGCGCCATCATGGGAGAGGCGCAGAAGGCCGGCCACGACAAGGTGACGATCATCGCCTCCCCGGGTATTGCCGACCTGGGCGCCTGGCTGGAGCAGCTGATCGCCGAGAGCACAGGCAAGCTGGGCCGAGGCCTGATCCCGATCGACGGCGAAACGCTTGCTGCGCCGGACATGTACGGCCAAGACAGGCTGTTTGCCTACCTGCACGCAGACGACGCGTCGGATGCGACGCAGGACGCGGCGGTGGCTGCGCTGGAAAAAGCAGGCCAGCCGGTAGTGCGCGTCGCGTTGAACGGTCACCTGGAGCTCGGCCAACAGTTCTTCCTCTGGGAGTTCGCAACGGCGGTGGCCGGCAGCATCATCGGCATCGACGCGTTCGACCAGCCGGACGTCGAGGCGAGCAAGGTCAAAACGCGCGAGCTGACGGACGAAGCGGGAAAATCCGGCAAGTTGCCGGACGAGTCGCCGTTCGCAAGTTTCGACGGCGTGAAGCTGTTCGCCGACGAGAAGAACGCGTCCGCGCTGAAGGGCGGAAACCTGGTTGAGGTTTTGCGGGCGCATTTCGCACGGGCACACGCGGGTGACTATGTCGGCGTGCTGGCGTATGTGGAGCGCGATCCGGAGCACATTGCGCAGGTGCAGAAGTTACGCTTGCTGATCCGGGATCATACGAAGCTTGCTGTCGCCGCAGAGTTCGGTCCGCGTTTCCTGCACTCGACCGGCCAAGCCTACAAGGGCGGCCCGAACAGCGGCGTGTTCCTGCAGATCACCGCAGACGACCGCGCCGACTTGAAGGTCCCTGGCGAAGGCTACACGTTCAGCGTGGTGAAAGCCGCACAGGCACGCGGCGACTTCGGTGTGCTGGCAGAGCGTGGCCGCCGCGCCCTGCGCGTCCACCTGGGCGCCGACGTGGCCACCAGCCTCTCCAACTTAACCAAGGCAGTAGCAGCAGCTTTGGCGTAAGCGGGGTTTGGGGCCGACTGGCCCCAGCAGGGTCAAGGGACAGCGTCCCTGGCCATCTTGTAGGAGCATCAAATGCAATTAGGCGTAATCGGCCTGGGCCGGATGGGCGGAAACATCAGCGTGCGCCTGATGCGTGCTGGCCACCACTGCGTCGTGTACGACCACAGCCCCGACGCAGTGAAGCGCGTTGCCGGAGAGGGAGCAGTAGGCGCCTCGGACCTGGCCGACCTCATGCGCGGTTTGGAAAAGCCGCGTTCTGTTTGGGTGATGCTCCCTGCGGGCGAGATCACCGAAGATACAGTTGCGACTTTGGCCGAACACATGGAGGCGGGCGATACCGTCATTGATGGCGGTAACACCTTCTACAAGGACGACATCCGCCGCGCTGCTACGCTGCGCGAGAAGGGTATCAACTACGTCGACGTGGGAACGTCCGGTGGCGTCTGGGGCTTGGAGCGCGGCTACTGCATGATGATCGGCGGACCGGCCGAAGTGGTGCAGCGCCTGGACCCGATCTTCAACACGCTTGCACCCGGGATGGGCGACGTCGGCCGCACCACGGAGAGGCACGACCGCGATCCGCGGCCGGAGCAGGGTTACATGTATTGCGGCCCGGCCGGGTCCGGTCACTTCGTCAAGATGGTCCACAACGGCATCGAGTATGGTTTGATGCAGGCCTACGCTGAGGGTTTTGACGTGCTGCAGGGCAAGGCATCGACCGACCTGCCGGAAGACCAGCGCTTCACGCTGGACCTGCCGGACATCGCCGAAGTGTGGCGGCGCGGCAGCGTCATCTCGTCCTGGCTGCTGGACCTGACGGCCTCGGCGTTGGCGGACAACCCGACGCTGACGGATTTTACCGGCCATGTCAGCGACTCCGGCGAGGGTCGCTGGACGGTGGAGGCCGCCATCGAGGAAGCAGTGCCTGTGCCTGTGCTCTCCACCTCGCTTTATGCGCGGTTCCGCTCGCGGTCGGGCAATACGTTTGGCGAGAAGCTGTTGAGCGCGATGCGCAACAAGTTCGGCGGCCACGTAGAACCGCACGCATAGGCAGGGGAGCAGACGCATGGACACCGGCAGCGCCCGGCCCAGCCCAAGCGACCCGGCAATACTGTCGCGCGCGGCCACCACGCCGCCGTGCCACTTCGTGATATTTGGCGCCGGCGGCGACCTCACGCGCCGATTGCTGATGCCGGCGCTCTACAATTTGCGCCTGGCGAACCTGCTTGACGATGCCTTCGAGATCATCGGTGTCGACGCGCGCGACATGGATGACGACGCGTTCCGCGACCACCTCGGCGACGCGATGACGCACTTTGTCACGGAGCGACGCGGCGAGGTGACGGCCAAGCTCGACGAGGCTGCGTGGGACTGGATGCGGACCAGGCTCAGCTACCTGTCTGGCGACTTTGCCAACGACGCGACGTTCGAGACGCTGAAATCCAAGCTCGCCGATGGCGACAACGTGGTGTTCTACTGCGCCACCGCGGCGCGGTTCTTCGATACGGTGGCGCACCAGCTGAGCAAAGCCGGCCTGTTGCGCGAGGATGGCGGCTTCCGCCGTGTCGTGGTGGAGAAGCCGTTCGGTCACGACCTGGCCAGTGCGCGGGCGCTCAACGCGTCGCTGCTGTCGGTGATGGACGAGAGCCAGATCTACCGGATCGATCATTACCTCGGCAAGGAAACCGTCCAGAACATCATGGCGCTTCGTTTTTCCAACGGCATTTTCGAGCCGATCTGGAAACGCGACAACATCGATCATGTGCAGATCACCGCGGCCGAGACTGTGGGCGTGGAACAGCGCGGCAAGTTCTACGAAGGCACCGGTGCCATGCGCGACATGGTTCCGAACCATATCTTCCAGCTTCTCTCCATGGTGGCGATGGAAGCGCCCACCTCGTTCGACGCGGATGCGGTGCGCACCGAAAAAGCTAAGGTGATACAGGCTATCCACCCGCTCGCCGGCCGAAACGCAGTGCGCGACGTAGTGCGCGGCCAGTATCGCGCAGGCAATTACGGCTCGGACCAGGTGCAAGGCTACCGGCAGGAGCCGGACGTGGACTACAATTCGAGCACCGAAACATACATCGCCATGAAGCTCGCCATCGACAACTGGCGCTGGGCCGGCGTGCCGTTCTACATCCGCACCGGTAAACGCCTGGCACGCCGCCACACCGAGATCTCCATACACTTCAAGCAGGCGCCGTTCGCGCTGTTCCGCGACACGCCGGTTGAGAAGCTCACGCCAAACATAATGTACCTGCACATCCAGCCGACGGAAGGCGTGACACTGCAGTTCAGCGCCAAAGTGCCAGGCCCGCGCGTGAAACTCGGCGGCGTCAGCATGAACTTCAACTACGCCGACTATTTCCACGAAGGCCCCAGCACCGGCTACGAGACGTTACTCTATGATTGCCTGGTTGGCGACGCGACTTTGTTCCAGCGTGCCGACAACGTGGAAGCCGGGTGGTGCATCGTGCAACCCGCGCTGGATGCGTGGGACGCAGGCCACATCCACGTGCACCCTTACGCTGCCGGCAGCGAGGGTCCGGAAGAAGCCGACGACCTGTTGCGGCACGACCATCGCCGCTGGGTTGCAATCGGCCGATGATACGCCTGCTGGTCTCCGACATCGACGGCACGCTGGTCACCAAGGACAAGGAACTCACCGCAGAGGTTCGACACGCCGCGACCCAGCTCGCGGAGCGCGGAATCAAACTCGTGCTCGTCAGCAGCAGGCCGCCGCACGGGGTCGCGTTGTTCGCCGACGCGCTACAGCTCGACACGCCACGCGCGGCGTTTAACGGCGGCACCTTTACCGCGCCTGACGGTCGCGTGTTGCACGCCGACCTGTTGGCCGAGGACGCGGCATCCGATGCGATCGGCTACCTTGGGGACCAGGCCATCGCGCCATGGTTGTTCACCACGGAGGAATGGCTGCTCACCGATCCGGCCGGTGACTACGTGGATTGGGAACAGCAAACGGTGAAGATGCAGCCGCGCACCGTGCCTGACCTGTCGCACTTCGCCACCCGCGCAGGCAAGATCATGGCGGCGTCGAAGGACTTCGCGAAACTCGCCGCCTGCGAGAGGGAGTTGCAGCAACGTCTGCACGGCCGTGCCACCGTGCATCTCAGCCAGGACTACTACCTCGACATCACCCACCCGAACGCCAACAAGGGCGCAGCGGTGCGCGAGGCGGCACGCCTGCTCGACATAAGCCTGGACGAGACCGCCTGCATCGGCGACATGCCGAACGACCTGCCGATGTTCGACGTGGCGTCCTACAGGATCGCGATGGGAAACGCACCGAAGGACATGCAGTCGCGCGCCGACTACGTCACCGACAGCAACCAGGACAGCGGCTGGGCAAAAGCGGTGACGGACTTCATCATCCCGAACGCCGGGCCGAGCAGAGGATAATTCATGCCGGACATCAGGCTTCTGCTGGCGGACGTGGACGGCACCCTCGTCACCAAGGACAAGCAACTCACCGACCGTGCCGTTGCCGCCGTGCGGGCGCTGCGAACGCGCGGCATCGCTTTTGCTGTCACCAGCGGCAGGCCGCCGCGCGGCATGAAGATGCTGCTCGAACCTCTCGCCATAGACACGCCGATTGCCGGCTTCAACGGTGGGCTGTGGGTCAACCCGGACCTCTCGCAGATCGAGGCGCACACCCTGCCGCGCGAGGTCGCTGACCGCAGCATAAAGATGCTGACCGATGCCGGCCTGGACGCGTGGGTGTACAGCGGCGAGGAGTGGCTGGTGCACAAAAAGGACGCGCCGCACGTCGCGCGCGAGGCGTGGACCGTGAAGTTCGAGCCCAGGGAGACGAGCAGCTTCGGCCGCGCGCTCGACAGCGCAGTGAAGATTGTGGGCGTCAGCGACGACGCTACGCTGATGCAGCGCACCGAACAGCAGGTCCAGGCCGCGCTCGGCGGGTCGGCCTCGGCCGCGCGCTCGCAACCCTACTACCTGGACATCACCCACCCACAGGCCAACAAGGGAGCTGCACTCTCGTTCCTTGCCAAGCGCCTGGGTTTGGACGCCAGGCAGGTCGCCACCATCGGCGACCAGCCGAACGACACGCTGATGTTCCGCGAGAGCGGCATGTCGATCGCCATGGGCAACGCGAGCGAGGCGGTGCAGAAGCTGGCAACGCACGTCACCAGCTCTTCCGAAGAGGAAGGGTTCGCCAACGCAGTGCAACGTTTCATCCTGGATGCGCGCAATGCCTGATCATCACGTCACCACGCAGCCGGATCCAGAAGCGCTTGCCCGCTATGCCGCCGAGTGGTTGACTCAACAGGCGATAGCGGCGCCAGGGCGTTTCGCCATAGCTCTGTCCGGCGGTTCCACCCCGAAGCGCCTGTTCGAGATATTGGCGGAGCCCGCTTTCGCCGCACGTTTTCCCTGGGCCCGCACGCACCTGTTCTGGGGCGACGAACGCTTCGTCCCAAAGGACCACCCGGACAGCAACTTCCGCATGACGAAGCTCGCGCTGCTGGACCACGTGGCGGTTCCGCCCGGACAAGTGCACCCCATGCCAACATCCGGCGATCCGGACGCAGCCGCGCGGGACTACCAGGCCACCTTACAGGCCTATTACGGTGCCGAGTCGCTGGACATGACCCGACCGATGTTCGACGTCATGCTGCTGGGGCTCGGCGAAAACGGCCACACCGCATCGCTGTTTCCCGGCACGCCTGCGCTGGACGAAACGTTGCGATGGGTGGTGCCGGTCACCGCCGGTGTGCCGCAAACACGGCTGACGCTGACCTACCCGGCCATTGCCTGCAGCCGCCACGTCGTGTTCCTCGTTGCCGGCAAGGGAAAGGCCGAGGTGCTCCAACAGGTGCTCTCAGGCGACAGGACGCTACCCGCCGCGCGGGTGAGCGCAGCGGGCGACCTGCTATGGTTCACTGATGACGCGGCGCAAGGAAAGTGAGAATGTTCTTTTTTGAAAAAAAGAACCGAAAAACTTTCGTTCCCTCGGGCACACGCTGCCAGACAATCCCGCGACAGCCGCGACAAAAGCTTTTTGCTTCTTTTTCTCGAAAAAGCAGGCCTTGCTTCGATGCCCGATAGAGACACCCTGAAACGCCAGGCCGCCGAACAAGCCGCCGACCTCATCCAAGCAGGCATGGTTGTAGGCCTAGGCACCGGCTCAACGGCCACTTTTTTCATCGACGTGTTGATCGCCCGTGCGCCGGACATCCTGTGCATCCCGACCTCGGAACGCAGCGCCAGCCAGGCGCGCGCTGGCGGCTTGAAGCTCACCGACTTCGCGCATCACACCAGCATCGACGTCTGCGTGGACGGCGCCGACGAGATCAAGCGCGACACGCTCGACCTCGTCAAAGGCCTAGGCGGCGCCTTGCTGCGCGAGAAACTCGTGGCCAGCGCGGCCAAGCGCCTCATCATCATCGCGGACAGCGCCAAGCTGGTCGACTGGCTCGGCACCACCGCGCCGGTGCCGGTGGAAGTGACACAATTCGGCTGGGAGTTGACGCAGTCGCGCCTCGCAGCACTCGCGCAATCCGCCACGCGCCGCACGTCGCAGGACGGCCAGCCCTACCTCACGGATGGCGGCAACTACATCCTGGACTGCAATTTCGGCGCCATCGAAAACGCTACCGCGCTGAACCGAACGGTGCAGCAGATCGTGGGCGTGGTGGAGACCGGCCTGTTCGTCGGCATGGCAGAACTCGCACTCGTCGCCGGGGACAACGGTGTCACCAGGTTCATGCCGAACCAGGCCGTTCCCGCCACGAACCCGGCCAGATGAACCGCCCGGCCACACCTGCTGGCGGCGGATCCGTGGTGATCGTGATGGGCGTCTCGGGCAGCGGCAAATCCACCATCGCCGAACACATCAACGCGCATCTGCACTGGCCCTTCCAGGAAGGCGACGAACTGCACCCGCCATCCAACGTGCAGAAGATGCACCACGAGATACCGCTGACCGACGAGGACCGCGCACCCTGGCTGCGCGCGGTGAAAGCCTGGATCGACGCGCGCGTCGCCGCCGGCGAACCCGGCCTGGTCACCTGTTCCGCGCTGAAGCGCAGCTACCGGGACGGCCTCGTGGACGGCCGTACGCAGGTGCGCCTGCTCTATTTGAAAGCCGATCCCAAGGTGCTCGAAGAGCGGCTGGAACAACGCACCGGCCACTTCATGCCGGCTTCGCTACTGGAAAGCCAGTTGCACACGCTGCAGGAACCGGGTGCAGAGGAGCGCCCGATCATCGTGCGTGTGGATGACGACCTGGACACCACGGTGGAACTTGCGATCGATGCTTTGGGAAAGGCGGGCGTTGCGACGTGATGTGCGCATGAAAGCAAGGCCTTCTTTTCTGAAGAAAAGAAGCAAAAGACTTTTGCTCCTGCTGTCGCGGAGTCTCCCGCAGCGTGCACTCCAGGGAACAAAAGTTTTTTGGTTCTTTTTTTCAAAAAAGAACCGCTTGCTTGCCTTTTCCTGACAACGAAAAACTCGGCTTGGCCACCGTCTGCTTCCTTGCGGCACTGGCAGGCGCGGTGGATGCTTGCGGGTTGTCGCTGTTGCACGACCTGTACGTCTCGTTCATGAGCGGCAACACCACGTCGCTCGGCGCCGCCATCGCCGAGGGTAACCTCGCGCGCGCCGGGTTGATCGGCCTCATCCTGGTGGCGTTCGTCGGCGGTGCCGCGTTCGGCACCATCGCGGCCACGCTCGCCGGGCCTCACCGGCTGTCCGTCATCCTGGCACTCATCGCGCCGTTGCTCGCCGTTCCAAGTCTCGCCACGCAGGGCGCGGCCGTTGCCCTGACGTTCGCGATGGGCATGCTGAACGCGTCGATGCAGCAGGCCGGCCCCATCTCCGTCAGCATCACCTACGTCACCGGCACGCTGGTCAAGCTCGGCCGGGGTTTGGGCCTGTTCGCGCTCGGCAGAACGGAGAACGCCGAATGGCTGCTGCAGGCGGTTCCCTGGCTGGGCCTGTTCGCCGGCGCCGTCGCCGCCACGTTCGGCCTTCACGCCGGCCGCAGCATTACGTTCGCCGCGCTGCCGGTGACCGCGCTCATCGCCGCCGTCATTGCCTGGCGCATCATCCCCGCCAAAGCCATCAGCTAGGCGCCGGCCAGACCAGTCCGCGACAGCCGAACCAAAAGTTTTTTGCTTCTTTTTTTCAAAAAAGAAGGCCTTTCTTGCTTCCCTTCTTCGGACCTCGAATGCCTCCCCAACAATCCGCCACGCTGCTCCCCACCTACACCCATCAGCAGATCGTCCGTGTCGTCACCGGCGTCATGCTGTGCGTGTTGCTCGCCGCCCTGGACCAGACGGTCGTCGTCCCTGCGGTCCCGGCAATCGCCGCCCAGCTCGGCGGCTTCCGGCACCTCTCCTGGATCGTCACCGCCTACCTGCTCACTTCCACCTCGGCCACGCCGATCTACGGCAAGCTGTCCGACATGTACGGACGGCGCATGCTGCTGCTGGTGGCACTTGCGGTGTTCATCGCGGCGTCCGTGCTGTGTGCTCTGGCGCAATCCTTCCCGCAGCTCATCGCCGCGCGCGCGGTGCAGGGGATCGGCGGCGGCGGGCTGATGGCGATGGCGCAGGCGGTGATCGCCGACGTCGTGGCCCCTGCCGAACGTGGCCGCTACCAGGGCTACCTGGCGGCGATGTGGGGTGTTGCCTCCGTCGGCGGCCCGGTGCTGGGCGGCTGGGCGACGGACCACCTGTCCTGGACGTTCGTCTTCTGGGTCAACCTGCCGCTCGGTTTGGCCGCCACCTGGCTGTGCCAGCGTGCGCTGCGCGAGTTGCCGGTGCGTGGCGGAGGCGGCCGCATCGACTACTTTGGTGCAGCCCTGCTGACCTGCGCGGTCACCGCCCTGCTGATGGCGCTGAGCTGGGGCAGCGCGCCACCGGGCTGGTCGTCGGGCCCGGTGCTGGGCCTGCTCGCCGCCGCCGTCCTGCTGACCGCGGGCCTCATCCGTCACGAGCTCCGCTTCGCCAACCCCATCCTGCCGCCGCGCCTGTTCGCCGCCTCGGTGTTCAGCCGCAGCGTCACGCTGGCGTTCCTCAGCTCGCTGGTGCTGCTCGGCACCACCTTCCTGCTGCCGCTATACTTCCAGCTGGACCGCGGGCTGGATGCCTCAGATTCCGGCCTGGTGCTGACGCCGTTCCTGCTGTTCAACGTGGTGGGTGCGTTCTCCGGCGGGCAGGCGAGCCGGCGCGTCGGCCGCACCAAGCCGATCATCATCGGCGGCCTGGCGTGCGCTGCGGCGGGTTTCGCGGGCTTGGCCTTCGTGGGGCAGGCGACGCCGCAGGCCCTGGTAACCGTGTTCATGGCCGTCGTCGGCATCGGCATCGGCGTGTGCCTGCCCAACGTGCTGCTGACGGTGCAGAACGCGGCGGAGCGGCGGGACGTGGGCACTGCCACTGGGGCCATCCTGTTCCTGCGCTCGATGGGCGGCGCGTTCGGCAGCACCCTGGCTGGTGCCCTGCTCACCTCGACGTTCGCCGCCTCCGTGGCGATCGCCGGCTACGGCCAGGCGCACGATTTGGGCGCGCTACGGCCGGGCGGTGCGCTGGCGGCACTGGGGCCGCAGGCGATGGCGGCGGGCCGGGTGGCGCTGTCGGCCGGGTTCCACGTGGCGTTCGGCGGCTGCGCGGCGTTGATGGTCGGCGCGTTCGTGTTGGCGGCGGGGTTGCCGGACCTTCGGCTGCGGGCGAGCGGCGGCTAGAAGCAAGAAAGCAAGGCCTTCTTTTCTGAAGAAAAGAAGCAAAAGACTTTTGGTCTGGCTGTCGCGGAACGTTCAACCAACGGATACTTAAGAGACAAAAGTTTTTTGGTTCTTTTGTTCAAAAAAGAACCGCTTTCTTCCTTGAAGGATTGCTCTGATGAACATCCCGGACCTGACCGGCCGCATCGCCATCGTCACCGGCTCCACCAGCGGCATCGGCTACGAGGCTGCCCTGGTGCTCGCCGCCAACGGTGCCGACGTCATGCTCGCCGTGCGAGACACAGCCCGCGGTGAGGCCTGCGCCGCCCGCATCCGCGCTTCCTATCCCCAGGCGAAAGTCTCCGTAAGCGCGCTGGACCTCGCCAGCCTGTCCTCCGTGCGCGCCTTCTCCCAGCGCACCGGCCAGACGCTGCCGCGCATCGACATCCTGCTCAACAACGCGGGCCTCGGCCTGCAGAACAAGCGCGCGCTGACGGCAGACGGGTTCGAGCGGCAGTTCGGCACCAACCACCTCGGCCACTTCGCGCTGACCGGGCTGCTTATGCCCACGCTGCTGCAGGCGCCGCACCCGCGGGTGGTCACCATCTCCAGCATAGCCCATCGCCGCGGCCGCATCGCGTTCGACGATTTGCAGACCGAGCGGCCCTACGACGGCCGCGTCGCCTACGGCCAGTCCAAGCTCGCCAACCTGATGTTCGCCCTGGAACTGGACCGCCGCGCCCGTGCCGCCAGCTCGCGCCTGGTCAGCGTTGCCGCCCATCCTGGGGTCGCCACCACCAACTTCATCGCGTCGACCGGCATGCCGGCGCTGCTCGGCCGCGTCGTCAACGCCGGCATCAGCGTGCTGGGCCAGAACGCGGTGCGCGGCGCGCTGCCAGGCCTCTACGCGGCAACCATGCCGGACGTGGTCGGCGGCCAGTACTGGGGCCCGAACGGCCTGATGGAGGTGCGCGGCACGCCGGCGCTGGCCCAGATCTCCACGCACGCACAGGACCGCGAGGTCTGGTCCAGGCTGTGGACCGTATCGGAGGAGCTGACGGGCGTGACCTATCCGCCGCTGTCCTGAGTTTTTTGCGTCCCCAACCACCCAATTCAACGCGCACCGGCTAGGCAATCCCGGCTCGACAAGTCAGAATGACATCGCAACGAAAGCGGAAGGTCGGGCCTATGGCCGAGGTAGAGGAGCGGCTGGTTCCGCGTGACGCGCTGAACAACTACAACGTCCTGCTCGCGCGCATGGAGCTCTCCCCGCACGGCGGCGCGCAGTTCACCTTCGTCGTCACCAACTCGATGCTGTCGGTGGCCGAGCTTTCGGTGAGCGTGCCGGCCCCGGGCCAGAGCCTCGACCGCATGACGGTGGACGCGCACGACTCGCTGATCGACATCCTGCGCCAGCTCACGTTCCGCGCCGACAAGGCGCGGGCGAATTACGAGCGCTACACACGAGCGCCTGACCTGGAGCAGGAGCTGCGGTTCGAAAGCCTGGTGATGGAGGAGGCTGAGGGTTAGGCAAGCAAGCGGTTCTTTTTTGAAAAGAACCAAAAAACTTTTGCTTTCTTGGGCACCCGTGGTTGAGAGGTCCGCGACAGCTTGGAGCTGTCACCGTTAACATGTCCGACCGTCCGTATCGCTCTACCGGATCAAAGAAAACAAGCCTGCTTCTCGAAAATTAGGCTCGGCCCTGCTGTCGCGGACTCTCCCGCAGCTCATACCCACGGACCAGAAGTTTTCTGGTTCTTCTTTTAAAAAAGAACCGCTTGCCTTGCCTGACCTCCGCCCGCCAGGCACCCCACCCACGTCCCCGGAAAAGAAGCCCTTCCTTCTGCCCCCCGCCGCGCTAACACTCGCGCCACGATGTCCCTAGGCCCCCGCCTCGAGTTCCGGCAGTCCCAGTCCCTGGTGATGACGCCCCAGCTGCGTCAGGCCATCAAGCTGCTGCAGTTCTCCAACCTCGAGGTCGCCGCCTTCGTCGAGGAGGAGCTCGAGCGCAACCCGCTGCTCGAGCGCGACGAGCGGGCCGAGCAGATCGGCGAGCGCCCCACGCCGGACCAGCCCGACCGCCCGGCCGAGACCGCCGACAGCGCCGATCTGGTCGCCAGCGCCACCATGCCGGACGAAGCGCAGAACCCGATCGACCACGAGTTCGACGGCTACGAGGCGCTTGGCCCCGCCGACGGCCTGTCGATGCCCACCACGCTGTCAGGCCCCGGCGGCTCGCAGAGCTTCGAGTCCGACGACCGCGGTCTCGACGAGACGCTGGAGACGCACGAATCCCTGCGCGACCACCTCGGCGAACAGCTCCGCCTCGCTTTTGCCGACCGCGCCGACCGGCTGATCGGCGCCCACCTGATCGCCCTGCTGGAGCCTTCCGGCCGGCTCTCCGCCGACCCGGCGGGGATCGCCCACGCGCTGGGCGCCGAGCTGACCCGCGTGGAGGCGGTGCGCCACCGGATGATGGGCTTCGACCCGGCAGGCATGTTCGCCCGGTCTCTGGCCGAATGCCTGGCCGCGCAGTTGCGCGAACGCAACCGGCTGGACCCGGCTATGCAGGCGCTGCTCGACAACCTCGAGGCGCTCGGCCGCCGCGACCTTCGCCACCTCCTCGCCGTCTGCCGGGTGGACATGGAGGACCTCTCCGAGATGATCGCCGAGGTCCGCGCGCTCGACCCCAAGCCCGGCGCCAACTGGGACGCAACACCCCTGCCGCCGGTGATCCCGGACGTGCTGATGCGCGCGGCACCCGCCGGCGACTGGCTGCTGGAGCTTAACCCCGACACCATGCCGCGCGTGCTGGTCAACGAGAGCTTCTACGCCCGCATCAGCCAGAACGCCGACCGCGACGCCAAGCAGTTCATCGGCGAGCGCATGGCGACCGCCAACTGGCTGGTCAAATCCCTCGCCCAGCGCGCGCAGACCATCCTGAAGGTGGCCAGCGAGATCGTCCGCCGCCAGGACGGCTTCTTCCGCCACGGCGTCTCCCACCTGCGGCCGCTGATCCTGCGCGACATCGCCGAGGTGGTGACGCTGCACGAGAGCACCGTCAGCCGGGTCACCGCCAACAAGTACATCGCCACCCCGCGCGGCATCTACGAGCTGAAATATTTCTTCACCACCGCCATCGCCGGCGCCGGCGGCGAGACGCACTCGGCCGAGGCGGTGCGCCATCGTATTCGCGCCATGGTTGCAGCCGAGACAGCGTCGGACGTGCTCTCGGACGACGCGATTGTCGCCACACTACGCCGCGAGGGCGTAGACATCGCGCGCAGAACGGTGGCCAAATACCGCGACGCGCTGCGCATCCCCAGTTCCGTGCAGCGCAAACGGGAGAAGGCGGCACAAGGCTAGTTTCGGTGCCGCCTGCCGCCAACAGGGGCTGGGCACGGAGGTGGACGCATGCAGATCAACGTCTCGGGAAAGCAGGTGGACCTGTCTGACTCGCTACGAACCCGCGTCGCCTCCAGCCTGGACGTGATCGCGTCCAAATATTTCGACCACGCCATGGAGGCCAGCGTCACTTTCGGCCGTGCGCGCAGCTTTTTCACCTGCGACATCAACGTGCATGCCGGCCGCGGCCTAACCCTGCGCGGCGAGGGCGAGGCGGGCGACGCCAACGCCGCCTTCGACGACGCGGCCGAGCACATCGCCACCCGCCTGCGGCGCTACCGCCGCCGGGTGAACGAGCACCACCGCGCGCTGGCCGGCCGAGAGCGACCGCAGACAGCGCGCGCCTACGTGCTGCGCGCCGAGCCCGAGACCAACGGCGCCGGCCAGGCGAACGGCGCAGCGGAAGGCTCGGAGGCCGCGGCGCTCGCCCCAACCTTCGCCACCGTCATCGCCGAGACGGTGACCGAGATCACCAGCCTCTCGGTGGGCGATGCGGTGATGCGCATGGACCTGGCCGACCAGCCGGTGCTGATGTTCCGCAACTCGGCCACCGGCGAGCTGAACGTGATCTACCGCCGGCCGGACGGGAACATCGGCTGGATAGATCCGGCTGGAAGCTAGGCAGGCAAGCGGTTCTTCTTCAAAAAAGAACCAAAAAACCTTTGTCCCTGGCGTACAAGCTGCAGAAACCTCCGTGACAGCAGGGACAAAAGTGTTTTGCTTCTTTTCTTCAGAAAAGAAGGCCTTGCCCTCCTGGTGCCAGGGAGCCACCACTTGGAACCACCCGCGCCGCGCGACGTTCCCGGCATGGTCGCCGCTGCCATGGCCGCGCGCGCGTCCGGACACCGCGAGGTCTCGCTCGCCTGGCTCCGGACCGCGACCCGGCTGCAGCCGGCGCATCAGGGCCTGCGCGCCGAGGCCGCCGCCGACCTGACAGCCCTCGGCCGGCCCGAGGAGGCGGAGGCCGAATACCAGGCGGTCCTGGAGCTCAACCCAGCCCACGCCGGCGCCCATGCCGGCCTGGGCCAAGCCGCCCGCCGGCGCGGCGACCGCGCGGCCGCTCTCGGCCACTTCCAAGCCGCCTGGGACGCCGATACCACCCAGATCTGGGCCGGCATGGAAGCCGCAGCCGAGCTGTGCCACCTGGGCCGGCTGGACCAAGCCGACGCCCTCTGCGGCGCGGTGCTGGCGCAGGCGCCCGGGCAACCCGTCGCTCTGCTGGGCCTGGCCAACTGCGCCCGCAAGCGCGGCGACCTGCTTGCCTCGCTGGACCTGCACCGACGCGTGCTCGCCGCCGACCCCGCCCATACCTGGGCGCGGCTGCAGGCGGCTGCCGACCTGAGCCGCCTCGACCGCCTCGACTCGGCAGAGGCCGAGTACCACCTGATCCTCTCCGCCGCCCCTGACAACGCCGCGGCACTGCTCGGCCTGGGCCAATGCGCCCGCCGGCGGGGCGACCGGCCGGCTGCGCTGTCCTGGCACCGCCGTGCCGCCGAGGCAGACCCAGCCAACACCTGGTACCGGCTGGAATGCGCCGTCGACCTGCGCGAGCTGGGCCAATTCGGCGCCGCGCGCGACGCGCTTGCCTCGGTGCTGGCGGAGGAGCCGGACTGCGCGCCGGCGTTGCTTGGCCTCGCACAGCTCGATCGTGCCGCCGGCCAGCGCGCGGCGGCGCGCGACGTCCTGCGCCGTCTGCTGGCCGCAGCGCCCGGCCACATCACCGCGCTGCTGGACCTCGCCGCCGACGAACGCGAGCTCGGCAATACCGAGGAAGCCCGGCGTCTCGCCCAGGCGGCCCTTGCGGCGGACCGCGGCCAGGACGCCGCCTGGCTCAGCCTCGGCCACACCGAGCGCGCCGATGGGCACCACGCCGAAGCGCTCGCCGCCTATGCTCAGGCTCAGGCGCTGCAGCCCGGCCGTGCCGAGCCGCTGCTGCAGATGGCCCAGGAGGAGCGCACGCTCGGCCGCCAGGCTGCCGCCGACGCACTGCTCGCCCGTGCCCTGGCCGCCGAGCCGGACGACCCGGCCACCGTGGTGCAGCAGGCCGAGCAGGCTCGCTTGGCGCTCGACGTGCCGCGCATGCACGCCCTCTACGCCGCCGCCGTGGCGCGAACGCCGTTCCACCTCGGCCTGCATCTTGGCCTGGCCGAGGCGCTGGCCCTGCTCGGCCGCACCGGCGAGGCCCTGGCCCGGCTCGAAGCGGCCGAGGCCGTGTCGGGCCAGACGGCGCTGGTGCGCATCCGCCGGATCGGCCTGCTGCGCCGCTGCGGCCACTGGCACGAGGCGCTGGCCCTGGCGCGGCAGGCCACCGCGGACGCCCCGCACGATGTCGGCTGCTGGATGGAGCGCCTGTCCTGCGAGGTCTGCCTCGGCACGCCGGCCGACATCGACAACTGCCTGGCGCAGGCCCCCGCGGCCACCGGGCGCGACCGCGCCCGCCTCGCCCGCATGCGCGCCAGCGTGATGGAAGACCGCGGCGACTGGGCGCAAGCCGAGGCGGGCTACCGGGAAGCAGCCACGCTCGACCCGCACGCGGCAGAGACGCACTTCATGCACGCCCGTTTCTGCCTCTCCGCGCTGGACTTGCCGGGGGCGCGCGCGGCCCTGCGCGCTTACATGCACCTCAGCGCGGCGACCCTGCGGCTGCGCGGCCAGTCGCGCCACGCCAGCCAGACGCATTTCGGCCAGGTCCTCGACGAGTACGCGCTTGACCATGCGGACCTGCCGGCGCTGCGCGAGGCCGCGCGGCACGGCCAGGTCGAACCCATCCTGCGCGTGGTCGCCGCCCACCCGCACAGCACGGCCGCCGCGGTGGCGCTGCTGCACGCCCTGCGCGCGCGGGGGCTGGCCGGCCCCGTTTGTCTGCAGAGCCGCGGCGCAGCGCCGGGTGCCGCGACCAGTGCGGCGCCCGGTGCAGCCTTGGGCGCGCGCCCAGGCACGCCGATCCCCAGGCGCATCGTCCAGTTCTGGGACACGCCGGACGTGCCGGCCGACGTGCGCGCCATCCTGCAAAGCTGGCGGGACCACCACCCGGACCACCAGGTCGAGCTGTTCGACGATGCCGCCGCCCGCGCCTTCATCGCCGCCCGCCTCGGCGCCGTCGCGGCCAACATCTACGGCCGTATCGCAGGCGCGGCGCAAAAGGCCGATGTGTTCCGCCTGGCCTACCTCGCCGTGCACGGCGGCATCTACGCCGACAGCGACGACCGCTGCCACGCCCCGCTGCAGGCCGTGCTGCCGGGCCAGGCGGAGCTGGTGGTCTACCAGGAGGATTTCGGCTCCGTCGGCAACAACTTCATCGCCTGTGTGCCGGGCCACCCGGTCGTCCTGCTCGCACTGCGCCAGGCGATGGCGGCCATCGCTCGCGGCGACGCGGAGACTGTTTGGCTGTCCACCGGGCCTGCGCTGCTGACCCGCGCGCTGGCGCAGTACCTGGCCGCGTCCGGCGCCCTCTGGCGCGGCCGCCTCGACAGGGTGGCGATCCTGGGCCGGCGCGAGCTGTTCGATGCGGTGGCGATCCATTGCCTGACCGGCTACAAGGCCACCGAGCGCCACTGGGGCAACGCGGCGGCGCGGCGTGCCCCAGCCGCAAGCCTGCCCGCCGGCGATGCGGCGAGCCGGCCTGGCGCCCGCGCAGACCGGAACGCCACGGCGGAAATGTAGTCACTCGATACGTATTCACCTTGAAAACGGTTACGATGTCGGGCAAAGACGAACGATCACCGAATTCCTGAGAGAGGCCGCAGCCATGTCTGACAAGCTCGAGTCCGATAAGTCGACTTCGCATTTGGCGGCTGACAACTCGGCGTCCGACAACACCGCTACCAGCCTGGCGTTCCAGCCCGAAACCACCGCGCCCGACTACCAGCGCTTCGTCTATCGCCTGGCAGACCCGCAATCGCCGACCGGCGCCGACCGCATCGTGGTCTTCACCACCGCCGACGCCACCAACAGCACCGGCAAGGGCCTGAGCTACGCGATCACCGACATCCGCGGGACCCTGGACGGAGTCGACTTCAACGACCGCATCTCCAACGGCGGCACGATCGTCAACGACGGTCCGTTCACCTACGACAACGCGGTCTTCACCGGAAACCCCGAGGGCGAGCAGGGCAGCCTGCACGGCATCGACTACGATGGCTTCGACTTCAATGTGGGCGGCGTGGAGTACAACCTGTTTTCCAACAACGGCGTCTACTCGCTCGATAACACCGTGCCCGGCGGCTACAACGTCGACAACGTCACGCTGAACTCCACCAACGCGCCCTGCTTCTGCCCCGGCACCATGGTCGCCACGCCGGACGGCGACGTGGCGGTGGAAACCCTCGCTGCCGGCGACGTGGTGCTGACCGCCGCCGGCGACGTGAAGTTCGTCCGCTGGGTCGGCCGCCGCGCGGTGGCCACCCGCTTTGCCGACCCGATCACCTCGATGCCGGTCCGCATCCGCGCCGGCGCGCTGGCCCACAACGTGCCGGTGCGCGACAGCCTGATCTCCCCCTGTCACGCGGTGCTGGTGGACGGCGTGCTGGTGCAGGCTGGCGCGCTGCTCAACGGCACGTCGATCGTCCGCGAGACGGCGATGCCGGAGACCTTCACCTACTACCACGTCGAGCTGGCCGACCACGCGCTGATACTGGCCGACGGCATGCCGGCCGAGACCTTCATCGACAACATCGACCGCATGGCCTTCGACAACTGGGAAGAGCACGCCGCACTGGCAGGCAGCGACGCCGAGATCGTTGCCATGGACTACCCGCGTGCCAAGTCGGCCCGCCAGGTGCCCGCTGCCATCCGCGCCCGCCTGGCCGAGCGCGCCGGCACCGCGGTGCAAGCCGCCGCGTAGCAACGCATCCGGGCGCGACCCGGGAGCTAAGTCTGTAACTGGCGTTTCGTGCCGAAGCATGTTCACAACTTGCTTCGGCACGAAACGTTTTGTATGTTGCGATCTCGAAGCGTTGAGAGACCGACATGCGTGCAATTTCCCGCCTGCCAGCACTGCTAACGCTCTTGCTGGCATGTTCAGGATGCGCAGACCAGCAGCTCTCTGTTGCAAGTTCGGTCGTGACGAGCGCAGGCAGCGTGATCCTTGGCTCCGCTACGCCACAAAGTCATTTCGTCGCAGGAGAGTATGTCCGGGTCGTGGTGTACGTCACCTGGCCGGACGTCACCCGCTTCGGCGGGGATCATCACTTGGATTGGAACTGGTATCGTGGGTCGCAACTGGTTTCCCACAACCACTTTGTCCGGATACGGTTCAACTACTCGCCGGCAGAGCTGTCGTCTCAACGCGCCGCCGCGGCCCTTGGTCCTGGCGACTATCACGTCGACACCGTCGTTGATGACAAGGTTCTGTCCAGCAACAGTTTCTCGATATCAGCCCAGCGTGCAGACGACCATGCCGAACAGACGATTTGCGCTCTGCCGAGCGACCCGAATCAGGCAAGGCTGCAACTGCAACCGACCTACCGTGGCTCGAACAGCCCGGCCTATCCTGCCGACGCGTTGACGCACGAAGTGCCTGGTTGTGCCGTCGTGAAAGTCGCCATCGACGGCACGGGCGTGCCCAACATCGGAGGCATAGTGGCCGAGCGTCCAAACGGCTGGGCCTTTGGTGACTCGGCAGTGGCCATGGTGAAAACGCAACGCTACCCGCCTGCGCACGGCGGCTGGTACAAATACGTCAACGTCACCTTCAGGGTCGATGCGGGCGATCCGCGCAAAACCGCAGCGAACCACACCTGATCATCGACCGCAGGATCGTTGCCTGGCCAGTGCACGGAGGCAAGGAAGCAAGGCAAGCCTGCTTTTTTGAAAACAAGCAGCAAAAAACTTTTCGTCCTGCTGTCGCGGAGTTTTTTTAGCGTAAACTCAAGGGAGCAGAAGTTTTTTGGTTTTTTCTGGAAAGAACTGCTTACTTCGCTTTCCACCGCCGAAACCCGTCCGCCCGCAACTCGCAAGCCGGGCACCCCCCGCACCCATACCCCCACTCGTGCAGCGTCCGCCGCTCACCCAGGTAACAGGTGTGGGTGAGCCCGACCACCACGTCCAACACCCCCAGCCGCTCCGCCATCGCCCAGGTGGCCGCCTTGTCCACCCACATCAGCGGCGTCTCCAGCACGAAGCGCCGCTGCATACCCAAATTCAGCGCCACCTGCAGCGCCTTGACCGTGTCGTCACGGCAATCCGGGTAGCCGGAGTAGTCCGTCTCGCACATGCCGGCCACGATGCGCTTCAGGCCGCGCCGGTAGGCCAGCGCTGCCGCGTAGGTCAGGAACAGCAGGTTGCGGCCCGGCACGAAGGTGGTGGGCAGCCCGTCGGCGCCCATGGTGATCGCCGCCTCGCTGGTCAGCGCGGTCTGTCCCAGCGCCGCCATGCTGGCCCGCAGGTCGACCATGTGGTCCGGACCCAGCCGGCCAGGCCAGCGCTCGGCGAGCGCGGCGCGGATCGGCGCGCGGCAGTCGAGCTCCACGCGGTGGCGCTGGCCGTAGTCGAAACCAAGCGTCTCCACGTGGTCGGCGCGCTCCAGCGCCCAGGCGAGGCAGGTGGTGGAATCCTGGCCGCCGGAGAACAGGACAAGCATCAAGAAAGCGCCTTCTTTTTCGAGAAAAAGAAGCAAGCTTTTGTCTCCGCTGTCGCGCGCTCGCGGGAGAGCGCCCACCCCAGAGATAAAAGTTTTTTGGTTCTTTTTTTCAAAAAAGAACCGCTTGCTTGCCTGCCTTTGCCCACGAGCCTCGACCCTCCCATCTGAGCCCGATGGACCTGCACTTCTCCGAAGCCGAAATCCAGCGCTACGCCCGCCACATCCTGCTCGCCGACGTGGGCGGCACCGGCCAGGCCCGCCTGCGCGACGCAAGCGTGCTGATCGTCGGCGCCGGCGGCCTGGGCAGCCCGCTCGCCCTCTATCTGGCCGCAGCCGGCGTGGGCACCATCGGCATCGCCGACCACGACGTCGTCGACCTCTCCAACCTGCAGCGCCAGGTGGCCCACACCGAGGCCCGCGTGGGCTTGCCGAAGGTCGCCTCCGCCGCCGCAGCCATGGCCGCCCTCAACCCTCTGGTCCAGGTGCACGCCCACGCAATGCGGGTTGACCAGGACAACGTGGCCGCACTGATCGCCCCCTACGACATCGTCTGCGACGGCACCGACAACTTCCCCGCCCGCTTCCTGCTAGCCGACGCTACCTGGCGTGCCGGCAAGACGCTGATCTCGGCCGCCGTACTGCGCTACGAGGGCCAGCTTTCCACCTTTCGCCCCGGCCGCGCGCCGGACGGCGTGCCCAACCCCTGCTACCGCTGCCTCTACCCCGCCCCGCCGCCGCCCGGCCTGGTGCCGAGCTGCGCGGAAGCCGGCGTGCTTGGCCCCGTCACCGGTGTCATGGGCACGCTGCAGGCTACCGAGGTGCTGAAGGAGTTGCTCCGCATCGGCGAGAGCCTGGCCGGACGTTTGCTGATCTGGGACGCGCTCGCGGTGCGCTTCCGCACCGTGCGCCTGCCGGCGGACCCCGCCTGCCCATGCTGCGGCACGCCACGCGACGTTCCGCAAACGTGACGCCTTCGCCCCTTGACGCGGGCCCGCCCTAGCGGCCAACCCGAAGGGGTGTGAACATGTACCAGGAAAACCCAACCCATGGTGGACGAAACGACCAACGGCACGGCTTCTCCACTCGGCATCCTGCTGATCGCCGGCACGCACGAGCGCGCGCAATACGCCTTCCTGGTGGCATCCGCCGCCGCCTCCCTCGGCCGCCCGGTGGTGCTGTTCGCCACCAACCACGGCTGCCGCGCTTTGCGTGAGGACTGGTCGGACCTCGACGACGTGGGGCGGGACGCGGTGATCCGCCGCCGCGGTGTGGCCGGCCTGGGCGAGCTGCGCGACGCCGCCCGCGAGTTGGGCGTGCGGATGATCGCCTGCGAGGCCGGGCTGACCGCCGAAGGCATCGACCCCGCCTCCCTGCAGGAGGGTGTAGAAGTGGCCGGCGTCGCCACATTCCTCGAAGCCGTCGGCAAAGGACAGATGATCTCGCTGTGACCAGACGCCTTTTCGTGCTCGCCGTGCTTGCAGCCTTCGCATCTGCCGGCCGGCTCTCCGCCCAGACCACCACGACCACCACCATCCGCACGACGACCCACACCACGAGCAAGACCCGGCACACCACCCCGGCCAAGCCGGCCGCCAGGCACGTGCCCGTCGTCGCACCGCGCCGCCCGGGTCCACCCCGGCGTGCGACAGCCGCCACGTCGAAAAAGCTGGTGGTGAAAAAGGAGCCGCCCGCGCCGGCAGCGCCCGCGCCCGAGGCGGCGCAGAAGCCCGCCCCCCCGCCGGTGCCGGCCGACGTCGGCACCAACACCGGCCTGCACCTGCCGCGCTACGCCTCGCTGAAGAGCGACGAGGTCAACATGCGCGTGGGCCCCGCCGAGCGCTACCCGGTCATCTGGACCTACAAGCGCCGCGAACTCCCGGTGAAGATCGAACGCGAGTTCGACATCTGGCGCCTGGTCGAGGACATGGACGGTGTGAAGGGCTGGGTGCACCAGGCCACGCTGACCGGCCGGCGCACCTTCGTCATCACCGGCACCACGGACCGCTCCATTCGCGCCGACGCGAGCGAGACCGCCGACGCGGTAGCGGTGCTCAAGCCCGGCGTGGTCGGGCGGATACGGTCCTGCGACGCTGGGAAGGCCTGGTGCCAGGTGCAAGTGCAGGATTACCGCGGCTGGCTGCAACGCAGCGATATGTGGGGCGTGGATGCGGACGAGGTCGTGGCGCCCTAAGTGAGTAAGCAAGCAGTTCTTTTTTGAAAAAAAGAACCAAAAAACTTTTGTTCCCTTGGGCGCGCCGTGTGGAACGGTCCGCGACAGCCGGACAGAAGTCTTTTTGCTTCTTTTTCTTCAGAAGAAGGCCTTACTCCCTCTGGAGGTCTCCGAAATGATCGAACTCCGCCCCTACGCCGCCCTCGGCGCCGCCAACCACGGCTGGCTCGACTCCCGCTTCCACTTCTCCTTCGCCGGCTACCACGACCCCGCCCGCCTGCACTGGGGCCGCCTGCGCGTCTGGAACGACGACGAGATCGCGCCGGACAGCGGCTTCCCCGCCCACCCGCACGCCGACATGGAGATCATCACCTACGTCCGCGAAGGTGCCATCACCCACAAGGACAGCCTGGGCAACACCGGCCGCACCGAAGCCGGCGACGTGCAGGTGATGAGCGCCGGCTCCGGCATCCGCCACGCCGAGTGGAACGCCGAGCCGGGCGTCACCAAGCTGTTCCAGCTGTGGATCATCCCCGACGGCCACGGCGGCGCCCCCTCCTGGGGTGCGCGGCCGTTCCCGCGGGACGCCCGCGCCGGCCGGTTCGTTGCCCTGGCCGCCGGCCCCGCGCCGGAAGGCGACGCGCTGCCCATCCGCGCCGACGCCCGCGTGCTCGGTGCCACGCTGAAGGCCGGCGAGACGGCGGAGTACGCGCTTGCGGAAGGGCGCTACGCCTACCTGGTGCCGTCGCAGGGCGCGGTGGACGTGAACGGCGTGCGCGTGGGCACGCGCGATGGTGCGGCGATCGCGGACGAAACGGTTCTGCGGGTGACGGCGCTGGAGGATGCGGAGTTGGTGATGGTGGACGCCGCGTAAGGCAAGCAAGGCCTTCTTTTCTGAAGAAAAGAAGCAAAAGACTTTTGACTCCGCTGTCGCGCGCTCGCCGGAGACTCCCCGACAGGGAGCAAAAGTTTTTTGGTTCTTTTTTTCAAAAAAGAACTGCTTGCCTTTGCTATCGTCCCGCCTGTGACAACCTTCGAAATCGCCGCCCCCCAGGCCGCCGGCGTCGTCCAAACGGCGGTGCCGCGTTGCTAGACGTCCCCACCCGCACGAGCGAGTCCGCGCGCCAGGCCGACCTGCCGCATCCGCACCGCGCCCGCTGGGTCTCCCCGCTCATGCGCCGCGTCCTGCTGGTCAACTTCGTGCCGCTGGCGCTGCTGCTGGGCGCGCTGCTCTACCTCGACCAGTACCAGGACGGCCTGCTGGAAGCCGAGGTGACCGCGCTGCGCGAACAGGCCCGCATCTACGCCGGCGCCCTGGGAGAGAGCGCCGTGCGCGTCTCCGACCCCAACAACCCGGTCCTGGTGCCCGACCTCGCCCGCCCGCTGCTGCGCCGCCTGACCGACCCCACGCCCAACGCCGGTGCGAAGATCTACGCCCCGGACGGCACTCTCATCGCCGACAGCCGCGTGCGCATGGGTGCCGGCGGCGCCGTCAGCACCGAGCCGCTGCCGCCGGCCACCGTGCGCAGCCCGGTGCTGGGCATCGTCAGCCGCGTCTACGACGACGTGCTCGCCGTGTTGCCGCACACCCGTGCGACAACCGTCGAGCTGAGCCCCAACGCGCCCGGCCCCGACTGGCAGCCCGACGTGCGCGAGGAGCTGCGCCTGACCAGCAGCGACGACAGCCACGAGATGCCCCCCAACATCCGCCGCACGCGGGAGAACCAGTTGCTGGTCACCGTCGCCGAACCGGTGGAGCGCGACCGCCACACCGTCGGCATCGTGCTGCTGACCCGCGACGCGATCGCCGTGGACCGGAGCCTGTTCGCGGTTCGCATCTCCATCCTCGGCCTGTTCTTCGGCGCGCTGATCCTGACCGTGCTGCTGTCCTGGTACCTCTCGCTCACGCTCGCACGGCCGATCCTAAAGCTGGCCGACGCAGCGCGCGACATGCAGGAGGGCCACGGCCGCGCCGGCGCGGTGCCCGCCCCGCTGCTGCGCCGCCGCGACGAGATCGGCGAGCTGGGCCGCGCGCTGTCCGGCTCGGCGTCGGCGCTGTGGGGCCGCATGGACGCCATCGAACGCTTCGCCGCCGACGTGGCGCACGAGATCAAGAACCCGCTCAGTTCCATCCGCAGCGCCATCGACACGCTGCGCCGCGTCCGCGAGGCGCCGTTGCAGGCCCGCCTGCTCGCCATCATCCAGGAGGACGTGATCCGCCTGGACCGGCTGATCAGCGACATCAGCGACGCCAGCCGCGTGGACGCCGAACTCTCACGCACCGCCACCGAACCGGTGGACGTGGTGCCAATCATGGCCACCCTCGGCGAGATCGCCGACGCCACGCGCGGCGACGGCGACGCACAGCTCAGCGTGGACATGCCGCCGGGGCCCCTGGTGGTCAACGCGGTGGAGGGTCGCCTGGTGCAGGTGTTGCGCAACCTGATCGGCAACGCGCAAAGCTTCTCACCCGCGGGCGGCACCATCCGGCTGCGCGGGCGCGAGACCGGCGGCATGGTGGAGCTGTCCGTCGAGGACGAGGGCCCCGGCATACCGGACAGCAACCTCGAGCACGTGTTCGACCGGTTCTACTCGGAGCGCCCGGCCGGCGAGAAGTTCGGGCGGCATTCCGGGCTGGGGCTGTCGATCAGCCGGCAGATCGTCGAGGCGCTGCACGGGCGGATCAGCGCGGAGAACCGGCGGGACGGGGAGGGGCAGGTGCTGGGGGCACGGTTCGTGGTGCGGCTGCCAAAGGCTTAGGCAAGAAAGCAAGGCCTTCTTTTCTGAAGAAAAGAAGCAAAAGACTTTTGTCTCTCGAGTAAGCGTTGCCGGAAAGAACCGCGACAGCCGCACAAAAGCTTTTTGTTTCTTTTTCTCGAAAAAGAAGACCTTGCTTGCTTGCTCACTTCCCCGCCGAAAACCCCCGATGCAACTCCCCCGCATACACCCGTGCAAACGCCAGCATCTTGCGCTCCGCGTCCGCGCCCTTCTCCGGCGTCATCGCCACCACGTCGAACCAGCCTGTCTCGTCCGCCCGCAGGTAGTTCATCGCCAGCATCGCGCCCGGCATGTGCACCCCCATCGCATCGAGCCGGTCGAGCCCGATCCCAAGCGCCCCGTCCAGCTTCTGCCGCCGGTCGGCCGAGGCAGGCGCCTTGAAGCGTCCCACCGTCCAACACTCTATCGTCTCCGGGCTCTGATCTGCCGTGCGCGGCGAGACGTCGCTGGCGAGCACCGCGGGGTCATAGCACGCCGCCTGCCGCCCGGGCGGCAGCACCGCGTGCGCCAGCGGGTCGGACGCCAGCACCCGCACCAGCCCTGTCACCTGCCCCGCCTCTATCCGCGCCAGCGACGACGCCTGCGCGTAGTCCGGCGTGCCGGTCCGCGCTACCACCAGTGTCTGCCATTCGCCAGGCGGCAGGGGCAGTTGCCGCCCGGCAAACGGGATGGTGCCGGACCGCCCCGGCCCCGGCGGTGGCGCGGTGGCGCCCAGTGGAGAGGCCGGCAGGCTGTCGCCCGGCGGCACGAAGCGCGCCGTGGCATGTACCGCCCCGGGCGCCTTGCCGGCCGCCGCCAAGCCGCTGGCGGTTACGCCGGCCGCCAAGTGCTTCAAGCCCGCCGGCGGAAACAGCGCCGTCAGCGCGCCCAGACCCAACGCCGAGACCAGGCAGAACCGCCACGCCGGCGCCCGGCGCCACAGCCGCCCGGCCGCCGACACCTCAGCGGTTTATCCGTGCCGCCAGCGGCACCCGCGCCTCGCGCCCCGCAACCTCGGGCACCGGCACCTCAGGCACCAGGGCGTCGCGCGCCGGCAGCACCTTGCGAGCACCCCGCATGTCGGCGATGCGGGTGACGATGCCGTCCGGCCCCTTCTCCAAACTCACGCAGCGCGCGCCCTGCTGGTGCGCCTCGATCAGCCCATCGCTCACCATCTCCTCGATCGAGCGCACCAGGTCGCGCGCGCTCGCACCCTGGCCCAGCCGGTCCTGCTTCTGCATCACGTCCATCAGCAAATGCGGGTCGATGCCGCCATCGGCGATCTCCAGCCCGTAGCTGCCGATCATCGCCTCGATCTCGAGTGCAGCCACGCGTGCCACGTCCAGCCCCGCCAGCGGCCGGAACACGAAAATCCTGTCCAGCCGGTTCAGCACCTCCGGCGCGAATCCAGCCGCCTTCAGCGCGTCCACCGAGGCGCCGCGCATCCCGTCCGGATCCTCGGCGTAGCGCTCGGCAATCTCGCTCAGCGCGTCGGTGGCGATGTTGGACGTCAGCATGAAGATCGAGCGCGTGGTGGAGACCTGCGCGCCGGTGGAGGCCTCCGTCACGTGCCCGTCGTTCCAAGCCGTCAGGAACTTCTTGAACACGTCCGGATGCGCCTTCTCGATCTCGTCGAGCAGCACCAGCGAGTCCGGCGTCTCCTTCAGCCCGCCGGTCAGCTTGCCGTAGCTGTCCGACCCCACGTAGCCCTTCGGCGAGCCAAACAGCTGGGTGGACGCATGGGCCGAACTCATCTGCGTCATGTCGAAATGCAGCAGCTTGCGCCCCAACGCGCCGGCCAGCTTCTTGGCAAGATACGTCTTGCCGGTGCCCGGCGGCCCCGCCAGCAGGAACACGCCGACCGGCTTGCCGCGCACCTGCAGCGCCAGGCGCCGGCGCAACTGCCCGGCGATCTCGTCGCACACCGCATCCTGCCCGATCACCTGGGCCTTCAGCGTCGCGGCCAGCGCCACCGCGTCGATGACCGTCGCGCGGTCCTGCTTGGACAGCAAATCCTCCAACGCCGCACGGTTGGTCAGTCGCGCCAACACATCCATGAGCCACCCTCGTTTCTGTGGGCGCGCCCGGCGCCCGCTCGCCTTTATCTTGCGCGCCGCCGCCTCCGCGCGCCACTCGTACACCACGCCCGCCAGCACCAGCGCAGAGAGCGCGGCACCCAACACCGCGTACACCACGCCGCCCTGCGCCAGCCAGCCGAGAACCCGGTGCAGCAACTCCCCGGCCGAGAGGTGCATCGACAGCACCAGCTGCAGGATCATCAACCCGAGGAAGACGACCATCATCAGCGGCATCAGCTTCTGCGCCGCTGGGATAAGCCCCTTCATTCGGCCACCACGCCCACCTGTTCCGCCTGGCCCGGTTCCAGCGGCGGAGTCTGCATCGGGCCGGACAGGGTCAGCAGCCCCACTGCCGTGCCCGCGCCGTCGACGTTGCGGACCGACACCGTCGCGGCCGGGCCTACCGGCACCACAACGACATCCGCCTGCCGCGTCAGCGTCACCGCCGTGGTGTAGCCGCCCACCACCAGCTCTACCCTGTGTCCGGCCGGACTGGCCTCAGGACCCTCTGCCGTCGCGTCGAACAGACCCAATTTCGCCAGGCGAAGCTGGCCGCGCCGCAAGGCCAGACCCAGCGCTGCGCTGTCGGCTGCCGACAGGCCCATCCCGGCCATCGCCTGCTGCTCGCCGGACCGCGGCAGCATCGCGACCTCCATGGCGAGAACGCGGGTCGGGGCCGCCGGCTGCGCGGTCGAACCGGGCATCATGGCGGACAGTTGGGTGCCGTAGCGCCCCCATCCGCCGGCCAGCAGCGCCGCGCCCAGCACGACGTAGACCATGCCACGCACGGCGGACAAACCTCCGCTCGCGTGCACCATGCGTTCCGACGCCGCAACCGGCACCATTCTTTCCATGGTGCTACAGGAGCATTGCTAAGGGTGCAGCGCAACAGGGGGCGTGTTTCGATTTGTCGCAGGAAGCAAGCGGTTCTTTTTCGAGAAAAAGAACCAAAAAGCTTTTGCTTCCGCTGTCGCGCGCTCGCCGGACAGAACCGCAACAGGCGCAGTAGAAGCTTTTTGCTTCTTTCTCTCGAAAAAGAAGCGCTTGCCTTACCTCTCTGCCGGCGCGCTCGGCATCCACCCCGTCGCCTCGCCCATCACCGCAGACCGGTAGATCGCGCCGCCCCGCATTACGAAAGCCACGTGCTCCAACCGCGTGACGTCCTGCGTAGGGTCGCCCGCCACCGCGATCATGTCCGCCGACTTGCCCGCCTCCAGCGAGCCCACCTCCGCGCGCACGCCCAGTAGATCCGCCGCGTTCACCGTCGCCGCCTCGATCGCCTCTGTCGGCGAGAGCCCGTTCTTCACCATCAGCGCGAACTCCCGTGCGTTCCACCCATGCGGGCTCACCGCGCTGTCGGTGCCGAACGCGATCTTCACCCCGGCATCGTGCGCGCGCCGCAGATGCGGCCCCATGATGGTGCCGATGGTCAGCGCCTTGGCCCGCACCGCCGGCGGAAAATACCCGTCCGTCTTGGCCAGGTTCGCCACTTCTTGCCCGGCCACGATGGTCGGCACCAGGTAGGTCCCCCGCTCGTGCATCAGCCGCGCGGTGTCGTCGTCCAGGTAGGTGCCGTGCTCGATCGAATCCACGCCCGCCAGCACCGCGGCCCGTATCCCCTTCAGCCCGTGCGCGTGTGCCGCCACCTTGCGGCCGAGCGTGTGCGCCGTCTGCACGATGGCGCGCAGCTCGTCGTCGGTGAACTGCTGGTCGGTGCCGGCCGCGCTGTCGTCCAGCACGCCGCCTGTCGCCATGATCTTGATCAGGTCCACGCGATACTTCACCTCGTAGCGCACCGCCTTGCGGCACTCGTCCGCGCTGTCGCACATGCCGATGCCCTGATGCGCGAACAGCCCCGGCCGGTAGCCGTTGTCGTCCGCGTGCCCACCTGTGGAAGACAGCGGCTCGCCGGCCGAGATCACCCGCGGCCCCTTGATCTCGCCGCGCCGGATCCCGTCGCGCAGCGCCAGGATGGCACTCAGGTCGCCGCCGCAATCACGCACCGTGGTGAAGCCGGCGTCCAGCGTGCGCGCGGCGTACAGCACGCCGTCGGCCACGCCGTCCTCCTCGGTCTGCGTGACCCGCTCCAACTGGCTGTTGCGGCTGCCTTGCCCGGTCAGGTGCACGTGCGCGTCGATCAGCCCCGGCAACACGTAGCTGTTGCGCAGATCCACCACGTGCACGTGGTCCGCGGGGCCGGCGCCCGCCCCGGCGGCGTCCACGAAACCGTCGCGTATCTCAGCAATCTTGCCGTCACGCACCACGATCGTCGCCGTGTGCCGCACCGGCGCGCCGGGCACCGCCATCACGGTGCCTGCCTGCACCAGCGTCATCTCCGCCGCGCCGGCAACGTGCATCGTGCCGCATGCAATCAGGCACGCGAGTAACATGGGACGGGTCATGTGCTTGCTCCATCGGCGGGGCATACTGGCTGGGCAAGGAAGGCAAGCAAAGGACTTCTTTTTCGAGAAAAAGAAGCAAAAAGCTTTTGCTTCCGCTGTCGCGGTTCTTTCAGGAAAATAGCGCGACAGCGAAAGTAAAAGTTTTTTGGTTGTTTTTTTCAAAAAAGAACCGCTTGCCTACCCCTGCTTCACCAGCATCGCCTGCGACGTCGGCAACTCGATCGCGCGCTCCGGCCGCCCTGCAAGATACTCGTCGAACGCCTCGCGCACCCCGTCGAGGTAGGAATAATCGTGCGTCAGGATGATGCCGCCCGGCAGCATGCGCGGGTAGAAGAACTCCAGGCAGCCGCGCGTGCTCGATTTCAGGTCCACGTCCAGGTGCACGAAGGAGAAGCGCTTGTCCGCCACCGGCGCCGCCGTCTGCGGGAACATCCCACGGTGGAACTCTACGTGCGGCCGGTCGGCGAGGTAGGCCTGCACGCCCTCCAGCGACGCCGCGTAGTGTCCCTGCCGCATCCGCCCATGCTCCTCGGCATCCGGCGCCGGCAGCCCCGAGAACGTGTCGAACAGGTGCAACGGCACGCCGTTGCTGGCCAGGCTGATCATTCGCGCCGAGCACCCCTGGTACACGCCCACTTCCGCCATCTCGCCGTCCAGCGCGCTCTGCGCCTGTGCCAGCGAAAACACGGTAAAAGCTTCGTTGCCGCTAAGTAACGACTCACGTCCGCTGCGTGCCGTCTTGATGGCCGCCAGCATGTGGCGTTGCTTGTGCCCGGCCAGGAACGCCAGTTCCAGCCGCGCCAGCAGCCCGATGGAGAGCGACCGCACAACCCTGCTGCCGGCAATCAGCATGTGCAGCCGGCCGCTATTGAAGCGCCCGCGTCCGGGTGCGTGCCCCGCGACGGCGGCGTCCGAGACGAACATGTCTGGTATGGCGGCGATCCTCGCACACGGCGCCGGACCATACCGTCGCATCGGAGATCAACGCGAAAACTGCAAAGAGTTCGGCGAAAAGCGCGGCAAGCAAAGCGAGGCCTGCTTTTTGAAAAGCAGCAAAAAAGACTATTGCCCCCGCTGTCGCGGAATTTCGCTCAGCATGTACTCAAGAGACAAAAGTTTTTTGGTCCTTATTTTCAAAGAAGAACCGCTTGCCAGCTTGCTTTACAGCCCTACGATCCTCTCCGCCTCCGCGACGATCGGCTCCGCCAGCGCCCCCGCCCGCTCGGCCCCCGCCTTCAGCACCCCCCGCAGATGCCCCTCATCCGCGAGCAGCCGCCGCGTCTCCCCCGCGATCGGCGCCAGCTTGGCCACCAGCAGCTCCGCCAGCGCGTCCTTGAACCCGCCGAACCCCCGCCCGCCATGCTCCGCCAGCACCGCCTGCGCGTCCGTCCCCGCCATCGCCGCGTAGATGCCCACCAGGTTGCGCGCTTCCGCCCGCCCTTCCAGCCCAGCCGGCTCGCCCGGCAACGCCTCCGGGTCCGTCCTGGCACGGCGTATCTTCAGCGCGATCGTCTCCGCGTCGTCCGTCAGGTTGATGCGGCTCTGGTCGGACGGGTCGGACTTGCTCATCTTCCGCGTCCCGTCGCGCAGGCTCATCACGCGGGCCGCCTCGCCCAGGATCAGCGGCTCGATGCGCGGGAAGAACTCCACCCGGTAATCGTGGTTGAACTTCTCCGATATGTCGTTGGCCAGCTCCAAATGCTGCCGCTGGTCGTCGCCCACCGGCACGCGCGTCGCATGGTAGGCAGCGATGTCGGCCGCCATCAGGTTCGGGTAAACGTACAGCCCGGCCGAGGCCGCCTCCCGATCCTTGCCCGCCTTGTCCTTGAACTGCGTCATCCTGTTCAGCCAGCCGAGCCTGGCTACGCAGTTGAAGATCCACGCCAGCCGCGCATGCGCGCTCACCGCCGACTGCGCGAACAGCACGCTTCGCTGCGGGTCCACGCCGCAGGCCAGCACGGTGGCCGTCATCTCCAGCACTTGCCGGCGCAGCGCGGCGGGCTCCTGGAACGTGGTCAGCGCGTGCAGGTCCACCACGCAATAGAGGCACTCGTGGGTGTCCTGCAGCGCTACCCACTGCCGCAACGCGCCCAGGTAATTGCCGAGCGTGGGGATGCCGGAGGGCTGGATGCCGGAGAGGACGCGGTGCATGCGCGGCGTGATGGGGCCCGAGAAAAGGCAAGGCAAGCGGTTCTTTTTTGAAAAAAAGAACCGAAAAACTTTTGGTCCTCGAGGCGTCGCGGGTTGAAGCGCTGGGCTCAGCTGTCCGCGACAGCCGCGACAAAAGCTTTTTGCTTCTTTTTCTCGAAAAAGAAGGCCTTGCCTTCCCTACGAATGCCGCAGCAGAAGCAGCGCCGCCATCAACGCCAACGCCACCCCCTGCAGCAGAACGCGCGCGCGCATCAGCGCGTTCGACCGCCGCGGGTCGCCGCCACGGCCCACCCCCGCCATCCCCATGCCCAGCACCACGACCACGGCGAGCATCGTCAGGATCAAGAGGACGAACAGGATCGATGTCATCGGACCGACATAAGCGGGCCACCCGCCTTGTGCACCCCCTGGGCGCCATCCTGCTGCTGCTGACCCTGGCGGCAACCTCCGCCGCCCGCGCCCAGCCCGCTTTGCCGGGCCTCGCCCACCCGCCCGCCGCGGCTGCCGCCGCCAAACCGCCGGAAGCTCCCAAGCTGACCCCGGCGGAAACCAAGCAGATGATCGACCTGCTGAACGACCCGCAGAAGCGCGCCGCCTTCACCGCCACGCTGGAGACGCTGTCCAAGGCGATCACCGTGGCGAACCCGCCCAAGCCGGCCGACGCCCCGGTGAAGCTCGCTCCCGACAGCGTCGGCGCCGAAGTGCTGCGCGAGAGCACCACCTGGATCTCCGGCCTTTCCGCCCAGGTGGTCAGCCTTGGCCGGGCCCTGCGCGGCCTTCCCAGCATCTGGGCGTTCTCGGTCCACACCTTGGAGAACCCGATCCTGCGCGCCCGCGCGCTGGACACCGCCTGGCGCGCCGCCGCCGTGCTGGCCGCCGCCCTGCTGCTGGAATGGGGCCTCTACCGCCTGCTGCGCCGCCCGGTCCGCGCTATCGCCCGCGCCGCCCCCGGCAGCCTGCCGCCCGAAGCCCACCCCGCTGCAGACTTCGCCGCGTCCGCCCGCGTGGAAGCCGAAGCCGACGCAGCCGAAAGCCCCGGCGGCAGGCTCGCCGGCGAGGACCCCGCTCCGGACGAACCCCCGGCCACCAACGAGGAAGTGCACGAGGCCGCCGCCGTCGAACACGTCCTGCGCCGCCGCCGCTTCGCCCGCACCATGCGCGCGCTCAGGCGGCTGCCCTTCGTGCTGCTCTGCTTCTTGCTGGACCTGGTGCCGCTCGCCGCCTTTGTCGGCGTAGGCTACGCCGGCACCCTGTTCGCCGAGCCGCAGATCGCCGCCGTGCTGCAGGTGATCATCCTGGCCTACGCCACCTGCCGGGTCGCCACCTCGCTCACCCGCATGATCACCGCGCCGGGCCTGCCCACGCTGCGCCTGGTCCACCTCACCGACGAGGGGGCGGAGTACGCCGTCGTCTGGGTGCGCCGCATCTTCACCATCGCCGCGGCGGGCGCCGCCGCCTCGCAGATCGGCCAGCTCTTCGGCCTGCCCACGGCGGCCAACGACGCGTTCCTCAAGGCCATCTTCCTGGTCGTCCACCTCTGCCTCGTGGTGGTCGTCCTGCAGTGCCGCGCGTCGGTCGCCGGCATGATCCGCTCGCACAAGCCCAACCCGGGCGTGGGCGCGCGCGTGCGCAACCGGCTGGCCTCGGTCTGGCACCTGGTGGCCATCTTCTACATCATCGGCCTTTGGCTGGTCTGGGCCGCCTCCATCCGCAACGGCTACCTGCGGATCTGGCACGTCTTCCTCATCACCGCCGGCGTGCTGATCGCCGCCCGCCTGGCCAGCATTGTGGTGCTTGGCGCGCTGGACCGCGCCTTCCGCGTCTCGCCGGACTCGCAGGCCCGCTACCCCGGGCTGGAGCAGCGCGCCAACCGCTACTACCCGCTGCTGCGCCGGACCGTCTCGGCCGTGCTCGTCATCATCGCCGGGCTGGCACTGCTGCAGGCCTGGGGCGTGGACACGCTCGCCTGGTTCGAATCCCGCGCGCTCGGCGGCAAGCTGCTCTCCGCCGTGCTCACCATCGTGGTGGCCGCCGCAATCGCCATCGTGGTGTGGGAGGGCGTCAACGCCTCGATGGACAACCAGCTTGCGGCGCTCAACAAGCACTTGCAGTTCGCCCGCGCGGCGCGGCTGCGCACACTGATGCCCATCCTGCGCACCATGCTGCTGGCCACGCTCGGCATCATCTTCGTGCTGACCGCGCTCTCGCAGATCGGCGTCAACATCGCACCCCTGCTGGCCGGCGCCGGCATCCTCGGTGTGGCCATCGGCTTCGGTTCGCAGAAGCTGGTGCAGGACTTCATCACCGGCATATTCCTGCTGCTGGAAAACGCCATGCAGGTGGGCGACTGGGTGACGGTGGCGGGCCTGTCCGGCTCGGTGGAGAACCTCTCCATCCGCACCATGCGCCTGCGCGCCGGCGACGGCAGCGTGCACATCATCCCGTTCAGCTCGGTCAGCACGGTGACGAACGTGAACCGCGGCATCGGCAACGCCGCCATCACCGTGTCCGTCCCGATGGAGGAAGACAGCGACCAGGTCAGCGAAGTCCTCACCGAGATCGCACGCCGCATGCGTGGCGAAAAAGCCTTCGCCGACATGATGCGCAGCGACTTCCAGCTTTGGGGCGTGGACAAGGTGGATGCCGGCATCGTCACCATCGTGGGCCAGATCGTCTGCACCGATGCCGGCCGCTGGGCGGTGCAGCGCGAGTTCAACCGCCGCATGTCGATCCGCTTCAAGGAACTCGGCCTGCGCATTGCCACGCCGGTGACGACGGTGGTGAATCTGGACGCGGGCCGGGCAGGGCGGGTGAGCACGACGCAGACCGTGGGGGACGCGCCTAGCGGTCAAGTGAGAGAGAGCCCACCGCCGGCGGCGTTGGGGAACACCGCTTGAGAGTAAGCGGAGGCAAGCGCTTCTTTTTCGAAAAAGCAGCAAAAAACTTATGTCTTCGTTGGGTGCGCGTTGGGGAGGCGTATCGTTTCGGCCGTCCGCGACAGCGCTTGCGAAAGCGCGAATTGCCACCGCACGCATTCATACCAGGGATGTGATGTAGCACGCGTCCTGTATCCGACGTAGAACGATGCAAAATCGGCTACCAGGGAGTGACAAAATGCCGCGTCGTTCAGGGCTTCTTGCGTATTGCGCGCTGGCCGGTCTCGCTGCGTTGCCGATCCAATCAGCGCGGGCAGCGGCAAACGAGCAGACGATCTACGACGGCCTGCCTTCCGTTCCGGACGGCCTCATCTTGAGCAAGGGCGAACTCACCGGCGTGTCGGAAGTGGGTGTCAGCGGCCAAGGAACGACCTACGCGCTTGTCCCGCCTTCGACAGCCGGCTCCGGCTGGGCAGTCAAATTACTCGACGTGTTCAGCAACAACCCCTATGTCGGGCAGCCTGCGGAACTCGCGTCCGACAGCAACGGCAACCTCTATGTCAACCTGATCGCCAACGGGTCGGGCGCGTGCACGCGAACTCCGGCCTGTGGTGCGGTGGCGACAGGATCCGGCCAGGCGATTTACACCTTTGAGGACTATGTCGGACCACAGGGAAAGGTCGCTATCGGCAAGACGGGTGACCTCTACATCTCCATGCAGAGCTCGATCCTGCAATTGTCTCCGCCCGCATCCGGCACGGGCCCTTACACCCCGACCACGATTTTTTCCGACACGAGCTACTCGGGTCTCGGCGGACTGGTGATCGACAACGACGGTGCGCTTTACGGCGTAGCACGCACGCTGCCGTACACGGCGACGAGCCGCGACATCGTCTACAAGGTCACGCCACCCTCCAGGGCCGGTGGCAAGTGGGTCGGCACGATACTCAAATCTTTCGCCCCGAACCTGCAAATCGGCCAGATCGCGGTGTCGAAAACCGGCGTCGTCTTCGGCACCACCGGGTCGTCTGGCACGTCGTGCCCGGCTGGCAGCTGTGCCGTCTTCGAGCTTACGCCGTCCGCCGCAGGAGAGCAGTGGACTGAAACGATCATCCACGACTTTGCCACCGACCCACTCGGGCGTCCGCTGCTCGGCTACGACAACAACATCGTGTTCGTCGAAAGCGACATCCTCTCAGTCGGGCCGGACGGTTCCATCTACGGCGCTATCGCTCCGGCAATCCTCACCAACACCTCCAACAGCACGATCTATCGGTTGACCCCGCCCGTCGCCGGCAGCACCGCCTGGACCGAGACGGCGCTCTACACCTTCCAGACACCGCCCAATCCGGGCGGCCAAACGGGTGGTTTCATAGCGGGCTCGCCGATGGTGATCACCAAAGCCAACACGGTGTACGGCACCGCGGTCGGCGGCGTCGTTAAAAACAACGCGAGCGACGGCATCGCTTTCAAGATCACCCAGTCGCCGGACTGAACCGCAGCGAAGGAAGCAAGCGCTCCTTTTCGAGAAAAAGAAGCAAAAAGCTTTTGTCTCCGCTGTCACGTTTTTCCGACGAGCGCGCGACAGCAAACGCAAAAGTTTTTTGTTTCTTTTTTTCAAAAAAGAAACGCTTACTTTCTTTCCATGCTCAACTTACAAACAATAGAATCCACTCTCGACCAAAACGGCTTCGCCCACGTGGAAGCGCCCGACTTCCGCATCGTCCTCGAAGAAGCCGGCCTGTCCGCCTGGCAGAGCTTCGCCGACAGCTGGAAGGATCTCGGCCTGGACACCTACATGGCAGACGGCGGCCGCTACCGCCGCCGCCGCCACGCCGCCTTCTCCGTCGATGCCCACGCCATCCGTCGCAAACCCCACCAGCCGCACTACCAGAGCCGCGACTACAACGCGCTCAATGGCGGCCTCGCTCGTTGGTTCGAGCCGGTCAAGCCCGTTATCGCCGACCACCCCGCGCTGCGCGCAATCCTGCGCACCTGCCACACCATCTTCACCGCCTGCACCGACGCCCCCCTTCGCCCGGCCTCCTGGCACGTCGAGATCCACCAGTTCCGCATCGAGGCGCGCGCCCTCGAGCACGGCCAACCCACCCCGGAAGGCCTGCACCGCGACGGTGTCGACTGGGTCCTGGTCCTGCTGATCCGCCGCGAGAACGTTGCCAGCGGGCAGACCACCATCCACGACCTGCAGAGGCGCCCGCTCGGCAGCTTCACGCTGACCACGCCGATGGAAGCGGCGTTGGTGGACGACAGCCGCGTCTACCACGGCGTCACCGCCATCGAGCCGATCGTGCCGGGCGCGCCGGCCTACAGGGACGTGCTCGTCGCGACTTTCAGGCGAGAGTGATTTGGACCTATCGAAAATCTTGAACGATTCAGGCGAGGCAAGCCGTTCTTTTTTGAAAAAAAAACCAAAAGAATTTTGTTTCCTTGGGCGTGCTTTGCAGAAACTTCCGCGACAGCAGGAACAAGAGTTTTTTGCTGCTTTTCCAAAAAAGCCGGCCTCCTTTTTTCGCCGGTTTGGAAAGAACCAGGCCTAGGCTCTTCTATCCAAGCAAATCCGGGCCTCCGCTGGCCCGTGCTCACCAACAAGCTGCGCGAGAGCGGTGCTCGCAAAACCAGACTAGACTAGGTTAAGTCGGCTGGCGTGCGTTCACGGGCACCGTAGCAAGGCGGCGTCGATGGCCGGTGAGAACCGGGGAGACGTGCGTCAAACGGCCGCCAGGGCGGGTTTTGCGAGCACCGCGTTTACTTGCCTTGCGTGGGCACCGTCGTCACCGACCCATCCGGCCCGATCACCGTGCTCGTCCCGTTCCCGTTCGGCACCACGATGCTCCCGCTCCCCTTCGGCGAGTTCAACTCGCGCCCGCCCTGCACGGACACGCCGGCCCCTGGCACCGTCCCCTTCGGGAAGCTGGAGTTGGGCGGCGCCGCGTGTGTCTGCTGCTGCGGCACCTCGTAACCCGGCAATTGCGGCAGCGGCTGCAGCGGCGTGTACTTGCCCGTCACCGAGGCCCCGCTCGACAGTTCCAGGTTCTGCTGGATCTGCAGGTCTTTGAGCGTCGGCGGCGCTTTTGGCGGCGGCGGCCACACGTCTCCCGCCTCGTAGAGGATCTGCGGCGGAGACTGCACGTTCTGCGCCCGCACCTTGGTGTATGTCTCGCTGCTGCCCGGCGGCAGGTTCGGGTTGCTGTGGAACGGCACGGTGAACGTGTCGCCCAAATACGAGTAATACCCCGACCCCGCACATCCGCTCAGCAGCCCCCCCAACACCAGCGCGCCGGCGGCCATCGGGCGGACACTCAATCTCATCACCACTACACTTTCCTGCGACGCGGCCGCACCATGCCTCCAACCCCACCTCGCGCTCAAGCGCCCGATGCGCCGGTGGCGGCGAAACCACACACCCAGCGTGCGATTTCTGCCGGGTCGTTGAGCGGCAGCAACGGGTGCGGGCACCCGACCGGCCCGTCCGACGCCACCGCAACCACGCCGTCGAGCTCCGGCCACAGTGCCGACTTGCCCAGCGCCGCCCGGAACACCTCCAGCTTCGGGAACGGATATCCCTTGAACCCCTCGACCAGCACCAGGTCCACCGGAGCCAGCCGCCCGGCCAGCACGGCCAGGTCCGGCACCGTGTCCAGCTCCCGCATCAACGCCCAGCGCTGCCCGCCCACCACCAGCACCTCCTCGGCACCGGCTTCCCGGTGCCGGAAACTATCCTTCCCCGGCCGGTCCAGCTCCATCCCGTGATGCGCGTGCTTGATGGTGGAAACGCGCAGCCCCGCCGCCCGCAGCAGCGGCAGCAGGGCCACTACCAGCGTCGTCTTGCCGCTGCCGGACCAGCCGACCACGCCCAGCAGCTTCAGCGCGGCACCGCCGGCGTGCCCTTCGCCAGGCTTTCGCGCCCTGGACCGCGCTCCGGCCCAGCTTCGGCCGTATTGTCCGTGTTCCTGGCAACGTTTCTGGCCGCTGCCCTGGCCGCCACCCGGCCAGGGCGCGCGTGCTGCAGCCCCGCCAGCAGGTAGTCCCAGCCGGTGACCAGCGTCAGCAGTGCGGCGGCCCAAAGCATCGCCGTCCCGATCGCACCCACCGGCAGCCAGCCCAGCCGCAACACCGCGGCCCCGCTGTCGCCGGCCAGCAGGGTGCCCAGCGCCGCCATCTGCAGTCCCGTCTTCCACTTCGCCAGCCTGGTCACCGGCAGCCCCACCGAAAGCCCCGCCAGGTGCTCTCGCAGCCCGCTGACCAGTATCTCTCGGCACAGGATGACGATGGCCGGATACAGCCCGTGATGCGGTAGCCGTCCTTGGCCCGCCAGCACCATCAGCGTGGCGCCCACCAGCAGCTTGTCGGCGATCGGGTCCAGCATGCGCCCTAAATCCGAGTGCAGCTGCCGCTGCCGCGCGATGCGTCCGTCCAGCCAGTCCGTGATGCCGGCCAGCGCGAAAACCGCACACGCGGCTACGTCGGCGCCCGCTTCCCGCCACGCCACCAGCGCCACCAGCACCGGGATCGCCGCGATGCGCGAGAGAGTCAGCAGGTTGGGCAGGTTCGGCATCATGCGCGCCCACCATAGCCCGCCCGGCGCGCCAAGCCAGCCCGCAGGTAGTGTTGCAGCCGATCAACACCCGAGCCGGCGCCGCGCCCGGCACAACACAAAATGCTTGCGAAACGAAAATTGCGGCCTCATGGTCCTGCTCATGGAAGAAGAACCCGTCCTTCGCGAAGCCCTTTCCCGCCGTGACGCAGCGCTCGCCGAAGCGCGACGGCTCGATGAGTTCGTCCGCATGTACAATGAGCTCCGCGGCCGCCCCGCGCTGAGCGTGGTGCCGGACGGCGAACCGGCCTTGGGCGAGTTCATGCTGGACAAGGCTCGACCTGGCGTCAGGTAGGTAGAAGCAAGCGGTTCTTTGTTGAAAAAAAGGACCAAGAAACTTCTGGTTCTCTCTGGTGCGCGCTGCGGGAGACTTCGCGACAGCCAGACCAGACGTTTCCTGCTGCCTCTCGAGAAAGCAAGTTTTGTTGTCTCAGTTCTACCGTCTAACCGCTCGTCTCCGGCGAGGTTTGCAACTGTTGCAATCATCGGAGCCACGTGGTGACCGGTGCCGTCGTTATCGTGGCCGCCCTGCCGAAGATGGTCGGCGGCGCGGTCGGCACCCTCGGGCTGGTGACGCGCGCCTCGACCTTCACCAGCTCGCACGCTCTGACAAGCCTGGGCGACACCGTGTCCGGCCTGGCGGCGCCCGGCAACACCGGCGCGCGGAAGCAGTCGGAGACGACCAACACGCTGCAACGTCTACGCCTCGGCGCCTGTCATGTTAATGACCGACGCGGCCGTGGCGGCGTTCCGAACAAAACTCCTTTCGCTAGCTTGCATGCCGCTTCCCTTACTCCTCGAACATAAACCGGCGTCATTGACGCTGAGTTAACAACACCAGAAAATACTGAGATACCTGCGGGCAGGCCGAAAGTCGTAAGGCAGCAAAGCGTTACACGTTGGCACACGCTGCCGCACACTCGCCCAAAAGCCAACGCCGATCCCCGAGTTCTTGGTCGCTGATAACAGATGCGTAGCGCTGGCGAGAGAAACTCGGGTTGTCTGGTTGTTAATCAGAACGTTGCACACTCGCCTGGCCCACAACGCAGACAGGCTTCCACTCCGGTGAGCACGGTTTTCACGCAAGGAACCGCCAACGTGACACAGTCTATGGTATCGGAGCAGGTATTCATCTCGATCGACGCTCACGGAGTGCTCCAGGGCGTCTATCCCACTGCGGTCCTGCAAAGCGACGTCAAGGTGCTCTACAACGGTGAGGACTGGGCGACCGTGCCTCTTCGGCCGGCTACCGAAACCGTCGGCAAGTCGTTCACCTGCGATCTTCCAAATGTCGCCTCCGACCTGCCTGAAGACGGTGAAGTCTCCGTCTTCGATCTCAACGGCAAGTTCTTGGCGTCGATGCACGTAACAGGCCGTCTCCCGAAACGGAACGCCGCGGGCATCCTCACGTCTGAAATAGAGCGCATTCACGACCGGCCTTTCAGTGCCGTATTGTATTGGTCGTTCGACGGTGCAAGGCTTACGATTACCGGCTCCCACCTCCCACCAGGCGGCGATCCATCTGCACTTGATGTCGAGTTCGGTCCAGGCGTCGCCTACAAGCTGATCCGCGGGATATACTCCCCGGACTGGGAGCTACATTTCTGGTATTGGCCGAACGCCCGCTTCTCTGACTTCCAGATTATAGTCGACCTCGCCGCGAGCGAATTGGGCTGTGACCCGTTCACCTTCCGCTTCAAATGCGCGAAAGGCTCCGGGCGAGACCTGCCCGAGCCTCATGGCAGGGTCTGGATACCGAGAGACCTCGGCTCTGTGGTAGGATTCCCGACCGATCCAACCCAGTTGACGAGGGTGCAGACCTGGTCGGATTCTCGCACCGTCACCCTGACAGGATACAACGTCTACCGGACGGTCGCTGCGCTGTTGAAGCGTTACGGGGTGAACTCGGTAGGGACCACTTTGATGGATTGGGGGTGCGGCCACGGTCGCGTGACCAGACACTTCATCCGCGAATGGCCCTTGTCACAGATCGTCGGCATGGACGTGGACGCGGAGAATGCCAACTGGGCCGCCGCAACCCTGGCGCCCGGAAAGTTCGTCGTCTCTCCTCTGCTGCCCCCGTGTCCGCTTCCCGATGGGTGCCTGGACGCCTTGTTTTCCATCTCGGTCATGACTCATCTCGCACCCGACGTTCAGCAACTCTGGCTGGCGGAACTCGCCCGCCTGCTCCGCCCGAACGCGATTGCGTTGATGAGTTTCGGCGGCCCAGGTGCCGTTGCATGGTCTTCCGTGTGGAACGGCCCCGGCTACTTCAGCAAGTGGCAGCGCGACGGTATCCATGCCGACTCGGCCGATACCGCCCTTGCCGGAAAAATCGAAGACCCCGGATACTACCGCAACGTTGCACAGACCCATGCACACGTCGTGGAAAACTGGTGCCGCGACTTCGAGATTCTCGACATCATCCCGAATGCCGTCGGCAACCTCGACATCGCGGTCCTCAAGCGACGGTGAGCCGAAACTAGGGCAAGCAGTATTTACATTCCGGCAAGAAAGCGAAGCCTGCGGTTTGCCAAAACAGCAAGAAACTTTTGGGGCCTGCTGTCGCGGGGGTTGCCGCAGTGCGCGCGCAAGAAAACAAAAGTCTTTCGTCGCTTGGTCAAAAAACGAAATGCTTGCTTTGCCAGGAGCCGATCAAGATTGAGCTGCTTGAACAAACCCTGATCTCTGTCGGTTTAGCCGCCGGAAGCCTATCCGCTTCAACCGTCCGCGACAGCTCTTGCAAAAGCTTTTTGCTTCTTCTTCTAGAAAAAGAAGACGCTTTCTTTTACGTCAAACGTCAGAGTCAAACCTGCCAAGTCAAGATAGAAGCGAGGTTGTCCAACTGCTGTCGTATCGGACAACTTACAGGCCCCACTCCACAAGCACGCCTATGAGACGTAAGCCCGTAGGTTGTCGGTGACGAGCAAGCTCTCCCCGAGTATCGCCCATCCAGCATCAACCGCCCAGCCCGCCAGAAACCGCAACACCCTGAACCTCAGAAATCCAACCCCAAATCCAGCACCCGCGCGCTATGCGTCAGCCACCCCGCCGAGATCATGTCCACCCCCGTCTCCGCAATCGCCCCCGCGCTCTCCAAATCCACCCGGCCGGACGCCTCCGTCACCGCCCGCCCGCCAACCATCGCCACGGCCTGCCGCAACTCGGCCACCGACATGTTGTCCAGCAACACCGCGTCCACCCCCATCGCCAGCGCCTCCTCCAGCTGCTCCAGCGTGTCCACCTCGATCTCTATCTTCACCAGGTGCCCAGCCGCTGCCTTCGCCCGCGCCAACGCCGCCTCAACGCCGCCGGCAATCGCGATGTGGTTGTCCTTGATCAGCATCGCGTCATCCAGCCCGAACCGGTGGTTCGCCCCACCACCGCACCGCACCGCGTATTTCTCAACGCCTCGCAACCCCGGCGTCGTCTTCCGCGTGCACACAACCCGGGTCTGCGTGTGCGCTACCACCGCCACCATCGAGGCCGTCGCCGTGGCCACCCCGCTCAAATGCCCCACGAAGTTCAACGCCACCCGTTCGCCGGTCAGGATCCCCCGCGCCGGTCCGTCCACCCTCGCAACCAAATCGCCCGGCACCACCGCCTCCCCGTCGGCACGCTGCGCAACGAACAACACCGCCGGGTCCACCAGCCGGAACGCCAGCGCCGCCAGGTCCAGCCCGGCCACCACGCCAGCCTGCCGCGCCACCAGCACCGCTTCTGCCCGCGCCTCCTCCGGCACCAGCGCGTCGGTGGTGATGTCCCCGGCCCGCCCCAGATCCTCCACCAGCGCCGCCCGCACCAGCGGCTCGATAAGCACTGCCGGCAACCGGCTCACCAGGCGCTGTCTTTCCACGCGGTCGACCTCGCTGATCTTAATGGTAGCAGCCCGAGTTCAGACTAAGAGCAGGCAGGGCAAGCGGTTCTTTTTTCGAAAAAAAGAACCAAAAAACTTTTGTTCTCGCATGCGCGCTGCAGAAGCTTTCGCAACAGCCGACCAGAAGTCTCCGTTGTTCAAAAGCAGGCTTTGTTTCCTTCACGCGTCCGCCAGCGCTAGGAGCTGCCAACGAGACGAAGCTGCCCGCTCCTCCCCGACGTCACCCACCCCGGAATTCGGCTGCTCGAACGCGACCTTCTGTGCCGGTCGGCACGCCGTGCCTACAGCGCGTGTCTTCCAGCTCGCAGCCCTCGTGGCGGACACCGGCGAGCACGTCCTGGGGACGACGCTCGGCGGCAGCGCCGAAACCGCACCGCTTCACTGCGCTGTCCGCACCCGCGCCACCGGCGCGCTCTCCCACGCCAGCACCCGCGCCTCCTCCAGCGTCAGCGTCGCCCGCCTTGCCCACGCGCCCGACCTTGCAGGGTAGTCCGTGCGCCAGTGCCCGCCGCGGCTCTCCGTCCGCCGGCGCATCGCCACGCACATCATCAGCCCCAGCGCCGCCGCATCGCCTTCCATCGGTGCCAGCACCGAAACCGCCTCGCTCAGCCCCGCCGCGTCCCGCAACACGCCCGCATGCCGCGACATGGTCGCCCGCACCGCCGCCAGGTCGCCCTCCGGCGCCGCCTCCACGGCAGCCACCGCCGCAGCCCGCCCAGCCGCCACCCCGGCCACGCTGCGCGCCACCAACGCACCCGTCACCGCCGCCTCCAGCAGCGAGTTGCTCGCCAGCCTGTTCGCCCCGTGCAACCCGGTGCACGCCGCCTCGCCACACGCCCACAACCCCGCCACGCTGCTCCGCCCATCCGCGTCCACCGCAATCCCGCCCATGTGGTAATGCGCCGCCGGCCGTATCGGGATCGGCTGCACCGTCGGGTCCACGCCAGCCGCCAGGCACACCGCGGCAATGCCCGGAAAATGCGCCGCAAACCGCGCGCCCAGGCACCCGCGCGCGTCCAAAAACACCCGATGCCCCGCCTGCATCCGCGCCCATACCGCCCGGCTCACCACGTCGCGCGGCTCCAGCTCGGCGCGCGGCCACGCTTCCACCCCGGCCATGAACCGCACCCCGGTCTCGTCCACCAGCACCGCGCCTTCGCCCCGCACCGCCTCGCTCACCAGCGGCATCGGCACGTGCAGGTTCTGCCCGCCACCCGTCACCTCGCTTGCCCGGTCCGCGGCCGGCCTCACGTCGAGAGCCGTCGGATGAAACTGCACGAACTCCAGGTCCGCCAGCGCCGCCCCGGCCCGCGCCGCCAACATCAGCCCACCGCCCAGCGCCCCGGCCGGGTTGGTCGAATGCTCGAACAGCCCGCCGGACCCGCCCGTCGCCACCACCACCCGGTCGCTGCGCACCACCCGCGCCGCCCCGTCCGCCGCGCGCACCACCACGCCGGCCACAGCCCCGTCACGCATCACCAGCCGCGTCGCCCGCACGCCCTCCCACACCACCACCGAAGGCGTCCGCCGCACCGCCGCGATCACCGCCCGCAAGATCTCCCGCCCGCTCGCATCCCCCTGCGCGTGCACGATCCGCCGCCGCCCGTGCCCCGCCTCCAGCCCCAGCCCGATCCGCCCGGCGCCGTCGCGGTCGAACCGCGCCCCCAGGCGGCCCAGCTCGTCCACCAGCGCCGGCCCGGCCGCCACGATCCGCCGCGCCACGTCCGCGTCGCAAACCCCGTCGCCCGCCGCCAGCGTGTCCGCCAGGTGCAGCTCCACGCTGTCGTCCGCGCCCACCGCCGCGGCCAGGCCACCCTGCGCCCAGCCGCTCGCCGCCTGCTCGCCCACCGGCGCCGCAGAGAGCACCAGCACCGGCTCCGGCGCCAGGTGCAGCGCCGCCATCAGTCCGGCCAGGCCGGCGCCGATGATGACCGGGCAACCGTCCGCAACGGGAAGGAACGACATCAAACAGAACTCCAGAAGAAAGCGGTTCTTTTTTGAAAGAAAGAACCAAAAAACTTTTATCTCTTAAGGGTATGCCAAGGTGAAACGTGTCGTCTCAGCCGTCCGCGACAGCCGAGACAAAAAGCTTTTTGCTTCTTTTTCTCGAAAAAGAAGCGCTTGCTTACTTACTTAACCGCCAACATCCGCTCCACAGCCGCCCGAGCCCGCCCCGCCACCGCCGGATCGATGACCACCTCATGCGTCATCGTCTCCAGCGCGCGCCTCAGCCCCGGCAGCGTGATCCGCTTCATGTGCGGGCACAAATTGCACGGCCGAACGAAATCCACCTTCGGGTGCAGCACGGCGATGTTGTCCGCCATCGAGCACTCGGTGATCAGCGCCACCCGTCCCGGCTGGTGCTCCGTCACGTAATCCGCCATCGCCGCGGTGGACCCGGCGAAATCCGCCTCGTCTACCACGCCGGGCGGGCACTCCGGGTGCGCCAGCACCACCACACCCGGGTTTTCCGCCCGCAGCTCGCGGATTTGGCCCGGCGTGAACCGCTCGTGCACCTCGCACGCGCCCGCCCACGAGATGATGCGCACCCGCGTCTCCCGCGCCACGTTCGCCGCCAAATACTGGTCCGGCAGCATGATGACCTCCGGCACGCCCAGGCTTTCGACCACGCGCTTGGCGTTGCCGCTGGTGCAGCAGATGTCGCTCTCCGCCTTCACCTCGGCCGACGTGTTCACGTACGTCACCACCGGCACGCCCGGGTGCAGCTTACGCAACGCCCGCACATCCGCGGCGGTGATCGACTCAGCCAGCGAACACCCCGCCCGCAAATCCGAAATCAGCACCGTCTTGCCCGGGTTCAGCATCTTCGCCGTCTCGGCCATGAAGTGCACGCCCGCCATCACGATCACGTCGGCGTCCACACGCTGCGCCTCGCGCGCCAGCAGCAGGCTGTCGCCCACTATGTCGGACACACAGTGGAATATCTCCGGCGTCATGTAGTTGTGCGCCAGGATCACCGCGTTCCGCTCGCGCTTCAGCCGCAGGACCGCCTCGATGTCGGGCTCGAACACCGGCCACTCCATCGGCGGTATCACCCGCTGCACACGCTCGTACAAGGCAGACCTGGTCAGCAGCGCAGTCGCAGCCATGCAACGTCCCTCCGGAGCCTTGAGCCCCTATTATGCTCAACCAGAGCATTAGCCTCGCAAAAAGAGAGAGGCCAGCCGGACCTTCCCTCACACCTTATGCTGGCTATGAGCATAACCGGAGTCAAGGCAATACACGAACGATCACTCGACCGTCATCCTGTCACCCTGTCACCCTGTCACACCAGGATCCGCCGATACGATGGCGTTCGGACGGCAACCTCGGCACGGCGACGCAGCTGCGCCGGACAAGCAGAAAGCAAGGCCTTCTTTTTCAAAAAAAAGAAGCAAAGCTTCTGCTCTCGCTGTCGCGGGAAGCTGAGACGACGCGCTTGGACAACCCGCACCCGACGAGAGCAAAAGTCTTTTGGTTCTCTTTTCGAAAAAGAACCGCCTGCCTTCCTAGCTCTTCGAGTCCAACCCCCGCTGCCGCAACAGCGGCGCCGTGTCCGGATCATGCCCGCGGAACGCGCGGTACAGCTCCATCGGATCCGCCGTGTGCCCCGTCGCCAGCATCATGTCGCGGAACCGCTGGCCGTTGGCGCGGGTCAGCCCACCATGCTCGGTGAACCAGGCGTAGGCGTCGTCGTCCAGCACCTCGCCCCACAAATAGGCGTAGTAGCCGGACGCGTAACCGCCGGCCCAGATGTGACTGAAATAGGTGCTGCGATAACGCGGCGGCACCGTCTCCAGGTCGATCGCGTGCTTCTTCAACGCGGCCGCCTCGAACGCGTCCGGCGTCTGCAACGCGGCACTCGCCGGCAGGCTGTGCCACTCCAGGTCCAGCAGCGCCGCGGCCAGGTACTCCGTCAGCATGTAGCCCTGGTTGAACGTCTTCGCCCGCTTGATTTTCTCCACCATCTCGGCCGGCATCGCTGCACCGGTCTGGTAGTGCCGCGCGTAGTTGGCGAACACGATCGGGTCCAGCGCCCAATGCTCGTTGAACTGCGATGGAAACTCCACCACGTCGCGCGGCACCGAGAAACCATTCTGGCTCGGGAAATGCTGGTTGCTGAAGATTGCGTGCAGCGCGTGGCCGAACTCGTGAAACATCGTGGTCACGTCGTCGAACGCGATCAGCGCCGGCTGCCCGGGCGCTGGCTTGCTGAAGCTCGCGACGTTCACCACCACCGGCTTGAGGCCGAGCAACCCGCTCGGTTGCACCAGCTCGTCGCACCAGGCGCCGCCCTGCTTGTTCGGGCGCGCGAAGTAGTCTGCGTAGAACAGCGCGATCGGCGTGCCGTCCGCGTCGAACACCTCGAAGGTGCGCACGTCCGGCTGATACACCGGAACGTCGTGGCGTTCCTTGAACGTGACGCCGTAAAGCTTGTTGGCGGCAAAGAAAACGCCGTCGTGCAGCACGCGGTCCAGCTCGAAATACGGCCGCGTCTGCGACTCGTCGAGGTCGAACTTCGCGTGCCGCACCTGCTCGGAATACAGGTTCCAATCGTACGAGGCGAGCTTGAACCCGCCACCCTTCTTGTCGATGATCGCCTGCATGTCGGCTGCCTCGCCACGCGCCTTGGCGGTCGCACCCGGCACCAGGCTGTCCAGCAGCTTCATCGCCGCCTGCGGGGTCTTCGCCATCTGGTTTTCCAGAGCGTAGGACGCAAAGTTCGCAAAACCCATCAACTCAGCCTTCTCCGCGCGCAGCCTGGCGAGCTGGGCGATCAGGTCGCGCTCGTCGTTCGGTCCGGCCACGTCGCCGCGATGCTCCGAGGCGGCCATGATGCGCGCGCGCAGGTCACGGTCCGTCAGCTTGGCCAGCGACGGCTGCTGCGTGGTGTTGCGCAGCGGCAGCACGTATTTGCCGTCATGCCCGCGCAACTTGCCGGCTTCCGCGGCAGCGCCCACTTCCGCCGGATCCAGCCCGGCCAGTTCGCCGGCGGCGTCCACCACCACCGCGCCGCCCGCGGTCGCCGCGAGCAGCTTCTGCTGGAAGCTGGTCTGCAGGCGGGTGATCTGCTGGTTCAGCGTGCGCAGCCGCACCTGGTCCGCCGGGGCGAGCGCCGCACCTGCATGCAGGAACTCCTTATACGTCTGCTCGACGAGGTAGCCGGACTTCGTGTCCAGACCGAGCGACGCGCGCGCGTCGTAGACCGCCTTCACGCGCGCAAACAGCAGCGGATTCAGCCGTATTCCATCCTCGTGCGCCTGCAGTTCCGGATCGATCTGCTGCTTGGCCGCATCCAGCGCCGCGTCGGTGTTGGATTGCGTGATGTTCTCGAAAATCTGCACCACACGCGTCAGCATCGCTCCGGAACGCTCCAGTGCCACGATGGTGTTGTCGAAACTCGCGGCCTCCCGGCTGCCGGCGATCGCCGCGATCTCCGCGTCATGCGCGCGCAGCGCGGCCGCGATGGCCGGTGCGTAGTCGGCGTCGTGGATGCGGTCGAACGGCGGCGCCTGATAGGGCAGGGTGCTTGGTGCCAGCAGCGGGTTCTCGCCCGGCGCCGCCTGAGCGCCGCCCAGCCCGCCTAGCAGCAATGCGGGCGCAATCATCAGCGAGCGTGTGGACATGGCGTGTTCCGGTCTGTTTGCAGGGTGAGCGTAGCGCGTCTGCCAGTGCGCGTCACCCGCAAGCCCAAGGCAAGGCAGGGCAAGGCAAGCGGTTCTTTTTTGAAAAAAAGAACCAAAAAACTTTTGTCTTTCGTGGGCGCACCGTGTGGAGGCTAGCTGTTTCAGCTTCCCGCGACAGCGAGAGCAAAAGCTTTTTGCTTCTTTTTCTCGAAAAAGAAGGCCTTCCTTTCTGCCTTTACAGCCGCAGGCCTGTACGACACCGGAACGAAACGAGGAAACTTTTACGACGGCTCTCGCGGAGTTTCCGTCAGTGCGCACTCCAGGGAACAAGTTGTCTGGTTCTTTCCTCAAAAAGGAACCGCTTGCTTTCTCGCGCTCACCGAACCGAGCGCACTCCTGCGTAAACAACCAGGCTCACCACCACCACCGCCACCAGCCCCGCAATTTCGTCCCACGGTGCCACGCACACCAGCACCACCATCGCCAGCATCCCCGCCGCCGCGGCTGCCGGCAGCACCGCAAAGCTCACCGGCCGCCCCACGCTCTGCGTGCCCCGCCGGTGCAGCACCCAGGCCGCCCCGCACCCCAGGAAATACAGCCCCGCCGTGTTCAGCGTGGACGCCACCACCAGCCAGGTGAAGCTGCCGGACAGCGCCAGCGCCGCCGCGATCGCCGCGTGCGTCACGATCGCCACGTCCGGCGCCGCCGTGCGCGGACTGGCGCGCCCCAGCGCCCGCGGCAGCAACCCGTCGCGCGCAAACGCGAACAGGATCCGCGGCGCCCCGAGTATGTCGCTGCCGATCCACACCAGCATGGACAGCCCCGCGCCCGCCACCAGCAGCACCCGCCACCCGGCCCCCAGGCGCGACGCCGCCGCCGCCAACGGCGCCGCCTGGCCGCCCAGATCCGCTCCCAGCAGCAACTGCGCCACCAGCTGGATGCCCACGTACAGCACCAGCACGAACCCCATCGCCCCGAACAGCGCGCGGGGCAGGTTGCGATGCCCGTCGGCCACCTCGCCGCTGGCCGCCAGCGGCGTCTCCATGCCGCTGAACGCGAACACGCCCAATATCACCGCCTGCGCCAGGCCTGACGGCGCGCCGGGTGCCAGCGCCGGCGGCGGCTGCAGCCCGCCCGCCAGCAACGCCGCCCCGCCAGCCACCACGAACAGCAGCAGCGGCACCAGCTTCACCGCGGTCGCGCCCGACACCGCCCACGCCGCCGCCCGCACCCCGCGCAAGTTCACCAGCGCAATCCCGCCGATCGCCGCCAAAATCACCACCGCGCGCCCCGGCCCCGCCGCCACCGCCGGCACCACCGTGCCCACCGTCGCCGCAAACGCCCCGGCGATCCCGCCGCAGGCCAGCACGCTCGCCATCCAGGTAAGGATGCCGCACACGAACCCCGCCAGCGGCCCGAACGCCGTGGTGACCGTGCCGTACACGCCGCCGCTGGTCGGCAGCCGGCTGCCCGCCTCGGCGAAGCACACCACCACGAAGCTCATCGCCACCGCGCACAACAGGTATGCGAACGGCGCACGCGCGCCGGCGGCCTGCGCCATCGCCGCGGGCAGCGAGAATATGCCGGCGCCGACGACGCCGTTGACGATCGCAGCACCCATCGCCCAGGGGCCGATAAGGCGGCGCAGGCCGGCGTCGCGGTTGGGAGCGTCTAGCATTGATCCAGGGAAGCCTTCTTTTCCGGACAGATGAAGCAAGAAGCCCGCCAGCAAGCGCAGGAAGGAAAGCAGTTCTTTTTTGAAAAAAAGAACCAAAAAACTTTTGTTCCCTGGAGGACGTCTCGGGGTGGCGTGTCGTTCCAGCGGTCCGCAAGGCAAGCGGTCCTTTTACCACCTTGTCGCCAGGCGTAGGTCTCGGGGCTGTGTCGTTCAGCAGCCCGCAACAGCGAACAAGGTTTTGTCCCTCAACACGCGCGCTGCAGAAACCTCCGCGACAGCAGGTTCAAAAGTCTTTTGCTTCTTTTCTTCAGAAAAGAAGGCCTTGCATTCTTCCCCATGTCCGCAAGCCCAGCAGCTTTCGGTTGGCTCTTACTTCAACACCTCCGCCACACGCTCGCGCAGCGCCGGCAGAACCTCCTCGCCGAACCAGGGGTTCTTGCGTTCCCACACCCCCGTCCGCCACGACGGATGCGGCAGCGGGAAATACCGCGGCAAGTAGGTCCGGAAACCCCGCACCCGCTCGGTCATGCTCGCCGGCGCCCAGCCTTCCTGCTTGGCCGTCACCACCTGCGCGTAACTCCCCACCAGCAGGATCAGCCGTAGCGCCGGCATGGCCGCCAGCAGCCGCGCCCGCCACAACGGCGCGCATTCCGGCCGCGGCGGCGCGTCGCCGCCGTTTGGCAGCCGGCCCGGGTAGCACATCCCCACCGGCAGGATCGCCACCAGCCTCTCGTCGTAGAACACTGGCTTGTCGATCCCCAGCCAGTCCCGCAGCCGCGTCCCGCTGTTGTCCCAAAAGCTGATCCCGGCGTGGTGCACCTTTGTGCCCGGCGCCTGACTGGCGATCAGCAGCCGCGCGGTGGCCGAGGCGTGCACCACCGGCCGCGGCCCGAGCGGCAGGTGCGCCGCGCAGACCGTGCAGGCACGCACCTCTGTCAGCAGCGCCGCAAGCGATTGGCCCGCAACCGGCTGGCGCCCGGGCAGCTCTCCCCCGGACACCTCGGTCTCCACCGCCCGGGCCGCCCCGATCCGTCCCCTCATGTCAGCACGTAGTCCGCCTCGGCGGTGTAGACCGACTGCTCGCGCCCGAGCTGCGAGCTGAACAGGGTGAAATGCGACACCCGGATGGGCACCGAGCGGAACAGGTTGTGCGCCTGCACCCAACCGGCGAGCTTCGGCTCGGCCGCCGCCTCGCCCAGCCTGGCCAGCGTCACGTGCGGGGTGAACCGCCGCCGCTCCGGCTCCAGGCCGGTGCGCTGCAGCGCCGTCTCCACCTTGCCGCGCAGGTGGTCCAGCGCCGGGTTGCGCGCCACGCCCACCCACAGCGCCGTCACCCGCCCGGACTTCTCCAGCGTGCCGACGCCTGACATCTCCAGCTCGAAGCCGCGGCCACGCAGCGCAGACAGCGCCAGGTCGATCTCCTCCGCCCGGTAGCCGGGCACCTCGCCGATGAAGCGCAGGGTGATGTGGTAGTTCTCCGGCGGCACCCAGCGCACGCCCGCCAGCCCCAGGGCCAGGGCGGAGAGCCGCTCGCGCAACTCCCACGGCAGGTCCAATCCAACAAACAACCGCATGGCGGGACCCTCCCCCGACAGGCTCCGCGGGGTCAAGGCTAGGGTGACTGACGTAAGACACACGTCGTTGTTCAACCGGACGTTGCCGTCGCAAGGCAGGCCGTTCTCTCTTGAAAAAACAACCAAAAACTTTGCCCCCCTGGGCGCATGCTGCAGAAACGTCCGCGACGGCCGGAGCAAAAGTTTTTTGCTGCTTGTTTTCAAAAAAGCAGGCCTTGCCTTCTTTCCCTGGCCCAAGCGCCCACACCAACCGCAAGTTGATCTGCGCGCGCCAACGCCGGGCAATAACGACGCGGAACGGAACCGCCCGCGTTTTTCCTTCTGTTTTCAGGAAAAGCAGGTTTTTCTGTGCGCAACCGCTCATTCCGGCGGCATCACCAACTCTAGGTTGCTATGACACCGGTTTCGCACACGCTTGCACGCCACGGCCTGTTCCGCACGCTGGACGGCGCGGCCCTGGCACGGCTGGACGCCGCGTGTTCCTGGTGCCGTGCGGAAGCCAAGGCGTGGGTCGTCGACGCCAACTCGCACGATACCGACGTGTTCCTGGTGTTGCACGGCCACGTGCGCGTGGTGGTCTCCGCCTCCGGCCGCGACACCATCCTGCGCGACATCCGCGAGGGCGCGTTCTTCGGCGAGCTGGCCGCGCTCGACAACCAGCCGCGCGCCGCCGGCATCCAGGCGGTCACCGACTGCCTGCTGGCGCGCATGCCCGCTTCCGTCTTCCGCGCCGCGGTGCACGAGCATCCGGACGTGTGCGACCAGGTGATGGCCGTGCTGGTCGGCCAGGTACGCATGCTGGCCAACCGCGCCAACGAACATACCGGCCTGACGATGAAGCAGCGCCTGGTGGCCGAACTTCTGCGGCTGTCGCGTCCCACGGCGCCGCCGTCGGACTCGCACGTGGTGACGCCGCCGCCGACGCATGCCGAACTTGCCCAGCGCGTCGGCAGCCATCGCGAGGCGGTCACTCGTCAGTTGAGTGCGCTGGAGCGCGCCGGCCTGATCGCGCGGCGCCGGGGAGCCATTGCGCTGCTGGACACCGGCCGCATGCAGCGCATGGTGACCGAGGACACGGAAGGTTAAGCAAGGCCTCCTTTTCTGAAGGAAGAAACAAAAAGACTTCTCCCACTGCCGTCGTGGGCCTCTCCACGCGGCGCGCGCAAGGCAACAGAAGTTTTTTGACTGTTCTTTCAAAAAAGAACGGCTTGCTTGCTCAAGCAACAAAAACCAAACACGTTACAAACCCACAAAAATGTGCCATTCATCACAGCTGCCGCGCGTCTCGGGCGAATGAGACAATCTGCGCGTGTGGATGCCGCGCGATGAATCACATTGCAGGTTGTGGTCAAAGCCGATGACGACGGTAACTGCTCTGCCAGTGGTTGCCGCAAGCAGCGGCGAGCGCCGCCAGGTGACGGCGATGTTCTGCGACCTCGTCGAGTCCGTGGCGCTGACGGTGCGCCTGGGGCCCGAGGACATGATGGCGGTGGTGGCCGCCTACTTAAGCACCTGCGAGCGTGTCATCGCCGCGCATGGCGGCACCATCGTCCAGTACATGGGCGACGGCGTGCTCGCCTATTTCGGCTTTCCGCGTGCCGGCGAGGACGACGCCGCCCGCGCGGTGCGCGCCGGCCTCGCCTTGCGCGATGCGGTGACGCGGCTGGAGCTGCCGGGTGTGCGGCTGGAGCTGCGGGTGGGCATCGCCACCGGCCTGGTGGTGGTGGGCGAGCTGGCAGCCGCCGGCGGCCGCCGCGCCGGCATCGTGGGAGAGACGCCGAACCTCGCCGCCCGGCTGCTCGGCGTGGCGGCGCCGGACAGCGTGGTGGTCAGCCACACCACACAGCGCATCACCAGCGGTGCCGTGGCCTACCGCACGCTGGGCTGCCACAAGCTGAAGGGCTTCACCGGCATGGTGGAGGTCTTCGAGGCGCTCGAGCCGGCGCCGGTGGCCGCCAGGCCGCACTCCGGCGCGCCGCTGGTCGGCCGGCAGGCCGACGTGGCGCAGATGCTGGCCAGCTGGTCCGCTGCCCAGGCCGGGTCCGGCCAGGTGGTGCTGATGACGGGCGAGCCGGGCATCGGCAAGTCGCGGCTGGTGGCCGAACTGCGCCGCCACGCAGCGGAGTCCGGCGCCGCGCAGGTGGCCTGGTATTGCGGCCCCACCCATGGCGACACCGCGCTGCAGCCGGTCGCCTACCAGATCGCGCGCTCGGCCGGCTTCCAGCGCGGCGACAGCCAGCACGCCCGGCGCGAGCGGCTGGACCGGCTGTTGGACGACCACGGGCTGCACTCCCCCGTCCAGCGCGCGGAACTGGTCCACCTGATGGGCGTGGGCGAGGCCGCCGAGCCCGGACAGACCCCGGACTGGCACCGCGCCCGCCTGCTCGGCGGCGTGCTCGAGCTGCTGCGCCAACGCCCGGGCAGCCGCACGCTGCTGCTGGTGCTGGAAGACGCGCATTGGAGCGACAGCACCACGCTGGACCTGCTGGAGCGCGCCGTCGCACTCGCCGCGGGGGAAAGCTGGCTGATCCTGGTGACCGCGCGGCCGGACGCGGCACCGTCCTGGCTGGGCCAGCCGCACGTCACCCACATCCAGCTCGCCCGCCTGGCCGGCAGCGAGTCCGAGCGGATCTGCGCCTACCTCGACCCCGGCGCCCGCCTGCCCGAGCCGGTGGTGTGCCAGATCGTCCAGCGCTGCGACGGCATCCCGCTCTTCGTCGAGGAGATGACCAAGTCGGTGCTCGAGGCGATGGACGCGGCCCCCGCGCAGGCCGGGCCGGACCTGGTGCGGGTGCCGGACACCTTGCAGGACTCGCTGATGGCGCGCCTGGACCGGCTGGGGCCGGCGCGCCGCGTCGCCTGCCTCGCCGCCGCCATCGGCCGCCGCTTCGCCTACCGGCTGCTCGCCGAGGTCGCCGGCCTGCCGCCCGCCGAGCTGGACCGCGCGCTCGCCACCCTCGTGCAGTCCGGGCTGCTGGACGGGGAGGGCCCCAGCGCGTCGAGCGCCCCTCAAGCCAACCACGCGTCGAGCGCCCCTCAAGCCAACCACGCGTCGAGCGTCCCTCAAGCCAACCACGCGTCGAGCGCCCCTCAA
>CAXSZX010000005.1:0-78884 GCA_964242115.1 uncultured Acetobacteraceae bacterium | reverse complement strand
CAAGCCAACCACGCGTCGAGCGCCCCCCAAGCCAACCACGCGTCGAGCGCCTACCAGTTCAAGCACGCGCTGATCCGCGACGCCGCCTACGAGTCCCTGCTCACCCGCGAGCGGGCGTTCCTGCACGGCCGCATCGCCGCCGCCCTGCGCGACCAGTTCCCCGAAACGGTGCAGGTCGAACCCGCACTGCTCGCCTACCACCTTGCCGCCAGCGGTGCCGCTGCCGATGCCATCCCGCTCTGGGCCAGCGCCGGCGAACGCGCCGCCGCCTCTGCCGCGCACGTGGAGGCGGTGGCGCACTTCCAGGCCGCGCTGGGCCTGCTGCGCGGCCTGCCAAACCCCGGCCCGCTGGCCGGCACCGAGCTGCAGCTGCTGCTGGGCCTGGCCGTCAGCCTTGCCGCCTCGCGCGGCTACTCCGCGCCGGAACTGGGCCTGGTGCTGGCCGAGGCGCGCGCCATCTGCGACGCGCTGGGCAACGTCGGCGGCCTGTTCGCCGTGCTGCGCGGCATCTGCAGCTTCTTCATCGTCAGCTCCCAGGTGGACGCAGCCGAGGACATGGCGCGCCGCTGCCTGACCATCGCCGGCCAAACCGGACAGCCGGAACATTCCATCGAGGCGGACTACGCCTTCGGCTACATCATGTTCAGCCGCGGCGAGCTGGCCACCGCCCGCCTTCGCCTCGAACGCGCCGTCGCCCACTACCACGCGCATGACGGCGCACGCCTGCGTTTCCCCAGCCCGCACGACCCGCTGGTCGGCAGCCTCTCCGCCCTGGTCTACGTGCTGCACGCGCAAGGCGACGAAGCCGCCGCCGCGGCCGCCGACCAGGCGCTGGAGGCCCACATGGCCCGCCTCGACCGCAGCTTCGACCCGGTCTACGGCTTGTGCTTCCGCGCCTCGCACGAGATCGCGCTGGAGAACTACGGCCGCGCCCTGACCTTCGCCGAAACCGCGCTGGTGTTGTGCACGACACACCACTACCGGCTGTGGGGCGCGTTCGCCGGCTTCTACAGAAGCGTCGCACGCGCGCATTTGGGCGACCGGGACCGCGGCCTGGCCACCGCGCTGGACCACCTGGCCGAGCTGGACCGCGTTGGCGCCTGCAACTTCCGCAGCTTCTGCCTGGGCGAGATCGCCTGCCTGCACATGCTTGTCGGCAACCACGACGCTGCCCTGGCCACCATTGATGCCGCCATCGCCGACGCCTGCCATTCGGGGGAGCGCTACTACCTCTCGACGCTGCACCGGCGCCGGGCGCGCATGCTGGACGGCGAAGCGGCACAGGCGGCGTTGCAGGCTGCGATCGACGTGGCGCGAGAGCAGGGGGCGGCTGGGTTCGAGCGTCTGGCAAGGAAGCAAGCGGTTCTTTTTTGAAAAAAAGAACCAAAAAACTTTTGTCTCCTGGGCATCCGTCTGCGGAGACTTCGTGACATCGTAGACGGGATTTAGGTGGTTTTTGAAACCATTGTCTTGTCCCGGCGAGCTGAAGTTTGCCGCTTGAGCAACTGGTGAGAACGGTAATGCCGCGCAAAGCTTTGTCGTTGCTGTCGCGGAGCACTCTTTAGCGTGCACCTCTGACGAGTTGCAGATCGTGGCAACAGAGACAGGACAAGCCGGTTTCCAAACCAACTGAAACCGACCCGCCGCCACTTTTATCTTGCTAAAGCGCATCGTTCAGCCGTCCGCGACAGCGCTCCCAAAAGCTCTTTGCTTCTTTTTCTCGAAAAAGAAGCGCTTTCTTCCTTCCCCGACCTAGCTCTTCTCGAACGCCGCCGAGATCGTCAGTGTCACCTCGTCGCTCACCAGCGGCACGTATTTCGTCACCCCGAAATCGCTCCGCTTCAGCGTGCCGCTCAACTGGAACCCCACCGTCTGCTTGCGATCCAGCGGGTTCACGCCCGCGCCGATGAAGGTGGCATGCAGCGTCAGCGGCTTTGCGTAGCCGTGCAGAGTCAGCGTGCCGGTCACGTCGGCAGTTCCCGGCCCGGTCGGCGTCACCTTTTCCGAGCGGAACAGCATCGTCGGGTAGTGCGCCACGTCCAGCCAGTCCGCACTTTTCAACTCGTCGTTCAGCTTGGCGCTGGTTGTCATCACGGAAGCCACCGGCACGCTGATCGTCACCGCCATGTCGGCCGGGTTCTTCGGCACCACCGAGAGGCTGCCGGAGACGCCGGAGAAGTTGCCGTAGTACTGCGTGAAGCCCAGATGCAGCACGTCGAAGATCACCTGCGTATGGTTGGGATCCACCGCGTAGGTGCCCGCCTTCACCTTCGACGCGTCGTGCGTCGGCGGCGTGGTGGCGGCCTGCAGGATCTGCGCGCAGCACGGCAGCAGCAGCGCTGCGAGGGCCAGCGCGGGGGCGGCGGTACGTTTCGGCATGGGTGAGCTCTCCCGAGACCGGGGCCGGATTGGCCGGGGCGGACGTGGCGGGCCACAGGATGCTGCCACGCAACAAGACCACGGTTGCCATGTCTCCCGTCCGGCGTAAACCTCGAGCGATGGACACCCACGCCGCCGCCCCGTCCTGCATGGACCGCCTCACGCGCCAGGCGCGCGCCGCCGCCCGCACGCTCGCCGCTACCCCGGGCGCCCGCCGTGACGCTGCACTCCGCCAGGCCGCCGCCGCCCTGCGCCGCCACGCGCCGGCCATCCTGGCCGCCAACGCGTCCGACCTCGCCGCCGCCACCGCCGGCGCCGCCTTCCGCGACCGCCTCACGCTGAACCCGGCGCGCGTGGACGCGATCGCCGCCGGCCTGGAGCAGCTCGCTGACCTGCCCGACCCGCTCGACCGCGTGCTCGCCGAGTGGACCCGCCCCAACGGCCTGCGCATAAGCCGCGTGCCCGCCCCCATCGGCGTCATCGGCATGATCTACGAAAGCCGCCCCAACGTGGGTGCCGATGCCGCCGGCATCTGCCTCAAATCCAGCAACGCCGTCATCCTGCGCGGCGGCTCGGACAGCTTCGCCAGTGCTGCCGCCATCCACGCCGCCATCACCGAGGGCCTGACCGCCGCCGACCTGCCGGCAGACTGCGTGCAAATGGTCCCCGGCACCGACCGCGCGCTGGTGGCCGACATGCTGGCCGCCAGCGGCGGCATCGACCTCATCATCCCCCGCGGCGGCCGCTCGCTCGTCACCCGCGTGCAGGCAGAAGCGCGCGTGCCCGTCCTGGCCCATGCCGACGGCCTCTGCCACACCTACGTGCACGCAGAAGCCGACCACGACATGGCGCGCCGCATCCTCGCCAACGCCAAGATGCGCCGCACCGGCATCTGCGGTGCCACCGAAACCCTGCTGATCGACGCTGCCATCGCCCCCACGCTGCTGCCGCACCTCGTCGCCGAGCTCGCAGCGCTCGGCTGCAGCTTCCGCGCCGACGCCCGCGCCCGCGACCTGCTCCCCAACCTGCCGCCCGCCACCGATGCAGACTTCGCCACCGAGTGGCTGGACAGCGTGCTGTCCGTCGCCGTGGTGGACAACCTGCAAGGCGCGCTCGCCCACATCGCCCGCTTCGGCAGCGCACACACCGACGCCATCATCACCGAAGACGCCGACGCAGCCGCAGCCTTCCTCTCCGGCGTGGACAGCGCGGTCACGATGTGGAACGCGTCCACCCAGTTCTGCGACGGCGGCGAGTTCGGCTTCGGCGCGGAGGTCGGCATCGCCACCGGCCGCATCCACGCGCGCGGGCCGGTGGGGCCGGAGCAGTTGACGTGTTTCCGGTATCAGGTGGTGGGCAGCGGGCAGACTAGGTAAGAAAGCAAGCAGTTCTTTTCTGAAGAAAAGAACCAAAAGACTTTTGACTCCGCTGTCGCGCGCTCACCGGAAAGGAACGCGACCGCGTTGCTCTTTTTCTCGAAAAAGAAGTGCTTGCTTCCCTATCCCGCCTTTTCCAACTCACTTTTCCCCTGCGCCCACGAGTTCTCCGGCACCACCGACCCCTCCACCTCACCAATCTCCGACATCCGCGCCGCCACAATCTCCGCCGCGTCCTCCCCAATCCCCACGTAAACCCCACGCGTCAGCGTCACATGCGCCTGCTCGAAGCTGCCCCCACCAGCGCACAGTATCGTCCGCGTCGGCGCGTCTTCGGCCACCAGCGCCAACACGCCCGGGCTCACCGACTCCGGCGTCAGTCTGCCCAGCAGCTCCGCCGGCATCAGCCCCTCCATCATCCGCGTCGCCGCGGTCGGTGCCAGGCAGTTCACCCGAATGTCGTTCTTCTGTCCCTCGATCGCGAGCGTCTGCATCAACCCCACCAGCGCCATCTTAGCAGCGCTGTAGTTCGCCTGGCCGAAATTGCCGTACAACCCGCTGGACGACGTCGTCATCACCACCCGCCCGTAATTCTGCGCGCGCATGATGTCCCACACCGCCTTCGTGCAATACGCCGCGCCCATCAGGTGCACGTCGATCACCAGGTGGAAATCGTCCATCTCCATCTTTGCGAACGACTTGTCGCGCAGGATGCCGGCGTTGTTCACCAATATGTCCACCCGGCCCCAGCGCTCCATTGCCGCCTGCACCATCGCCTGTACCTGCGCCCGGTCGGCCACCGACGCGCCGTTCGCCATCGCCTCGCCGCCGGCCGCCACGATCTCGTCTGCCACGCTCTGCGCCGCGCTGATGGACCCGCCGGTGCCGGTCACCGCGCCACCCAGATCGTTCACCACCACCTTCGCACCACGCTTGGCCAGCAGCATCGCGTGCGCGCGGCCCAGGCCGCCGCCGGCGCCTGTCACGATGGCGACGCGGCCTGTCAGATCGATCGGCATGAGGAACTCCCAAGAAGAAAAGCAAGCGCTTCTTTTTTTGAAAAAAAAGAAGCAAAAAAACTTTATCCGCGCTGTCGCGGACTCTCCCACACGGCGCACTTGAGGAAACAAAAGTTTTTTGGTTCTTTTTTTCAAAAAAGAACCGCTTACTTCCTTTCCGCCCGCGCAAGATACTCCTGCGCCATGCTCGCCGCCAGCACGCCCTCGCGCGTGTACACCGCCCCATGCGAAAACCCGCGTCCCTCGGCCAGCGTCAGGGCGAACCGCGTGTGCAGCAGCCACTCGTTGGCCGAAACCTCGCGATGCAGCCAGAGCGCGTGGTCCAGGCTCGCCACCTGCAGTTTCGTGTCCTGGCCGGTCGCAACCGCCCTGTGCACGCCCGTCATCGCCAGTTCCGTGTCCGAGGCGAAGCCGATCGCCGCCCGGTGTATCACCGCCGCACCTTCGATCGCCACGCGCGGCCGCATCCACATCGCCCGCAGCCCATCGCCGAGGTCGGGCGCTATCCGGATGTCGAGCAACGCGTTCACCAGGAAACGCTTCGCTGTCCGCCCCGCCGCCGCGGCCTTCCTGGTGCGAACCGACACCTGGTCTTCCAGCGTCTCCGGCGGCGGCACGTCCGGCATGGCACGCTGGTAGGCCGGCCCGTCATCGCCGTCGTGGTGGGACGTGTAGCCGGCCAGCAGCAGTTGCTCGCCCTGGCGCACCTCCACGCGGCGGCTGGCGAAGCTGCCGCCGTCGCGCATGCGCTCCACGTGCACCTCGAACGGCGCACCCCGCTCGCCGCTGCCGACGAACAGCGCGTGCAACGCGTGGCACCGCCGCGTGTCCGCCGAGGCAGCCGCGATCGCATGCCCGATCAGCAGCCCGCCGTATAGCCGCTGCTCGTCCATCTTCGGCACGCCCGGGGCGCGCCACACGCCGTCTCCGGCGGGTTCCAGCGCGAACAGTTCGTCGAGCTTCATGATCTTCACTGGAAGGTCAGCGTTTGGTGTCCGGTCTGGGGCTGGCGGTAGCAAAGCAAGCAAGGCGTTCCTTCTTGAGAGAAAAGAAGAGAAAAGCCTTCGTCCCTTGGCTCTGCCAGGCGCCTCGAAATGGTCTGCGACGTGCGGCCTGCTTGTCTTTCATCCTTTGCTGACTGCGAAATTCGCGGCAGTGAGGTGCATGTCGTTGAGCAAGGTAATCGTGCCGGTGCCGTCCGGCAGCGCCAACACGTAGGTGCCGTTGCCGTTGTTCTGCAAATCGGCATAGGCCTGGGCAGCGCTGGTGAACCCGCCGCGGCCGCCTTCGAAGGTGATCACGCCGGCCGGGTCGAAATCACTTATGGTCAAGTCACCCACCGACGGACCAGGTCCCACGTCCAACGTGACCTGCAGGCCGTGCGAAAGATCGGTGACGGTAGCGTGGGGGTTGCCGGCGTTGATCGCACCGCCGCCGAGCGTCAGCGAATCGCCTCTCCCAGAAAACGTCACATCGGCAATGCTGCTGGTCAGTGACACGGTCTCGAAGCTGCCGCCGCCATCGATGGTCGCACTGTTCACGTCATCGAGGGAGATGTTGTCGCGTACGCCGCCGTCGGTGATCTGGATGGCGGCCCCGGACGCGGCTGCGGACAGGTTCACGGTGTCGTAGCCGCTACCGCCGGTCACGACCGCGCCGCCCGTCGTCCCGGTCACCACGTTGTGCGTGCCGCCAAGCAGGACCGAGGCGGAGCCGCCGATGTCCCGGTAGCCGGGTTGCAGGCTGACAGTGTCGTAACCGCTGCCCGCGACGATCTTGGTATCGGCAAACCCTCCCTCGATGAAGTTGTTCGCGCCGTGTGTGGCGATGGTGCCGCCCGTTGTGCCCAGCACGAAGGTGCCGTCGCCCGACCCGCCCGTTATGTCGAGCGCGCCAAGCGTGGCGTAAGCTCCGCCGTTTAGGTTGTTGGTGACGCTGTTGTGGGCGCCGCTGACGGTGACGTCGTCCGTGTAGGCGGCATCGGATTTGCCGCTGTACACGAAGCCGGTGAACAGGACGCTGCTGTTGCCGCCCAGTGCCCGTATCATGTTGTTCCCGGACCCGACCGACAGCGTGTTGCGCGCACCGATCAGCGCTACCGTGTCGTTGCCGTCGCCAAGCGCCACCGTGGCGTCGCTCGCGTCACCCCTCAGCCAAATATTCTCGTCGCCGCCGACAACCGTATCGCCAAGCCCGCCGACGCGAAGGTAGTCGGTGAGGCCGGATAGCCCGTCCGACAAATTGCCCACGGTGATGCTGTTGTCGTTGCCGGACGTGGCGAGGATTGTGTCGTTGCCGCCGCCGCCGGTGATGGTGTTCGCATCACCGTAAGCAACGATCACGTCGTCGCCCGACGTGCCTGCAAGAGTGGCATGACCGCCCGACGGTCCGCGAATGTGAGCAATGGCATGGATCCCCTGATGGCGGGTAGATGGCCATGGTTTCAATGCGCGTGGAAGGCGCTGCTGCCGCGCGAACGCAACATCACCCCGAGTTGACCTACCGTAACACGATAAGCCAAGCGCCCAAGACAACCTCAAGTTGTGTCAAGCGGTGACTTTCAAAGAAGGCAAGCAAGCGTTCTTTTTTAGAAAAAAGAACCAAAAAACTTTTGCGTACGTCGCATCCGACTGTGGAAAGGTCCGCGACAGCGCTGACAAAGGTTTTTTGCTTCTTTTTTGAAAAAAGAAGGCCTTGCTTTCTTTCCCTTGCGCGGCCCGCTCAGAAAATCTCGAACAAGCCCGCGCCGCCCATGCCGCCGCCCATGCACATCGTTACCACGCCGTACTTCACGCCGCGCCGCCGACCCTCCTGCAACACGTGGCAGGTCATCCGCGCCCCCGACATGCCGTAAGGATGCCCGATCGAAATAGCGCCACCCGACACGTTCAGCTTCTCGTTTGGGATACCAAGCTTGTCGCGGCAGTAGATCACCTGGCTGGCGAACGCCTCGTTCAGCTCCCACAACCCGATGTCGTCCATGCTCAGCCCATGCTTGGCCAGCAGCTTCGGTATCGCGAACACCGGCCCGATGCCCATCTCGTCCGGCGCGCAACCCGCCACCGCCAGCCCGCGATACGCACCCAGCGCCTGCAGCCCGCGCCGCTCCGCCTCGCCACGCTCCATCAGCACCACCGCCGCCGCACCGTCCGACAGTTGCGACGCGTTCCCCGCAGTGATGAACGCGCCCTCGGCTACCGTCTGCCCGCCCTTGAACACCGGCTGCAGCTTGGCCAGGTCTTCCAGCCGCGTCTGCGGCCGGTTGCCCTCGTCGCGGTTGATGGTGACCTCGCGGCTGCTGGTCTCGCCCGTCGCCTTGTCGACCACCTTCATGCTGGCGGTCACACTCATGATCTCCGCCTCGAAGCGCCCTTCGGACTGCGCCTGCGCGGTGCGCTGCTGCGATTGCAGCGCGTATTCGTCCTGCGCCTCGCGGCTGATCCCGTAACGGCTCGCCACGATCTCGGCAGTCTCGATCATCGACATGTACAGGGACTTCTCACGCTCCCACAGCGCCGGGTCCACGTTGCGGAAGCTGTTCATGTGCTCGTTCTGCACCAGCGAGATCGACTCCACGCCGCCGCCCACCGCCACGCTCAGCTCGCCGGCCATGATGCCCTTGGCCATCGCCGCAATCGCCATCAGGCCAGACCCGCACTGCCGGTCGATCGTCATGCCCGCCACGCTGTCCGGCAACCCCGCCCGCAGCGCACCCTGCCGCGCCACGTTGTAGCCGGTGGACCCCTGCTGCAGCGCGCACCCCATCGCCACGTCGTCCACCTCCGCCGGATCGATGCCGGCACGCCGCACCGCCTCGCCAATCGCGTGGCCGGCCAGCGTCTGGCCCTGCGTGTCGTTGAAGGCGCCGCGATACGCCTTGCCGATCGGCGTGCGTGCGGTGGCGACGATGACAGCTTCGGCCATGTTTGTTCCTCCTGCGGCTTGCGAATTGCCGTCTAGTTGCGTGGTGTGTGATGCGACCGCACGTGGCACGGCTTGGGCGTGTCGTCAAACAGGCAGGAAAGCAAGCAGTTCTTTTTTGAAAAAAGAACCAAAAACTTTTGTCCTGTGGAAGGCGATGGTGAAACGAGTTGTTTCAGCCATCCGCGACAGCGTTCGCAAAAGCTTTTTGTTCGTTTCTCGAACCAGGAAAACGCGTTCTCCTTTTCAGTGCGTCAACGGCTTGACGCGCGGCCAACCGAAGCGTGGCCCCAACGCGTATCTCGGCCAGCATCACATGCATCGTTACCAGTGCGCCTGCATGCCGGCGGAACGCACCGACCGCGTCCACACCTTGCCCGGCCGTCAGCAGCTTCTCCCGTCCCGCGACGTAGGCTGTTCACGTTCAAGCCGCTGTCAGTTGCAAACTATCAACCTCACTGTTCTGACAGAAGAGAAAGCAAGCAGTTCTTTTTTGAAAAAAAGAACCAAAAAGCTTTTGTCTTCTTGGGTGCACCAAGCTGAAACGTGTCGTTTCAGCCGTCCGCGACAGCCGGAACAAAAGCTTTTTTGCTTCTTTTCCTCGAAAAAGAAGGCCTTGCTTCCTTAACCGCGCAAACTCTCCGTTCACCAACCCCTGCTATTCCAGACGCCTCGCCGTCCTCGGATGTTCCGCATGCGCTCCCACACCCGCGTCCTCCTTGTCCTCGCCGCGGCCTGCCTGCCGGCCAGCGCCAGCGCTCAACCCACCAATGGGGAGCAGGTCAAGCTCACGCCCCGCGGCGTCATCGTGACGCCGGGTTCCAGCGTCGAGCGGCCGGAACATCTCGGCCGCGCCGCGCACACCAACGTGCACATCTTCCACCCGCTCGCCGCCGCTGCCGCCTACGGCGCGTTCGAAACGCCGTCGTCGCTCGCCTGCCTCTACGGCCTGGTCAAAATGGTGCCTGGTTGCAACCCGCGCACGCTGACCCAGACGGTCAAGGGCGGCAGCCGGATGATCGCCATCGTGGACGCCTACGACGACCCGGACGCAGCCCTGGACCTCGCCACCTACAGCACGCATTTCGGCCTGCCCGCGCCCAACTTCAGCGTGGTCTATGCCGGCGGCATCAGGCCGCCGCAGGACCCCACCGGCGGGTGGGAGCTGGAGGAGGCGCTCGACATCGAGGTGGCGCACGCTTTGGCCCCCGGTGCCGCCCTGGTGTTGGTGGAGGCTGCGTCCAGCACCTACGCCGACCTTTTGGCGGCCGAGCAGACCGCCGCGAGCCTGGTTGAGGCCGCTGGCGGCGGCGAGGTCTCCAACAGCTGGTCAGGCGCGGAATTCCCGGGCGAGCGGACGATGGAACCCTACTTCCACGGCAACAAGGTGGTGTTCTTCGCCTCGTCCGGAGACGAGCCCGGCGTCGGCGTGCCCGCGGCTCTGCCCAACGTGGTGGGCGTCGGCGGCACCACGGTGAACCGGGACGCAAGCGGCAACTACCTCAACCAGACGAGCTGGGCGGGGTCCGGCGGCGGGCTCAGCGCCTACCTGCCCACGCCGGGCTACCAGCAGAGCGTTGCGCAGGTGGTAGGCACGCATCGCGGCGCGCCGGACGTGGCGCTGGTGGCCAACCCGCTCTCTGGCGCCTGGGTGTATGACAGCATCCCCTACGGGGCCCACCCGCCGTTCTGGCTGGTGGTGGGCGGCACCAGCCTGGCCAGTCCGGCTATCGCCGCCATCGCCAACACCACCGCCTCGTTCCGGGACTCCGGCCTGGCCGAGTTGCGGCTGATCTACGCCAACCGAGGCAAGGCTGCGACCTTCACCGACGTCACCGGCGCGTGCGCGAACGCCACGAGCGGTGTCGCTGCGTCAGGCTATGATCTGTGTACCGGCATAGGAACACCGCTAGGACGTTACGGAAAGTAATACCAGCGGCCATGGAGCCGACGCCTGGAAGCCAGGCAAGCCCTGCTTTTTCGACAAAAGCAGCAAAAAATATTGGTGCTGCTGTCACGATGGTTTCTACAACGCGCACGCAAGGACACTGAACTTTTTTGGCGCTTTCATTTCGAGAAACCGCTTGCCTCGCCACTCGCAGTGAAAAACTGCGGCGGCTGGAATGAATAGTCTTGCTTTCGAGAACCCCCATAACCGCCCGCTGCCGGACAAAACGTCAAAAAAAGTCCGCGACAGCCGAGACAAAAGCTTTTTGCTTCTTTTTCTCGAAAAAGAAGAAGTCCTTGCTGTTTTCAGGGAGAAGTGGCGGCGCAGCCGGGGGGGGCTGCGCCGCCTTACGTCACCAGCCGCCAGCGCGGGGGGGGTGCGCCTCGGCACGATGACAAAACGGCATATCGTTCGTCGGAGCGAGACTGCAACTGCTCAGATCGTCTCTCACGGAGCTGTGTAAAACCTGGTACGCTGGCGCTCTCTACTTCAGACGGTCTAGTCCCGTCCTGCGAGAAACTCTTTCATCCTGGCAAAGAAACCCTCGTTCTCCGGGCTTCCTTTAGCGTGCGACTTGGCTTCCGCCTCGAACTCTTCCAGCAGCTCGCGCTGCCGTCGGGTCAGATGCTGCGGCGTCTCCACCTTCGCCTGGATCACCATGTCGCCACGCGCGGCGCTGCGCAGCATCGAGAACCCGCGCCCCCGCAGTCTGAACTGCGCCCCGGCCTGGGTGCCTGCCGGAATCCGCACCTTTTGCGTGCTGCCGTCGATCGCCGGCACGTCGATCTCGTCGCCCAGCGCCGCCTGGCTCAGCCGCAGCGGCACCTCGCAGAAGATGTGCGGCCCTTCCCGGTGGAATAGATTGTGCTGCCGGATCGCCACGTGCACGTACAGGTCGCCGTTGGGTGCTCCCTGACCGCCCGCCTCGCCCTCGCCCTGCAGCCGGATGCGGGTGCCGTCCTCCACCCCCGCCGGCACGGTCACCTGCAGCGAGCGTTCCCGCTGCACGGTGCCAGCGCCGTGGCAAACCCGGCACGGTGAGCGGATGACCCGCCCGGCGCCACCGCAGGTAGGGCACGTCCGCTCAATCAGGAAGAAGCCCTGCTGCGCCCGCACCTTGCCGGCGCCGTTGCAGGTGGTGCAGGTGTCGGCCGCTGCCTTGCCGTCGGACGACCCGGTGCCCCGGCACGCGTCGCAAGCCACGCGCGTGGGCACACGCACCGGCGTCTTGGTGCCGCCAAACGCCTCGGAGAGGTCAATCTCCACCTGCACCTGAATGTCCGCCCCAGTGCGCGTGCGGGTGCGTCCGCCGCGGCCGGTGAAGTCGCCGAACATCTGGTCGAAGATGTCGCCCAAGCCGCCGGCGCCGGAGAAGTCGAAGCCGCCGGGACCACCGCCCTGCTCGAAAGCCGCGTGTCCGTAACGGTCATAGGCACCGCGCTTCTGGTCGTCTTTGAGAACCTCGTAGGCCTCGCTGACTTCCTTGAAGCGTGCCTCTGCCGCCTTGTCGTTCGGGTTGCGGTCGGGGTGATACTTCATGGCGAGCTTGCGGTAGGCCTTTTTCAGGTCCTCCGCGTTCGCGTCTTTCGCCACTTCGAGGGTGGCGTAGTAATCTGCTTTGGCCATCACTTGCCCCAAGGCAAGGCCAAGGGCTCTGCCCCTGGACCCCGCTGGGGCCAGTCGGCCCCAGACCCCGGGGCTTCGCCCTTAAGCAATGGGGTCTGGGGCCGACTGGCCCCAGCGGGGTCCAGGGGCAGAGCCCCCGGCCTTCCTTCCTTACGCCGACTTCTTCTTGTTTTCGTCGAGTTCCTCGAACTCAGCGTCCACAACGTTGTCACCACTTGGCGCCGCACCCGCCTCCGGCGCAGCCCCAGCCGCCTGCTCCGCCTTGTAAACGTGCTCGCCGATCTTCATCGCCGCCTGGCTCAACCGCTCGCTCGCCGACTTCAGCGTCTCGGCATCCGACCCGTCCATCGCGGAACGCACCGCCGCCAGCGCGCCCTCCGCCTCCGTCCGGTCCGCCGCCGGCATCTTGTCGCCGTGTTCCTTCAGGTTGCGCTCAACCTGGTGCGCCATTGCCTCGGCCTGGTTCTTCGCCTCGACCATCTCGCGCCGCTTCTTGTCGGCGTCCGCGTTGGCCTCGGCCTCCTTCACCATCCGCTCGATGTCGGCGTCCGACAGGCCACCGCTGGCCTGGATGCGGATCTGCTGCTCCTTGCCGGTCGCCTTGTCCCGCGCACTCACCGAAACGATGCCGTTGGCGTCGATGTCGAACGTCACCTCGATCTGCGGCATGCCGCGCGGCGCCGGCGGAATGCCAACAAGGTCGAACTGGCCAAGCATCTTGTTGTCGGCCGCCATCTCGCGCTCGCCCTGGTACACCTTGATGGTGACCGCGCCCTGGTTGTCGTCCGCCGTCGAGAACACCTGGCTCTTCTTGGTCGGGATCGTCGTGTTACGGTCGATCAGCCGGGTGAACACGCCGCCCAGCGTCTCGATGCCCAGGCTCAACGGCGTCACGTCCAGCAGCAGCACGTCCTTCACGTCGCCGCGCAACACCGCACCCTGAATGGCCGCACCGATGGCCACCACCTCGTCCGGGTTCACGTTGCGCGCCGGGTCACGCCCGAAGAACGCCTTGACCGCCTCGATCACCTTCGGCATGCGCGTCATGCCGCCGACCAGGATCACCTCGTTGATGTCGGACGCCGACACGCCGGCATCCTTCAGCGCGGCCCGGCACGGGTCCATCGTCCGGCTGATCAGGTCGTCGACCAGGCTCTCCAGCTTCGCGCGCGAGAGCTTCATCACCAGGTGCTTCGGCCCCGACGCGTCGGCGGTGATGAACGGCAGGTTGATCTCCGTCTCCTTCGCCGTGGACAGCTCGATCTTCGCCTTCTCGGCGGCTTCCTTGAGCCGCTGCAGCGCCAGCTTGTCGTTACGCAGGTCGATGCCCTGGTCGCGCTTGAACTCGCTCGCCAGGTAGTCGATCACCCGCGCGTCGAAATCCTCGCCGCCGAGGAACGTGTCGCCGTTGGTGGACTTCACCTCGAACACGCCGTCGCCGATCTCGAGCACGGAGACGTCGAACGTGCCGCCGCCCAAATCGTACACCGCGATCGTGCCGCCGTTCTTCTTGTCCATGCCGTAGGCGAGCGCTGCTGCCGTCGGCTCGTTGATGATGCGCAACACCTCGAGCCCGGCAATCCGCCCGGCATCCTTGGTGGCCTGACGCTGGGCGTCGTTGAAGTAGGCCGGCACGGTAATCACCGCCTGGCTCACCTTCTCGCCGAGATACGCCTCGGCGGTCTCCTTCATCTTGCCGAGCACGTCCGCGCTGATCTTGCCGGGCGCATACTTCTCGCCGCGCGCCTCGACCCAGGCGTCCCCGTTGTCGCCCTTGACGATGGAGTAAGGCACCAGCCCGCGGTCCTTGTTGACCAGCGGGTCATCGAACCGGCGGCCGATCAGACGCTTGACCGCATAGAACGTGTTGGCCGGGTTGGTCACGGCCTGGCGCTTGGCCGCCTGGCCCACCAGCCGCTCGCCGCTCTCGCTGAACGCCACCATGCTGGGCGTGGTGCGCGCGCCCTCGCTGTTGTCGATGACGTGGACGTCGCCGCTTTCCATGATCGCGACGCACGAATTGGTCGTGCCCAGGTCGATGCCGATTACCTTGCTCATACGCTCTACAGCTCCTGTCAGCGGCCGGGCGCGGCCCGAAGCACCGTGCGCGGCCCTCATTTACGTCGCCGGGATGTATTGAGCGGGATGGCGCAACACAAGGGGAAAACCGCGCGGTTCAGCTGCGTGCTGTCGCCGGGCCTGGCGCACCAAGGATCGGGTGGCTGGGGCCCAGAAAGCAAGCAAGGCCTTCTTTTCTGAAGAAAAGAAGCAAAAGACTTTTGTGCCTGCTGTCGCGGAGGTTTCTGCAACGCGCGCCCTAGGGAACAAACAGCCCAGGAAGAAAGCTTAGGCCTGCTTTTTGGAAAAAGCAGCAAAAGACCTTTATCCTTGGCTGTCGCGGAGGTTCTGCAGCGCGCTCCGGGAAACAAGAGCTTTTTGGTTTTTTTAACAACCGTTTCCTTGCCCGATCCACGTCAGCACCGGGCCGTGCCGGTCAAACCCGCGCCCGCAGCACGAACCCGGTCGGTGACCACATGCCGCAACCTCGTTGAGTCCGATGAGCAGGCCGGAAAACCCTCATGCCCATTGTTTCGGCAAGCATCAGCATCCGACGGGCAACCCCGCCTCGCCGGATGATGCTCCAGAGCTGCGCGGTCCCATCGGGCCTGCCTAACGAGATTAGCTTCCTCAAGCGGAAGCCATGAACCCGATCGATGACCGCACGGTGTGAGCGCCCACCGAATGCCTGACAGACGGGTGCCAGAACACGTCGTGAACGATTTGTTGCCCAGGTGACACCCTGCCGTCTACGTTGCGCGCCCTGCGGGCACACCGCGGCCCCCCTGCGGCCGCCTCGCGCCTGGATCGTTCGGGACTGCACAAGGACACCACCGCGATGTCACCTCGCCAAACCCTCAACGCTGCCCTGCCGGCCGGCGCCGTCCTGCTGGCCGCCACCTGCCTCTCCGCCGTCCCCGCCAGCGCGCAGACCAGCTACCTCGCCCCGGACGGCCACAACCGCTTTCCCGCCGTGACCATCTTCTGTCCCAGCGGCACCGGCGTGGCCCCCTGCAGCTTCGGCAGCGGCGGCGGCGGCACCGGCAGCGGCGCGGTCAGCATCACCCAGGGCGGCACCGCGGTCTCCGCCAGCAACCGCTTCCCGGTCACCGACGCCATGCTGGACGCGGCCATCAGCGGCGGTGCGCTGACGGTCACCGGCAGCGTCGGCCTTTCCGGCTCGCCCACCGTCAGCCTCGGCGCCGGCACCGCAATCGTGGGCAGCGTCACCCAGTCCGGCCCGTGGTCCGTCTCGCTGGCGTCGGGCACCAACGCGCTTGGCTCGGTCTCCGTCTCCAACTTCCCCGGCACCGTCTCGGTCTCCAACCTGCCGGCCACCCAGCCGATCAGCGCGGCCGCCCTGCCGCTGCCCGCGGGTGCCGCCACCGCCAGCGGCGTGCAGGCCGTCGTCACCGCGCTCGGCACGCCCCTGCAGAGCGGCGGCTCCGTCGCCGTCTCCGCGCTCCCCCCACTGCCGGCCGGCACCAACGCCGTGGGCTCGGTCTCCGTCTCCAACCTGCCGGTATTAGGTAGCAACCGCCACCACACGATAGCGGCTAACTTGGTCCGCTTCCTGCTATATGTAGCATATGGAACAACCGGTCGTCATCAACGGCCTCACCCGAAAACGGGCCGAGCTAGCCGGCGCGATACTCGCGGCCGAAAAACAACTCATTCGGATGCGTGAAGACCTAGAACACGTAGACGCGACGCTAAGGCTGTTTCACCCGGACGCCAAGCTGAGGGCGATCAAGCCGCGAGCAAGGCGGCCCCCACCAAGGTTTAAGGCCGGAACCCTGTGCAAGGTGGTGCTGGCGGTCCTCAGAGACGCAGGGCGGCCTCTTACAGCCAAGGAATTACGGGAGCGGGTGGCGAGCGATCACCAGATCGACATCAGCTCGCCCAAGGAAGCTAAGAAGCTGGACTACTCGATCCGCAACGCGCTGGCGCGTAAGCGGGATGGGGTGGAGTGCAAGGTGCCTGAGGGCGAACTTATGACTTGGGAAGCGGAGTAGCCGCTTCCACAAGGTTTAACCATTGAGTATCGCGTCAATTCTAGCAAGCACTTCTTCAACAATGGCAGGCGGTGCTTTGGAGTGAAAACGCGCGTTTCGTGCTATCCAGTCTAGTGTCCTAAACTGATCTGACAGAATTGCGCCTTTGACTCGAGCCGTCGGGGGAATAACGACTTCCCATGGTGACCCCTTTATTTTGCTAGTCACAGGACAAACCACCATTAATCCAGTGCCTATATTGAAGTTCAGGGTGGATAAAACTAGAGCAGGCCTTGGTCCGGCCTGCTCTGTTCCTGCTTGAGGTGAGAAGTCTAAGAAAGCAAAGTCGCCACGTTCAGGTTGATAAGTCGTGCTCATACTCGTCAAGACGTTCTTCGCCATAATCCTTATCGCCCCATGGGAACTCAGGCCGGCGGTGCTCCGGCGTCATTTTTGCTAAAAGGTCGGCCAGCTTATATTTCGGCCTTGAGGCCGTTATGACTAAACTCTCTCCGTCACTGTGGAATTGAACACGAGCGCCCTCAATCAACCTCGCCTCGGCAGCGGCAGCCTTGGGCAGACGCACAGCAAGGCTATTGCCCCACTTAGCGACGGTTGCATTCATATTTCAGTTCCTACCATCTAAGACGCTGATAAAGGTGATACCCTATCAGCTGTTGATACATCGTATATACAGACGCTCAGGTCAACGAGATGATAGGGGCAGCAGTTCGATTTAATGTTCCGGACAACATTGCATGCAACAAGCTTTCTGACCTTTTAGGCAATTTCAAGGGCTTGCCGCTGCCAATAACCGCAGAAGTCCACGCTCGGCCGTGCCTTCAGCGCCAGAGCCACCACGCCGGTAACCTGCGCTCCGTTCGTCACTCGGCGGTTGTCCTCGCGCCATGCGCTCTCCTGGGCGTAGCGGCCAAGGTAGACGCCGCTGATGTGGTGGTGATGACCCTGCTCGGCCCGACGCATGCGGCTGAAGAAGCTCTCCGCGCCGTTCGTGCAGGCACCGTCCGCGCTGTAGGCGAGCTGGTGGTTGATGGTCTTCACGACGTAGCGGGCTGACAGGTCATTCCAAGCGCTGCTCTCGTCAACCATGATTTCAGTCTCGCGGGCCACCCGGTTGCGGATGAAGGACAGGGCCGCGCTCTCTGACCGGAAGGCTGCCGGCAGCACCTTGCCATCACGCTCGCGGATCACGACCACGCACTGGCGCTTGCCGTTCTGGTTGCGCGCGAGGCGGCGGTCTACCCGGTTTATCTTGTGGTTGGCGGGCTTGATGTAGCCTCCAAAGTAGCCGCCATCAATCTCTACCACCCTGCCGGGGCCGCCGAGCTGGTGGCCACGAACTTCGGTGGACATGGCCTCCCGCAGCTTGTGGGCCAGCACGAAGGCGGTTTTGTATTGGCAATCCAGGTCACGGCTGAGGGCCAGGGCGGACTTGCCCTTCACCTCGTTGCAGAAGATCACGATGGCGGCGAGGTAGGTGCGCAGGGGCATCTTGTGGAAAGCGAACAGGGTGCCGCTGGTCAGGCTGAAGTCCTTGCGGCAAGCCTTGCAGCGGAAGCGTAGGGCACCGTTCGGGCGGCGGGCCTCGTAGCAGGTCGGGCAGCCGCAGTGCGGGCACACAGCTTTGCCGGCAGTCTCTGTCCAGCGGATCGCGGCGAACATCGTCTCGGCCTGTTCGTCCGTCATGCGCATCACGGCACCGATCGAGAGGGTCCGAGCCTTGGCGCTGAGGAGGAAATGCTGAGCCATCTTGCGTATCCGTATGTAAGCTAACGGATATGTATGCTATCTGACGGAGCTTTGCAAGAGGAAAACCGACACTTGTGTTAGCTTTCGCTCGGTTCTATATGCTTCCTTATGGCTAATAACAGCGACAAGTGGGCGGACCACGCTAAGCGGCATCTAAAGGCCGAGTTGAAGCGGGCAGACGTGGGCTATGTTGAGCTAGCGCGGAGACTTACGGAGATGGGCTTGCCTGAAACGGAAGGATCGGTAACGGCTAAGATCAACCGAGGAGCCTTCCCAGCGTGGTTTCTGTTCGCCGTCATGAGGGCAGTTGGCTTGCATACGATTAGGGTGGAGGATTGGGTCTAGTTTTGGAGCGGATTCGGCACGAATGCTTTTCGTTGAGTTGGGCTTGCTTAGTGCCTGCATCATCTTTCTAAGCAGAGTTTCAGCTTGGATTGCCAACCGAGACAAAAACGAGAGCGTAGGTAGCCACAAGACACATCACGAACCCTACAGACACGGCAAGCAAAGCCAAAGTCGAGTTATAGCGGGCCGTCTTCACGCTATCGCAGGCCACCTTGAAGCCAAGGAGGAGCAAGACAGCCGCCAGGACAACGAGCGAGCCTTTCGCGAAAAAATCACCATAGCCGCCCTCGTGTTTGCTGGGCTGGCGGCTTTTGCTTCCGACGTCCTGTTGAAAATCCAGTTGAGCGATGCTCGTGATGCTGCCGGCATCCAGCACACGGACGCCGTCGCCCAGCACGCCGACACTATCCAAGCGCTTGAAGCCGCTAAGCAGGCAAACATCGCGCAGCAAAATGCTGCAGCCGCACAACTGGCAGTATTGCAAAGCCAAGCCGCTACTGCCCGCGACCAAGCTCTTGCAGCTAAAGTAGCCGCCGATGCCGCTAAAACATCTGCCGACGCTAACACTGGCCAGCTCGAAGAAATGCGAGTTTCTAGTAGAGCATGGGTGGGACCAACTGATTCTGGACTTACTGATCCACCAAAAGTTAACTCTGACAACAAAGCGCAAGTCGGGTTTGTAAACTCTGGCCGCGAACCCGCAACAGAATTGCAGATCGGTTTGTATCAACCGTTCCCAACAAATAACGTGAATGACACTCTCGTCATACAAGCCATCAATGAAAATAAAGACAAGTGTTTTGCTTCTACAACAGAAGGAGGAAGCGTAGTTTATCCGAATGTAGTCGTCGGTTTTGGTGGCACTACAAACAACCAGGCTTATACCGTGCCGATATCCGGAGCATGGATAACCGAGAACGTTCTCGCTAGACGAACGGCTCTCGTTTTCACTGGATGCGCAGTCTACAAAACTGCCGGCGCCGTCCATCACAGTTCTTGGTGTTACTATTGGTCGGGCGACGCTACCGCATACCAGCATCTCAACATCTGCATTGGCGCTGGTAACGACGCTGATTAGCCAAAACGCCACCAGAGCGCATACAAAACGCCACAACTTACCGCCTCCGTTGAAAGAAGGCGGCCGTTGTGGCATTTGGGCAACTATAAGTCGCTTGTGTCATGGTGGCGGGTGCTACCTAATACCGCAACCTGCCGGCCACCCAGCCGGTCAGCGCCGCCGCACTGCCGCTACCCACCGGTGCCGCCACCGCTAGCGGCGTGCAGGCCGTCGTCACCGCCCTCGGCACGCCCCTGCAGAGCGGCGGCTCCGTCGCCGTCTCCGCGCTGCCCGCACTGCCGGCCGGCACCAACGCCATCGGCGCCGTCTCCGTCTCCAACCTGCCCGCCACCCAGCCGGTCTCCGCCGCCGCCCTGCCGCTGCCATCGGGTGCCGCCACCTCCGCGCTCCAGCAATCCGCCCTGGCCCCGGTCGCACCCGCCACCGCCACCGCCACCGCCTCCAACCTCGTCGGCTGCCAGGCCAACACCACGCTGCCCAGCTTCACCGCCGGCCAGCAGGGTGCCGTCCCCTGCGACACCTCCGGCCGCCTCTACGTCGTCACCGTGCCGAGTGCGAACAACGTGCCCACCTACCTGCAGGCCGTCTCCGCCGGCGGCGCCAGCGTCTACCGCGCCATCAACGCCGCCAGCTCCGCCATGGCCGCCAGCGTGAAAACCACCAGCGGCCTGGTCTACGGCTACGAAGCCTGCAACACCGGCACCGCCGCGGCCTACTTGCGCCTCTTCGCCCTGAACACGACGCCCACCGTCGGCACCAGCACCCCGCAGGTCAGCAAGCTGGTCCCCGCCGGCGCCTGCCAGACGATGACGACGGATCTGGGCCTGGCCTTCAGCGGCGGCATCGCGCTGGACGTCACCAGCGGCAGCCTGGCCGACGCCGACACCACCACGGTCGCCACCGCCAGCCAAGTGGCTATCGAGGTTTACTACAAGTAAGCAAGCAGTTCTTTTTTGAAAAAAAGAACCAAAAAACTTTTGGTCCCTCTCGGTGTGCGTAGCTGAAGCGTGGTGTTTCAGCCGTCCGCGACAGCCGCAGTCAAAGTTTTTTGGTTTTTTTTCAAAAAAGAACCGCTTGCTTGCTTACCCGCCCCGCTTCCAACACGTCTCCCACCCGCTCCGCCAACGCCTCCCACCCAAACGGCGCAGTTTGCCGCAACAACGCCGCCGTCGGATACCAAGGACAATCAACCCTCTCACGCAACCAGCGCCACTCGGCCACAAACGGCAGCAACACCCAAACCGGCTGCCCCAACGCGCCCGCCAAATGCGCCGGCGCGCTGTCCACGCTGATCACCAAATCCATCTCCGCACTCAGCGCCGCCGCGTCGGCAAAGTCCGCGACGTGCTCCCCCATCAGCCGCACACCCAGCCGCGCCGCCGCCGCCGCATCCTCCGCCCGCACGTCCCGCTGCAACCCCACGTACTCGAACCCAGGCCGGATCAACCCCGTCAGCGCCGCCAGCGGCGCCGACCGCGCCCGGTCCCCCTTGAACGTCGCCGCCCCCGACCACGCGAGCCCAATCCGCGGCACCCCCGACCGCTTCCCCAAACGCGCCCGCCAAACCTCCGCCCGCTCCTGATACACCGCCAGGTAGGGCACCCGAGCCGGCACCGTCTCCACCGTGGTCCCGAACGCCAAAGGCAACGACATCAGCGGACAATGCAGGTCAAACTCCGGCAACGGATACCCCGACGCTACCAGTTCGTCCGCCCCAGCTCCCGCACCTGCACCCAACGTCCGCAGCAACAACAGCAACGGCGCCGGCGCCTCCAACACCACCCGCGCCCCCAGCGCCCGCACTATCGGCGCGTAACGGCAGAACTGTATCGTGTCGCCAAACCCCTGTTCCGCGTGCAGCAATATCGTCCGCCCAGCCAGGTCCGCGTCCCCCAACCAAAGCGGCTGCGCAAAGCTGCGCACCTCCCCGGCAAACGCCGAATCATGCCAGCGCCACTCGTACTCCCGCCAACCCCGCGCGAAATCCCCCAGCGACAAGCTCACAAACGCCGCCGTCCAATGCGCCGGCACCGACCCCGGCCACTCCGCCAGCACCCCATCCAGCGCCGCCACCGCCTCGCCCCCGCGTCCCGCGGCCGCCAGCGCCGCAGCCCGGTTCACCAGCGCGTCGTGCGGCAACGGCTCCACCGCCGCCGCCGCGTCGAACGCCACCAGCGCGTCGGCCGCCCGGCCCAGCGCCAGCAGCGCCTCCGCCCGACCCCGCAACGGCTCGCCCTCCCCAGTACAGCACGCAATCAGACGCTCGCTCGTCTCCAGCGCGTCGCCGTACCGGCGCAGCCGCATCTGCAACACCGCCATGTTCTGCAACGCCGGCACCAGTGGCGCAGCACGCACAAAGCTCGCCAGCGCCGCCTCGTCCAACCCCAACGCCATCTGCGCGATGCCGCGGTTGAGGTGCAGCGACGGCTCGTCCGGCGCCAAGGCAAGCGCTTCGTCGAAGACGGCCAGCGCCTCTTCGGTGCGGCCTTGCGTGGCAAGTTCGACGGCGCGGTCGTTCTGAGCGGTCCAGGTGTCTTCTGACATGCAGCAAGAAAGGCCTTCTTTTTCGAGAAAAAGAAGCAAAAAGCTTTTGTTCCCTTGAGTACACGCTGAGGGAAGTTCCGCGACAGCCGTACCAAAAGTTTTTTGGTTCTTTTTTTCAAAAAAGAACTGCTTGCTTTCTTCCCGCTAGTGCACCCCAACGATCGCCAACGGATCATCCCCACGCAGATCCCGCACCCGCAAATCATCCCGATGCCACCACCCGCCCCCCAGCGACTGAAACAGCGCCGCCGTATCCGCCAGCCGCGCCGCGCGCGCCTGGATCAGCGTCAGCTCCGCCTGCAAAGCCGCCTGCTGCGCACTGAGGATGCTCAAATACGCCACCTGTCCCAGCGAGACCTGCAACCGCACGATCCTCAACGTCTCAGACGCCGCCTGTTCCGCCTGCGTCGCCGCCGCCATCGCCGCCGCGTCCGACTGCAACGCCGCCAACGAATCAGCCACGTTCTGGAACGCCGTCAGCGTCACGTTGCGGTAGTCGGCCTCCGCCTGCTCCAGCGCCGCCCTTGCCGCGCGCGCCTTGTGCAGCAGCGTACCCCCCTCGAACACCGGCTGCGTCACCGACGCCGCGATCGTCCAGAACCCGTTGCCCCGCGCAAACAACTGGTTGAAAAAGTTCGACTGCGTTCCCCCCTGCGCCGACAGCGTGATCGACGGCAACCGATTGGCAACCGCCACGCCCACGTTGGCGCAAGCCGCGTGCAAATTCGCCTCCGACTGCCGCACGTCCGGCCGCTGGTTCACCAGCGCCGCCGGCAGGCTCACCGGCAGCTCTCGCGGCAGGCTGATCTGATCGAGCACGAACGTCTCACCAATCTTCTGGTCCGGCGTCGCCCCCACCAGCGTCGCCAGTAGGTCACGCTGCTGATCCAACTGCCGCACCAGCGGCGGCAACCCGGCCGCCGCCTGCGCCAGCGCCGCACTCTGCGCCAGCACGTCCACCTGCGCCACCTGGCCCACCGCGTACTGCTTGTTCAGCACCACCAGCAACTCGCGCTCGGCGGCGATGATCTGCTGCGTCGCTGCCACCTGCGCACGCAATGCCGCCTCGTTGACCGCCGCCGCAACCAGGTTGGACGTCAGCGTCAGATACGTCGCCTCCAACTGAAACCGCTGCTGCTCGGTCTGCGCCACCTGGTTCTCAACCTGCCGCCGCGTCAGCCCCCAAATGTCGGGCGAGTACGACACTGCCAGCTCCGCAGTGATCAGCCCGTAATACGGGTTGCCATTCAAAGCCTCGCCAGACGCCGGCGAGACGCTGCGCGTGGCCGTCTTGTTGCGCGTCGGCTCGAACGTTGCAGACAAATCCGGGAAGAAACTGCCCTCCTGCGCATACAGGTTCTCGCGAGACACCCGCAGCGCCGACTGCGCCGACGCCAGCGTGGGATTTGCCGCCAACGCACGCGTCACCAACGCGTTGAGCTGAGGCGAGTGGAACAGCGTCCACCACTGGCCGGGAATGTCCTGGCCGCGCACGTAGGTCTGCGCGTCGTCGTGCGCCACGAGCGGCGACGGCGCGTAGCTGGTGGCGGCGGGCGGGGCAGGGCGGTGGAAGTCGGGGCCGACGGCGCAGCCGCTCAGCAGGAACAGCAAGCAAGCAGTTCTTTTTTGAAAAAAAGAACCAAAAAACTTTTGCTCCCTGTCGGGTGTTTCTCCCGGAGTGCGCGACAGCGTAATCAAAAGTTTTTTTGCTTCTTTTTTTTCAAAAAAAGAAGGCCTTGCTTTCTCCATTTAATCACTCGCCTCAGCCATCTCCCGCGCTTGCACCTGAAGACGCCGGCGAGAAAACAAATCGATCAGCACCGGCAGAACCGTCAGGAACAGGAACGGCGCCAGCGTTATCCCGCCCACCACCACCAGCGCCAGCGGCCGCTGCACCTGCGAACCGATACCTGTAGAAACCGCCGCCGGCAGCAGTCCCACCATCGCCACCACGCAGGTCATCACCACCGGCCGCATCTGCACCTGGCAGGTACGCGCCACCGCCGCGTAACGGTCGGCCCCGCCGGCCACCTGCTGGTTGTAGTAGGTGAGGATGATGATGCCGTCCATCGCCGCGATGCCCATCAGTGCGACGAACCCGATCGCCGCGGACACGCTGAACGGCGTGCCGGTGATGAACAGCATCAGCAGCCCACCCACCAGCGCCATGGGTATCACGCTCGCCGCCAGCAGCATGTCCACCAGAGACCCGAAATTCACATACAGCAACAGACAGATCAGCAGGAACGCCAACGGCACCACTACCGACAGCCGCGCGATCGCCTCCTGCAAATTGCCGAACTCGCCCACCCATTCAGTGTGGTAGCCGCCCGGTATCACCACGTCGTGCGCTACTTTCTGCTGCGCTTCCAGCACCGCGGTGCCCAGATCGCGACCGCGCACCGAGAACTTGATCGGAATGTAGCGCTCCTGCCCCTCGCGGTAGATGAACGACGCACCCGATGCGAGGCTTACGCGCGCCACGTCCACCAGCGGAATCGGTATCGTGCCCGTGCCGGTCGGGCTCGGCGCGTTGATCACGATGTGCCGGATCGAGTCGAGGTTCTGCCGGTAGCGCGGCGAGAGCCGCACGATGATCGGAAAGTTCCTGTCGCTGCCTTCCTCGTACACGTTGCCAGCCGCCTGCCCACCAACCGCCGCCTGCACCGTGGTGTTGATGTCGCCCGGCGCCAGCCCGTAGCGGGCAGCGCGCACGCGGTCCACGTCGATGCGCACGGTCGGCTGCCCCAATGAACGCAGCACCGCCAAATCGGTGATGCCCGGCACGGTGCGCATCACGTCGGCCATCTTGTTTGCGGTGGCTTCCAGAACGCTAAGGTCGCCGCCGTACAGCTTGACCGAGTTCTCGCCCTTCACTCCGGACGCCGCCTCCTCGACGTTGTCCTCGATGTACTGCGAGAAGTTGAAATCCACCCCGGGAAACGCCGCGGTCAGCCTAGCCGTCATCTCGGCGACCAGACGCTCCTTGTCCATGCCCGCCGGCCACGTGTCGAACGGCTTCAACGGCACGAAGAACTCTGCGTTGAAAAAACCCGTGGCATCCGTGCCGTCGTCCGGCCGGCCATGCTGCGAGACGACCGTGACCGTCTCAGGATAGCTCGCGATGATCCGCCGCATCCGGTTCACCGGCGCGTCACCCGCCTCCAGCGAGATCGACGTCGGCATCGTCGCACGTATCCACAGGTTGCCTTCTTCCAGCTTGGGCAGAAACTCCAATCCCAGCGAGCGCGTGCACAGCCCGCACACCACCAGCAGCACCGCCATGCCGCCCAGCGTCAGCAACCGGTTGGCCAGTGCCACGCGCATGATCGGCACGTATCCCCGGTGCAACTGCCGCACCAGCCAGGTGTCGCGTTCTTCCATGCGCGACGGCAGGAACAGCGCCGAGAGCGCCGGCGTCACCGTGAACGTGGCGATCAGCCCGCCGGCGATGGCGAACGCGTAAGTCTTCGCCATCGGCCCGAAGATGTGGCCCTCGATCCCGCTCAGCGTGAACAGCGGCACGAACGCCGCGATGATGATCGCCGCTGAGAAAAATATGCCCTGGCTAACCTCGGTGGACGCACCTGCGATCACGCCCAGCTTGCCGGACAGCGTAGTGCCGCGCTGGCCGTGCAGCACCGAGTTTCGGAAACGCTGAGACGGCGCCTGCGACAACCGCCGTATGATGTTCTCCATCATGATGACGGTGGCGTCCACGATCAGCCCGAAATCGATCGCCCCCACCGAGAGCAGGTTGGCCGACTCGCCGCGCAACAGGATCAGCCCGATGGCGAAGGACAACGCGAACGGTATGGTGGCCGCCACCACCAGTGCCGCCCGCACGTTGCCCAGGAACACGTATTGCAGCACGAAGATCAGCAGGATGCCTTCGACCAGGTTGTGCATCACCGTGTGCGTCGTCACCCGGATCAGGTCAGAGCGGTCGTAGATCCGCTCGATGTGCACGCCCGGCGGCAGGATCCCGGTGCTGTTGATCTTCGTCACCAGCGCTTCCACCGCGTGGATGGTCGGCAGGCTTTCCGCCCCGCGCCGCATCAGCACGATGCCCTGGATGATGTCGTCGTTGTTGTCCTGCCCGGCAATGCCCAGCCGCGGCTGGTTGCCCACGCGCACCTCGGCCACGTCGCCGATGCGCACCGGGCTGTTGGTGTTCTGCGAGACCATGGTGTTGCGTATGTCGTCGAGCGAGTGGATCAGCCCGATGCCGCGCACCACCGCGGCCTGGTCACCGAAATTGACCGTCTGGCCACCAACGTTCACGTTGGCGTTGTTCAGCGCCGAGATCACCTGCGGTATCGTCAGCCCGTAATGTGCGAGTTTCGGTTGGTCGATGCTCACCTCGAACGTCTTCGTCTTGCCGCCCCAGCCGTTCACGTCGATCACGCCGGGCACCGCCTTGAAGCGGCGTTCCAGCATCCAGTCTTCGATGGTCTTCAAATCCATCACCGAGTAACCGGGCGGTCCCACCACGCGGTAGCGGAAAATCTCACCCGTAGGACTGGTCGGCGAGATGCTCGGCTGCGCGCCGTTCGGCAACGGCGTCAACTGCGAGAGTCGGTTGATCACCCATTGCTGCGCGGCGTCGTAGCTGAAGGCGTAGCTAAACTGCACCTTCACGTCCGACAACCCAAACAGGCTGATCGTGCGTATGGCGGTGATGTTGGGAATGCCCGCCATCTGCACTTCGATCGGGATGGTGATGTAGCGCTCGATCTCCTCGGCACTCTGGCCGCTGCTCTGTGTCACGATGTCCACCAGCGGCGGCACCGGGTCCGGATAGGCTTCGATGTTGAGGTTGATGAAGCTCACCACGCCGGCGGCGAAGACGAACAGGGACATCACCGTCATCAGCACGCGCTGGCGCAGCACGAACGTGAACAGGCCGCTCATGCGATCGGCTTAAAGAAAGCAAGCGGTTCTTTTTTGAAAAAAAGAACCAAAAAACTTTTGTTCCCTTGAGTACACGCTGAGGGAAGTTCCGCGACAGCCGTACTAAAAGTTTTTTGCTGCTTTTTTTCAAAAAGGCAGTGCTTGCTTGCTATCCTCACAGCTCAGCTATCCGAAAGCGTGCGGTCGATGAACACCGCGCCGCTCGTCACCACGCTCTCGCCCGGCTTCAACCCGCTACGTATCTCCACCAGGCCGCCCGCGTTGCTGCCGGTAGTCACCTGCCGCAACGCCAGCGTCTTGTGCGTCGGATCCGCCACCCAGACATGCGCGTCGGCGCCCTCATACACCACCGCGTTCTCCGGCACCGCGAGTATCTGCGAGGGCGCGCCCGTCGCAATCTCGAACACCGCCAACATGTCCGGTTTCAGCAGGTAATCAGGATTGGCCACCTCGGCACGCACCAGCAGGCGATGCGTGTTGGGGTCGATCACTGGTGCCACGTAGGTTAGCCTTGCGTCGAAGCTCCGATCCGGAAAGGCAGGCACGTGCACGCGCGCCGGATCGCCCACGTGAAAGCGCCCCGAATCGTCCTCGCGCGCGTTGGCGATCATCCACAGCTTCGACAGATTGCCGATGGTGAACGCCGCCGCCGAGGTGCCCTGGCTGGCCACCGACCCCACGATGTTCTGGCCAGGGCTGATGTTCCGTTGCGTGATGGTGCCAGCGATCGGCGCGCGCACCACGGAATCCGCCATTTCGCGTTCCAGGTTGGGCGCGCTGGCAATGCCGGCAACTTCGCTGCGACTCACGCCGAGGATCGCCAGTCGGTTGCGCACGGCGGCCACCGCAATCTGCGCGCTGTTCAGCCCGCCACGCGCGGTCGCGAGGTCGACCCGGCTTTGCTGCCAATCCTTCAACGCAGCGCCGTGGCCGAGATAAAGCTGGTGCAGCCGGTTCTCGTTGGCCACAGCCAGGTCTAACTGCGCATGCGACGTGTTGAGCGTCGCCAGCCCGCTCACCAGATCGTTTTCCGCCTGTGCCAACTCGTTGGACTGCACGGCAAACAGCGCCTCGCCGGCGGCGACCCGGTCGCCGGCGCGGGCGAAAACCCGGGTGATCCGACCGGAGTACGGCGAAACCAGCGGCGTGCTCAGATCGTCGTCGAGCGCGATCCGGCCTTCGGTCTGCACTTGCGGCGCGTAGTCCAACTCCTGCACCTGGCGCACTTTCAGCCCTGCCCATTGCTGGTCGGTCGGCTTGAACGCACCGTCGGCCGCAGGCTGCTCGTCGGCTGGCGCAGGCGCTGCAAGGCCCACCAGCGCCGGCAGCACGAAAAAGGCGGTCAGCAGCGCGCCACCCAGGATCAGCAGGGAGACGCCCTGCACCGGCGTCGGCAGCCGGCGCCCCGGCGGGGGCACCTGCTCGTGCGGCTCGCCCGCGCTATGGTCGCTCAATCGATCCTCCAAAGGCACAGCTAGGCCTCTAGGCCTGCAACGCAGCATAGCAAAAGGCGTGCAAGATAGAACTCCCGCGGGCAGCAAGTTCACGGTCTGTTACAAGGAAGCTCGATGGCCTTCTTTTTCGACAAGAGAAGCAAAAGTCTGTCTCCGCTGTCGCCGCAAGCTGAAACACCGCGCACGCCCGTAGAGACAAACTTCTGGGTTCGCTTTTCAAAAAAGAACAAGTGCCAACTCGTTCAGAAATGCAGGATGATATCGCCGCCGGCAAACACGGTGTAGTTCTTGTTCGGCGCCTGAAACCGTGAAGGGCTGCCGTTGAACGCAATCCCGTCAACCGATCGGTAGTAGCCCACCTCCGGCCGCACCTCCACCTGCGGCGAGAACCAGTGCTGCCAGCCGAGGGAGAACTCGTAGTAGTCCGTCGGCGTGCCGGTGCGCTGCCCCTGGTTGTCGGCATAGTATTCTGGTCGGAACGAAAAGTTGTCGAGCGGGTCCGGCGAATAGTTCAAGTACCCGGTAACGCCCATGCCCGAAGCGGTGCATCGCAGCACGTGCACGTCCGAGCAATGCGCCAGGTTCGGTCCGTTGATCGGCGTGTACTGCGGCGAGAACGGTGTGCCGCCGTTGGCGTAGATCGTTTGCACCGCCGGGTTGTTGGCGTTCGGCACGCCGCGCTGAAACTCATCATAGAACTCGAAGTCGAGATGCCAGTGGTCGTTGAACTTATGGTAATACGTGAAGCCATACCACTGCAGGTTGTTGTAACCCCAGCGCCCGCTGTTGATGCCGTTAGCGCAAGGCTGGATGTTGTCGTTGCCCTTGTTCCAGGTGTAGCGGACGCACACCGTGAATGTGGGAAACTGCGCGCCCGGATCCTTCAGGAAGGTGCCGCTCGGATACAACGCGCTCGGGTCGTAGTTCTTCTCGCGCTGCCCCACGTGCCAGATCGCCGCCTCGGTACCCACTTCCACGCCGGTCTGCAGGAACAGGTTCTTGGTCAGTGCGGTCGTCGCCACGATGCCGGTGTTGGTGTAGTTGTCCACCGCGTAGGTCAATGAGTGGGTGTACATGTAGTTGTTCGGTGCCAACTGTGCCTCGATGTCCGGCAACGAGATGTAACGGCCGACGCGGATGTTGACGCCCTGGAAGAAGCCGGGAATGAAAACCTCGCCATAGACCATCGGAAAGTCGTAGCCGTTGACGTTGTTGTGCTTGAGCAACTGCTCGCTCGCGACGCCGTAGGCCGTCGTGTACCGGTAGTTCTCTCCGTACAACCCGGAAACTCGGAACCCCCAGTCGATGTGGTCCGTCTGCACCGTGTCCGGCACGCGCTCAACATACAGCACTGCCTGATCGAGTTGCACGGTGTTCGGCGTGTAAGCGTAGGCGATCGGCGCGTTGCCGGCCGGCTGGCGCGAGTTGGTGCTGATGTTGAATCCCGGGTCGACCCAGCCGTACACCTGCACGTGCCAATCGCTGAGGAACTTGCCGATTGACGTGTCGGCGATGGCCACCATCAGCGGACTGTCCACTGACGCCGGGCGCGAGACGCCGATCGACGTGGTGCCGCCGTAAGGCCACTCGGTGAACGGCATCGGCGGCGTGGTCTCCGGCGTCGCTGGCCAGTCGGCGATGCGGCTCGGCGGCGCGTTCGGATCCGACGGCGCAGAGGCGTGCCCCCACTCGAGCGCGTAGTAGTTCAGCAGCCGCGTGCCGACGTCCGAGCCGAGATAGGCGTCCAGACAGTTGTAGTTCTTGTAAGGATCCGGATGGACGGAACAGTCCACCGCCGGTGCCGGCACCGGCGCCGGCGAGGCCGCACTGGACGGCGCGGCGCTAGCCGGCGCGGCAGCCGTGTTCGGCGGAGTTTGCGCGTGAGCCGCGCACCCGAGCGCGGATACGATCGCGGCCGTCGCAGCGAGAAACTTGCGTGTCAAGACCATGGCTCCTTGCGCCGCGTTGCGCGGTCGCTGACTGACACGCGAACGCCGCCGGCCCACATGTCCGGCGGCTGTACGTTTCGCGTGCGCCGGCAGTCTTATTTCAGCGCCGCGTAAGTTTTCCATGCGAGAGCGCGTGGTGGTGCATAAAGCGCGCGTAAAAGACGGCCACAGTAGAAAGCCAAGGCCTGCTTGTTTGAAAAAGGCAGCAAAAAACCATTGGTCCTGCTGTCGCGGATCCTCCCTCAGCGCGCAGCCAGGGAACAGAAGTTTTTTGGTTCATTTTTTCAAAAAAGAACCGCTTGTCTTGCCTCTTACCGGGGCGCATGCGCAATTGCCTAAGCAGCAGGCCGCGATTGGGACGAACCTGCCCACAAACAAGGCAGATACGCCGCGTGCCGCCCGGCCTGTTTGCCACCTTCGCAACGGCATGTTTATTGGATAGTGCAGCGTTCCTGGAGAGGTGCCGATGAAAATGGTTGTCGCAATCGTCAAACCCTTCAAGCTGGATGACGTGCGTGAAGCGCTGACGCCGCTCGGCGTGCAGGGCCTTACCGTCAGCGAGGTGAAAGGCTTCGGCCGGCAGAAAGGCCAGACGGAGATCTACCGCGGTGCGGAGTATCACGTCAGCTTCCTGCCCAAGGTGAAGCTGGAAGTCGTCGTCCCATCCGACCAGGCGGACGCCGTGGTCGAGGCGATCGCGCGCGTGGGCCACACCGGCAAGATCGGCGATGGCAAGATATTCGTGCTGGACGTGGAACGCGCCGTGCGCATCCGCACCGGCGAGACGAACGCAGCCGCGCTGTGAAGGGACCTAGAATGAAACTGTCTACGCTGACCGCACGGCTTGCCGCCTGCCTCGTCATTTTGCCGCTGCTGTTCGCCGCAGCCGCCGCGCAGGCGCCCGCATCCTCCCCAGCCACGCCGCCTGCGGCAGCCTCCGCGCCGCCATCTCAAGCCGCGCAGGCCCCCGCCGCCACGCCGGCGCCAGACGTTGCGCCCGCAACGGCCGCCGCGCCGGCCGCGGCCAAGCCGCCCGCCTACGACCACGGCGACACCGCCTGGATGCTGACCAGCACCGCGCTCGTGTTGATGATGACCATCCCGGGCCTCGCATTGTTCTATGCCGGCATGGTCCGTCGCAAGAACATCCTCGCCACCGTCATGCAGAGTTTCGCCATCTGCTGCCTCGTCACCATCGTCTGGACGGTGTGCGGCTACTCCATTGCGTTCACCAGCGGGCCGGCCACCGGCGCGCTGTTCGGCCACACCTTCTCAGCCTTTTTCGGCGGCACGTCGCGCTTCATGCTTGCAGGCATCGCCAACAACTTCAGCAAGCAGGACGATACCGGCTTCCTCCTCGGCGCCGGCGTGCCGGGCATCACACCCGTGCCGTACGCCATCCCTGAAACCGTCTACATGATGTTCCAGATGACGTTCGCCATCATCACCCCGGCGTTGATCGCCGGCGCGTTCGCCGAACGCATGAAGTTCTCCGCCATGTGCATCTTCATGGTATGCTGGTCGATCTTCTCCTACAGCCTGATCGCCCACTGGGTGTGGGCGCCCACCGGATGGCTCTCCACGCTCGGCACGTTGGACTACGCCGGCGGCACCGTGGTGCACATCAACGCCGGCATTGCCGGCCTGATGTGCTGTCTGGTGATGGGCCGCCGCCGTGGTTACGGCCACGACAACATGGCGCCGCACAACCTCACCTACGCCGTCATCGGCGCCTCGTTGCTGTGGGTCGGCTGGTTCGGCTTCAACGCCGGTTCCGCAGTGGGTGCGACCGGCCGCGCCGGCATGGCAATGGCCGTCACACAGATCGCTACCGCCGCTGCAGCGCTCGCCTGGATGTTTACCGAGTGGGTGCTGAAAGGCAAACCAAGCGTGCTCGGCATCATTTCCGGCGCCGTCGCCGGCCTGGTGGCGATCACCCCCGCATCCGGCTACGTGCTGCCCGGCGGTGCTATCGTCATCGGCGTGGCCGCTGGTGTGGTCTGCTATCTCTCGGCGACGTACCTGAAACACGTCTTCAACTACGACGACAGCCTCGACACGTTCGGCGTACACGGCGTTGGCGGCATCGTCGGCGCACTGCTGACCGGCGTGTTCGCGTCCGAGACGATCGGCGGCACCGCAGGCTCGTTCGCGCAGTTCGTCGTCCAATGCAAGGCTGTTGCAGTGACGCTGGTGTGGAGCAGCGTCGTTAGCCTGGTGCTGCTGTTCGCGCTGAAATACACGATCGGCCTGACGGTCAACGCCGAGGAAGAGATGGAGGGGCTGGACACGGTGCTGCACGGAGAGAGTGCGGCTTGAGGGCAAGCAGTAGGCAAGCGATTCTTTTTGAAAAAAGAACCAAAAACTTTTGCTTCCTGAGTACAGGCGATAGAGAAGCCAAGACAGCAAGGCTACCTTGTTCCGGCGGTGCGGGCAGGCGTGCCGTCTCGCCAGGTCACTCATACCAGTCGGCAAAAGGCCGACCGGTGACAGGCAAGGCGAGCGGTTCTTTCTTTCCAAAATGAACTGAGACTTGTACCCCGGACTACCCTCAAAGGAATGTTCCGCGACAGCCGGACCAGAAGTTTTTTGCTTTTTTTCAAAAAAGCAGGCCTTGCCTTACCTTGCCCAACTTCAACTGGCAGGATCTATGACCGTTGGTCGACCTTCAGCAATCCCGCCAGCTGATCACACGTCTCACCAAAGGCACCTTTCCCCACGCCCGACCATGTTCGTCAGGAACGATACCCATCACCCGGCGACCTCAACGAGAGCAAACTCTTTTGGTTCTTTGATTCAAGAAAACCGCTTGCACTGCGTCAGAACATGACCCCCGTCTCCAACACCCCACGCACCTGCGAGCCCGCATCCCCGCTTCGTCCGAACGCCGCACCCTCGTGCGAACCCACCAGCCCCACAATCGAGGCATCGGCTCTTACAAACAGCCGGCCGAACGTTACCGTCGGCGTCAGCGTGAACGAAACCGCGCTGCTGCCCGCACCGTAAAGCAAGTTTGCCCGACCGTCGGACGTGATGTATTCCAGCCGGCCAGCCAGTTGCAGCCTGGGGGTAAACCTGTAGTTCGCCAGCACGCCCGCACCATACGTGTCGCCCCCACCGAAGATTCCGACCTTGGCATCAGACGCCACGTGGTTGTACTGCAGGTTCGGCGTGATGCTCAGCGCCGCTTTCGTGTAAGTGTAGGCCAGGTTGAAGATGTCGCTGTTGTTTTGCAATAGCGGTGTCGCCACGCTGGAAGTCGCACTCCTCCCCAGGTTGCCGCCGCCGTCCAGCACCAGCGTGCTTGCACTGTTGATCGTCCAGGTAGCCTCGCCTGTCAGCCAGGTGAAACGGTTCGAGTAGTAGCCGTCGTTCAACGAGACGTTGAGCACAACCGCGCCCAGCGTGTAGTTCGCCTGCACGCCGCGGCTGACCGCGTTCGTCTGGTTCCACAGCAGCCCGCGCTCGATGTTGATATCCTCGAAGTCGAACGTGTACTCGGCACCGATCAGCGTCGGCAGCTTGCCGGCCTCTATCGAAAAATCCGCACTCGGTGCAATCTTAAGGAACGCCTGCGGCAGTGCGGTGTAGAAGTTACCCCAGGCGTCGACCGCGTCGCTGAGATGCCCGTAGCGCACCCCAAGCGCGGGTATCGCGTAGGCGCCGGCCTGCACGTAAAACTGCACCACGCCGTCGATCTTCTGCATGATGATCTGGCCGTTGCTGATGTCCGCCAACGCATTTCGGTCGCCGGCGCCTGGGCTGCTCTGCACCAGACCTAAACCCGAGAGCACGCCGTCCACATACCACTTGCCAAAGATGCCGGTGTCCACCGATGGCGGCGGCGTAGCAAAAGACAGCGAGCCAGCCAATGCGGGCACCGCCAGGGTGGGGGCGGTCTGCGCGCGGGCGGCTTGCGTGGGGCAGAGGCAAAGCAGGGCAAGCGCTTCTTTTTTGAAAGAAAGTAACAAAAGACTTTTGTTTCTGATGTCGCGGACGGCCGAAACTACTCGCATCACCATCGCGCACTCCAGGAGAATGAAACTTCTATACTGCACCGGCCAAAATTCCGACCGGTAACGGGCAAGTAAGCGTTCCTTTTTCGAGTGTCCGTTTAAAATTCAGCCCGGCCGCCATCTGACGTGACTTGCCTCTTCTCCGATGCTCAAACACCACGTCAGCCGGCTCTGTTAGCTTAAACGCGTCTTGCAGAAACCTCCGCGACAGCAAGCCCAAAACTTCTTTGCTGCTCTTTTTCAAAAAAGCAGGCTTTGCTTCTTTTGCCCGACTCTGAAAGAGCACGCCCGCACGCATCAATACTGCAGATGCAACCGGAGCCCCAGGATGGAAACCGGTCCGCGCTCCCGATCGTAGCCGGGGTTGTTCACGAACTGATAGTCCGCCGTCACGTGCGCGTAAGAGGCCAGCGCGTGGCTGTAATACGTCTCCACCACCTGCTCCCGCCCGGCACTCGGCAACCGGCCGTCTCCCACCAATATGCCCAGGCCGCCATCCTCGAGGTACACCTTGTGACGGTGGGAAATCCCGTCGGTCACGCTCGCCACGCCCACCGTGTCGTCAGGCAGCCCCCATCTCTTGCCCCGCAGCGCCAGCCCGATCGCGAACGTGTTGTCGATGTCGGTGAACTCGTAGGCCTCGCGGCCGCCCTCGGCCACTCCGGCACGCACGAACATCCCGAGTTCCGCGGTGATCGCCTGCTGAAAATCCAGGTCCACGCCGGTTCGGCTGCGATACTGCCGCACCGCGGCCACGCTCGCCGCAGTTCCGGTCTCCTGCGCCAGTGCCACCGCGTCGGCATAGTCGCCCATCCGGCCGCGCGTCAGGAACGCCGTCACCAGCACCTTGCCGTCCTCCCCCCAGATGGTGTGCCGCTCCTCCGCCTCGCCCAGGAACTGCACTTGACTGCCGCTGGTGTCCAACGCAGGGCTGTTCGGCACGCGTGACAACGCAAACGCACCGCCGCGCAACGTCCACCAATCCTGATACCACTCCGCCGCGGCACCGTAACTGTAGCCCCACGAATCCGCCGCGTAATCGAACGTGCCGGTGTCCACCAGCGCCCAGTTGGAAAAATCCTGCCGTGGATCATGCGCATAGGCGTTCGTGTCAAATACGTCCGGCACGCCGAACTTGCCCACCGTCACCACCACGCGGTTGGCCGTCTGCACTCCGCCAAGCACGTTGAGGTCAGCATCCACCTTCTGCGCCGCGCCACCCAGGTCGATCGTCTGCCGAAAAAACAGCCGCGGCACCCGCACGTAAGGCACCGCCTCGCCAACCTTGTAGGCCTCTGCGCTGGGAAACGCGGCCACACCCAACGTGTCGGACAACCCGAAACCCTGGTCGACTTCCGGGTTCACCCACAACTCGCCGCCGCTCCACGGCCGCACCCCCGCGTACAACGTCGCATCGAACGTCTCGTCGCCACGGCTGCCGGGGTCGAGGCTGTTGGCGCCACGAAACGGCGAGGCGAAGGCGGGATGATACTGCTCCTCGAAGGTAGACTGGGCGTGGATGGCCCAGGCTTCGCTTGGCGTGGCGGTGTCAGCGCTTTGGGCCTGTGCCGCCAGCGGCAAAGACCAAGCACAGGTCAGGAAGAAAGCGGTTCTTTTTTGAAAAAAAGAACCAAAAAACTTTTGTTTCCTTGGGCACACGGCGCAGGACAGATCCGCGACAGCCGAGACAAAAGCTTTTTGCTTCTTTTTCTCGAAACAGAAGACTTTCTTGCCGTGCTTCACGCCGCAACCCCGCCCACCGCGGGGAGGTGTGCCCGAAAACCCGCCTCCACGGCAACTCAGGGCATGAACAGCGCCAACGAGCGCAGGAATGCCTCCTGCCAGTCGAGGTGCACCCAGCCCCGCAAACGACATCATCTCCGGATGCGCAGCGCAGACCTCAATCCGTGCACCGTAGCCTCCGGATCATCGCGAGGCTTGCTCTCGTTCAACAGTCCCGCCAGGATCGGCGACTCCCGCGCGTGTGCGTCAAAAACAACAATCCCGCGTCACACCAACGAAGTCACCGGGCCAGAAAACACAACCTCTCCCGAACCAATCCACACCCTTCTCCGGCTACGCCGCGATAGCCGACGCAAAAGTTTGTTGGTCTTTTCACAAAGAACCGCTTGCTCTCCTACCCTCACTCCGCCGCCATCTCCCGAGACACCAGCGCCTCATGCGCCGCCTTGTCCGCCCGCGCCCGCGCCGGGCTCCACCGCCCCTTCATCGTGAACGTCAGCAGCACGAACGCCAGCGCTCCCAGGGCGCTGATCGCGTACCACGCCTGCCACTGCCCCGGCGCCGCCACGCTCGCATGCGCAATCACCTGCATCTTCGCAATCAGCTCCGGCGGCAACACCGCGTGTGCCGCCTGCAACCGCTCGAAGGCGGCCACCGTCGGCCCGGCCTCCACCAGCGGCGTCACCGTGGTCACCACCAGCGGCAGTGCGAGGAACGACCCCGTCACCACCAGCCGCAGCAGCCAGCCCCAGATCGCCAGGCCGGTCGCCGTCAGCGCCGGGTTGTGCGCCTCCACCATCTCGGTGAAGCTCGCCATCCAGGTGGCATACGCCGCCCCCATCAGCGTCGCGATCAGGCTGGCGATCAGCGCCATCACCGCGAACGGCGGATGCAACTGCGCCGCCACCCCGCCGCCCATCATCAGCCAGATCAGCAGCGCGGCGCCCGCGCCGCCCACCAGCATGAACGGCTTGCGCACCATCAACGCGTCGGACCACACGCCGGCCACGATCAGCGCCACCGCGTTGGCCCCCCATCCCCAGTTCAGCAGCGCGTTGGCCCGCGCCGGCGTGAACCCGTACACCGTCACCAGGTAGATCACCCCGAACGCCACCGTGGTGTAGTACACCAGCAGCAGCAGCGAAACGCCGAGCGCCGAGCCCACCACGTCCCACCGCAGCATCTGCAGCCACGGGTTGCGCTGCGCCACCTGCACCTCGCCGCCGGCCGCGCGCCGCTCGTTCAGCACGCTGTCGCGCTCGCTCACCATCACCTGGTCGCGCAGCGCCGGCTTGAGCTCGCGCAGGGTGAAGAACGCCAGCACCCACACCGCCAGGCCGAACACCCCGCAGATCAGGAACTGGTCGCGCCACTGCGGCAGGTAGGCCAGCGTGGCGCTGTCCACCGCGCTGGTCAGCAGGCTGCCCAGCACCGGCCCGATGGTCCAGAATCCCATCGCCGTCGCCCGCCCCACCTGCGGCGAGAAATCGCGGATCAGCGCCGGCGTCGCCACCAGGATGATCCCCTCGACGAACCCGGTGGTGATCCCCAGCACCGCGTAGCCCAGCCGCGTGTGCACCGCCGGTATCGCAAACCCGGTGAGCAGCGCCACCAGCAGCACCCCCCAAACCACCAGGTTGGCCCGCCCGAACCGGTCCGACAGCCCGGCCAGCAGCGAGGCGAACGCCCCCAGCGCGTTGGCGATGGCGAGCAGCCCCACCAGGTAGCCGAACGACATGTGCAGGTCCTGCATCACCAGCGGGATAACCCCGCCGCCGACGTACAGCGCGTAGTACAGCGCCACGGTTATCAGCACCACGAGGCCGAGCTGGTAGCGCCGCGCACCCTCCGGCGGGTAGTGCTCAAGCTGGCGTATCGGCAACCGCATCGTTCCGCTCCCTGGTTTTGCGCAGAGCATAGGGGAGCCGTCGGGCCTGTGAAGGTCCGGCCGGCGGGGCACCCGGCATCGGCCTCTCACACGGGTTGCCGGATCGAAGGAAGGCAAGCAGTTCTTTTTTGAAAAAAAGAACCAAAAAACTTTTCTCTCTCGGTCTTGCCGGGTCGAGGCGTGCCGTTCAGCCGCGGCAACATCGGCGGGAAGCTGTCTGCTTCTTTTCTCGAGGAGACACTTGCGTGCCCTTTCGTGAGTCTCGCAGAGCGGGTCACATGGCACGCCAAAGGCGCTCGATACCGAACGGGCGCACGATTCGTGCCATCCCCGCCGGTCTAGGCAATCAACCGCTCGCCTGCAGGAACGTCGCGGGCGTCCCAGACAATGCCAGAATCGATGTGTTCAGCCCGTGCCCGTCTCCGGCGGCACGTCCTTGCGAACGCCCGGATACAGGTACCGCCCCATCGTCAGCGCCAACGCCCCAAGCTGCACCGTGGTCGCTCCCACAATCGCCATCACCACGCCCGGGGTCACCACCCGGTCCCGCGTGGCAATCACCTTGGCCACCAGGTTGGCATTGTCCTCGTGGAAGATGTAGCCCACGCCTGCCAGCGTCAGCACGTTAGCCAGCACGAAAGCACCGGAAATGGCATACGATACGTGCGCCCTGACACGCGCATCGGTCAGCGCAATCTGCTCGGCGACACTGACCCGTGCTGCGAACGCACTGAGCGAAACCGAACCTGCCTGCCTTGTAACGACTGCGTCGGCACCGACCGGTTCCCGAGAGTCCGGTCCCGGAACCGCCGCCCCGTCTTCAGGTGGCAAGGCTGATGGTGAGGGGCTCGTCCTTGCCGCTGATCGTCACCGTATGCTCCGGCGTCGCCTTCGTGGCCGCCGCCATCGCCAGGCCGATCGCCTTGCGCAACACCGCCGCGTTGGTCTTGACGCCGAACACGCCTTGCAACTCCCGAACCGCGCTCAGGGTGCGCTCGTCCATCTCGAAAGTGGTCACCGGCACGGGCTGGCCTCGTTTTCCTACACCACGAATATTATACAAAAACTATATAATTTCAAGCGCCCCTCTACCGCCAGGCACCCGCACCAATCCTACACGCCGCCATCCCACCCATGCTACCGACAGCCCCGATGACTCCGCCCACCCTCCTTCTCGCCGGCACCCCCGCACCCCTTGCCGAAAGCCTCGCCCAGGCCCTGGCCGCCCCGCCCTTGCCGCTCCCCACGCTCATCAACACCGACCACCAGCCGGACGCCGCCGCCATCATCGCCCGCTGCCAGCTTTTCGCCGCCGGCCTGCCCCCCGGCACAGAAGCCCTCGTCCTCACCATCCTCTACGCGGCACCCCGCGGCCTTGCCCACCTGCACGCCCACACCGCCAACGCGGCGCTCTGGGCCTTCACCCGCCAGGCTGCGCTGGAGTGGGCGCCGCGCGGCCTCCGCGTCAACGCCATCGGCCTCGGCGCCAGCCCGTTCGGGCCGTTCGAGCCGCAGGAGGAGTCCGGCCGCGCCGCCGCCAACATCCGCGCCACGCCGGCCACCGCTGAGGACGTCATCCGCACGGTGCGGGCTGTCGCAGGGTGGGCCTCGATGACCGGCCAGATCATCAGGCTGGGACTCTAAGCAAGCAGTTCTTTTTTGAAAAAAAGAACCAAAAAACTTTTACTTTCCGCTGTCGCCGTGTGTCCTGCAGAGTCCGCGACAGCGGGAGCAAAAGTTTTTTGCTTCTTTTTTTCAAAAAAGCAGGCCTTCCTTGCTCCCATGGACACCTTCCGCCCAGCCAGCGCCGCCGCCCGCCTGCGCCACGTCTTCCTGCGCGACATGGTGCTGCTCGCCAGCGTCGGCGTGCACGGCTTCGAACACCAGGCCCGTCAGCGCATCCGCCTCAACATCGACCTCGCCGTCACCGACGAGGCCGCTTCCCTCTCACGCGCCGCCCCCTCCCGCGACGACCTCTCCCGCGTGGTGGACTACGAGGCCGTCGCCAACACGGTCCGCGCCATCGTCGCCGCCGGCCACGTGCAGCTCGTCGAAACTCTGGCCGAACGCCTCGCCGGGGCGTGCCTGACCGATCTGCGCGTGCAATCCGTTCGCGTCAGGGTTGAAAAGCTCGACATCTTCGACGACACTGCGTCCGTCGGCGTAGAGATAGAACGGCGCGCGGCAGACCAAGGCAGCGTTTAATCCCCTGCCGCACCCCGACTGCCAATGTTTCCAGCCGGATACGCTTTTATGTTGGTTTCATGACAGGGCCGAGGCGCGGAAACCAGCAAAGTCAAGCACTCTTTGTAAATACCTTTGTTGCTTTGCCCGGTCGCCAGCCTCTCGTGACGTAATACTCGGGATGCTCGGGGCGGATTTTTTCCACAGAGTTATCCCCAGTCGGCAAGCAGCGTAAGAAAGCAAGCAGTTCTTTTTTGAAAAAAAGAAGCAAAAAACTTTTGCTTCCCTGCGCGCGCGCTGCAGGAACCTCCCGCGACAGCCGAACCAAAAGTTTTTTGCTGCTTTTTTTCAAAAAAGCAGGCCTTGCTTGCTTTGCCTGGCACCCCGCCAGCCCCACCCTACACACCCCATGTCAGATGTAATCACCACCACCCGCGGCGTCGCCGTCATCGAGGCGGTGCTCGCCACCCTCCCGCTCTCCCCCGGCGTCTACCGCATGCTCGATGCCCGCGGCGAAGCCCTCTACGTCGGCAAGGCCCGCAGCCTCAAAAAGCGCGTCGCCAACTACTGCCAGATCAACCGGCTGGAAGAACGCCTGCGCCGCATGGTGATGGACACCGTGTCGATGGAGATCGTCACCACCCACACCGAGGCCGAGGCCCTCCTCCTCGAAGCCAACCTCATCAAGCGCCTCAAGCCGCGCTACAACATCGTCCTGCGCGACGACAAATCGTACCCCTGGCTCATGCTCGCCGAGGACCACGCCTTCCCGCAGGTCACCAAGCACCGCGGCACCCAGTCCCGCCCCGGCAGCTACTGGGGCCCCTTCGCCTCTGCCTGGGCCGTCAACCAGACCGTCAACGCCATGGAGCGCCTGTTCCTGCTGCGCTCCTGCGCCGACACCGTGTTCTCCGCCCGCACCCGCCCCTGCCTGCTGCACCAGATCAAGCGCTGCTCCGCCCCCTGCGTGGACCGCATCTCCAAGGACGACTACGCCCGCCTAGTCGAACAGGCCCGCGCCTTCCTCTCCGGCAAGGTCGCCACGCTGCAACGCGAACTCTCCGCCGAGATGGAAACCGCATCGCAGAACCTGGAGTTCGAGCATGCCGCCCGCGTGCGCGACCGCATCCGCGCACTCACCCACGTGCAGGGCTCCGGCGTCATCAACCCGGCGAGCCTCACGGACGCCGACATCATCGCGCTGTGGCAGGTCGCCGGGCAGTCCTGCGTGCAGGTGTTCTTCATCCGCGGCGGCCGCAACAACGGCAACCGCGCCCACTTCCCCGCCACCGTGAAGTCCGACGAGCCCGGCGACATCCTCGCCGCCTTCATCGCCCAGTTCTACGACGACAAGCCGCCGCCGGCGCTCATCCTCGCCAACCACGACCTCCCCGAAGCCGAGCTGATCGCCGACGCCCTCAGCCTCAAAGCCAACCGCCGCGTGGAGATCGCCGTCCCTCGCCGCGGCGAGAAGCGCCAGGTCGTCGAACACGCGGAAACCAACGCGCGCGAGGCGCTGGAACGCAAGCTCGCCGAATCCGCCGGCCAGGCCAAGCTGCTCGAGGGCGTCGCCGGCCTGTTCAACCTCGCCAACCCGCCCGAACGCATCGAGACCTACGACAACAGCCACATCATGGGCACCTCGGCCTACGGCGTCATGGTGGTCGCCGGCCCGGAAGGCTTCCGCAAGAACGCCTACCGCAAATACTCCATCCGCAGCGCCATATCGCCGGGCGACGATTTCGGCATGATGCGCGAGGTGCTCGAACGCCGCTTCGCCCGCGCCCAGCGCGAACGCGACTCCGAAGCGCAAGACCCCCCGCCCAAGGAAGCCGGCGCTGCCGCCACCGACTGGCCGGACATCGTCCTGATCGACGGTGGCCAGGGCCAATACTCCGCCGCCCGCACCGTGCTGGACGACCTCGGCGTCACCGACGTCACCCTCATCGCCATCGCCAAGGGCCCCGACCGCGACGCCGGCCGCGAGTGGTTCTTCACCGCCGACCGCCCGCCCTTCCAACTCCCCCCGCGCGACCCGGTGCTCTACTACCTGCAACGCCTGCGCGACGAGGCGCACCGATTCGCCATCACCACCCACCGCGCCGGCCGCTCCAAGGCGCTGATCACCAGCGAGCTCGACGAGGTGCCGGGAATCGGCTCCGCGCGCAAACGTGCGCTGCTGAACCATTTCGGCTCGGCACGCGGCGTGAAACAGGCGGGGCTCGAGGATCTGCAGGCGGCACCTGGCATCTCCAAGGAAACGGCGAAGCGGATCTACGGGTATTTCCACACCAAGTAAGCAAGCAGTTCTTTTTTGAAAAAAAGAACCAAAAAACTTTTGTCACCTTAGGCCGTGCTGTTGACGCATGTCGTTCGACCGTCGATGACAGCCGAGACAAGAGCTTTCTGCTGCTTTTTCTTGAAAAAGAAGCGCTTTCTTGCCTTACCTCCTTCACCGGCCACGATCGTTTCGAACAGTGCACCCCATCGACCAATCAGAGTGTATGCATCCACAGGCTCTGCACGCGCCGGTTGCATCCGAAGTGGCCGATGCGAAACAGTTTGCTGCAAGAGCGTCATTCTCACGTCCTGTTTATTGGGAATCGCCCTGCCGATCCGGTCTTTGTCGATTGCAAACGAAACGGTGGGGCAACTTTCATGCGTAAAATCCTGATGCGTGCAGGCATTCTTGCGGGCGCCGCCCTCGCATGCCTCCCGGCGGCAGCGCAGACGTTCGCTCCCTCCGCGCCCGCTCCGTTCGCCCTCGGAGTCTACATCGGCGGCCCAAACGCCTCGGATTCGTCGGCAGAAGCGCTGGTGGACGCCAACTACGCCAGTTTCACCCAGGCAATGGGCGTGGCACCCACGCTGATCGACGTCTACACCGATTACAGCCAGACCATCGGCAGTTGGCAGTTGAACGCGTCCTGGCAGGCGTTTTCCAACAGCATCTCGCCGGTCGCCAAAACCATGATACCGGTCGTCGCTTTCCCGATGGCCTCGCAGGCTGCCGGATCACCCTCGCCGGACCAGCAGTTCCAGCTTTTCGCCACCGGACAATACGACTGGGCCATCCAGGGCGTGGTGCAGGCCTGGATCGCGCAGGGCTTCCACAACCTGATCTTCCGCGTCGGCTGGGAGATGGACCTCAACTACTCGGTCAACTACGCCGGTGACGATTCGGGCACCCAGGCCGACTGGGTCGCCGCCTTCCAGCACATCTACCAGGTCATCCACCAGACCGCGGCTGCTGCCGGTGCCACCGTGCAGGTCGTCTGGAACCCCAGTGCCACCAACTACACCAACGCCGTTGCCACCACGAGCCTCTACCCGGGCGACTCCTACGTCGACGTCATCGGCGTGGACGTCTACGGCGCGATGTATCCCTACTACGACAACGCCGCCGGCTCCGGCGTGCAGATCTACGACTGGGCCACTGGCCAGATCGACACGAACCTCGTCGACTTCATCAGCAAACCCGCCAACCGCATCCACTACTGGCGGTATCCGGCTGCCTACGCCGCCGGCCACCTGGACGGCAGCGGCGGCCACAGCCAGAGCTTCGGCAGCGTGTTGAGCTTTGCCAAGGCGCACAACAAGCCGTTCGCCGTTCCGGAATGCGGCTCCGGCGCGTATAACGATCAGAACGACGTCGCCGACGACGGCGCCTTCCCCTGGTGGCTGGCCACCACGCTCAAGCACGCGCAAGCCAACGGCCTGCAAGTGGCCTTCGTCAGCATCTGGGACACCGACAACGAGGGCGACTACCAGTTCTCCTACAAGACGAACAACCAACCCGCCACGCGTCACAACTGGGCCAAATACCTCAGCCCGCTTGTTGCTCACTAAGTCCGCTGTCGCGATACCCTCTAACGAGCGCGCAACAGCGCAAGCAAAAGTTTTTTGGTTCTTTCTTCAAAAAAGAACCGCTTTCTTCTTCCTGCTGAGCGCAAACAGCAGCCCAACAATCACCAGCACAGTCAACGCCCCCATCACCCGCAGCACCTTCATGATCTCCAGCGAGTAGCGCCCCGTCGTCGCGTCGAAGTGGAAGCACAGCAGCAGTATCGGCAGCGCCGCCTGGGCAATACCGCCGTCGCCGGCGCGAAGCACCGCCGCACGAACGTCGCCCGCACCATAGCCCACCCCCAGCAGATACGAGCTGACCACCCCACCACGCGTCAGCATCACGATCCCGGCCGGATGCATGAACTGCTTGAACCGCGCGTCCCACCGCGCCCGGAACCCTGCCGCCTGCTCGATCGCGTCGATCCCGCCCGCCTGCGCTGTCACGTAGTGCACCCCGTCACGCGCACCCGCCGGCAGCCCCGCCGTGTCTGCCGCCTCAGCCGCCGCCGCGTCCCTCGACGTCTCCGCCGGGTCGATCGACACCGACAACACCGAGACGTCCCGCCCAGGCATCAGCCCCCCCGCCGCCAGGGCCGCGTATAAGTCCGACCGGCTGACCCCGCATAACGACGGACAATGGAAGTAGCCGAGGTCCAGGATCACCGGCGCCTCTCCCAGCAGGCGCCCAAGCGTCACCGCCCGCCCTGCCTCGTCCCGCACCACCACTTCCAGCGGCACCTGCGCCCCAGGATGCTGCCGCCAGGCAAACCCGTCCGCGTCCGACGCCGCCACCGCCGGGCCGGACGCCGCCAGCCAGGCCAGCAGGAACACCACGATGCGCATGATGCTGTGAACGTGGCAGCTTGCCCCGCGGTAGCAACCCTGGCGGTGCGGGCCACGTTCGCAAATCACACCCAACCAGGAGGATGCCGCCATGGCCGAGCCCGCGGAGAAGACCGAAGCGCACTACGACAAGGCCCGAGACCTGGCAGAAGCCGCGCTCGAGCAATACGCGAAAGGCGACACCAAAATCGGCGACGAACTCGCCGAGAAGGCAGTGAAGATCGATCGCCACGCCGTCGAAGAACTCGTCGAAGACATGGACGAGGACGCCAAGACCACCGGCTCGAATAAGGGAGAAGCGTGATGGAACGCGAACACGATCCGGGAGACGCGGTGCCTCCCGGCGTCGCCGTGCAGACGCCGGAGAAGTTGTCCGACGAGGACAGGAAGGTTCAGGAGAAGCTGGAGCACCTGGGGGACGGAAAGACGCCCGGATAGGAAGCAAGCAGTTCTTTTTTGAAAACAAGGACCAAAAAACTTTTACTCCCTAGAGCGCGCGTTGCAGAACCATCGCGACAGCAGGAATAAAAGTTTTTTGCTGCTTTTTTTCAAAAAAGCAGGCCTTGCTTCCTTGCCTCAGCACGACACCACATCCGCCTGCGCCAAGTCGCTGTGTTTGTCCGTCCAAACGTGCGAGGCGGCGGCGTTACCTGCCCGCTGACCACATCCTGAGCTATACATTGCTGCTGGTTCGCCTCCCGGTTGCGCACGTCCTGCGCGGACGCAAGCCAACGGCGCCAGCACTACCAAGCCGCCGGCAACCAGGCTGTCTGACCTCTCCCGACCGGGGAAGGCGGCCACGGGCGTCACGTCGTTTGCCAACGAAGCGTGTCGTTAGGCAACAGCAGGCCGGTGCACCAGAAGCTCGAAGCACTTGTCAGCCGGGCGGAAATTCCATATCCCTGAGCGCCCGGCGCGGGTGTAGCTCAACGGCTAGAGTTCCTGCTTCCCAAGCAGGCGGTTGCGAGTTCGAGTCTCGTCACCCGCTCCAACAAAACTGAAAACGTGGCCTTGTCGTCGCGAACTGTCCTCAGCGCCTGTTCCACGATGCCAAAGTTTGCCGGATCCTATCAAAAAGAACCGCTTTCCCACGCCTTACTGGGGCGGCACCAGATACCCCGGCTCCGGCGATCTCTGCACCGGCGGCAACGCTGCCGGATCCTGGTAGCCCGTCTCATCCGTCCCCGGGGTCGCCGGCGGCAAAACCGGTGGCGCTGGCACCGGCGGCGGGCTCCCCGGCACCTCCAGCGGCTGCGCTGCCACTGCCGCCGGCGCAGCACCCGGCGTCACCAGGAACGCCTGCAACGACCGCTTCACCTGGAACTCCAGCTCCACGTTCATGTCGGTCATCATCTGCCGAGTCAGGTCGTATAACTGGGCCGTCGGATCGCCCGGCTGCGTCCCCGGCGAGAACTCCCGCGCCACCTGCGCCTCGGCAAAGCCCTCGCGGTTACCCGCCGGCCCGACCAGGTCCAGGTGCACCGCAAGGTGCCCGTCCAGCGCGCCGTTACCCGAGCGCACGATGCTCGCCTGGTCCACGACGAAATCCGCGTGCCCGCTCGTCCCCGCCGCGAACAGCCTGTCGCGCGCCATCTGCTGCAGCGCGGCGGCCGGCACCACCGGCGAGCTCGCCGACACGTCCTGCGGGCTGACCGGCAGGCTGCGGTTCTCCACCTGCACGTCCCCCACGTTCAACCGCAGCTTCGGCAGATACTCGTAATGTAGAGGCTGAAACGTCTGCGTCACCGGCGGCGCATCATCCCCGCAACTGACAAGCATCATCACCGAGCCAAGAACAAAAAGTTTTTTGCTTCTTTTTTTCAAAAAAGAAGGCCTTTCTTGCCTAATCTCAAGCCTGACTACTAACGTCCCGCCGCGCGAACCGGAAGTCATACTTACAGAACTCGCAAGTCATGACGATGTCGCCGTCCACCGCCATCTCGTCCAGGTCGGTCTCCGGAAAGCTCTCCAGTATCCCCGACAACTTGGCGCGCGAACACCGGCACCCGTAGGCCAGTGCCCGCGGCCTGTCCACCGCCACGCCCTCCGCCCCGAACAGCCGCCAGACCAGCCGGTCCGGCAGCAGCGAATCGTCCAGCAACTCGGCGTCCGTGATGGTGGCCGCCAGCGTCGTCGCCGTCCGCCACGCCTCGTCCTGCGCCGCCTGGTCCAGCTCCGGGTCGATGCCGCCTTCGCCAGCCACGCGCTCCAATATCAGCGCCGCCGCCCGCCAACCATCCGGCGTCTCGCCGGCCGCCAGGTGCACGTCGTATTGCAACTGCTCGCTGGTGCGGAAGTAGTGCAGCGCCATGTCCGACAGCGTCTCGCCCTCGATCGACACGATGCCCTGGTAGCGGTCCATCTCGCCGCCCTGGTCCACGGTGAACGCGAGATAGCCCTGCCCGAGCAGCTCCAGCGCGCTGGGCTCCGGCGAGGCCGCCACCAGCTCGGCAAACCGTAACTCGTCCGTCCGCGCGTATCCGCGCAGCGCACCCTCCTGCGTGCAGTCGGCCAGCAGCATGGAGACCGGGCCGTCGCCCTTGGCCTGCAGCGAGAAACTGCCGCGGTACTTCAGCGCGCTGGACAGGCCGGCCGACAGCGCCAGCGCCTCGCCGGCCAGCCTGGTGACCGCCGGCGGGTTCTGGTGGCGCCCGAGCAGCGCGTGCGCCAGCGGGCCCAGGCGAACCAGGCGGCCGCGCACCGGGCGGCTGGGCAGGTGGAACGGGGTTATGCCGCGGGGGACGACGATGTCGGGCACGTCGGGGCGGTTGGTGTCGAGGAAGGCCGGGGTCGCACTCATTGGCGCAAGATAGGGGCGAGGGGGCGGGTTAGGAAGGAAGCGGTTCTTTTTTGGAAAAGAACAGCCCCGACCGGGACGCAGGCTGCTTTCGACGCGCGATGATCGTCCGGCCGTCCGGCCTATTCAAGGCCAAGCCGCCTACGGCGTCGGCTCCGCGAGCCTTGAGCAGGCCGGACGGCCGAACGAAGGGCTGATATCGAAGGAAGCCGCAGAAGACAGCCGCCTGGAGATGCTCTGGGCACCGAAGGTGCGCGCTGCGAAAAGCGAGTCCGCGTCGGCAGGAAAGGGTTTCCTGAATACACGCTGCAGGACACTCCGCGACAACAGGAGCAAAAGTTTTTTGCCGCTTTTTTCAAAAAAGCAGGCCTTGCCCAGCCTCCCGAATGCGCGCGCGCCGAGGTGAGCTAGGTAGATTCCGAGCCTGTCTCCTGCGTTCCAGCGCGCCACGTGTTGCCTCGTCGTGAGTGCCCGGTTGCTTTTCAAAAAGAACCGCTTGCCTCGCTTCGAAGCCGCCGCCCCATACGAGGATCACCGCATGGACACCGCCATCGCCACCGGCAACATCGCCACCATCACGTCCGCCGACCCTCACCGGACGAAAACACTGTCCGGCAAAGTAGCTTTGGTCACCGGTGGCTCGCGTGGCATCGGCGCTGCCTCCGCACGTGAGCTGGCCAGGCTCGGGGCGGACGTCGCCATCAGCTACTCAGCCAGCGCAGAGCGCGCCAACTCGGTCGTGGCAGAGCTGCAGGACATGGGCGTACGCGCGGCCGCCATCCGTGCCGACCAGGCCGACCACGCGCAAGTGAACGAGCTGATCGGCGAGGTCGTCGCGACGTTCGGCTGCTTCGACATCCTCGTCGCCAACGCAGCAACGTTCATCGTCGCCCCGGTCGTCAACACGGACAACGCAGCACTCGACCAGATGCACGTGCTCAACGTCGCCGGCACCATCGCCTCCATCCGCGCCGCGTCCGCAGTCATGCGAGACGGCGGCCGCATCATCGTCATGTCGTCCGGTCTCGCCTACCGTGTCGGCGCACCGGGCATGGCGGACTACGCGTCCACCAAGGCCGCGCTGGAAGGCTACGTCCGCGGCGCTTCACACGACCTCGCACCTCGGGGGATCACCATCAACGCGCTGAGCATCGGCGCGGTGAACACCGAGATGAACCCGCAAGACGGGCCGGCCTCGGACTGGCTCAGAAGCGTCACGGCGCTGAAGCGCTATGCACACCCTGACGAGATCGCAGCCGTCGTCGGCTTTGTCGCCTCGCCTGCGGCCAGCTACATGACGGGTGGCGTCGTGCCAGTGAGCGGGGGTGGGTGTGCGTAGAGCGTAAGAAGCAAGCCTTCTTCGAGAAAAAGAAGCAAAAAGCTTTTGCTGCGGCTGTAGCGTCCGTTCGACCGGCGTGTACCCGGCGACAGCAGTTTTTGGTTTTTCAAGAAACGACTGCTTGCTTCATTTAGCCAACACTCAAAGGACCCAGCATGGCACGTTTCACCGACAAGATCGCCGTCGTGACCGGAGCTTCGAAAGGCATCGGCGCAGGCACAGCCAGGCGACTCGCAGCCGAAGGTGCCACCGTCATCGTCAACTACGCGTCGAGCAAGCAGGGCGCGGATGCAACCGTGGACCAGATCGTCTCTGCAGGCGGCAAGGCCGTCGCCATGAGCGGCAGCGTCGCCGAGGAGGCCGACATGTCACGCCTGTTCGATGAAGTCCGCAGCACCTACGGACACGTCGACGTGCTCGTCAACAACGCAGGTGTCTACGGCCTCGGGCCGATCGAGAGCATGTCGGTTGCCGAGTTCAGGCGCCACTACGACACCAACGTGCTCGGCCTCCTGCTGGCAACGAGAGCCTGCCTTGCCCTGTTCCCGCCGACGGGCGGCAGCATCGTCAACATCGGCTCCATCGTCGGCACCTCCGCGCCGCCCGGCGCCGTCGTCTACGTCGGCACCAAAGGCGCCGTCGACTCGATGACGAAGTCGCTGGCCAAGGAACTCGCTCCGCGTCGCATACGCGTCAACGGCGTCAATCCCGGCTTCGTCGTGACCGAAGGAACGCGCTCCGGCGGCATGGCCGGCGGCCAGTTCGAGGAGACGATCGTTGCGAACATGCCGCTCGGCCGCGCCGGCAAACCCGAGGACATCGCCGCTGCCGTGGCATTCCTCGCGTCCGACGAAGCAAGCTGGATTACGGGAGAGTCGCTGGTCGTCTCAGGCGGTAGCGGGATGTAGACTTCGTCTGGCAAGCAAGCAGTTCTTTTTTGAAAAAAAGAACCAAAAAACTTTTGCTCCCTGAGTACACGCTGCGGGAGACTCCGCGACAGCTTGCTGATGATGGGCAAGGCAAGCAGTTCTTTTTTGAAAAAAAGAACCAAAAAACTTTTGTTCCCCTAAGTAGACGCTGAGGGAGGTTCCGCGACAGCCTTACCAAAAGTCTTTTGCTTTTCTTCCTCAGAAAAGAAGGCCGTACCTTTCTTCTTTTCCTTCCAGGACTTCAGACGTGCAAGCGCCGTGATGACACGCAACCCGCCCAGCCCCGAAGCCGTTTCCCGCCAAACCGCATCAGGACGCCCAAAATGCCCTACGTCGAGACAAAAGACGGCACCCACATCCACTACAACGACTGGGGCGCCGGCAAACCCGTCGTCCTCATCCACGGCTGGCCGCTGGACGCCGAGATGTGGGAGTACCAGTCCGTCTATCTCGCCAACAACGGCTACCGCGTCGTTAGCTACGACCGCCGCGGCTTCGGCCGCTCCACCCAGCCCTGGACCGGCTACGACTACGACACCTTCGCCGACGACCTGGCCGCCCTGATGGACCATCTCGACCTCCGCAACGCCACCCTCGTCGGCTTTTCCATGGGCGGTGGTGAGGTCGCCCGCTATGTCGCCCGCTACGGCACGGACCGCGTCTCCCGCGCTGCCCTGATCTCCGCCGTCACTCCGTACCTGCTGAAAGGCCCGAGCAACGAGGACGGCGTGGACCGCAGCGTCTTCGACCAGATCATCGACGGCCTCGCTCAGGACCGCCCCGGCTTTCTGGCCAAGTTCGGCAAAATGTTCTACGGCGCTGGCTTGCTGAACTTCTCGATCAGCACTGACATCCTGCAGTGGTCGCAGAACCTCGCGATGCTCGCCTCGCCGAAAGCCACGCTGGACTGCGTGCGCGCGTTCTCCGAAACCGACTTCCGCGCCGACCTCGCCAAGCTGACCATACCCACCCTGATCGTGCACGGCGACGCTGACTCCACAGTACCCGCAAGCGCGTCTGCCGAGAAAGCGATCAAACTCTTGCCGCATGCGGAGCTGAAGATCTACGGCGGCGCGCCGCACGGCCTGTTCTACACGGAACGCGACCGGTTAAACCTAGACTTGCTCGCATTCCTGCAAGCGTGAGAAAGCAAGGCTTCTTTTCTGAAGAAAAGAAGCAAAATACTTTCATCCTGCTGTCGCGAAGGTTTCTGCGTCTGATACCTGAGCAACAAAAGTTTTTTAGTTCTTTTTTTCAAAAAAGAACCGCTTGCTTCGCCTGTCACGCGACACGGTTGGCATCACAGGCCAACATCAGGGGTTACCGGTCCCTCGTAATTCAACAAACCCGGCATGCCTTGAAGGACACGAGTTGTAGGCTCCAAGTTTGCAATGTTCGCCGAGCAAACTCGCATTTGCGCAGGAAAGTCCGCGAAAGCCGATCCAAACGTTTTTGGCTGCTTTTTTCAAAAAAGCAGGTCTTGCTTTCTTTCCTTGTGCTACCTCGTCAACTTCGCAACAGCGGCAACTTCGTTCCCGACACTGCACGTTCCGCCTGCAGCTCGCCGCGGAACCTGAACAGTTTCGCCGGCCGCCCGCCCGTCTCCAGGCTGATTTCCCCGGTCTCCTCCACCAGCTCCTGCGCGTCGATCAGCCTGCGAAAGTTCTGTTTGTGCAGAAGCCGTCCAGCCAGCGCCTCCACTGTCTGCTGCAGTTGCAGCAGGGTAAAGCTGTCCGGCATCAACTCGAAAAACACAGGCCTATACTTGATCTTTGTCCGCAACCGCGCGATACCTGTTGCCAGGATACGCCGATGGTCGAGCGCCATCGCATCTCCCGGCAACGCGCCTGCTGCCGCGGCTCCGCGATGCCGGCGTGCCCACTCCGACACCAGCCCCGCCTCATAAAGCAGCTCGTAGCGTTGCAGCACCAGCTCCTCGTTCCACGGGCGGCCACCCAGCCCGAAGGTGATTTCCACACGCTGCTGGCGGACCGTCGTATCGGCCCAAGACACCAGGTGGCGCGCCACCACCTCGCCGATCGCCGCCGGCACCCCCGCGCGGTGGTCCTCCCATGGGAAATACCTATACCAGCTCTGCCAGCCGGCTTCCTGCCCAGTCACCTGCGCCTCTCGCGTCAGCCCCAGGTAGCTCACCGACATAACGCGGCCGCCCGCCTCGGGTCCGCGGTCGCTGTCGGCAAAAGTGTAGAGCTGCTCGACGTAGCCGAGCGGCTGGTGTGTCTGGCGTTCCACCCAGGAGCGCAGTCCCTGCTGCAGGGAGCGGTGGCCGCTCTCGAAGGAGCCGCTGGGAAGTGCCGTGGCGCGCTCGATGGTGAGCACGCGCGGCTGCCCCGCCGTGACGGCGACGATCACGGCGATCAGTTCGGTGGCAAGCTGGTCTGTCACTCACCTGTCCGTATGGTCGCGCGTCGGCGGCGTATCTGGCCGGTGACGTAGACCGACATCGCTTGTCTGGCCAGGAACGACGGGCCGGTTTTCTCGCGTGCCGGCGTTTGCCAGAGCGATGCGGCGTTGATGTGCCGTGCGCGGGCGAGAAGCGAAAAGTGCGGGGCGGCCCGGGTGAGCCGGAGGCGGAGTGGCTCGGCTGAGCTGGAGGTGGGGTGGCGTCGGTTTCGGGGGCAGGGACAAGGGTTTTGGTCAGGCGGGTTCGTTGATGGCGACTTGGTTTTCGGTGGCGCGGTAGGCGCGGGAGGCGGCGTAGGCTTGGCGGCGGGCGCGCATGATGGAGCCGAGGGGGCGGTGGGCGGCCAGGCCGGTCCAGGGGCTGAAGGCGAGGCCGTCGTCGATGGCGGCTTGTTTGGCGGTGGACCAGGTTTCCTGCGGGGCGGCGGTGAGGCGGGCGACGGTGACGTAGGGAGCGTCAGTTTCGGGCCAGATGGTAGCGGCGTCTTCGATGGGCATGGTTTTGAGGTCGGTGGCGAGCTGGACGCGGAGTTCCCAGACGGCGGGGTGGGTGCGGAAGAACTCCTGGACGGAGGCGCGGATGCCGTTGGGGGCGTTGGTGAGGTTGAGGGGGCGTTGGGTGAGGGCTTGGAGTTCGGGCGAGGCGGGGGAGAGGCAGGTTTTGCCGAAGTAGTCGCCGTGGAGGAGGGCGGCCTGGGTGAAGAAGGTGTCGCCGAGGAGGTGGGTTTTGGCTTGGCCGGCCAGGGTGGTGAGGGTGGCGGATTTTTGGCCGATGAGCTCGAGGGCAGCCTCGGTGGTGCGGGAGATGGCGGAGACGGCGTGTTTGAGGGTGTCGGCGCGGCCGGTGGTGGCGGCCAGGGGTTTGAGTTGGGAGAGGAAGCTGGCCGCGTCTTTGACCTGGAAAGAGGGGGAGTTGCCGAGGACGTAGTCTTGGGTGGTGTGGGTTTCGCTGCCGAGGAGACGGGGGCCGGGGACGGCGAGGATTTTGAGGGCGGCGCCGCGGGGCATGGAGATGTTGTCGTCGAGGACGTCGCCGGGGGTGGTGCTGAAGCGGAGGATGGCCTGGTAGGTGGCGGGGTGGGCGTAGAGGCCTTGAGCGAGGGCGGGGGGGAGGTTGGGTAGGACTTCCAGCGTGGCGTCGATGATGCCGTGGCACTTGGCGTGGACGGAGCGGTGGGCGCGACCGGTGTCCGCATGGGTTTTGCGGCTGATGGCGAGCATGGCCTGGGTGAGGCCGTCGGTGGTTTCGGCCTCGTGCGGCTGGAGGGTTTCGAAGCTGGGGTCGAAGCGTAGCGGTGCGTTCGTCATGGAGAACGAGCGCGTCGGGTGGGTTGGTGGTTGCGGGCGGGTTGAGGGCGCGGCGATGACGATTTGGCGCGTCAGCCTGGCGTCAGGGTCCGGCGCGGGCGTGGGGCGCGGCGCATGCGGGGAGGTTGGGCGGGCGGTGGCGGGCTGGCGTGGGGGCGCAGGCTTGTCGGCGCGCGGCGTGGGCGGCGAGGCGCGGAAGGCGGCTGGCGGGCGTGCGGCTTGGGCGCTGGCGGGAGGCGGGTGGGGCGGCGGCGGTCCGGGCCGCGGGGGCGGCTGGCTGGGCCTGGGTGCTGGCGGGTGGGCTGGGGGTAGCGACGAGGTGTGGGGTGGGGGAGAGGGTGGCGAGGAGGGTGAGGGCCTCGGGTTCGGGGCAGGTGGGCTCGTCCAGGATGGCGAGGGCCAGGTCGGCGCGGGGGCCGGCGAGGAGGTCGCCGATTTGCAGGCGGAGCTGCTCGATGGGCTCGGCGAGGTCTTCGGGGAGGGTGTGGCGGTCTCGCAGGAGGAGGATGTGGGTGGCGGTGGGCGCGCCGAAGCCGTTGCGGGTGGCGGCGATGTAGGCGGCCTGGCGGGCAGCGTGGGGGGCGAGGGGATCTGGGTTGGCCTCGCCGATGGCGGTGGCGATGGCGAGCAGGTGGCGGCGGAGGATTTCGGCCAGCAGGGTGTGGAGGTCTGGGAAGTGGCGACGGATGGTGGCCGGCGAGAGGCGGAGGCCGGCTGCGAAGTTGGTGAGGGTTATGTGGCTGCGGCCGAAGCGGGCGAAGGCGGCGGTGGCGGCGGTGACGATGCGGGCTTCCTGGTCGAGCTCGCGGGTGGTGCGGTGGCGGGGTGGGGATAGGTCGTCCAGGAGGGTGCGGATGTGGCGGGCTTCGGTGGGCATGGGGGTGTATAGTAACGTTTTCGTGAGCTAGGCAAGCTATGTATGTTGATTGTCGCTCGTTGTGAAATCAGCGTGGCACGTAATGGGCAGGTTACCCGGACGCTTATTGAACGTTATCAGGTTGAAAGCGGTCCGCCATTGGCGTCCAGCAGCTAATTAATTCATTAACGCCTGACCTCCAAACACAAGATTTTTGTAAGCAGGCGTTCGAGAGTAGTCACAGACTATACTTACATCTAAGGTAAACTAGATGGAGTCGTGTTGTTTGGGTTTTCAACCTGTTGAGCTGTGCGAACGCATTGCTGGAGGGTTGTTCATCATGTCGTTCTCTGCATGTTATAAACTTTGACGCGGAGATCGTCGCGCTGTTGTGCCAACACGCAATGAGCAGTTCTTGGTGAGATTCGGTTTATTCGATATGAAAAGCAGTGTTCCTCCCTGCCACAAACATCTTATGTGTCGGTATCCAGAACCATAATGCACTAACTGACTGTTCCCAAACGAAGATGGAGGACAATGTGGTTTTGAAACTTCTGCCTGTAGTTCTGAGCTTTTTCTCATTAACGGTCTCTCTGCTAACATTTTCCTTACTGTACGTGCCGATACAAGACTTATCGTATGCAGTTCCAACTGTTCAGCCTAACAGTCTGCCTGTCGTGAATCAGAGTACAGGAGAAGTCTCATTCGATGACGCCTTCGACATTCAGTTAACAGCCATAAATCGTGGTAATCAATCAGCTACCATTAGTTCTGTGTCCATTTATATTATGCCCGTTGGCAAATCCGAGTCTCACAGCAATAATGCCTGTGTAAGAGAGGACCAGCATTTCCAGATGCTTTACCTTTTCGAGCAGGGTTCGGTTGAGCCTGCTAAGATGAGAGGAACGTCAACCACGGGAGATTTTGGCAGAAAATCAGTTTCACCATTTCCGATACCAGCACACACTACGACTCCGATTGAGTACAGATTCGCTTTATTTGACCAGGAGAACCCTGGTGCTAAGAGTGGAATTACCGGCCTCTTATGTGTAAACGTGGGAGTTGTGACTTCTTACGGCGACTACATCGAAACGCCTGAGGCACTTGAATGGCTGGATATACAGAACGGTGAGCATCTCATGCGGGAGAAAAACATGTTTCGTCTCAACGCGTCAGATTTCTCTCATAAAGTTAACAAGTCTCTGAACGCGGCTGACGTAAGTGGTTTGAAGTCACAGGTTGTCGTAAGAGAATTAGAAAGAAACTGGTTTTCAAACCTCACTTTATGAGGACGATTTTATAGTGTCACTGTAAAAACCTACAAATCAGTCGGTACCTTGTTTTTTGTGACTCGAAATACCAAAGCCAACCCATCGCTCTTCGTCCAACTTCTTTTGTAATGTTGGTATCGTTGGGCAGTCCGGCTTTATAAAAAACCGAGAGAAACGAAACGGCAAATTTGATTTATATCACTACCGAAGCGATAGAGTGATCAAGGGGTTCAAAGCTTTGAACGATGCGTTGCTTTCGTTTTCAGGCCGCATTTCTTCATGCCGGACGATCCATATCGAACCGAGTGTCTGCGTGTATCTCAGCATACGCTGATGGCCCACCGCCGCGCTGAATGATCCTAAGCTCAAACGTGTCGAAGATGCCGTCGCGTAAAGCAAGCTCGGCGATGTGCACGCCGACGACCTCGCCGAGCACGAGCCAGGATTGCGCAAGTTCGCCGCGATGGCCGCGGAGCTGGTGGATGTCGGACACCTTGCACTCGAAGCTGGCGGGGCTCTCGGCCACGCGCGGGCATGCGACCAGGCGGCAGGGGGCCTGGGTGAGGCCGGCAAGGTCGAACTCGCTCTGTCCGTAGGGGGCTGGGGTGCAGGTGGTGTTCATCTGGTCGGCGAGGGTGCGGGTGGCGAGGTTCCACGTGAATTCACCGGATTCCTGGGCGTTGCGCAGGGTGTCCTTCGCGCCGACGCTGGCGAAGCCGATGATGGGCGGGTGGTAGTTGAAGGCGTTAAAGAAGCTGTAGGGCGCGAGGTTGATCGCGCCGGAAGCGCCGCGCGAGGAGATCCAGCCGATCGGGCGCGGGGCGACGATGCTGTTGAAGGGGTCGTGTTTCAGGCCGTGGCCTGCGGATGGTTCGTAAAAATAGGTCATCAGGAAGAAAGGCCTTCTTTTTTGAAAAAAAGAAGCAAAAAACTTTTGGTCGTGCTGTAGCGAAGGTTCTGCAGCGCGCGCCTAAGGGAGCAAAAGTTTTTTGGTTCTTTTTTTCAAAAAAGAACTGCTTGCCTTGCTTGTCTAGTACTTCCGCAACAACGCTATTAGCCGTCCCTGCACCTTCACGCGGTCCGGCGGCAGTAGGCGCGCCTCGTAGCGCGCGTTGGCGGGCTCGAGTGCGATGGAGGCGCCGCGTTTGCGGAGGCGTTTGAGGGTGACTTCGGTTTCGTCGATGAGGGCGACGATGATCTGGCCGGTTTCGGCCACCTCGCCCTTGCGGATGATGACGGTGTCGCCGTCGAGGATGCCGGCTTCGACCATGGAGTCGCCGGCGACTTCGAGGGCGAAGTGTTCGCCGGTGCCGAGCATGGCGAGCGGGACTTCGATGTGGGCGCCTTCGTCGCGCAGGGCCTCGATGGCCTGGCCGGCGGCGATGCGGCCGTAGAGGGGGAGCTGGACGGCGGCGGCGTCCTGGGCGGCGCGCACGCCGGGCAGGCGGGCGGAGAAGTCGCCGCGGATGACGTTCGGGGTGAAGCCGGGTGGTGTGACGCCGGGTGGCGGGGCGCCGGCTTGGGTGGCGGCGGTGGGCGGCGTGGCGGCGGGGCGGCTGGCGGGGGCGTGGACGTGGTTTTCCGGCAGGCGGACGACTTCGAGCGCGCGGGCGCGGTGGTGGTGGCGGCGGAGGAAGCCGCGTTCCTCGAGGGCGGAGATGAGGCGGTGGATGCCGGATTTGGAGCGGAGCGAGAGGGCGTCCTTCATCTCCTCGAAGCTGGGGGAGACGCCGGATTCCTTGAGGTGGCTGTCGATGAAGCTCAGCAGCTCGTGCTGTTTGCGGGTCAACATGGTGGCAGGCGCCCCTCGGTGGTGTGCGGAATTCGCTTGCGCGTGTCGTGGGTGCGCGCGGGAAGCGGCGAACAAACCGGCAACTTGGGGAATGTTCTAATTTAGTTCCTGAGCGTCCGTCAATAACCTAATGATGAGTCTGGGCATTGGAGGCGTAAGGCGGGGCGGGTCGCTCGGGAGCGCGGGTGAGCGGGTTGGTTTTTCTTCGTGTTGCGGGGGTTTTTGCTTGCCTGGTGGGTTGCGCGATCGGTTTGCGACGGCGGGGGGGGGCGGTTTGGGTTTTTGGGTAGGGGGCTGGCTTGCCTGCGGTCTTGCTGGGTGGAGGCGAAGGGAGCGGGCGAGGTTTGGTGAAGAAGGACGAGTATTGTCCCTGGCGCGTCGGTCAGGAGGCTCGTTGTTTGAAGGGAGGAGTCGGCGCCGCGTTGCGGTCGCGTGACGCGGACGGTGACGCGTCTGGGAGAGCAAGCACCGGCGGTCAGGAGGGGTGGTTTGCTGAGCGGTGTTGGGAGATACGGCGACGTGTTCTCTGTGACGTGGCACGTGAGAGAAGCCGTTTTGCGTCAGCGCGTGTGGGCGTCGGTGAGCGCGACGCCGGAGGTGCACTCACGAGCGGCTTTGAAGATTACCGGTGCCTTTTCGGGGCGGAGGTATCGGCTCGGCACCTGGTGAAGCTGCTGTTCAAGCGGTGGATTGGGCGGGTTCGGGCGATCTGGCCTGCGGTTGGTGGCGAAGGCGGTTCAGGCGTGGGGTTGGGTGTCCATGCGGTCGTGGCGGGAAACTTCGGCGAGGAGGGACCACACGCGGGTGGGCTCCATCTCGACGTCGGGGTCGTTGAGCAGGCGCTCGAGCTCTTCCAGCTTGCCGGCGTAGTCTCGGTCGGTCATCGGTTCCTCCGAACGCATCCGGCAACAAACGTGTGACGACCAATGTGGTTGCGAAGGGCGCCGCCGGACGGCCGAGAGGCATGAGCCTGTCAGCCGTCGGCTCTAAAGGGCAGAAGTTTTTTGCTTCTTTTTTTCAAAAAAGAACCGCTTGCCTGGTTTCAGTGTGAAGACATCACCGCTGGCGCCAGCGCGGAGTGCTTGGCCGCGGGGTGGCCTGGGTTGCGGAAGCGGAGTTCGCAGCAGGGTTGGCCTTCTGCCTCGTCGGGGCCGAGCAGTTCCAGGCGGGAGGCGCAGGTGACGGCGACGACGGCGCGGGCTTCGGGTTTGGTCATGAAGTGGCGGGCTTCGGCTTCCAGGCGGAGCTGGGCGCGGAGGGCTTGCCACTCGAGGCGGTCGGTGTCCTCGACGAACATAGCGAGGATGCCGGGGCGGGTGCCGGTGAGGCGGGCGGGGGCCACTTCGGCCATGCGGCGGTGGACGGCGCGGGCGACTTCGTCTTCACGGCCGGCGCGGGCGGCCATGACGAAGACACCGGTGGGGGCGGAGGTGACGGCGAGGTGGGCTTCGGGGCCGAACTCGCGGCGGAGGCGGGGCATGAGGCCGAGTTCGGCGCGGCCGTTGTCGCCGGCCTGGGCGGCGGCAAGCATGAGGGGGTCGAGGCGGAGGACGGCGGCTTCGTCGTGGTCGGCGCGCTTGTGCTGGGAGAGCATGGTGGTGATGCGGCGGTGGAGTTCGGCGAGAGGGGGGGTGCCGTCCTGTTCGTCGCGCTTGAGGCCCTTGGGGAGGGTCATTTTGAGGAGGTAGCGGCCGGGGTGGGCGGCGAGCCAGCTTTGGAGGTCGGGGTCCACGCGGTCCATGAGCTGGGACCAGGCCCAGCGCTGGAGGTCGCGGCCGGCTTCGGCGGAGAGGACTTCGCAGACGACTTCGGCCTCGGTGCCCTGGCGGTCGAGGAGGAGGTCGAAGGGGGCGGCTTCGTCGAGGCCGGCGTAGGAGAGGTCGAAGCCGCGGGCGCGCTGCAGGCAGGCGGTGCGCATGAGGTGGAAGAGGGGGACCAGGTTGCCGGGGCCTTGCACGGCCTGGGCGAGCATGGAGTCCAGGCGGGCGCGGCCGGCCTGGGTGAGGGTGTCGGCGAGGTTGACCAGCTCGGTGGCCAGGCAGGCGATGCGCTGGTCGAGCGCGGTGACGGGGGCGTTGCGGCCGGGGCGGCGCAGGCGCTCGATGGTGAGCTCGAGGGCGTGGAGCTGGTTCAGGGCGCGGCCGGCGTAGGTGGACACGCAGCCGCGTTTCAGCTCCGCCATCCGGGCTTGCCACGCCTGGCGACCGATACGGTCGACGAGCGCGGTGAGGACGTCGGAGATCTCGGGGGTGTCCATGTTGTTCATGCGAGATCAACAATGGGGAGGGGTGATACCCGGATCATACGCACGTGTCCGTGATCCGGCTGGGGGTAAGTTAATATTTCTGCGAGTTACGTGTTGGGGGCTTGCCAAGGTTGGTGCGGGCCGGCGGCGGAGAGTTGGGCGCGGTGGCGGAGGAGGTGGTCGGCGAGGACGCAGGCCAGCATGGCTTCTCCGACGGGGACGGCGCGGATGCCGACGCATGGGTCGTGGCGGCCCTTCGTGCTGACGTCGACGTTGGCGCCTTCGGTGTCGATGCTCTGGCGGGGGGTAAGGATGGAGCTGGTGGGTTTGACGGCGAAGCGGGCGACGATGGGCTGGCCGGTGGCGATGCCGCCGAGGATGCCGCCGGCGTGGTTGCTGGCGAAGGTGAGGCGGTTGTTTTGCATGCGCATTTCGTCGGCGTTGGCCTCGCCGGTGAGGGCGGCGGCGGCGAAACCGTCGCCGATTTCGACGCCCTTGACGGCGTTGATGCTCATCAGCGCGGCGGCGATGTCGGCGTCGAGCTTGGCGTAGATGGGGGCGCCCAGGCCGGGGGGGACGCCCGTGGCTTCCAGCTCGATGATGGCGCCGAGGGAGGAGCCGGCGCGGCGGGTTTCGGCGAGGTGGGTTTCCCAGGCGAGGGCGGCGTGGGCGTCGGGGCAGAAGAAGGGGTTGGTTTCGGTGGCGGCCCAGTCCCAGCGGGCTCGGTCGATGGGGTGGGGGCCTAGCTGGATGAGGGCGCCGCGGATGAGGATTTGGGGGCCGAGGATGAGGCGGGCGATAGCGCCGGCGGCGACGCGGCAGGCGGTCTCGCGCGCGGAGCTGCGGCCGCCGCCGCGGTGGTCGCGGATGCCGTATTTCTGGTCGTAGGTGAGGTCGGCGTGGCCGGGGCGGTAGGCTGTCGCGATGTTGGCGTAGTCGCGGGAGCGCTGGTCGGTGTTTTCGATTTGCAGCGCGATGGGGGTGCCGGTGGTGCGGCCTTGATAGGTGCCGGAGAGGATGCGGACCTGGTCGGGCTCCTGCCGCTGGGTGGTGAAGCGGGATTGGCCGGGGCGGCGGCGGTCCAGGTAGGGCTGGATGTCGGCCTCGGTGAGCGGGAGGCGCGGGGGGCAGCCGTCGACGACGCAGCCGATGGCGGGGCCGTGGGATTCGCCCCAGGTGGTGACGCGGAAGAGGTGGCCGAAGGTGTTGTGGCTCATGGGGGGGGAGTTGGCTGGGGGGACGGGCGTGAGGCAAGGGGGTGGTTGCTGGGGAAGACGGGCAGACTCAGATTTCGGAGCAAACACTCCGACAGAACGGAGGCTACCTTCGACGCGCGATGATCGTTCGGCCGTCCAGCCTGTTCAAGGCCAAGCCGCCTACGGCGGTCGCTGCGCGAGCCTTGAGCAGGCCGGACGGCCGAACGAAGGTCTGACATCGAAGAAAGCCGGAGAAGGTAGCCGCCTGATGATGCTTTGAACGCCGAAAGTGTTCACTGCGAACTTGCGTCCGCCAAGCGGAAAAGCTTTGGGAGCACGAGCCGCGAACTCGCCGGCAGATGGTAACTAAGCCCTTTTCGTAACAAGTGCGTAAAGACCGGTCTGTCGAGTGGAAGCAAGTAATAGGAGTGCTTCTTCCTCTTCGTATCAGCGGGAAACGTGGCCGACCTTTGAACTCTAAAGAACGTAGGTTTGAAATAGCTTTTACGAACGTGCTCTTGCGGCCAGCCACCCTTGGAAAGCGGCGGTCTGCTCGTATGCAGGCCTAAGTAATTCGCGCCCTATTTCGATGAACGCTCGATCATCCCACATTTCCCCAATATGCTCGAGTTCGTATTCAGGCATCTTAGCAAGCATGGCGTCCCATCTCCTTGTGGACTTCTGACCGTTTGAACGTCGAATCATTTCTCTTCGAGTCTCCCATACGAGCATGTCTGCACATTGGAGGCCCGGATAGAAACAAGTTCGTGCAAAGGTTATCGAAGACAATCGTTTACGTGCTTGGGTGTCGATCGTCATCAGGTAGTCAAACATTCCAAGGCGGTTGGAACCAAACTCCGGGTCCGTGTCGAAGACTAGTGACAAGGACGTTTCATTGCCGACGGCCCGAAGATGGTCAATTAACCTGGATAAAATGCGCACAAGGGCAAACTGCTGAGCGGTTCCAAGGTGTTCCTTCGGATGCCGTTTGCGGTGCAGCTTCCAAGCTGCAGTGTCGATCGCTACGCCTATGCCAACTAGATGGGTTTCACGAGTAACTCGAATGAATTCATCTAGAGCCAAGTCGCGCTTGATCTTATCCAGAGCCCACTTCTTATACTCGCCTTCTAAAGGAATTAGTTCCTTCATATGGACTTCAGTGATTTCATATTTTTTCAGCAGCTGAAGCCATTTGCTATTGAGGTCTTTGATTGCTTCTTCGCTTCCAAAGTAGCCTGCCATGCAGACAAATGGATTGCTAGGCTGACTTTCTTTTCCGCTGTCATCCAAAAAACAATGAATATTTAACATCAGCCTGAACTTCCGGCACGCCCCGTTGAAAGTAGTTTTGCAAAAGGGTTTGTTGCATGCCCTACCTACGAGTAGGTTGAGCATGGGAAGCGTAGCTGAACATTCTTTCAGAAAATGTAGCAAGGCTTCTCTGGGGCGATTGCAGACAGCTGAAACGACACGCTTCGCCACGGCACACTCGAGAGAGACAAAAGTTTTTTGGTTCTTTTTTTCAAAAAAGAACCGCTTGCTTTGCCTACGACCGCACCAGCCGCCGCGCTGCCGGCGCGCCCACCCGCGCGATGATCTCTGCTAGCCCACCAGCCGGGCGCGGCGGGCTGAACAGGTGGCCTTGCACTTCGGTGCAGCCTTCGACGCGGAGCCATTGTAGTTGCGCCTGGGTTTCCACGCCTTCCACCAGCGTGTCCAGGCCCAGGTGGCCGCACAGGCCGAGCACGGCGCGGATGATGGTGCCGCCGTCGCCGTGCAGGTCGGCGAGGAAGCTCGCATCGATCTTCACCTTGTCGAAGGGGAACGAGCGCAGGTAGCTCAATGAGGAGTAGCCGGTGCCGAAATCGTCCAGGGCCAGGCGCACGCCGAGGGCCTGCAGGCGGCGCATGGTCTCCAGCACGTCGCTCATCTCGCCCATGACCACGCCCTCGGTGATCTCGAGCTCCAGCCGGCTGGGCGGCAGGCGGGTCTCGCGCAATGCGCTGGCGACGATGTCGACGATGTCCGAGCGCTCGAACTGCACCGGCGAGAGGTTCACCGCGATGCGCAGATTGCCGTCCCAGCGCGTGGCTTCCAGGCAGGCCTGGCGCAGCACCCACTCGCCGATGACGGCGATCTGGCCGGTCTCCTCGGCCAACGGGATGAAGGTGCTGGGCATCACCATGCCGAGCTCGGGGTGGTGCCAGCGGACCAGCGCCTCGAAGCCGCCGACGCGGCGCGGTTCGAGCTGCACCAGGGGTTGGAAGTAGACCTCCATCTGGCCGCGGGCGATGGCCTGGCGGAGGTCGAGCTCGAGGGCGCGGCGGGTGCGCACGCTCTCCTCCATCGCGGGGTCGAAGACCCGGTAGGCGTCGCCGCCCTCGTCCTTGACGAAGTAGAGCGCGAGGTCGGCGCTGCGCAGCAGGTCGGGGAGGTGTTCGCCGCCGGAGGGGTAGAGGGCGACGCCGACGCTGGCGCTGATGCGGAGCTGGTAGGTTTCCACCTGGTAGGGGAGGGCCAACTCGCTGACGACGTAGCGGGCCAGGGCCACGCTGTCGCGGCGCTGGTGGCGGCCGAGGCGGATGATGGCGAACTCGTCGCCGCCGAGGCGGACCACCGCGTCGCCGGGGCCCACGCAGGCGCGCAGGCGGGCGGCGACCTGGCGCAGCAGCGCGTCGCCGACCGGGTGGCCGCGGGTGTCGTTGACCTGCTTGAAGCCGTCGAGGTCGATCTGCAGCACGGTGGCCGAGAGGCCCTGGCGCTGGGCGGCGGTGAAGCGGCGGGCCAGCACGTCGGTGAAGTAGCGGCGGTTGTGCAGGCCGGTCAGCGGGTCGAGCATGGCCTGTTCGCCGAGGCGGGCGCGCAGCAGGTAGTTGGCCAGGATCAGCCGGGTGGCGGAGAAGCCGCCGGTGATCAGCGCCAGGCTGATCGCCAGCACGATGCGGCGCAGGCGGTAGAAGCCGGCCCGGGCCAGCCTGGTGTCGATGGACTGGCTGACCACGATGGGGACGCCGTCCGGTGCGCGGAAGCCGATCAGTCGGTTGATGCCGCCCTGCATGTCCTCGACCTGCCCGCTGCCGGTGCGCAGTGCGGCAGCGAAGGCAGGGTCGGTCGGCGAGGGGTGTTCCAGCAATGCCCGGCCGGGATGGTTGCTGCGGGCGATGAAGGAGCCGTCGCTGCGCAGCTGCACCATGCTGACGACGCCGTCGCCCGCGGTCTGCCGGGCGATCAGGTCGGAGAGCGCCAGCGGGTCCAGCTGTACGGCGGCCCACCCCTCGGTGCGGCCTGTGCGGTCGCGCAGCGTCAGGGTCACCTGCACCGACCAGCGCCGGGTGACGGGGTTGAGCGACGGTTTGGACAGGCTGAGGCCCCCAGCCTGGTCGGCTGCCACGTCCTGGCCGGAGGCGGGCGGGGATGCGATGTGGCCGTAGGCCCAGGCGAGCCGGCCGCGGTGGTAGATGCTCATCGCCTCGATGGCGTTGCGGCTCGGCGAGAGGCTGCCGGTGAGTTCCTCGTCGATCGCCTGGATGCCGGCTGTGTTGGCGGTGTCGACGAAGCGCAGCCTGGTCTGTGCCAGGTCCTGCAGGTTCGCAACCGCCTCGAAGACGCGTTGGAGGGTCAGCTCGACTGCGGTGGCGCCTGCCTCGGCGCGGGCCAGCACGGCTTCACGGCCGGTGCGCTCGACCTGGTGCAGCGAGGTCAGGGTGCCGGCGGATAGTGCGAGGCAGAGGAGCGCCCAGCCGCCGTAGGCGACCAGGGCGGCGCGGCTCGTGTGTTTGAGGGAGTTCGCCAGCATAACCGCAACCATAGCGTGTTGTGCTGGCGAAATAAACTACTTGTGAACTTGGTTAAAGAAGATTTAAGCGAAGGTCGTCTTTTCGGTTTGAAAGAGGCAAAAATCGTTTGGGTGCGCTGTTCCGACCGGGTCGAAGCGCGCGCGCTCCAGCTGCGAAGGGAATGGAAATTTTTTGGTTCTTTTTTTTAAAAAGAACCGCTTGCTCGCTTAGAAAGGCTTCAGCAGCCGATCGATATAGTCGAGCTCGTTCTTCGGCCGCGCCCGGTCCGCCCCGCGCCGCCGAAGCTCGTCCTGGATTGCCCGGCTGCGGCCCTGCTCCATGGCGTCCGGCACGCGCAGGTCCGGGTCGTCGGCGGTCTGGCCGTTGCCGTCCACCTGGCGGCCGAACGGGTCCTTCTTGCCGCCGGTGTGGCCGTCGCCGGGGCCGTCTTCGCCCTCTTCGGTGCCTTGGCCCTGGCCGGACTGGCTGCCGGGTTGCAGGCTGAGTTGCAGGCCGGCCGAGCCGCCCTGGCCTTGCTGGTCGCGGCTCATCGCCTGGCCGCCCTGCTGGAGGGCGGCGATGGCGCGGCCGATGGCGTCGCGGGCAGGAGGGTCGTCGTTGCGGGCGAGCGCGCCGGCGGCGTCGTTCATGGCGGAGCTGGCGTCGTCGAGCGCGTGGGGCGGCTTGTGGCCGGACTGGGCGAGGTCCTGCTTCAGCGCGTCGAGCGCGCGATGCAGGGCGCGCTGGGTGCGGGCGTCCTGGGCTTGGGCGTGGGCGCCGTCCTGGGCGTGGGCCTGACCGGGGGGCGGTGGCGGCGGGCTGGAGAGCGAGTCCGGCTGCTGGGACGGGTCCTCGGTGCCGGATTGCGGCTGCAGTTCCTGCTGCAATGCCTGGGGGAGCTGGTCGGGGCGGATCTGGTCGAGGCCGAGGCTGGGCGGGAAAGCGGGTTTCGGCGCGCGGGTCTGGGCGTGGTCGAGCAGCGAGGTTTCGCGCTGCACCATGTCCTGCACGGCGCCCATCTGCTGGCGGTCCTGCTTGGCCTGCTGCTGGGCCTGCTGAGACTCCTGGGAGGTCATGATGTGGGCGTTCTTGAGCTGCTCCATCATGCGGTTCAGCTCGGACATCGCCTGGTTTGCGTCGGCGGTGCGGTTGTCGCGCAGGGCCTGTTCGAGCTTGCGGATGGTGCGGTCGATGGCGTTCGACGAGAGGTGCTGGGTTTGCGGGTCGAACTTCTGCAGGGCGCCCTTCTGCATGGCCTGGCGGGCGATGTCGTCGAGGCGCTTGTTGAGCGCGTCGCGCAGAGTTTGGAGTTTCTGTTGCAGGTCGCGGTCGGACAGCTTGCCGTTTGCGTGGTCTTCGAGTCCGCGGCGCAGGTTTTCTCGGGCTTCGTCGAGAGCACGGGCGGAGGCGTCGGGCAGGGCGCCGTCGAGTGCTAGGGCCAGGTTCCACAGGCGCTCCTGGACGGCGGCGATGGTGGAGTCGGTGGGCTTGGCGGACAGCGCGGCGGCGGCGGCGGAGAGGTTGAGCATGACGCCGGCGGGGGAGAGGCCGGGGACGGCGGGGGTGGGCGGGGCTTCGGCCAGGGCGGCGAGGTCAGTGGCGGAGTCGGCGGGGTGGTCGGGGTGCAAAGCAAGGCGGCGGCGGAGGTCGGCGATGGCGCGGGCGAGCGGGTGGCGGAACGGGCGGGCGGGGAGGAGGAACTCGGCGGGCGGGCTTTGGCCGTGCTGGCCGGAGACGTCGCGGGCGAGCAGCGTGCCGGTCATCCGCAGGCCGGCGTAGGGGTTGGGCGAGAGGTCGGGAGTGGCGGAGCCTTGGGCGGATTTGGGGGTGCCGGGAAGCGGGAGGGGAACGCGCAAGGCGGGCAGGTCGGGGCGGCCGGTGGGGCGCAGTTCGGCCTGCAGGCCGGCGACGCCCCAGCGCTGGGCGGTCTGCCAGGGGAGCGCGGTGGCCAGCGACGTGCCGGCGCGGCCGGGGAGTTTCGGCCAGGCGGCGGTGGGGGGCTCGTTGGGGATGAGTGCCAGGGTCCAGCCGGCGAGGCGGGAGAAACCGCCGTCGATGCGCAAGGCGCCCGCGTGGGAGAGGGTTGTGGCGGACTGGTAACTGCCTTGGCCGAGCAGCTCGACCGGCAGCGTGGCGCCGGCGACGGAGACGGCGGGGCGGCTGCCGGCGCCGGTGATGCTGACGGTGAGGCGGGAGCCGGTGGGGACGGTGACGGTGCCGCCGGTAGCGGGCAGGAAGACTGGCGGTAGGCCGGTGTAGGCGGGCGGCTGTATCCAGGCCTGGATGACCGGGGCGGGGCCGGCGAGCGAGAGCGGCAGGCCAGGGGCAAGCGAGCCGGCCAGGCGCGCGCCGGCGCGCGGGCCGGCGACGACCAGGGCGGCGGCCAGCAGCAGCACGGAGGCGGCACGCAGGGCGTAGGGGTCGTGGCGGGTGAGCTGAGCGTTCGGGCCGCGCAGGCGAAGGCGGGAGATGGCGAGGCGGGCGCGGGCCTGGTGGACGTGCCAGAGGGCGGTGGCCTCGGGTGGGGTGGCGGCGGGGGTGCTGGGCAGCGTGCCGACGAAAGCGTTCGGTGGCGTGCGGGCTGTGTCGGCGGCCGGCGCGTTGCGCGGCGCGTTCGGCGACGCGCCGGCGGTGGTGGCCGAGGTGCCGCCAGCGGCGACGTAGGGAGACAAGCCGGCGGCGATCAAGGGGGACACGCGGGTGGAGGTTTGGGGTGAGGCGCGGCCGGCGGGGGCGGGCGACGACGCACCGGTGGGGGCGAATGGTGCGTGGCCGGCGGGGTTGTCGCGCAGGGTGGCGAAGGGGCGGTGACGCAGGCCGGAATCGTGTTCGAGGCGGCGTTCGGCGTCCTGCGGGCCGGGCAGGCGGAGGCGGCGTGTGGCGGTCCGCAGCAGCACGGCCAGGCCGGCCAGGGCGGCGGCGGCGAGCGCCAAATGCAGCCAGCCGGGCAGCAGGGACGCCACGCCGAGCAGCGCCAGCGCGGCCAGCGCGGCGAGGGCCGCCAGCACGGGCCAGAGTGCGGCGAGAAGCACCTCCCAGAACAGCACGAGCCGGGCGGCGGTGCGCAGGACAGCGACGCGGCGGTCCTGGGTATGTGCCGCGGTGGTCATGGCTGGGGCGCTTCGCTGGGAGTGTGGCCCGTTTCGGTGCCTCCCTGGCCGGCTTCGGTGGTGGGTTTGTCGGTGCGAGCGGAGTGACGGTAGGCCGGGTCACGGGTTTGGCCCGCTTCGGTGGCGTGCCGGTGCGTGCCAGCTTGGCCACGGTAGGCTTGGTCAAGGGTTTCGCCCGCTTCGGTGGCGTGCCGGTGCGTGCCAGCTTGGCCACGGTAGGCTTGGTCGAAGGTTCCGCTTGCTCGGGTGGGATGCCGGTCCGTTTCAGGGCGGCCACGGTGCGTTTGGTCCGCTCGGGAGCCGCTCTGCTGCACTCCGTCGGGGTTTGATCGGTGGACGGAGCCGGCTTCGGCCAACGCCGCGCGCGGCTGCGGGGCCGGCCGGGCGGGCGTCACCTCGCCGGCCCAGAGCGAGGCGGCGTCGGCGCGGGGGCGGATGAGCGTGAAGCCCGGGGTGCCCAGGGTGGGGTCGGCCAGGACTTGGGCGGCGAGCGGACGGGCGTTGTAGGTGGAACTCATCACCGCACCATATGCGCCGCAATCCAGGATCGCCACCGTGTCGTTGGGCTGTAGCGGGGCCAAAAGGCGGGCGCGGGCCAGCACGTCGGTGCTCTCGCAGACCGGGCCGGCGACGTCGGCGGGTTCGGGGGCGGCGGCCAGGCGGGTGGCGGCAAGGGGAAGGATGGCGTGCCAGGCGCCGTAGAGGGCGGGGCGGGCCAGGTCGTTCATCGCGGCGTCGAGGATGACGAGAGGGCGGGGCATGCCAGCGTGGCGGACGCGGATGACGGAGGCGAGCAGCACGCCGGCGGGGGCCACCAGCCAACGGCCGGGCTCGATGGCGAGGCGGAGGTCCATGTGGCCGAAGATGCCGGTGATGCAGGCGGCCCAGGCTTCCGGCAGGCAGGCAGTCTCGTCGGCGTAGGGGATGCCGAGGCCGCCGCCGCAATCGACTGCGTCTACCGTGTAGCCGGCGGCGCGCAGGCCGGTGACCAGGGTGGCAATGCGGCGGTAGGCGGCCGCGAAGGCGGACATGCCGAAGATCTGGCTGCCGATGTGGACCGCGAGGCCGGTCGGGTGCAGGCCGGGCAGGCGAGCGGCTGCGGCGTAGAGCGCTGGAATCTGGGCGGCGGGGATGCCGAACTTGTCTCCGGCGCGGCCGGTCGAGATGGCGTCCAGCGTGCCGGCGTCCACGTCCGGGTTCACCCGCAGGGCAATGCGGGCGGTGGTGCCGAGGGCCGCGGCGATGGCGGCAAGCTCGTGCAGCTCCTCCTCGCTCTCCACGTTGATCTGGCCGACGCCGTGATGGAGTGCGAGGGCCAGTTCGGCCGCGGTCTTGCCGACGCCGGAGAAGACGATGCGGTGCGCCGGGATGCCGGCCTGGCGGGCGCGCAGCAGCTCGCCGCCGCTGACCACGTCGGCGCCGGCACCTTCGGCGGCGAGCAGTGCCAGGATGGCGAGGTGGTCGTTGGCCTTGACCGCGTAGTGGATGGAGACGTCGCCGATGGCGTGGGCCAGGCGGCGGTAGCGGGCGCGCAGCGTGGTAGCACCGGTGACCCAGCAAGGGGTGCCGTGGGCGGCTGCGATGGCGGCGAGCGGAACGCCGTCCAGCAGCAGGCCGTCCATCACGTGAGCGGAGAGCGCCGTGCGCGCGGCGATCAGCTCGCTAGGCGACGGCTGGTCAGCGGGTGGATTTGGTGCCTCCGTCACGAGCTGGGCGCCTCTCGGGGACGCGCGGCTCGGACCCGTAGCTCAGTCACGACCTGGAGTTTCCTTGCCGGTGCGGGGCGGTGCGGCATTTTGATGGCCGGTTACAGCGTTGTGAAGCGAAGGAGGGCAAGGCCTGCTTTTTTGAAAGCAGCAAACTTTTGTCCCTGCAGTCGAAGAGTCTCCGGAGACGGGTCGCCAGGGAACAAAAGTTTTTGGTTCTTTTTTTCAAAAAAGAACTGCTTGCCTTGCCTTGCCTTGCTGGCCGCCCGCTCAGACCGGAACGACGTCCGGCCTGGCCTGCGTGAGGTTCTTCAGGACCGATGGGTCGATGTTCAGCGTCTGGGCGACCATCTGCGGCGGGGTGTGCAGCATCCAGTCCGACAGCGACACGTCCATGTATTTGGCTGTCTTGAAGATCTCGAGGAAGACGAGCTCGTCCTGGCCGGTGTTCTCGATGTAGTGGCCCAGGCTCTTGCGCACGTAGCCGATGTCGCCGGGGTTGAAGTCGGCGGTCATCGCCTGCGGGCCGGTGTTGAAGACGCCCATCCGCGCGCGGCCTTTCACGTAGTACTGCCACTCGTCGGCGTCTGGATGCCAGTGCATCTCGCGCATGCCGCCCGGCGCGATCGAGACCATGGCCGCCGCGATGGTCTTGGAGACGTGGAAGTTGGTGCTATCCGCGATGCGGACCGAGCCGCCATGGGTCTGCCGGTCCGGCGCCATGCCGCCGAGGTCGAAGACGAAAGATTGCGCCGAATTGCCGCGCGCGCCGGCGGCGGCCTTCTGGTCGTCGGAGAGCGGCCCGGGGACCTGGCCTTGGAAGATCCATTTCTGGGCGAGCGGGATGTTCTTGAAGGCGTCGGCGGAGACGCCGAAGTTTTTCGCCAGCACCTCGGGCGGCGTGTGGGCCAGCCAGTCGGTGATCAGCAGCGTGTTGTCCTCGGACGAGGCGCCGTTGTCGAAGGCGAGGATGAACTCGGTGCCGTCGGGGCCGAGGCCTTGGAGGGAGTGCGGCAGGCCGGCGGGAAAGTACCACAGGCCGCCGGCTTTGACGTCGGCCACCTGCGGGAGGCCGTGTTCGTCGAGCACGGTGATGCGGGTGGTGCCGTTGCTGACGAACCCCCATTCGGCCTGCTGGTGCCAATGCATCTCGCGGATGGCGCCGGCGTCCAGCCGCATGTTGACGCCGGCGATGGTCGTCGAGATGGCGAAGTCGCTGGCGGTGACCTGCCTTGCCCAGCCGCCGGCCTGGATGCGCCGGTGGGCGTTGTTGAACGACGACCAGAACATCGGCATGCCGAGCACGTCGGTGGCCACCGGGTTGACCAGGCTGGGGAACTGGCCGGCCAGCGCGGGGCTTTGAGGCCCCGGGTTGGCGAGTGCGCGCGGGGCGGCGTTGACGGCACCTTGCGCCGGCTTGTCCGGGTTGCCGTAGGTTTGCGCGTGGGCGGCCGTGGCTGCGCCGAGCGCGCCGATGGCGGCCACGACGCCGCGCCTGGAAAGCGGGTCCATGTTGATTTGCTCCTGCGCGTTGAGGGAGGATGCGCAGTGAACTCGCTGCAAAGGGTGGGGTTCGGCTTTGGTGCGAGGAAGGAAGGAAGCCTTCTTTGTCGAGAGTAAAGAAGCGAAAAGCTTTTGCGAGCGCTGTCGCGGAGGATACGGGCCGGCAGGCGACAAAAGTTTTTTGGTTCTTTTTTCAGAAAAGAACCGCTTGCTTTTCTTTCTAAAGGACGAGCTTGCCGCCCACGACGAACAGCACCGCAGCCAGCACCGGCCGCAGCCCGCCTTCCGGCATGCGCGGTGCCAGCAGGCTGCCGATCAATATGCCGGGGATCGACCCGATGAGCAGTTGCCCGAGCAGGTGCACGTCCACGTCGCCCAGCGCCCAGTGCAGCGAGCCGGCGAGCAGCGTCAGCGGCACCGCGTGGGCGATGTCCGAGCCGACGATGCGGGCGATCGGCACGCGCGGGTAGAGGATGATGAGCGCGGTGACGCCCAGCGCGCCGGCGCCCACCGAGGAGAGCGGCACCAGCAGGCCGAGCACCACGCCGCTGCAGACGGTGAGCAGGGTGGCGGTGCGGTCGGACGGCTCGCCGAGGCGGCGGGACATGGCGCGGGTGATCGGGCCGCGGAACAGGATGCACAGCGCGGTCAGCAGCAGGGCGATGCCCAGGCTGAAGGTGATGGTGCGCGCCACGCGGTCGCTCTCCGGGCCGAAGCGGTAGAGAAGGGCCATGGTGAGCGCGGTGGCGGGGACCGAGCCGGTGGCCAGGCGGCGGACGATGCGCCAATCCACGGTGGAGCTGGCGTTGTGCACCACGGTGCCCACCGCCTTGGTGAGCGCCGCGTAGAGCAGGTCGGTGCCGACCGCCTTGGTGGGATGGATGTGGAACATCAGCACCAGCAGCGGGGTCATCAGCGAGCCGCCGCCCACGCCGGTCAGGCCTACGATCAGACCGACCATGAGGCCGAGGAACGGGTATGCGAGGACGGCAGGTGTCAGCATGGGACCACATCCTGGCAGGGTGGCGCGGGACAAACGCTAGCCTGAACCGGGCCGCGCGCTAATAGCAAAATTGGAACGTGCATCACAAGCAGCACAGCTTGACGGCGTGGTTTGTGGGAGCGACCACGTGTTGGCAGGTAGGAGCAAGCAAGCGGTTCTTTTTTGAAAAAAAGAACCAAAAAACTTTTGTTCCCTTGCGCGCGCGCTGGCAGAACCTTCGCGACAGCAGGACCAAAAGTCTTTTGCTTCTTTTCTTCAGAAAAGAAGGCCTTGCTTTCTTCCTGGGCGTGCCGCCCGCCTCTATGAAGCGGCGATGCGAGACGAGCCGATGCGGGTGCTGCAGGTGTTGCCGTCGTTGGACACCGGCGGGGTGGAGCGCGGCACGGTGGAGATGGCCGAGGCGGTGGCGCGCATCGGCGGCACCGCGCTGGTGGCCAGCGCGGGCGGGCGGATGGTGGCGCAGGTGGAGCGCGCCGGTGGGCGGCACGTGACGATGTCGCTGATGACCAAGGACCCGGTGAACATCCTGCTGAACGCCGGCCGGCTGGGGCGGGTGATCCGGCGGGAGGGCGTGGGGCTGGTGCATGCAAGGTCGCGCGCGCCGGCGTGGTCGGCGCTGCTGGCGGCGAGGCGGGCCGGGGTGGCGTTCGTGACCACGTGGCACGGCGTGTACGGCGAGGATTTTCCGGGCAAGCGGGTCTATAACGGGGTGATGGCGCGCGGCGACCGGGTGATCGCCATCAGCCGCTTCGTGGCGGCACAGGTGGGCGCGCGCTACGGCGTCGGCGCGGACAGGCTGCGCATCATACCGCGCGGGGTGGACACGGCGGTGTTCGACCCGGCGCGGGTGGGCGGCGACCGCATCCACAGATTGGCGCAGGCCTGGCGGCTGCCGACGGGCGCGCGGGTGGTGATGCTGCCGGCGCGGCTGACCCGGTGGAAAGGCGCCGAGCTGCTGCTGGACGCGGTGGCGCGGTTGTGGCGGGACGACACCTACTGCGTGCTGGTGGGCAGCGACCAGGGGCGCGACGGCTACGCGCGGGGGTTGGAGGCGCGGGCGGCGGGGCTGGGCATCGGCGGGCGGCTGCGGCTGACGGGACACTGCGAGGACATGCCGGCGGCGCTGATGCTGGCCGACGTGGTGGTCAACGCCAGCCTCAAGCCGGAGCCGTTCGGCCGGGCGGTGATCGAGGCGCAGGCGGCGGGCCGCCCGGTGGTGGCGTTCGACCATGGGGGGGCCGCGGAGACGATACGGCACGGAGAGACGGGCATGCTGGTGCCGCCGGGCGACGTGGGCGGGCTGGCGGCGGCGTTGGCGGCGGCATTGGACCTGGATGGGGAGGCGCGGGCGGCGTTGGGCGCGCGGGCGCGCGGCGCGGTGCTGGAGGCATACACGACGGGGGCGATGCAGAGGGCTACGTTGGACGTGTACTCGGAGCTGCTGGGGCCGGCAGGCAAGGCCTTCTTTTGAAAAAAAAGAAGCAAAAAAACTTTGGTCCGGCTGTCGCGGAGGTTCCTGCAGCGCGCGCCCAAGGGAATAAAAGTTTTTTGGTTCTTTTTTTCAAAAAAGAACTGCTTGCTTTCTGATGACCCGCCGCATCCTGGTAATCCGCCTGGGCGCACTCGGCGACATGGTGCTCTCGTTCCCCGCGTTCGCCGCCATCCGCGCGCACCACGCGGCGGACACCGTCTGCCTGCTGACGACGGCGCCGTTCGCGCAGCTGGCGGCGGCGAGCCCGTGGTTCGACGAGGTTCGGGTGGACACACGGCCGGGCTGGACCGACCTGGCGGGGCTGTGGCGGCTGCGCCGGCAGTTGCGGGGGTTCGACTTCGTCTACGACCTGCAGACGTCGGGCCGGTCGTCGCGGTATTTCTGGTTGGCGGGGTGGCCGGCGTGGTCGGGGATCGCGCGGTTCTGCTCGCATCCTGACGCCGACCCCGGGCGCGACTCACTGCACACGGTGGTGCGGCAGCGGGGGCAGCTGGCGGCGGCTGGGGTGGCGGCGGCCGAGCCGGAGCTGGGGTGGCTGCGCGGTGGCGGGCCGGTGCTGGAGGCGCCGTATGCGCTGCTGGTGCCGGGGACGTCGCTGTCGCAGGGGGGTGCGAAGAAGTGGCCGGTGGAGCGGTTCGCGGCACTTGCGGGCGTGTTGCAGCGGCGGGGCTTGCGGCCGGTGGTGGTTGGCACCTTGGCGGAGGCGGCCGATGCGGCGGTTATTCTGCAGGCGTGCCCTGAAGCGGTGGACCTGACCGGGCGGACGAACCTGGCGGATCTGGCTGGGCTGGCGCACCGGGCGGCGCTGGCGGTTGGCGGCGATACCGGGCCGATTCACCTGGCAGCGATGATGGGGTGCCGGGTGGTGGCGCTGTTCTCGCGCTACAGCAGGACCGAGCTGGCGGCGCCGGTGGGCGATGCTGTGGTGTTGCAGGCGGACAGGTTGGACGAGCTGAGCGTGGAGGAGGTAGCAGCGGCGGTTCCGTAGGGAGCGTGGTGTTTCAGCAATCCGCGACAGCCGGCGCAAAAGCTTTTTGCTTCTTTTTCTCGAAAAAGAAGGCCTTGCTTTCTCACCTGTTGAAAAAGCTCCGCAGCACCGCGCCGGCCACGCCCACCTCGGCTGCCTGCTCCACCGTCTGCCCACGGCCCTCGCTGCTCAGGTAGGGGGCGAGCGCGTGCGCCAGGTTGGGCAGGGTCAGGGTTTGCAGCCAGACGCGGCCCGGGCCGGTGAGCTCGGCGAGGAACAGCCCGTCGCCGCCGAAGAAGATGTTTCTGATGCCGCGGATGGTGGTGATGCCGAAGCCCACGCGGTCTTCGAACATGCCGACGTGGCCGGGGTGGACGCGCAGTTGTTCGCCGGGGGCGAGCAGGCGTTCGACCACCTCGCCGCCGAGCTCCACCCAGGCGGTGCAGGGGCCGGACAGGCGCTGCAGCAGGAAGCCGTTGCCGCCGAACAGGCCCGAGCCCAAGGATTGCTGGAAGCCGGTGCCGAGCTGCACGCCCATGCTGCCGCAGACGAAGCCGTGCTTGTGGACCATGTAGCTTTGGCCTGGCTGGACGTTCACTTCAACGATGCGGCCGGGGATCTTGGCGGCGAAGGCGACGGTGCCGGGCTGGTAGGGGGCCAGGTACTCGGTCATGAACAGGCCGCCGCCGGAAAATGCGCGGCCGATGGCGCCGAGGAGGCCGGTGGTGCCTGCGGTGTTGGTGGTGGTGCGCAGCTCTATGCCGCCGCTCATCCAGCTGAGCTGGCCGGTCTCGGCGATCAGGCCCTCGCCGCGGTCCAGGGCGAGCTCGAGGACGGGGAGCGTGTTGCCGATGATGTGCGAGCGCATGCGTGCTGGCCTGCCGGGTTTGTCGGGGCCAGCCTACATCACATCGGAGGCATGTGCGGAGGCGGAAAATGCCGCCGAGCGAGGGGTGCTGGGGATTTCGGACGGCACGGCCGTGCGCTGGTTGAACAGGGGGCCGTCCATATTGTCCGAAAGACCGATGCGCTGCCGCCGAACCGGGAAAACCCGGCAACGTTGTCGTAAGAAATCAGAATGAGGGAGAACACGTCATGGTAAATCGTCTGTTTCTGTCAGCCGCGGTCGTCACCGCGCTTTCGATGTCTGCACCGGCCTGGGCAGGACCGTGCTCGGACGACATTGCCACGCTGGGCAAGCAGCTCAGCGAGAAGCCGCAGTTGGGCCCGGCGACGACGGGCACGCTGACCAGCTCCAATCCGGGCAACTCGGGTGGCGGGCAGGCGCCGACCACTGACGCAAAGGGAACCACCGACTCGCAGAATGGCCATATCGGCGGCACGGCGGGCACCAAGGAACTGGACGCGGCGTCCAGCAACGTGGCCACCTCGTCGGCCGATGTCAGGCGTCAGCAGCTGGGCAAGCCGACGGCTGCGCAGGCGGCGGCTAAGGGCGGCGGCTCGGACGAGACACATCCGGGTACCCAGGACAGCAACACCTCGGCGCAGGATGACCACGTCTCGCGCGCGAAGACCGCGTGGCAGGAAGCGGTGGATCTGAACGCGAAGAACGATCCGGCCTGCAAGGGAGCGGTGACCAAGGCTCAGGATGCGTTGAAGGCAAGCTAAGCAGGCGGTTCTTTTTTAACGAAAGAGCCGAACGACTTTTGTCTCCGCTGTCGCGCGCTGCAAGAACCTCCGCGACAGCAGGGACAAAAGTCTTTTGCTTATTTTCTTCAGAAAAGACGGCCTTGCTTGCTTACTCTAGATCCTTCGCCACTTCGGGCGCATGCAGCAGCTCGTTGATGTGCATGGCGTAGTCCAGCGCGGTATCCGCCTGGAACGAGACGTCCGGCGCTACACGCAGCCGCATCTCGTGCGCCAGTTGCGCACGAAAATAGGGTGCGGCGCGCTTCAACGCAGGCAGCTTAGCATCGATGTCCGTCCGGCCCAGGCGAGCAACGAACGCGGTCGCGTGTTTCAGGTCGGGCGACATGCGCACTTCGGTGACGGTGATCGCCACGTCGGCCAGGTCCGGGTCGCGGAACTCGGCGCGGGTGAACACGCCCGAGAGTACGTGTCGCACCTCTTCGGCAACGCGCAATTGACGTTGCGAGGGGGGCTTCGGGCCGGCCTTTTTGCTGGCGGTGCGCGAGGGCCGGACGGGTGTTTTCTCCGCCCGGCCCTCTTTGCGCGTCAGCTTCACGCGGGAACCAGCTCGCTTTCGTAGCACTCCACCATGTCGCCTTCGCGCAGGTCGCTGTAGCCTGCGAAGGAGAGGCCGCATTCGTAGCCGCGGGCAACTTCCTTGACGTCGTCCTTGAAGCGCTTGAGCTGGGACAGCTCGCCCTGGTGGATGACCACGTTGTCGCGCAGCAGGCGGACGCCGCAGCCGCGCTTGACCAGGCCCTCGGTGATCATGCAGCCGGCGACCTTGCCGGTCTTGGTGATGTCGAAAACCTTGCGGATCTCGGCGTAGCCCAGGAAGTTCTCGCGGTATTTCGGCGAGATCTTGCCCTTGACCAGCTGCGTGATGTCGTCGGCCACCTGGTAGATGATCGAGTAGTAGCGGATCTCCACGCCGTCGCGCTGCGCCAGCTCGCGGGCCTGGCTGCTGGCGCGGACGTTGAAGCCCACGATCATCGCGTGGCTGGCCTTGGCGAGCTGGACGTCGCCTTCGGTGATCTGGCCCACGGTGCTGTTGAGCACGCGCACCTTCACCTCCTCGTGCTCCAGCTTCAGAACTGTGGCCTGGATGGCTTCCGCACTGCCCTGCACGTCCGCCTTGATGACGAGCGCCACTTCCTTCTGCGCGCCGGCGGCGATGCGTGTCAGCATCTGCTCCAGCGTGCCGCGGGCGGCGGTCGCCCCTGCCGCGGCCTTGTCGCGCAGCTTGCGGGTGCGGAACTCGCTGACCTCGCGGGCGCGGCCTTCGTCCTCTACGACGACGAAGGGTTCACCGGCGGAGGGCACGCCGCCCAGGCCGAGGATTTCGACCGGGGTGGAGGGGCCGGCGATCTTGATCTGGCGGTTCTTGTCGTCGAGCATGGCGCGCACGCGGCCCCACTCGGCGCCGCAGACCACGATGTCGCCTTGATGCAGCGTGCCGTTCTGCACCAGGATGGTGGCGACCGGGCCGCGACCGCGGTCCAGGCGGCTTTCGATGACGCTGCCTTCGGCGGCGCGGTCTGGGTTGGCGCGCAGGTCGAGGATCTCGGCCTGCAGCAGGATGGATTCCTCGAGCTTGTCGAGGTTCATCCGCTTGGTCGCCGAGACCTCAACGTCCTGGGTGTCGCCGCCCAGGTCTTCGACGACGATCTCGTGGCTCAGCAGCTCCTGGCGCACGCGGGTCGGGTTGGCGTCCGCCTTGTCCATCTTGTTGATGGCGACGATGATCGGGGCGTGCGCGGCCTTGGCGTGCTTGATGGCCTCGATGGTCTGCGGCATCACGCCGTCGTCGCTGGCGACCACCAGGATGACGATGTCGGTGACCGAGGCGCCGCGGGCGCGCATCGAGGTGAACGCCTCGTGGCCAGGCGTGTCGATGAAGGTGATCTGGCTGCCCGAGGGGAGCGTCACCTGGTAGGCGCCGATGTGCTGGGTGATGCCGCCAGCCTCGCCGGCGGCGACGTCGGTGGCGCGCAGCGCGTCGAGCAGGGACGTCTTGCCGTGGTCAACGTGGCCCATGATGGTGACCACAGGGGCGCGGGGGATCAGGTCGGTGTCCTCGTCGACCTCGCCCTCAATGCCCTGTTCCACGTCGGATTCCGAGACGCGGCGGACGCGGTGGCCGAACTCCTGGACCACCAGCTCGGCGGTGTCGCTGTCGAGCACCTGGGTGATGGTGGCCATCACGCCAAGGCGCATCAGGGTCTTGACCACGTCCACGGCGCGGGCGGCCATGCGGTTGGCCAGCTCCTGCACGGTGATGGCGTCGGGCAACACCACGTCGCGTACCACCTTCACCTGATCGGCGCGCAGGGCGGCGAGCTCGGCGTTGCGGCGTTCGCGGTCGCGCTGGCGGCGCACGCTGGCGAGGCTGCGGGTCTTCTCGTCCTCGCCCTCGATAGCGGCCTGCACGTCGATGCGGCCGGCACGGCGGCCCTCGCCGGGGCCCTTCTTGGTGGGCGGGGCGACCAGCACCTTGCGCGGTGCGGGCACGCCGCCGGGGCGGCGGACGACGCCGCGGCCTTCCTCCTCGTCTTCGCGGCCGGTGCGTAGCCCGAGCGTCTCACGCGGCGCGCCGGGTGCCAAAGCGGGGCGGGTGGCGGC
>CAXSZX010000004.1:0-248770 GCA_964242115.1 uncultured Acetobacteraceae bacterium | reverse complement strand
CTAGGGCGTCCTGCCGGCTGAAGGTGTCCCCATCGCCGTAGATCAGCCGCTCCGCCAGTGCGGAGAGAAGCAAGCGGGTGTTTGCAGATGCTCCACCGTTGGCGTGCGTCATCTATCACCATCCTCCGGCCCGATCATTTCGGGTGTAGGTGCCGCATCGCAAGATAGTGCTGCAGCACGCTCGCGGCGCGAGTGGCGAACGTGAGCAGGGCAACAACCACCACCGGGTCAATGGTTAGGTGAACATCTGCAAACACGATAGTCATAGGACAATCCTCCTAATAAAGGAGCTTTCTATCCTAAGGGTGTCGACCTAGGCAATGAGAATCTTGAGCCGGCCTAGCCGAGCAGAACCGAACTCGCTAGGATAGCGCATCGACTTTGTGGAAATGGCGTGCGCGCTCTTTCAGGCCTCCTCGTCATTGCGGCCCTTCTCTAGTCTCCGGCTTATGCGCAGACTCCGGTTCACACGCCGCCGCCCGGGCTGTCGTGTCCAGGCGATGTCATTGTGTGGGCGAACACCCGCTCCGGTGTGTATCACTTCCCCGGCGAGCGGTATTTTGGAAGCACGAAGCAAGGCAAATTTGAGTGCGAAAAAGCGGCGCGCGCCGAGGGCGATCGGCCGACCAAGAACGGACAGTAGGCGAGTGCCCGGCCTGTCTCAAACAGCCACGTAAGCAGCCCACCCGAACTGGCTTTTTCTAACCTTGAAATGCCCATCCCTGATTAGCCTATTGATGACCTGAAAGTTTGACGCACGAGATCGAACATCAGAGTGCGCGATGAAAAGCCGGATAGGCACGTCCTGAGAGTTCGCGAACTCAAACATAACCTCCGTCAGTCGGTCCTGGTGCTCACTGCCGGCGTACTCCGGCCTCACAAAGAAATCCTCAACGTCCAGATACTCGTCGCGAAAGGTCATGAAAGCCCAAGCTGCGCGGACATCGTTGATCATATCCCAAACATCCAACACGACATTTTGGTGGCCTAACGGCCCTCTGAACACCTCCAGTCTGAGGCAAAATGATGCGCCGTTTTCACGCGAAGGAACAACCCGTCTTGCCGGAGTACGACAAACTGCCCAGGCGTCAGTCAGAAACCGTTCAAAATACCCATACGGTAGATGTCCATATCCGTTGTTGCCCCAATCTGGGCCCCAGCTATTCATAAACGTTAGCGACTGCGTCGAGTCATTATAGCCGACAGCCGCGATGGCGTGTTGCCCGGTCAAATCTCCAATGTTTTTGGGTGTGATAATCACTCCGGAAGCCGCCTTGCGCCATTGCTCGGTTATTCCGCAAGAAAAGCTGAATAGATGTCCGGCGGCTAACGACACTCGTGCGTCGTGAAGGTCACGAATTCTGATGTGTGTGAACGTCCTATTATAACGGGCAACCCGATCAAGGCCGCGCGGTTCGAGGAGGGGCCAAACACCTTTGGCTGAAGCTGGCCAGTATCGTTTGGGCAACAATCCCCAACCAGCCGCAACTCTCGCGGTTGTTATGCAGTAACTTCCGTGCTTCGGACCGAGGTCTATAGTGCCGTCGAGTTGTCGTTGCTTATTGAAGCTGTAAAGAGTGCTTATCTCAAAACCACCTATGGACCGTTTTGTCATCTTTCGTCGACCCTGGAGTACAAAGGCCTTGCTGCCGATGGCCTAGTCCGGTGCGATCACTGCGCCGAGTTCATCCCGCCCGACGTGAAAGTCTGTCGATTTTGCGGGCATACGTCGCACCCGAGACGGGTTGAATCCGGCAACAGGCTAAGGCCACCGTACGTGCCAAAAACGCCCCCGTATCTGAAGGTGTAGCAAGAAGGCCGGACGAGCGTCTAAGCCCTTGTATTTGCAGAATATTTGGCGGAAGGAGTGGGATTCGAACCCACGGTACGCTTTCACGCACACACGCTTTCCAAGCGTGCGCCTTAAGCCGCTCGGCCATCCTTCCGGCGGGCGGAAATTAGGCGAGCCAGCCCAGAGATGCAACCAGACCCCCGCAAGCGGAGTTCACCTGTTTGCGCAACGGATCGGCAGAGGAGCGACAAGCATGGGCATTGTTTCGCCCATATGGGGTCCATTCACAGATCCTGTTGACGCCGCCAGCCATCTCGGCCCTTTTGCCGACCAGGTGGTGGGCCCTGGTTTCGGCATTGCCTGGATCGCTCAAGGCAAGCTCTATGCCATACGCAAGCCCGCCTATGACGGCAACGGCTTCGGCGAGATTATCACTTTCGAGTTCAAGGGGATTCCCGCCCCAACGGCGCCACCGCCATCCACCGGCACCGGCGTGCTCGACTGGCTGGGCCATATGTGGCAGGTCGGGAGCAAGGCTGTCGCCAGTGAGGCGCGCGCCGCCGGCAGCGCCATAGAGGGTGGCCTTGCCCGCGTCTGGCATAATGCCTTCGATACCAAGGAGCATCGGCTTGACGGATTGGGCGTGGCCCTGGACGGACTCGGCATCGGCATATCTATCGTGCTGATGAGCTTCGGTCCGCTCGAAGTCCTGGGCGCCGTGGCGTTGATCGGCGGTGCTGCCCTGCTGGTGATGGACGGCGCCTCCTACGTCAGCGAATGTGCAGGCGACGACAAGACCGCTGACAACATCAAGCATTACACCTTTTATCCCCGTTGTCTGGCGACCCTGGCCACGCTGCCGGACGCCATCTGGGGCGTCGGACGCGTCGTGCTGGACAGCGCCGAGATGGCCACGAAGGTGGCCCGCTCGGTGAGCACTGCCGACCGCGCCGCCGCTGACGCTTCCCGAGTCACCGCCGCGGCCCGTGGCGTGGAAGACGCCCGCGCCGCCTCGCTGGCCCGGCGTTACGCCGAGATCGGCGAGGCTGCGCAGCGCCGCGCCCAAGCTGCCCAGAACCGCCTGAGCAGGTTCGTCGCTTGCCAGGTCGCCGGCCGCGCCACTATCCCGCCTGGCATCTACTTTCTCACCAAGGAAGTCACCGACGACAAGTCCAAGGTCGCTGAGATTCAGCGTATCTTAGGACAATACGTCTTCCACGTTTCCGCGGTCCACCGCGCGTGAGCGGCCGCGGGACGTCCGTCGGTCTGCCCGACATGCTGCGGTTCGGCTTTGGCGCGGCGATCCCCTGCCTCGTCCTCTCAAGCGCCCTGGTCATCGCTGGCTTCGTCCTTGCAGGCGCGGATGTTGGCACCGGCATCACGATTGCCTTCACGTTGGCCTTCGTGCTTGCCATGGCTTTGGAAATGGCGCGCCGTTACGTGCTGGCCACCAGCCGCGCCATTCTCCTGTTTCGCACTCTCGTCTGGGTCGTCATCCTTGGCGCGTTGCCTATCACCGCCTTGCTCGCCGCCGGTGTCTTCACCGGCTGCTACGGCAAGACCTGCGCGGACCTGCCCCGTTTCATGCTGAATTTCATGTTCGTCTGCTGCCTACTTTGCCTGCCCCTGATCCCGTTCGGTTACGGTCTGCTTAAAAAGGCGCGGTGGCTGCAGCCAGTCAGCCGATAAGCAAGCGGCCGCGTGACGCGCGCCGCCGGATGCAACAGCGACAGCAAGACAAAAGTTTTTTGGTTCTTTTTTTCAAAAAAGAACGGCTTGCTTTCTTCTACGCGTCCATCTTCAGCGCCGCCAGAAACGCACTCTGCGGTATCTCCACCTTGCCGAACTGCCGCATGCGCTTCTTGCCCTCCTTCTGCTTCTCCAGAAGCTTGCGCTTGCGGCTGATGTCGCCGCCGTAGCACTTGGCGGTCACGTCCTTAGAGAGCGCGCCTAAAGTCTCGCGCGCGATGATGCGGCTGCCGATGCTGGCCTGAATGGCTATTTTGAACAGCTGGCGCGGAATCAGCTCCTTCAGCTTCGCACAGATCGAGCGCCCGCGTGTCTCGGCCACGTTGCGATGGGCGATGAAGCTGAGCGCGTCGACAGGATCCGTGTTGACCAAGATGGAGATGCGCACCAGGTCGCTCTCCTCGTAGCTGTCCATCGCGTAGTCGAAGCTGGCGTAGCCGCGCGAGATGCTTTTCAGCCGGTCGTAGAAGTCGAACACCACTTCGTTGAGCGGCAACTGATACACCGCCATCGCACGGTTGCCGACGTAGGTGAGGTCCACCTGGCGGCCGCGCCGTTCGTTGCACAGCGTCAGCACGTTGCCGAGGTAGTCGTCCGGCACCATGATGGTGGCGCGTATCCACGGCTCCTCGATGCGGGCGATGTAGGTGGGATCAGGCATGTCGGCCGGGTTGTGCAGGTCCATCACCTCGCCGTTGTTCTTGTGAAGCTTGTAGACCACGGAAGGGGCGGTCGCGATCAGGTCGAGGTCGAACTCGCGCGAGAGGCGCTCCTGGATGATCTCCAGATGCAGAAGGCCGAGAAAGCCGCAGCGATAACCGAAACCGAGCGCTGCTGACGTCTCTGCCTCGTAATGGAAACTCGCGTCGTTCAGCCGCAACTTGCCAAGCGACTCGCGCAGTTTCTCGAAATCGTCCGCGTCCACCGGGTAGAGCCCGCACCACACGACGGGGATGGACGGCTTGAAACCGGGCAGCGGCTCGGCCGCCGGCGTTCGGTCGTCGGTGATCGTGTCACCGACGTTGCAGTCGGCCACCGTCTTCATCGCCGCGGTGATGTAGCCCATCTCGCCGGGGCCGAGGTCGTCGGTGGCGATCATCTTCGGCGTGAACACGCCGCACTGCTCCACCACGTAGGCGTGGCCGTTGGCCATCATGCGTATCTTTTGGCCGCGGCGTAGGCGCCCGTCCTTGACGCGCACTAGAATCACCACGCCGAGGTACTGGTCGTACCAGCTATCCACCAGCAGCGCCTTCAGCGGTGCGGACGCCTCGCCGGTGGGGGGCGGCAGTCTGGTCACCAGCGCTTCCAGCACGCCCTCAATATTCAGGCCGGTCTTGGCACTGATCATCACCGCGTCCGACGCGTCCAGGCCGATCACGTCCTCGATCTGCTGGCGCACTTTCTCCGGCTCCGCGGCCGGCAGGTCGATCTTGTTGAGCACCGGGACGATCTCGTGGTGCGCGTCGATCGCCTGGTAGACGTTGGCCAGCGTTTGCGCTTCCACGCCCTGGCTGGCGTCGACCACCAGCAGGCTGCCCTCGCAGGCGGCCAAGCTGCGGCTGACCTCGTAGGCGAAATCGACGTGACCGGGCGTGTCCATCAAATTGAGCTGGTAGGTCAGCCCGTCATGCGCGCGGTAGGCCAGGCGCACGGTTTGCGCCTTGATGGTGATGCCGCGCTCCTTCTCCAGGTCCATGTTGTCGAGCACCTGGGCGGTCATCTCGCGGTCAGTCAGCGCGCCGCAGGCCTGGATCAGGCGGTCGGCGAGCGTGGACTTACCGTGGTCGATGTGCGCGATGATCGAGAAGTTGCGGATCAGGGCCAGGGGGGTGTCGGTCATGCTCAGGAGATAGGTGAAAAAGGCAGGAAGCGTAAGAAAGCAGTTCTTTTTCGAAAAAAAAGAACCAAAAGAATCTTGCTCCCGCTGCCGCGCGCTCGCCGGGAAAACCGCGACAGCGGAGACGAAAGCTTTTTGCTTCTTTTTCTCGAAAAAGCGCGCTTGCTTCCTTAGTGCCGCGCTGGAAGCATCTGCTCCACCCGACGAGACAACTCCTGCACGCTATAAGGCTTGGCCAGCACAGGAAAACGCAGCGCCCCCGGCGCCAACGCCGCCGTGCTGTACCCGGTCGCTAACAAGACAGGCAGGCTGGGGAAGCTGCTCGCGATCGTCTCGGCCAGCTCGATGCCGCTCATGCCGCCCGGCATGACGATGTCGGAGAACACCAGGTCGAAGCCGGCGCTGCTCTGCAGCAGGGCCAAGGCTGAGGGCGCGTCCGGGCGGAGGTCTACCTTGTGGCCGAGATCCTCCAATACCGCCACGGCGAGTTCCGCCACCTGCGGATCGTCTTCGACGACCAGGATCTTGGTGACGCCGCCGTCCTGGAAATCGAACGACTCGGCTTCTTCGGCGAGCCCAGGCTGAACTTCGCCGGGCGTCAGGGTCATCAGGGTCTTGGCCAGGGCGGTACCCCGTTCTGTTGCCAGTCGCATGTTGTTCAGCAGGCGGATCAGCTTGGGGTTGCCTGCGGCGTGCCGCTCGGCCAAGGCGAGGTTGCCGGCGATCACCGTCAATATGTTGTTGAAATCGTGTGCCAGGCCGGTCGTGGCCTGCGCTATTTGGCCCTCGCGCTCCGGCTCGTCGCCGGTGGGACCCCAAGGCACGCTGAAATCAGGACCGCTCATCGATGGCATCCTCGTGCGCCCGGCATTGCCGCCACCCTATCGCAACTTGGCGCCGGTCGCTCTGCCAACCTCGCTCACCACCTTCTCGCTCAGAGCCTCGATGTCCTGATCGGTCAGAGTTCGCTCGAGTGGCTGGAATACAACCTCAACACCCATCGATTTAATCCCTGGTTGTAGAGTAGGCCCTTCGAACACGTCGAACAAGCGTATGCTGGCGATCGCTTTTCGGTCGGCAGACCGCGCCGCGCGCAAGACTGCTTCTGCCGCAACGTCCGTCTTCACCAGGAAAGCGAAGTCCCTCTCCACGGCTTGCAGCTGTGGCAGGTCCGGGGCGGCGCGTTTGCGCCGTTTCGGGTCAACGACGGAGTCGAGGAACAGCTCGAAGCCGCTGCATGGCGTAGCGAGGTCGAGTTGGGCGGCCAGGCCGGGGTGCAGGGCGCCGAATCGGGCCAGCACGATTTTCGGACCCTGGCGGACCACGCCGGACTGGCCGGGATGGTAGTGGGCAGGGGCGTCGGCGGTCACGTTGAGCGCCTCCATCGGCACGCCGAGTGCGGCCAGCAGCGCCCAAAGGTCGGTCTTGGCGGCCATCGCGTCGGCGGCGGTCGGCATCGCCTGCCAGTGCCGCGGCGGCGGGCCCATGCGCAACCCGGCGGCGACCAGCGCTTGTCCTGTCTCGGCGTAGCCGGGTCCCACCTCGAACAGCGCCACCGAACCCGCGCCGCGGGCGGCGTTGCGCGACGCCGCCTGCGCCAGGGTGGCCAATGGAGAAGGGCGCATCTGGTCGAGGTCGGCTGCGATCGGGTTGTTCAGCGCGAGGCTGGCCGGCGCCTCGCCGAAGCGGGCGGCAAGGCCTGCGAACATGAAGCTGTAGGTGACGCACTCGCAGAACCCGCGGGCGGCGAGCAGGCGGCGGGCGAGGCCGCTGCGTGCCTGGCGCGGCGTGAGCACGGGTTGCGGGATAGCGGATGCGCGCGGCAGGGAGACGGCCGGGATGCGGTCCAGGCCGCTGATGCGCAGCACTTCCTCGAGCAGGTCGCATTCCGGCTCGATCAGGGCGGCACCCTCGGCGGCGCTGCGGGCGCGGGTCGGGTCGATGTCCTGCGGCTGGTCCAGCCCGGAGGTGCCGGCGACGTCGTTGCGCCAGGACGGGATTTGGACGGTGACCTGGTCTGCGGTGCGGCTGGCCTCGGCGAACCCGAGGCGGTCGAGGATGGCGGCGGCCTCGTCGGCCGAGGTGTCGGCGCCGCCCAGGCCGGCGAGGCGCTCGAAACGCAGGCTGGCCTGGCGCTGCCAGGCGGGCTCGGCGCCGGCGGAGACGACGCTGCCGGCCTCGCCGCCGCACAGCTCGATGATCATCGCCGTGGCCGCGTCGAGCGCGGCCGGCAGTAGGGCCCGGTCGACGCCGCGCTCGAAGCGCTGCCGCGCGTCGGTGCTGATCTGGTGGCGGCGGCCGGCGCGGGCGATGGTCACCGGGTCGAACAGCGCGCACTCGATGAAGACGTGGGTGGTGGCCTCCTGCGAGCCGGTGCTCTCGCCGCCGACGATGCCGGCGAGCGAGACCGCGCCGGTGGCGTCGGCGATCACCAGGTCGTCGGGCCCGGCGGTGACGTCGCGGCCGTGCAGGCCGCGGAAGGTGTCCGTCGCACCGCGGCGCAGGGTGAGCGTGTCTCCGGCGATGCGGTCGGCGTCGAAGACGTGCAGCGGACGGCCGAGGTCGAAAGTGAAAAAGTTGGTCACGTCCACCAGCGCGCTGATCGGGCGCAGGCCGATGGCGGAGAGGCGGCGTTGCAGCCAGTCCGGGCTCGGGCCGTTGCGCAGGAAGCGGACCGAGCGGCCGAGCACCCAGGGGCACGCCTCGGGCCAGTCGATGCGCCAGGCCAGCGGCGTCGGGAAAGCCACCTGCATTGGTGCGGCGGACCAGGGCTTCAGGACGCCAAGCCCAGCGGCGGCTAGATCGCGGGCGACGCCACGGACGGACAGCGCGTCGCCGCGGTTAGGGGTGACGCCGATCTCGATGACCGGATCGTCCAGCCCGGCCCAGGTGGCGTAGGGCAGGCCGACCGGCGTTTCGTCCGGCAGCTCGACGATGCCCTCGTGGTCGTCTCCCAGCGCCATCTCGCGCGCGCTGACCAGCATGCCGGCCGAGGTGACGCCGCGTATCTCGCCCACCTTGAGCGTGATGCCGCTGCCGGGGATGAAGGCGCCGGGGGGCGCGAACACCACGTGCAGGCCAGTGCGCGCGTTGGCGGCGCCGCACACCACGCTAACCGGCTCGCCGGCGCCGACATCGACGCGGCAAGCGCGCAGGCGGTCGGCGTTGGGGTGCTGCACCGCCTCGATGATGCGCGCGGTGCGGAACGGGGCCAGCGCGGCGGCACGGTCGGTGACGCCCTCCACCTCGAGCCCGATGCTGGAGAGGGTGGTGGTAATGCGGTCGAGGCCAGCGTCGGTGTCGAGATGGGTGAGCAACCAGGACAGCGAGAACTTCACGACGAGCGCTCGCATAGGTGAGAGGGCGAGACAGCGCGGCGACGCGAGAGCGAGCCGGAAGGGCCTCTCACGCCATGCCCTCGTGCAGGCTGGCGGGTGCGAAGGGCGAGGCAGCGTAGTGACGCAGCCAGCGCACGTCGCTCTCGTAGAACGGGCGCAGGTCGGCCATGCCGTGCTTTAGCATGGTGACCCGCTCGACGCCCATGCCGAAGGCGAAACCCTGCCACTCCCGCGGGTCGATGCCGCAATTGGCCAGAACCTTGGGGTGCACCATGCCGCTGCCGAGAATCTCCAGCCAGTCGGTGCCCCCCGCTTGTTTCGAGGCCAGCTCGCCGGTGCGGCGGTTCCAGCCGATGTCTACCTCCATGCTGGGCTCGGTGAAGGGGAAGTAGCTGGCGCGGAAGCGGACGGGCAGGGTGGCGATGCCGAAAAAGGCGCGCAGGAAATCGGTCAGGCAGCCCTTGAGGTGGCCCAGCGTGATGGCGCGGTCGATGACCAGGCCCTCGCACTGGTGGAACATCGGCGAGTGGGTGGCGTCGTGGTCGGCGCGGTACGTGCGGCCGGGCACGATCACGCGGATTGGCGGCGGCTGGTCCAGCATGGTGCGCACCTGTACCGGGCTCGTGTGGGTGCGCAGCACGCGGGGCGCCCCGTTGCCGATGCCGGGCAGGTAGAAGGTGTCGTGATCGTCGCGCGCGGGGTGGTGGACAGCGATGTTGAGCGCGGAGAAGTTGTGCCAGTCGCTCTCGATGTCGGGACCTTCCGCCACGCTGAAGCCCATGGCGCCGAAGATGGCGTACATCTCGTCGAGCGTGCGGCTAATCGGGTGGATGCTGCCAAGCGGCTCGGGGCGCGGCGGCAGGGTGATGTCGATGCGCTCGGCTTCGAGCCGGGCGGCGAGCGCCTGGGCGTCGAGGGTCTCGCGGCGGGCCTCGATGGCGACAGCGAGTTCGTCGCGCAGGCGGTTGAGCGCGGCGCCGCGCTCGCGCCGCTGATCCGGGGCCGCCTTGCCGAGTTCTTTCAGGAGCGAGGTGAGGGCGCCGGACTTGCCGAGAGTGGCAACGCGGATGGCGTCCCAGGCGCGCAGGTCGGTTGCTGCGTCGAGCGACGCTAGGGTCTGGTCGCGCAGTGCCTGGAGGTCGTCGGACATGGGGTGGTCCTAAGGGCGGCGAAGCAAGGCCTTGTTCTTCGAGAAAAAGAAGCAAGGAGCTTTCGCTACCGCTGTCGCGGACTCACCGGAGAAGTCTGCGACAGCGGAAGCCAAAGTTTTTTGGTTTTTCTTCAAAAAAGAACCGCTTGCCTTCTTATGAGGGCGGCTGCGTCAAGCCTCAACCACGGAGGCGAGCCGCTACAAGCACAGTCCTAGCCAGGCCGAGGCCAAACAGAGAAATTGCCGCAACGATGAGGCAGGCCCGGCAGTATGCCAGCGAGATGTGATCGACAGAGGCGGGATTGCTCCCGCCCCACGATGCGTCACTCCGCCGCTGCTGCCGCCTCAGGTCCGTTGGCGTTGGCTGCCGGCGTTTCTGCCGCGTGCGCCTCGATGGTCGCCTGCACCGCCTTGACGATCTCGCTGAAGGCGGCCGGGTCGTCGAACGCGATGGCGGCCAGCACCTTGCGGTCGATCTCGATGCCGGTCTGGTTCAGGCCGTGAATGAAGCGGCTGTAGGTGATGCCGTGCTCGCGCACCGCGGCGTTGATGCGCTGTATCCACAGCGCGCGGAACTCGCGCTTCTTCACCCGCCGGTCGCGGTAGGCGTATTGCAGCGACTTCTCGAGCCGCTCCAGCGCGATGCGGTAGTTGGTCGACGAGCGGCCGAAGAAGCCCTTGCTCTGCTTGAGGACCTTCTTATGCCGGGCGTGGGACGTAGTGCCCCGTTTGACGCGTGCCATCTATGCGCTCCTCAGCCCAGGCCGTAGGGAGCCCATTGCTTGACGGTCAGGCCGTCAGCATGGGTGAGCGTCTGGCTGCCGCGGTTGCTGCGGATGGCCTTTTGCGAGCGGGCGGAGAGGTTGTGGCGTTTTTTGCCGGGGCCGGCGAGCACTTTGCCGGTGGCGGTGATCTTGAAGCGCTTCTTCACCGAAGACTTCGTCTTCATCTTGGGCATTTCGTTACTCCTTTGCGTTAGGCCTCGTGGCGGTGCGCACCGGGATCGGGTGCGGCGCACGAGCGTCGCGGCCAGGCATGCCCATACAGGCCCGGTCGCGCGATCAGGGGCGGGTTGTAGCTTCGTGGACCGTGGGGTGCAAGGCGGCTGGGTGTCGTCTCGGCGTCCGGGCCACGAAAACGTGCAGGTTTTACGTGAACACGACGGCCTGAATGCAATCACCGATGCGTAGTCAAAACGTATGTGATACGGTAGGTGAACGATCATGGCCACTGTCCAACCCTTCGTTGCCCTGCAAGAGCCCCGCGTCAGCCCGGCTGCCGCCCCGCCGCGCCGGCGCACCGACCGCGAGACGACCCCGGGCCGGTGCGGCAACCTCGACTACTGCTCGCTCGGCATGCAGCGGGCGCTGGTGCAGGTGCCGGTCAGCAAGGCGTTCGTCTGCCCCGAATGCGCCAGGCCGTTGCGTCCGCCCGGCAGCCGGGCTGATGGGCGTCCCACCATCCTGCCGGTGCTGCGGCTTGTCGTGCTGGGCGGTGCCGTCGTGGCGTCGCTGGCCACCGGCTACCTGGTTGGCCGGATAAAGCCCGCGGTGGACAAGGCGGTTACGGTGGCAGAGCAGGAGGTGGGCCTGACGCCCGGGCAGCGGTCACCGCCGGCTGGCAAGCAGGCCGGCGCTGAACAGTCGGCCGCCGTATCGCTGGCACCTTCCATCGAGGTGACAGGCCGCCCATACCCGGCCCGCACTGCGGCGGCAGGGGCTGCGATCCAGGCGCCGAAGCTTGGCCGCGAGGCGCGGGCCGGCCAGGTAACGGTGGACTGCCTGCTCACCCAGGCCCAGCGTCATCCCGCCTGCCGCGTTGCGGATGTACGCGGCACCGATGCGGTCTCGGCCGCTTCCTTGGCCTGGTTGCAGGGCCTCTCTGTCCACTACACGCCAGACGGCGCCGGCAAGGCAGGCTCGGACCATCGCTGGCGGGTGACATTCGAGGATTTCAGCGGCGCAGCCAAGACCGGCGCGCGCTAAGCTGGCGGTGGCGTTGGAGGCGAAGGCTTAGTAAGGAAGCGTCTTCTTTTTCGAGAAAAAGAAGCAAAAAGCTTTTGTCTCGGATGTCGCGGACTTTCCGGCGGCGTATTTCCCAAGAAGCAAAAGTTTTTTGGTTCTTTTTTTCAAAAAAGAACTGCTTTCTTCCCTCCTCCGGAGCCCCCATGCCCACGGCGTTCCGAAAGATGCACGGGGCGGGCAACGACTTCATGGTGCTCGACGCCCGCACCGAACCGTTGACGCTCGCGCCGCCGGCCATCCGCGCGCTCGGCAACCGCCGCACGGGCGTAGGCTGGGACCAGCTGATCGTCATCGAGGCCGCCACCGCCGCCACCGCGGACGCGGCAATGCGCATCTACAACCCGGACGGATCAGAGGCCGGCGCCTGCGGCAACGCGACCCGTTGCGTGGCGCGGTTGCTCGCCGAGGAAACGGGGCGCTCCGGCGTGATGATCCAGACCGTGAGCGGGGTGCTGCCGACCGAGTGCCTCGCGGATGGGCAGGTGCGGGTGGACATGGGGCCGCCGCGTCTGGCGTGGCACGAGGTGCCGTTGCGGACGGCGTGCGACACGCTTTGGCTCGACCTGCCGGGCAGCCCTGCCGCGGTGTCGATGGGCAACCCGCACGCGACCCTGTTCGTGGCGGCGCTGGACGCGGTAGACCCGGCCACCGCCGGACCGGTGCTGGAGACGCATCCGATGTTCCCGGACCGCGCCAACATCGGCTTCGCCCAGGTGCTGGCGCCGGATCGCATCCGGCTGCGCGTGTGGGAGCGCGCCGCCGGGCTGACGCTGGCCTGCGGGTCGGGCGCCTGCGCGGCGCTGGTGAACGCGCACCGGCGCGGGCTGACGGGCCGACGGGCGGAACTGGTGCTGGATGGCGGCACGCTGCTGATCGAGTGGCGTGCGCCGGAGAACATCGAAAGTGGCGAGCCGGACCGGCGCGGCGCGGGTTCGGACATTGCGAGCGCCGACATTACGGCCGGGGATGCCGGAGCTGAACCCACCGCAACCTGGGACAGCGGAGCTGGGCGCAGCGTAGCCGCAAACAGCGGGGTCAGGCGCAGTATGACCGGGAACAGCGAGCGCGGCGGCGGCGCAGCCGTCAGCAGAGCAAGCAGGGACGCGGCCGGCGTACACATGCACCACGCAGACGCGCCGCACGGCCACGTGTGGATGACCGGCCCGGCAGTCACGGCCTTTCACGGCAGCGTGGATCTGACTACCTACGGCGCATGACGACCGAGATACTGACGTTCGGCTGCCGGCTGAACGCCTTCGAGAGCGAGGTCATCCGCGGCCATACCGCGCAGCTGACCGACACGCTGGTGGTCAACACGTGCGCGGTCACCGGCCAGGCGGAGCGGGACGCGCGGCGGGCGATCGCGCGTGCGCATCGGCAGCGGCCGGAGCGGCCGATCGTGGTGACTGGGTGTGCCGCGCAGATCGCGCCGGAGCGGTGGGCGGGCCTGCCGGGGGTGGCGCGCGTGCTCGGCAACGAGGAGAAGCTTCAGGCCGGATCGTGGGCGGCAGGTGCTGGCTCGGCGCATGGCGACATCATGCAGGCGCGTGCACCGGTGGCCCATCCGGTGGTGGGTTTGGGCGGCCGGGCGCGCGCCTACGTCGCCGTGCAGCAGGGCTGCGACCACCGCTGCACCTTCTGCATCATCCCGTTCGGCCGCGGGCCGAACCGCAGCGTGCCGGTGGGCGCGGTGGTGGACCAGGTGCGCGCGCTGGCGGCGGCCGGCCACGCCGAGGTGGTGCTGACCGGCGTGGACGTAACCAGCTACGGTGCCGACCTGCCTGGGCGGCCGCGGCTGGGGCAACTGGTGCGGCGGGTACTTTCGCTGGTGCCGGAGCTGGCGCGGCTGCGGCTGTCCTCGCTGGACCCCGCCTGCGTGGACGAGGCGTTGTGGGTGCTGATCGGCAACGAGCCCCGGCTGATGCCGCATTTGCATCTTTCGTTGCAGGCAGGGTCCGACCTGGTGCTCAAGCGGATGCGGCGGCGGCACAGCGCGGCACAGGCGGCCGCGGTAATCGGGCGGGCGCGGGCGTTGCGGCCCGGCATCGCCATTGGCGCCGACCTGATCGCCGGCTTTCCCACCGAGTCCGACACGTTGTTTAAGGAAACGCTAGGCTTCGTGCGTGACCAGGCGATCCCCTACCTGCACGTGTTCCCCTACAGCGAACGCGCCGGCACGCCGGCCGCCCGCATGCCGCAAGTGCCGCACGAAGTTCGGCGCGCGCGGGCGGCCGCGTTGCGCGCCGAGGCGGCGCAGGCGGCAGAGCGTTTCCACCAGGCGCAGGTTGGGGCGGAGGCCAGCGTGGTGATCGAGAAGGTGTCGTCGGACGCGGCTGCCGGGCACACCGAGCACTTTGCGCCGGTCCGCCTGCCGGGCGCCTGGCCGCATGCGAGCCTGCTGCGCGCCCGCATTACGGGTGCGGACTCGCAGGGCCTGCTTGCGCGGGCGGCCTGAGGCGATGGCGCTGGGGTTCTTCTCGCGGCTGAAGGAGGGGCTCTCCCGCAGCACCCAGAAGCTGACCGACGGGTTGGGCGCGGGGTTCACCGCCCGCAAGCTGGACGACGCGGCGCTGGAGGAGCTGGAGGACGCGCTGGTCTCGGCCGATTTAGGCCCGGCCGTGGCGCGGCGGATCATCCGCGCCTTCCGCTCCAGCCGCTTCGGCAGCACGGTGAGCGAACAGGAGGTGCGCGCGGCGCTGGCCGAGGAGATTGCTGCAATCCTGGAGCCGGTGGCGCGCCCGCTGGTGCTCGACCCGGCGCACAGGCCGCACGTGGTGCTGTTGGTGGGGGTGAACGGCACCGGCAAGACCACCACGATCGGCAAGCTGGCGCTGCAGTTCAAAGGTGAGGGGCGCCGGGCAGTGCTGGTGGCGGGCGACACGTTCCGCGCGGCCGCGGTCGAGCAGCTGCAGGTGTGGGGCGAGCGGACGGGGGCGCCGGTCATCTCAGGGCCTGCCAACGCGGACGCGGCCGGGCTGGCGTTCGAGGCGCTGACTCGGGCGCGGGCCGAGGCGGCCGACGTGCTGCTGATCGACACTGCGGGCCGGCTGCACAACAAGACCGCGCTGATGGAGGAGCTGCAGAAGGTGATCCGCGTGCTGCGCAAGCAGGACGAGACGGCGCCGCACTCGGTTCTGTTGGTGCTGGACGCAACGACGGGTCAGAACGCGATCCAGCAGGTGCGGGTGTTCCGCGAGCTGGTGGCGATTACCGGGCTGGTGGTGACGAAACTGGATGGGAGCGCGCGGGGCGGGATCGTGGTGGCGCTTGCGGAGGAGTTTGGGCTGCCGATCCATGCCGTTGGAGTGGGGGAGCAGGCGGGGGATTTGCGGCCGTTCGTGGCGCTGGAGTTTGCGCGGGGGTTGGTGGGGGAGGCTTAGGCAAGGCCAGGGGCTCTGCCCCTGGACCCCGCTAAGGACGGTCGTCCTTAGAACCTTTTTGTTTCGGCAGTGTGCGAAGGGGGGCCACACGCTTTGTAGCCACGGCCTCGTTGGCCCCGTCGTGCGAAGCACGCTAGCGCGTGACGGGGTTCAGGGGCAAAGCCCCTTGTCTTGCCTACCTTAGCCGCCTGCGCTACCCCGTCCGCTTCGCGGCCGGCGGGCGTGGTGAAATTGGTAGACACGCCAGATTTAGGTTCTGGTGGCGTAAGCCGTGGGGGTTCAAGTCCCTCCGCCCGCACCAGTCGGCCTTCCCACACACGTTTTCTAGGATGTCGACCCGATGCAGGTGACCGAGACGCTCTCCGACGGCTTGAGGCGCGCGTTTTCCGTAGTGGTGCCCGCCGGCGAGATCGAGGGCAAGGTGGCCACCAAGCTCGCCGAGATCACCCGCACCATCCGCCTGCCCGGCTTCCGCCCCGGCAAGGTGCCGGTCAACCTGGTGCGCCAGCGCTACGGCGCCTCGGTGATGGCCGAGGTGATGCAGGACGCGGTGAACAGCGCGGCCGATCTGGTGGTGGAGGAACGCGGCCTGCGCCCGGCCGGTCAGCCGCGCATCTCGCTGGCCGGCGAGCCCGACGTCAACGCGAAAAAGGCCGCCGACCTGGCCTTCAACGTCGAAATGGAGATCCTGCCGGAGATCACCCCGCCGGACCTGGCCGCGCTCAGCCTGACCCGCCTGCGCGCCGAGGTGGACCCGGCGCTGGTGGAAAAGAGCCTGCAGCGCCTGGCCGCAGCGCAGCGCGAGATGACGCCGATCGATGACGACCGCGGCGCCGAGCACGGCGACGTGCTGACGGTGGATTTCGCTGGCTCGGTGGACGGGGTAGCGTTCGACGGCGGCGCCGGCCAGGACGCCAAGGTGGAGATCGGCGGCGAGGGCTTCATCCCCGGCTTTTCCGAGGGCATGGCCGGCATGAAGCCCGGCGAGGAACGCGACGTGGCCGTGACGTTCCCGGCCGACTACAACGCTGCCGAGCTGGCGGGAAAGCCGGCGGTGTTCAAGGTAACGGCCAAGGCGCTGGCCAGGCCGGGCGAGGCGGTGCTGGACGACGCGCTGGCAGAGAAGATCGGCCTGGAGACGCTGGACAAGCTGCGCGAGTTCGTCACCGGCCAGATGCAGCGCGAGCTGGACCAGATGTCGCGGCTGCGGGTCAAGCGCGAGCTGCTCGACGTGCTGGCCGAACGCGCGGACTTCCCGGCGCCGCAGAACCTGACCGACGCAGAGTTCGCGGCCATCTGGCAGCGGGTGGAACAGGACATGGCGTCCGGCCAGGTCGATGACGAGGACCGCGGCAAGGACACCGAGACGCTGCGCGCCGAGTACCGCGCCATCGCCGACCGCCGTGTGCGGCTGGGGCTGCTGCTCTCCGAGATCGGTCGCATTGCGGGGGTGCAGGTGAGCCAGGCCGAGCTTACCCAGGCGTTGCGCCAGGAAGCGGCACGCTATCCGGGCCAGGAGATGCAGGTGGTGGAGTTCTTCCGCAAGTCGCCGGGCGCTATTGAGCAGCTGCGCGGCCCGATCTTCGAGGACAAGGTAGTGGACTACATCCTCGAGATGGCCAAGGTAGAGGATCGCGTGGTCAGCGCCGAGGAGCTGAACCTGCCGATGGCCGGCGACGTGGCTCCGGCGCGCGTGCAGTTCGATCCGTCCGCCGAGGCCGGGGAGAGCGCCGGGCAGGACTTGCCCGAGCACGATACAGCGGGTGACAAAGAGGCGGCGCACGATGAAGCCGCACATGGCGAGACGACTGGCACCAGGACCGAAGTGCCGGATGAGCACGCGACCTCTGCAGCTGGGGCTCAAGCGGTAGAAAAGCGTGCCGAAGCAGGTGCCGTCGGCCTCGCTGACACGGCGGCCGGGGGCGACATGGGGAAAGCCGGCACGCACTCGGGCGCGTCCGGGCAAAGCGCTTCGTCGCACGAAGCCGCCTCGGAGTCTGCGAATGCGCCGCAGATGTCCCATGGCGACGCGCCGGCAGCGCCGCACGAAAGTGTCGAGACGACGGCTGCAGGTGCCGAGGGCGGCGCCGTCGAGGGCGGGACCGAAGTCGGCCCCGGGGCACACGACATGGAACGCTCGGCTTCCGGCAGGTCCGGCATGGATGGCCAGGCGCTGGCTGTAGACGGCTCCGACGACCGCCCCGCCCACTCCGAGGAGGCGGTCTGATCCGCCCGCGACTGACCTGCTGCCGCCGACCTCGGCACGCTCGCACTGGAACGTGCCGCAGCGCGGCCTATGTCATAGCGCCAAGGCCGGCGGGTTCCCCGCCCGGCGGCTTTCCGAACCGTTAGGAGTGCGTATGAGCGCCCGTATCCCAGGAGCCCGGTCTTTTATGGATCGCGATCCCGCCGAGATCTACAGCCAGGCGCTCGTCCCGATGGTGGTCGAGCAGACGGCGCGTGGCGAGCGGGCCTACGACATCTACTCGCGCCTGCTGAAGGAGCGGATCATCTTCCTGACCGGCCCGGTCTTCGACCAGATGAGCGCGCTGATTTGCGCCCAGTTGCTGTTCCTGGAGAGCGAGAACCCGGCCAAGGACATCTTCTTCTACATCAACAGCCCCGGCGGCGTCGTCTCCGCCGGCCTGGCGATTTACGACACCATGCAGTATATCCGGTGCCCGGTGAGCACCGTGTGCATCGGCCAGGCGGCGTCGATGGGCTCGTTGCTGCTGTGCGCGGGTGCCAAGGACAAGCGCTACGCCCTGCCCAACAGCCGGGTGATGGTGCACCAGCCCAGTGGTGGCGCCCAGGGCCAGGCGGCCGACATCGAGATCCAGGCGCGCGAGATTCTGACACTGCGTCACCGGCTCAACCAGATTTACGAGCGCCACACCGGCCAGCCGCTCGACGCCATAGAGGCCAAGCTGGAGCGTGACAGCTACATGTCCGCCGAAGAGGCCCGGGCTTTCGGCCTGGTGGACCAGGTGGTGGAAAACCGGCCGCAGTCGATGGTGGACGAGGCGGTCAAGGTCTAGCGCGCCGGTTTCCGCCCGACGTCACCGCCCGAAAGCCGGGCTGACGTCGGCAGGTGCCTCGGACGTGCGCCGCTTGCGTCGGGGGGCACGGGTTGCCCAGTGTGGCATGGTCCGCATGTCTGATCGTGTGCCTCTCGTTGGCGTGCCAGGGCGGATGAAACGTTGCGGCCATGCAACTTGGCCGGCTGATGCAGCGCCGCGTGCGGTTGCGGCTGGCGTCCCGTCTTGTCGATTGAGAAAGGCGGGGCGTAGTATCCTAAGATTGTGGCCCCGGGTCAGCCCGGGGCGCGGGAGACTCTATGACCAAGGACGCTAAGAACACCCTGTACTGCTCGTTCTGCGGCAAGTCCCAGCACGAAGTGCGCAAGCTGATCGCGGGTCCCACCGTGTTCATCTGCGACGAGTGTGTCGAGCTTTGCATGGACATCATCCGCGAGGAGCACAAGACGCACCTGGTCAAGGCGCGCGACGGGGTGCCGACCCCGCGCGAGATCTGCCGCGTGCTGGACGACTACGTGATCGGCCAGAGTCACGCCAAAAAGGTGCTCTCGGTCGCTGTGCACAACCATTACAAGCGGTTGGCCCATGCCCAGAAGAACAACGACATCGAGATCGCCAAGTCCAACATCCTGCTTGTGGGCCCCACCGGCTCGGGCAAGACGCTGCTGGCCCAGACCCTGGCGCGCATCCTCGACGTGCCCTTCACGATGGCTGATGCCACCACGCTGACCGAAGCCGGCTACGTGGGCGAGGACGTCGAGAACATCATCCTGAAGCTGCTGCAAGCGGCCGACTACAACGTGGAGCGGGCTCAGCGCGGCATCGTCTACATCGACGAGGTCGACAAGATCAGCCGCAAATCCGACAACCCGAGCATCACTCGCGACGTCAGCGGAGAGGGCGTGCAGCAGGCTTTGCTGAAGATCATGGAGGGCACCGTCGCCTCCGTGCCGCCGCAAGGCGGGCGAAAGCACCCGCAGCAGGAATTCCTGCAGGTGGACACGACCAACATCCTGTTCATATGCGGCGGCGCGTTTGCCGGGTTGGAGAAGATCATCGGCGCCCGCGGCAAGGGGTCGGGTATCGGCTACGGTGCCGAGGTGCGCGACCCTGACGAGCGGCGGACCGGCGCCATCTTGCGCGACGTGGAGCCGGAAGACCTGCTGCGCTTCGGGCTGATCCCGGAGTTCATCGGCCGCCTGCCGGTAGTCGCCACGCTCGAGGACCTCGACGAGGCGGCGTTGATGGAGATCCTGACCAAGCCGAAGAACGCGCTGGTAAAGCAGTACGGCCGCTTGTTCGAAATGGAGGGCATCAAGCTGAGCTTCACGGACGACGCGTTGCGATCGGTGTCCACACGGGCAATCGCGCGACGGACCGGTGCCCGTGGGCTACGGTCCATCATGGAGGCGATCCTGCTGGGGACGATGTTCGACCTGCCAGGGTTGGACAACGTCGACGAAGTGGTGATCAACCGCGAGGTGGCGGAGGGACGGGCTAATCCGCTTTATACGTACACTAAGGAGCGCTCAAAAGAGCGGGCTGAAGGGGCGGGGTAGAAAACGGGTTCGCGCCTTCAATATAGATGAGAAGGCCAGGGGCGTCGTGCGAAGCACCTACTTGCATGAAGCACCTGTACATTGCTGACACCGCGGCCCAGACCCAGTTCCGCAGCTCACTCGGAATCGGGTATCGGGCCGCGAGCCCTAGCAGGGCCAGGGCATCACGCGAAGACGTGCTGGCGCACGACGCTCTGGCCCTTTTCTTTTTTTGAGCCGTTTCGTGCCAAGCTTGGGCGACTCGCGCTCCGACTGTCCTTGAAGGAGGTCTATAGATGCCCCCGAAGAAACCCGTAGCCGTAACCCAGGCCCCAGCCGGTGACACTATGGCCGTGCTGCCGTTGCGCGACATCGTGGTGTTTCCCCACATGATCGTCCCGCTTTTCGTCGGCCGCGAGAAGTCCGTGCGCGCCCTAGAGGCCGTGATGAAGGAAGACAAGCAGATCCTGCTCGTCGCCCAGAAGAACGCCGCCCAGGACGACCCCTCGGCTGACGACATTTATCGTGTGGGCACCGTGTCCACTATCCTGCAGTTGCTCAAGTTGCCGGACGGCACCGTAAAGGTGCTGGTTGAAGGCGGCCGCCGCGCCAAGCTCGCAGCGTTCAAAGAGACCGAATCCTACTTCGAGGCGAGCGTCGAGGACCTGCCCGATCAGGAGGGCGATCCGAAGGAGCTCGAGGCGCTCGGCCGCACCGTGGTCGGCCAGTTCGAACAATATATCAAGCTGAACAAGAAGATCGCCCCTGAGGTGCTGGTTTCGCTGAACCAGATCGAGGAGCCGTCAAAGCTGGCCGACACCATCGCCAGCCACCTGAACCTGAAGATCAGCGAGAAGCAGGAGCTGCTGGAGACCACCCGGATCGGCGAGCGGCTGGAGCGCGTGTTCGGGCACATGGAGTCCGAAATCGGCGTGCTGCAGGTGGAAAAACGGATCCGCAACCGTGTCAAGCGCCAGATGGAGAAGACCCAGCGCGAGTACTACCTCAACGAGCAGCTCAAGGCGATCCAGAAGGAGTTGGGCGAGGGCGAGGACGGCAAGGACGAGACGGCCGAGCTTGAGGACAAGATCAAGAAGAGCCGCCTGTCTAAGGAAGCCCGTGAAAAGGCGATGGGCGAGCTGAAGAAGCTTCGCACCATGAGCCCGATGAGTGCCGAGGCGACTGTGGTGCGCAACTACCTCGACTGGATCCTCTCGATTCCGTGGAAGAAACGCAGCAAGGTCCGCAACGACGTTATCGAGGCCGAAAAGGTGCTCGACGCCGACCATTTCGGGTTGGAGAAGGTCAAGGAGCGTATCCTGGAGTACCTGGCGGTGCAGGCGCGCAGCCCGAAGGTGCGCGGGCCGATTTTGTGCCTGGTCGGACCGCCCGGCGTGGGCAAGACCTCGCTCGGCAAGTCGATCGCCAACGCCACGGGGCGCAGCTTCGTGCGCATGAGCCTGGGCGGTGTGCGGGACGAAGCGGAAATCCGCGGTCATAGGCGCACCTACATCGGCTCGATGCCCGGCAAGGTGATCCAGGGCATGAAGAAGGCGAAGACCAGCAACCCGTTGTTCCTGCTCGACGAGATCGACAAGCTGGGCCAGGACTGGCGCGGCGACCCGACCAGCGCGCTGCTTGAGGTGCTCGACCCGGAGCAGAACGCGACCTTTGCGGACCACTACCTGGAGGTCGATTACGACCTGTCGGACGTGATGTTCGTGACCACCGCCAACAGCCTGCGCATGCCGCAACCGCTGCTGGACCGCATGGAGATCATCCGTATCTCCGGTTACACCGAGGATGAGAAGCTGCAGATCGCCCGGCGCCACCTGATCGCCAAGCAGGGTGAGGCGCACGGTCTGAAGCCGGACGAGTGGTCCATCACCGACGACGCGCTGCGCGACCTGATCCGCACCTACACGCGTGAGGCCGGCGTGCGTAACCTGGAGCGCGAGCTGGCCAATTTGGCCCGTAAGTCGGTCAAGGAGATTGTGACCAAGAAGACCAAGAAGGTCACGATCACGCTCAAGACGCTGGAGAAATACGCCGGCATCCGCCGTTTCCGCTACGGCGAGACGGAGAGCGAGGACATGGTTGGCGTGGTAACCGGGCTCGCCTGGACCGAGGTGGGCGGCGAGATCCTGACGATCGAGAGCGTCATCGTGCCGGGCCGCGGCAAGATACAGCACACCGGCAAGCTGGGCGACGTGATGCAGGAGAGTGTCACCGCCGCGCTGTCCTACGTGCGCAGCAAGTCGATCACCTTCGGCATCAAACCGACGATCTTCGAGAAACGAGACATCCACGTCCACGTTCCCGAGGGCGCGACGCCCAAGGACGGCCCGTCCGCCGGCGTGGCAATGGCCACCAGCATCGTCAGCGTGCTAACCGGCATCCCCGTCCGTCGCGACGTGGCGATGACCGGCGAGATCACGCTGCGCGGCCGCGTGCTGCCGATCGGCGGTCTGAAGGAGAAGCTGCTGGCGGCGTTGCGCGCTGGTATCGCCACCGTGTTCTTTCCCAAGGAGAACGAGAAGGATCTCGCCGAGATACCGGACAACGTGAAGCGCGCGCTGACGCTGATCCCCGTCAGCCACGTCGACGAGGTGATCGGCCAGGCGCTCGTGCGCAAGCCGGAGGCGATCGAGTGGGAGGAGCCGCCGGAGCCGATCACCAAGCCGGCGACCGAGCCGGCTGGAGCGTCTCTGCCGCACTGATGCCTGCTACGGAGCCTGGTTGCGCCTGCGAGCGTAGCCGGGCTTCTTGACCGTGGCTGGCTGTGCCTTCCAGTGTTTGGCTGCGCCGTGCGAGCCGGCGAGAGGAGATTGAAGATGGACGACATCAAGGACCCTGACACCGGCTCGGCAGGCATTGGCAGTGCGAACATCTATAACCGGCAATTGCTGGCCGCCGACGTGGCGGACAGGACTGGCCTGCCGCGCAGCAAGGCCATTGCTGCTGTCGACGCGGTGTTCGAAGCAGCCGGTCACGCGTTGCGCGACGGCAAGGAGGTTCGCATACCTGGTTTCGGCTCGTTCCTGACCAACGAGCGGCCGGCAAGCAAGGGCCTGGATCCGGCGACCGGCAGCGAAGTCGACTTGCCGGAAAGCAAGTCCGTGCGTTTCCGCGCCGGCAAGGTGCTGCGCGACCTGGTGTCCGGCGCATCTGTTTGACGGTGGGAAAGGTTCGGGACTAGAGGCTCCCCGACGCGTGCGCGTGGGCGGTTAGCTCAGCGGTAGAGCGGCTCGTTTACACCGAGTTGGCCGGCGGTTCGATCCCGTCACCGCCCACCATGTTCCGCGTGCGACGAGGGTGTTGACGCGCCCCGAGTGCCCCCGTAGAAGCGGCGCCTGCCTGTAAGCGGGTGTAGCTCAGTTGGTTAGAGCGCCGGCCTGTCACGCCGGAGGTCGCGGGTTCGAGCCCCGTCACTCGCGCCAGGCAAGGCCAGGGGCGCTGACCCCGGACCCCGTCAGGCGTGAGCGCGCTTCGCACGACGGGGTCAGTCTAGTCCAGCTTCCCTCAAGGCGGCCGGAACTCAATGTTTCCCTCGAATATTTCCTACATGAACAGGTTCTAAGGACGACTGTCCTTGGCGGGGTCCAGGGGCAGAGCCCTTGGCCTTGGCTACGCCACAGCACAGGTCTAAGGTCCGCCACGATGTTGCATTGCGGCGGCCTGGCTGGCGCCGCGTTTTTGCCGTTGGGACACCATGCAGCCGATCCTCGCCAACTACTTTCCGATCCTCGTCTTCCTCGGCATCGCGCTGGTGATTGCCAGTGCCATGATCGGCGGCTCCCTGCTGGCGGCCCGGCAAAAGCCATATGCCGACAAGGTCTCGGCTTACGAATGCGGGTTCGAGCCGTTCGACGACGCGCGCCGGCGCTTCGACGTGCGGTTCTACCTGGTCGCTATCCTGTTCATCATCTTCGACCTGGAAGTGGCGTTTCTGTTTCCCTGGGCGATCAGCTTGGCGCATATCGGCATGTTCGGGTTCTGGTCGATGATGGGCTTCCTTGCTGTATTGACCGTCGGGTTTATCTACGAGTGGTGCAAGGGTGCACTCGATTGGGAGTAGGTTCATGAGCCTGACAGCGACGGACGTCGCCACCGGCCAGCAAATCGCGTGGAACCGCGACGTGCTGCCGCCGGGTGAGGCGCAAGATGCCGTGGTGCGCGGCATCACCGGCGAGATTACCGACAAGGGTTTCGTGGTCGCACAGCTGGACAAGCTGATCAACTGGGGCCGCACCGGTAGCCTGTGGCCGATGACTTTCGGTTTGGCATGCTGCGCGGTGGAGATGATCCACGCCTACATGCCGCGCTACGACCTCGACAGGTTCGGCATCTTTCCACGCGGCTCGCCGCGGCAGAGCGACGTGATGATCGTGGCCGGCACGCTGACAAACAAAATGGCGCCGGCACTGCGCCGAGTGTACGACCAGATGTCGGAGCCGCGCTGGGTAATCAGCATGGGAAGCTGTGCGAATGGTGGTGGCTACTACCACTACTCGTATTCAGTCGTACGTGGCTGCGACAGGATCGTTCCAGTTGACGTGTACGTGCCAGGCTGCCCGCCAACGGCAGAGGCGCTGCTGTACGGGATCATGCAGCTGCAGAAGAAGATCAGGCGGACGGGGACGATCCTTCGTGGCTGAACTGGTCGTCGCGGCAGAGGCGCTGCCCGTTTCGGCCAACGCGTCGGCATTGGCAATGTCGATCAGCACGGGCGTGGCTGGCGTGTCGCGCGCCGGGTTGGAAGGCGGCGAGCTCGTGGTGCACGTCGCGCGTGACGAATTGTTGGGCGCAATGACCACGCTGCGCGACGACAAACGGTTCTTGTGCGAGCAGATGGTGGACCTGTGCGGTGTCGATTTCCCGCAGCGCGCCGAGCGTTTCGACGTGGTCTACAACCTGCTCAGCGTGTCGCTGAACCACCGTGTTCGGGTGATTGTGACCACCGACGAGACCACGCCGGTGCCGTCCGTTTCCAACATCTGGCCGTGTGCCACCTGGTGGGAACGCGAGTGCTGGGACCTGTTCGGCGTGACGTTTGCAGGTTTGGCTGACCACCGGCGCATCCTGACGGATTACGGATTCGAGGGACACCCGTTGCGCAAGGACTTCCCGTTGACTGGTTACGTGGAAGTTCGTTTCGACGAGGAGCGCAAACAGGTTGTCTACGAGCCGGTGAACCTGACGCAGGATTTCAGGGATTTCCGCTTTCTCTCGCCATGGGAAGGCATGACGACTTTGCCTGGTGACGAGAAGGCCCATGTGACACGTCAGGCGCTGGCGAACGGTACGCCGGCGATCGAGGTAGGCAAGCCATGAGCGGCAACGTAGCAGAAGCGGTACATGCGACGACGACCGTGCCGCAAGAACAGGCGGTAGCGTCCTCCTATAAGACGGTGCAGATCGACAGCCACGCGATCAATTTCGGCCCGCAGCACCCGGCGGCGCACGGCGTGTTGCGGCTTGTCCTGGAGATGGACGGAGAGGTGGTGGATCGTGCGGACCCGCATGTGGGGTTGCTGCACCGGGGCACCGAGAAGCTGATCGAGAGCCGCACCTACCTGCAGAACGTGCCTTATTTCGACAGGCTGGATTACGTCTCGCCGATGTGCATGGAGCACGCGTTTGTCCTGGCGACTGAAAGGCTGTTGGCTATCCAGGCGCCGGAGCGTGCGCTGTGGATACGCACGATGTATGACGAGATCACACGCATCCTCAACCACCTGCTGAACCTCACCTCCTACGCGCTGGACGTCGGCGCGCTGACCCCGCCTTTGTGGGGTTACGAGGAGCGCGAGAAGCTGATGGAGTTCTACGAGGCGGCGTCTGGCGCTCGCTTGCACGCGAATTACTACCGCCCGGGTGGTGTCAGCCGTGACCTGCCGGCCGGGTTGACCGACCGCATCTGGGCATGGAGCGAGCAGTTTCCGTCGTTCATCGACGATCTTTGGAACCTGCTGACTGAGAACCGTATCTGGAAGCAGCGTACGGTCGACATCGGCGTGATGACTGCCGAGATGGCAATAGCCTGGGGGTTTACCGGCCCAAACCTGCGTGCGAGCGGCGTGCCTTGGGATTTGCGCAAGGCGCAGCCCTACGCGATGTACAACCACGTGCAGTTCGACGTGCCGATTGCGCGCAATGGTGATTGTTACGACCGTTACCTGGTGCGCATGATCGAAATGCGTGAGAGCGTCAAAATCATCCGGCAATGCCTGCAACATATGAAGCCCGGACCGGTGAAGATTGCGGACAGAAAATTCACGGCGCCGCGTCGCGAGGAAATGAAGCGGTCAATGGAAGCGCTCATCCATCACTTCAAGCTCTACACCGAAGGGTTTCACGTCCCTGCCGGTGCGACCTATACGGCAATCGAGAGCCCGAAAGGTGAGTTCGGCGTCTACCTCGTCTCGGACGGCACCAACAAGCCGTACCGGTGCAAGATAAGGCCAACGGGCTTCTCGCACTTGCAAGCGATGGAAGTGATGAGCAAGGGCCACATGCTTGCTGACGCCGTCGCGGTCATCGGCTCCATCGACCTGGTGTTCGGTGAGGTGGATCGTTGATGAGCGACTCGCATCCAGGCGCGTTTGCGGCCGAGAATGTCGGGGACGGCTCGACGGCGGCGCATAATCGTGCCGAACCGCAGAAATTTACGTTCGACGAGCTGAGTAACGCAGAGATCGAGAAACTGCTCGCCAAGTATCCGGCGGGGCGTCAAGCCAGCGGTGTGATCCCGTTGCTCTATCTCGTGCAGGACCAGATGCGTCGTGAAACCGGGAGTGCCTGGGTGCCGCGTGTTGCAATGGACGCGGTTGCATCGAGGTTGGCTATGCCGCCAATTCGCGTCTACGAGGTCGCCACGTTTTACCTGATGTTTAACACGACGCCAGTCGGCACCTATCACTTGCAGGTTTGCACGACCACACCTTGCTGGTTGCGCGGTTCAGATGATGTTGTTGCAGCTTGCCGTCGTGTGACCGGTATCAAAGGCTGGCATGAAACCAGCGAGGACGGACTTTTCACCATGTCCGAGGTGGAATGCCTGGGCGGCTGCGTGAACGCACCGATCTTACAAATCGACAATGACTTTTACGAGGACATGGACGGCCCGTTGACGGAAAAGCTTCTGCAGGAGCTTAGGCGGGGTGAGCCGAAGCCGCAGCCGGGTTCGATGATAGGCCGCATCACCTCGGCGCCGGTTGGCGGTCCAACAACGTTGACGCTGGTTTCGGAGTAAGCACGTGCTGCACGACCGCGATCGTATCTTTACTAACCTGTATGGCCAACACGACTGGCGGTTGGCCGGTGCGCGTGCGCGCGGCGACTGGGACGGAACTGCCGAAATTCTGTTACGTGGCCGAGATGCAATCGTCGAAGAGATGAAAGCGTCAGGCCTGCGTGGTCGCGGCGGGGCAGGGTTCCCGACCGGCATGAAATGGTCGTTCATGCCGAAAGTCAATGATGGCCGGCCGGCTTACCTGGTGGTCAACGCGGATGAGAGCGAGCCTGGCACTTGCAAAGACCGCGACATCATGCGCCACGATCCGCACAAGCTGATCGAGGGCTGCCTTGTTGCCGGTTTCGCCATGGGCGCACATGCGACATACATCTACATCCGCGGGGAATACTACAACGAAGCGCTGAACCTGCAGACGGCAATCAACGAGGCTTACGAGGCCGGGCTCATCGGCGTGAACGCGTGCGGGTCAGGCTGGGACTTCGACGTGTTCCTGCACCGTGGGGCCGGGGCCTACATCTGCGGCGAGGAGACAGCGTTGCTGGAGTCCCTCGAGGGCAAGAAGGGCATGCCGCGGTTGAAGCCACCGTTTCCCGCTGCTGTCGGTTTGTACGGATGCCCGACGACGGTAAACAACGTCGAGACGATTGCGGTCGCACCAACCATCTTGCGACGTGGCGCCGCTTGGTTTTCAGCGCTGGGACGGCCAAAGAACGCGGGTACGAAAATCTTCTGCATTTCCGGACACGTGAACAAACCCTGCAACGTGGAAGAGGAACTCGGCATTCCGTTGCGTGAGTTGATCGACACCTACGCGGGCGGTGTGCGTGGCGGTTGGGACAACTTGCTGGCGGTGATACCCGGAGGCTCGTCGGTGCCGCTGTTGCCGAAAGCAACCTGTGACACGATCCTGATGGACTTCGACTCTCTGCGCGACGTGAAGTCCGGTCTTGGCACCGCGGCCGTCATCGTAATGGACAAGTCGACCGACGTGATCAGGGCGATTGCGCGGCTGGCTAAGTTCTACAAGCACGAGAGTTGCGGACAGTGCACACCGTGCCGTGAGGGCACCGGGTGGATGATGCGGGTAATGAACAGGTTAGTAGAGGGCCGCGCGGAAGTAGCTGAAATAGACATGCTCGAACAAGTGACGCGGCAGGTGGAAGGCCACACAATTTGCGCGCTTGGCGACGCAGCGGCGTGGCCGATCCAGGGTCTTATCAGGCATTTCCGGCCCGTCATCGAAGAGCGCATCGCTTGCTACCGAGCTGATCCGCGTGTTGTTACGCCGGTAAACCTGCCAATTGCAGCTGAGTGAACGAGGTCTGGGGCCGGCTGGCTCCAGCAAGTCCAGGACAGAGTCCTGGCCTTTCTTCAAGGTCAAATCATGGTCAAGCTAGTCGTAGACGGCACGGAAATCGACGTTGCACCCGGCAGTTCCGTATTGCAGGCGTGCGAACAAGCCGGACGCGAGATCCCGCGATTCTGCTACCACGAACGCCTGTCTGTCGCCGGCAACTGCCGCATGTGCTTGGTCGAGATCGAGAAAGCACCGAAACCGATCGCAAGCTGCGCCTACCCGATTGCCGAAGGCATGGTGGTCAGGACCGACACTGCCATGGTGCGCCAAGCGCGTCGCGGTGTAATGGAGTTCCTGCTGATCAATCATCCGCTGGATTGCCCAATCTGCGACCAGGGCGGCGAGTGCGATTTGCAAGATCAATCCTACGCCTACGGCATGGACCATTCGCGCTATGCAGAAAGCAAGCGCGCTGTGAAGGACAAGAACCTCGGTCCGTTGGTGAAGACGGTGATGACGCGCTGTATCCAGTGCACGCGCTGCATCCGGTTTGCCACAGAGATTGCTGGCGTACCGGAGCTTGGTGCTACGGCCCGTGGTGAGAACATGGAAGTTGGCACATACGTGGAGCACGCGCTGACCTCTGAGCTGTCGGGTAATCTCATCGACATTTGTCCAGTAGGCGCGCTGACGAGCAAGCCTTATGCGTTCGTGTCTCGGCCTTGGGAGCTTCACAAGACTGACAGCGTCGACGTGATGGATGCCGTCGGCACGCCGATACGGGTAGATGCGCGCGGGCCAGAGGTGTTGCGCATTCTTCCCCGGATAAATGACGAGATCAATGACGAGTGGTTGGCGGACAAGTCGCGTTTTTCGCTTGATGGGCTGAAGCGTCGCAGGCTGGACAGACCTTGGGTGCGGCGGGATGGCAGGTTGCAACCCGCTAGTTGGCCGGAGGCGTTTGCTGCGATTGCTGACCGCCTAACCGGTATTCCTGGCTCGCGTATTGGCGCGATCACGGGCGACCTATGCGACGTTGAGAGCATGATGGCGCTCAAGGACCTGATGGCGTCGTTAGGGTCGCAGAACCTGGATTGTCGGCAGGACGCCGCGAAACTTGATACAACTCGTCGGGACTTTTACCTGTTCAACAGCACGATCGCGGGCATCGACGTAGCTGACGCCATACTTATAGTCGGAAGTAATCCACGGCGCGAGGCGCCGATTTTGAACGCGCGGATACGCAAGCGTTGGCTCGCAACGTCTGGGCACATGCCGATTGGCTTGGTCGGCCCGCAGGCCGATCTTACTTATCGCGCGACTTATCTTGGCATTGAACCGTCGGTGCTCGGATCATTGCGGGACGGCACGCATGATTTCGCGCGTGTGCTGCACGACGCTGAACGTCCGATGGTCATAGTGGGGCAGGGAGCGCTGGCCCGGTCTGATGGTGCCGCGGTGCTTGCCAACGCCTGGCAGTTGGCGGACTCAATCGGCGCTCTCACGCCGGAGTGGCATGGCTTCAACATGTTGCACAGCGCCGCAGCCCGCGTAGGGGCACTGGATGTTGGTTTCTTACCTGGACCCGACGGCCTGGATGCTGCGGGCATGTTGGGCGGTGGTGTAGACCTGCTCTGGCTGTTGGGCGCTGACGAGTTCGATACGTCGCGTATCGGCCAGAATAGTTTTGTCGTCTATCAAGGACATCATGGTGATCGTGGGGCGGCGTGCGCCGACGTGATTTTGCCAGGTTGCGCCTATACTGAGAAAGATGGAACGTACGTCAACACCGAGGGGCGGGTGCAACGCGGCTATCGCGCGCTGTTTGCGCCCGGAGACGCGCGCGAAGATTGGCGTATCTTGCGTGCGTTCAGTGCGACGATTGGGCACGTTCTGCAATACGATAACCTGGACGCTCTACGCGAACGTATGACGCGCGCCAACCCGGTATTCGCTCGTCAGGGATTGGTTCGCTACGGCGCAATTGACCGTAGTGGGCCTGGTGGACAAGCATCCGGCTGGCAAGTAGATGCCGCAGCGTTCATGCCGTCCGTGTCGGATTACTATCTGACCAATCCGATAAGCCGCGCGAGCTTGACCATGGTTGAGTGTTCCCGTACGGCAACGGCCTCACTAGATTCGGCTACTTTGGCTGTGGCTGCGGAGTAGACTGCGCGTGTATAGTTTCTTCCACCAAACTGCGATCGGCACATTGCTGCTAACTGTCGCAGAGACGCTTGGAATCCTGGTGCCCGTGTTGCTGAGCATGGCTTACGCCACGTATTTCGAGCGCAAAGCATTGGCAGCGTTTCAATTGCGACGTGGGCCGAACGTAGTAGGTCCGTTCGGGCTTTGGCAACCGTTTGCTGACGCAGTAAAGGTATTCACCAAGGAGACGATCATTCCAGCCGGCGCGAGTAGGTCGCTGTTTTTGGTCGCACCTATGCTGACCTTCGTTTTGGCATGTCTTGCCTGGGCGGTCATTCCGGTGGGTGATGGCTGGGCGGTCGCCAACATAAACGTCGGTATATTGTATCTCTTTGCCATCAGCTCTCTTGGAGTTTACGGCGTCATCGTTGCGGGTTGGGCCAGCAATTCAAAATATGCTTTCCTTGGTGCAATGCGTTCTGCTGCGCAGATGGTCAGTTACGAAGTCTCCATCGGCTTCGTGCTTGTCACAGTCATGCTCTGTGTTGGAAGCCTAAACCTCAACGACATCGTGCGCGCGCAGAGTCACTACTGGTTTGCATTCACACCGTTGTTCCCGATGTTCATCGTTTTTCTGGTCTCGATGCTGGCGGAAACGAACCGGGCTCCGTTCGACTTGCCCGAAGGCGAGAGCGAAATCGTCGCAGGTTTCTTCGTTGAATACAGCGCGATGTCGTTCGCCATGTTCTTCCTCGGTGAGTACATGAACATGCTGATGATGAGCGCGCTGGCCAGCGTGCTTTTCCTTGGCGGTTGGCAGGCGCCGTTTGGACTGCCGGCAATGCCGGTGTTCTGGCTATTGGCAAAGATCTGGCTCGTTATGTTCTTTTTCTTCTGGGTGCGGGCCACCTTTCCACGCTACCGCTACGATCAGTTGATGCGCCTTGGCTGGAAGGTGTTCCTTCCGCTCTCTCTGCTTTGGCTCGTACTGACGGCGGGTTTTCTCGAGGCCACGGGGCTGTTGCCGAACGGTCCGACGTAGAGGTTTGCAGATGGCAATCACCGCGAAACCGATTTGGCGACTGCTGCTTTGGGAGTTGCTGTCCGGAATGGGCATCACCCTACGCTACTTCTTTAAGCCTAAGGTGACGATAAACTATCCCTATGAGGGCGGCCCGCTCAGCCCGCGGTTTAAGGGCGAGCATGCCCTGCGCCGTTACCCGAATGGCGAGGAACGCTGCATAGCCTGTAAGTTGTGCGAGGCAATTTGCCCGGCCTACGCGATCACGATCGAGGCTGAACCTCGTGAGGATGGCTCTCGTCGAACCACGCGTTATGACATCGACATGACAAAATGCATCTACTGCGGTTTGTGCGAAGAAGCCTGCCCTGTGGACGCTATTGTTGAGGGACCAAACTTTGAGTTCTCGACAGAAACACGTGAAGAACTTATGTACAACAAAGACAAACTGCTGGATAACGGCGACCGTTGGGAAGCCGAGATAGCCAAGCGTCTCGAATTGGACGCGCCCTATCGATGATCACGTCGATCGCTTTTTACGTCTTTTCCGCTGTGTTACTTGGGTCGGCCGCAATGGTTGTGAGCAGCCGCAATCCGGTCCACTCGGTGTTGTTCCTCATCCTGGCATTCTCCAATGCGGCAGCGCTGTTTCTAATTGCCGGTGCCGAGTTCCTGGCGATGATACTGGTCATCGTGTACGTCGGCGCCGTTGCGGTGTTGTTCCTGTTCGTCGTGATGATGCTTGACGTAGACTTTTCTGCTCTCCGCGAAGGCTTCCAGCGTTACGCACCGGTCGGAGCCACTGTTGGCGCGGTATTGTTCATCGAACTTCTAAGCGTTTTGTTCGGCTGGCAGGTGTCGGCTGATGCGCCCGTACTGCGGCTCAGCCAGATACCGGACAACGTGCAGAACACCCGTGCTATAGGTCAGGTGCTCTACACAAACTACGTGCTGCTGTTTCAGTTGTCTGGCCTAATTTTGTTGGTGGCGATGGTTGGCGCAATCGTGCTGACGCATCGAGACCGGCATAACTCCCGCCGGCAGAATATCACCCGTCAGCAGGAACACCGCGTAGCCGATACGTTAGAGGTGCTGCAGCTCAAGTCCGGCGACGGCGTTTTCGCATCTGGCGGCATCTACCGGCCGAAGCTTGGATCGGCGTTGCTGGCCGACCACCACGCGGGTTTCGACGCGGCGCAGCACGACGGCGCACCGTCGCCGGTGCCCGTGCAAGAGGAGCACTGAGGCATGCCGCATGGAGCTCTCGCCATCGGACTGGGTCACTACCTCACAGTCGCTGCCATCCTGCTTGTTCTCGGTGTCTTCGGCATTTTTCTGAATCGCAAGAACGTCATCATCATCCTGATGTCTGTTGAACTCATTCTGCTGGCAGTTAACTTGAACCTTGTTGCCTTCTCCTCTGCCTTGAACGATTTAGCCGGGCAAATCCTGGCAATGTTCGTCCTCACCGTTGCCGCCGCCGAGGCAGCCATTGGCCTGGCCATCGTAGTGGTTTATTTCCGCAATCGCGGCTCGATCGAGGTCGAGGACGTGAACTTGATGAAGGGCTAAGATGATTTACGCGATCGCCGTCTTCGCCCCGATTTTTGGTTCGCTGGTCTGCGGCTTCGCTGGACGCAGCATTGGCGACCGGCCTGCACAGCTTATCACCATCGCCTGCATGTTGCTGGCGTCGGTTTGTGGCGTCACCTCCTGGTACCAGCACATCTTTGCAAACGTGCCAAACAGCACCGTGCCCATTGCGACATGGATCGACTCGGGAAGCCTCCACCTTGACTGGGCTCTCCGTTACGATTCCTTGTCTGTCTCCATGGTTGCAATGGTCACCGTGGTTGCCACGTTGATCCATATCTATAGCACCGGCTACATGGCGCACGAGCACAGCACCACCACGCGTTTCTTCGCCTACCTTTCGCTGTTCACCTTTGCCATGCTGATGCTCGTTAGCGCCGACAACCTCGTTCAGTTGTTCTTCGGCTGGGAGGGTGTGGGCCTAGCCAGCTACTTGCTGATCGGCTACTGGTATGATCGGCCGTCTGCAGCACGCGCCGCGATCAAGGCGATGGTCGTCAACCGCATAGGCGATCTTAGCTTTGCTGTTGGCATTGCAATGGTGTTTTTCAAGTTCGGCTCGGTGGACTTCACCATCATCTTTGCTGCCATCCCGGCGCACATGGCCGACACTTACCATCTTTTCGGTGCGGAGCCACGGAGCTACGAGGTGATCGGCTACTTGCTGTTCATCGGCGCGATGGGCAAGTCCGCGCAGATCCTGTTGCATACATGGTTGCCTGACGCGATGGAGGGACCGACGCCGGTCTCTGCATTGATCCACGCCGCCACCATGGTAACTGCAGGCGTGTTCCTGATGAGCCGCATGTCACCCTTGCTGGAGTGGGCGCCAAGCGCTCTGACCTTCATCACCTTCATCGGCGCTACGACGTGCATCTTTGCGGCAACCATCGCCTGCGTGCAGAACGACATCAAGCGGGTAATTGCCTACTCCACGTGCTCGCAGCTCGGCTACATGTTCATGGCCGCCGGTGTCGGCGCCTACCAAGCCAGCATGTTTCACCTTATCACCCACGCCTTTTTCAAGGCATTGCTGTTTTTGTGCGCTGGCTCGGTCATTCATGCGATGTCGGACGAGCAGGACATGCGTCGTATGGGCGGCATCTGGCGCATGATCCCGACCACCTACGTCACCATGTGGCTGGGCAGCCTGGCACTTGCCGGCATCCCGTATTTTGCCGGTTACTGGTCGAAGGACGCGATCCTCGAGTCCACCTTTGCTGCGGGCACCGCAGTAGGCTCCTACGGCTTTGTCTGCGGCACACTGGCAGCTTTCCTCACGGCCTTCTATTCCGGCCGCCTGCTGTTCATGACCTTTCATGGCAAGCCGCGTGCAGACCACCACGTGATGGAGCACGTGCACGAAAGCCCGCTCAGCATGACCGGCCCGCTGGTGCTGCTCTCACTGGGCGCAGTGTTCGCCGGCTGGCTGTTGCACGCAATCTTCATCGGTGACCATAACGAGGCGTATTGGCAAGGTGCCATCTTCAACGGCCCTAATAATCACGTCCTCAAGCAGGTCGAACGCACACCGTTCCTGATTGGCATCCTGCCGACCGCAACCGGCGTGCTCGGACTGGCAATCTCTTACCTGTTTTACGTCATGCGGCCACAACTGCCGGTGCGTCTGGCCATCGCGTTCCCTGCTGTCTACCGCTTCCTGCTCAACAAATGGTATTTCGACGAACTTTACGATCTTATATTCGTCCGGCCGTCGATTTGTTTGGCGCGAGAACTCTGGAAAGTTGGTGATGCACAAATCATCGATGGCGTGCCGAACGGCTTGGCCAGCATGGCGGAAGGCGGGTCAGTCCAAGTGGTGCGCATTCAGACGGGATCGATCGCAGTCTACGCTTTCACCATGCTGATCGGCCTTGTTGGCATGGTCAGTCTTTTCCTCATCGTGCGGTGACCTGACGTGACCGCAGTGAACGCCGCCGGCTTCCCCATTCTCTCGCTCATCACTTTCCTCCCGCTGCTCGGCGTGGCCATCCTGATGACGTTACGCGGCGATGAACATGCCGTGGCTCAAAACGCTCGCTGGACCGCGTTGTGGACAAGCCTCATCGTCTTCCTGATCTCGTTGGTGCTGTGGACGCGCTTCGACATGCGTGAGCCCGGCTACCAGTTCAATGAATCCGCTACCTGGCTGCCGGAATACGGCATCGGCTATCGCATGGGCGTGGACGGCATCTCCGTGCTGTTCGTCCTGCTTTCCACTGCGCTCACGCCAATCTGTATCCTGGCAAGCTGGGATAGCGTGAAGATGCGTGTACGCGAATACATGGCCGCGTTCCTCATTCTCGAGACGATGATGGTCGGCATGTTCTCGGCTGCCGACTTCCTGTTGTTCTACGTCTTCTTCGAAGGCGTGCTGATCCCGATGTATCTCATCATCGGGGTTTGGGGTGGCCCGCGCCGGGTCTACGCGTCGCTGAAGTTCTTTCTCTACACCTTTGCCGGCTCGGTGCTGATGCTGCTGGCGTTGCTCGCCATGTGGCACCAGGCCGGCACCACCGACATCACCGTGCTCACCCACACGCCGTTCAGCGCCGGTGCGCAGTACTGGCTGTTCCTGGCGTTCTTTGCGTCGTTTGCCGTGAAGGTGCCGATGTGGCCGGTGCATACCTGGCTGCCTGACGCACATGTGGAGGCGCCGACTGCAGGTTCCGTCATCCTCGCCGGCGTGCTGCTGAAGATGGGCGGCTACGGCTTTCTGCGCTTTGCAGTCCCCATGCTGCCGGTGGCCTCCGCGCACTTCGCGCCGCTGATGTTTGCGCTCGGCGTCATCGCGGTGATCTACACCTCGCTCGTCGCACTCGCGCAGGAGGACATGAAGAAGCTAATCGCCTACTCGTCGATCGCCCACATGGGCGTAGTCATCATCGGCATCTTCACGTTCAACATCCAGGGCATCGACGGCGCGCTGTTCCAGATGATTTCGCACGGTATCGTCTCCGCCGCGCTGTTCCTCTGTGTCGGGGTCATCTACGACCGCATGCATACGCGCGATATCGCCCGCTACGGCGGACTGGCCGACCGTATGCCGGCGTACGCCTTCGTGTTCATGCTGTTCACCATGGCGTCGATCGGCCTGCCCGGCACGTCGGGCTTCGTCGGCGAGTTCCTCGTTCTGGTCGGCGCGTTTCAGGTGAGCATCTGGCTCGCCCTGCTCGGCAGCTTCGGCATGATACTCGGTGCCGCCTATATGCTTTACCTCTATCGCCGCGTGGTCTTCGGCAAAATCGTGCGCGCCGACCTGCGCGGCATCCTCGACCTGTCGCCGCGCGAGGTGGCGATTTTCGCACCGCTGGCCGTGCTCACGCTCTGGCTCGGCATCTACCCAAGCAGTTTCACCGGCTACTTCGCCGCCAGCGTGTCCGCCATGGTCGACCAGCACGCCCAAGCGATGAACGTCGCCGCACATGCACCGCAACTCGCCCAGGCTGCGCATGCGGCCACGGTCGCGCACATCAAGCATGCGCAGTTCGTCCAGGCGGTTCAGGTGCCGCCGGCTTCGCCCAACCAACCGCCACATCCGGCGAATGCCGTGCTGGTGACACAAGCAGCCCCGGCCACGTTGGGCTTGGCAGGAGCCGCACGATGAACTGGTCGCTGGCCCTTCCGGAGATCGTGCTGGCTGTCAGCGCCCTGGCCATTCTCATCGGCGGCGTCACCCAAAAGCGCGACACCATGGTCGCCTGCACCATGGCGGCATTGGCCGCGTGCCTGGTCACTGGCGTGCTCGTGGTCGGCACGCGAACCGCCGTCGGCTTTGACGGCCTGTTCGTCAGCGACGCGTTTTCAAAGTTCAGCAAGCTGCTGATCCTCGGCTCGACCGGGCTGTGCGCCATCCTCTCGCTGGACTACAATCGCCACCAGAACATCAGCCGCTTCGAATTCCCGGTGCTCATGCTGCTGAGCACCGTCGGGATGATGGTGATGGCGTCTGCCAACAACCTGATGACCCTGTACATGGGTCTCGAGCTGCAATCGCTCGCCATCTACGTGCTGGCTGCCTTTGCGCGTGACGAACTACGCTCGTCCGAAGCGGGGCTGAAATACTTCGTACTCAGCGCGCTCGCATCGGGCCTGCTGCTTTACGGCATCTCGCTCACCTACGGCTTTTCCGGCTCTATGGATTTCGCTCACATCGCGCAAGCCGTCACTGACCCGGCCGGCGTCTCCACCGGCCTGATCGTCGGCATCGCCTTCATCATCGCTGGTCTTGCCTTCAAGCTTTCTGCCGTGCCGTTCCACATGTGGACTCCGGACGTCTACGAGGGCGCGCCCACCTCGGTCACCGCGTTCATGAGCACCGCGCCCAAGGTGGCGCCCTTCGTTGTGCTGCTGCGCGTGATGTTCGGCCCGTTCGGCCACGTCGCGATCCAGTGGCAGCCGATCATCGTACTGGTCGCCATCGCCTCGATGCTGCTGGGTAGCTTCGCCGCCATCGCGCAGACCAACATCAAGCGGCTGATGGCGTACTCCTCGATCGGCCACATGGGCTACGCGCTGATCGGCCTGGCCGCGGGCACCGAGACGGGCGTGCGCGGCGTGCTGGTCTATCTGCTCACCTACGTGGTGATGTCGGCCGGCGTGTTCGCCTGCATCATCGCCATGCGCCGCCGCGGCCTCGCCGCAGAGAAGATCAGCGACCTCGGTGGTCTCGCGAAGAACGACCTGACGCTTGCCTCGCTGATGGCCATTTTCATGCTGAGCATGGCGGGCGTGCCGCCGATGGCCGGCTTCTTCGGCAAGTTTTTCGTCTTCGAGGCGGCGGTGAACGCCGGCATGTGGACGCTCGCCATCATCGGCGTGCTGACCAGCGTGGTCGCCTTGTTCTACTACCTGCGCGTCATCAAGGTGATGTTCTTCGACCCGTCCGAAGCTGCGTTCGACGTGCGGTCCGGCTCGCTATCCTTCGTCGCACTCGCCACCGGCGCCTTTACCCTGGTGTTCTTCGCTTTTCCCGCGCCGTTCGTTGGCGCGGCCACCCAGGCGGCCAAGGCGCTGTTCGGGTGACAGAAGCGGCACCGCCCGGCTGGCGGTGGCAGACACACGAGACGCTCGCCTCCACCCAGGACGAGGCCATGGCCGCCGCCCGCGCCGGCGACCCCGGCCGGCTTGCCGTGCTGGCTGCCCGCCAGACGGCGGGCCGGGGCAGGGGCGGTCGCGCTTGGGTTGCGCCCGAGGGCAACCTGAACCTCTCCGTCCTGCTCCGCCCGGCTAACCCCATACCTGCGCCCGGCCGCTGGGCAATGATGGCCGGCATCGCACTGCACGATGCGTTGTCCGCGCACGCCAGCGGCCTGACGCTGAAGTGGCCGAACGACCTGCTGCTGCACGGCGCCAAGCTGGCGGGCATCCTGATAGATAGCGAAGTGGTGGCCGGCGCGGCCGCCTGGATCGTCATCGGCATGGGCGCCAACCTGCACGCTGCGCCCGAGCTGCCGGACCGTAAGGCCGCCCACCTGCCGCCACCTGCGCCCCCCGCTCGACTGGTGGCGGCTGCCGTGTTGCACGAGCTCGAGCCCCGTCTCGACGCGTCGGATGTTGCCTTGCGCGACGCCTGGCTGGAGCGCGCCGACGAGCTCGGCACGATGATGGAGGTGCAGTTGCCGCACCGTCGCGTGAAAGGCGCTTTTGCCGGCTTGACGGATGCGGGCGAGCTGCTGCTGGCCGGCAACGCGAGCCCAATCAGAAGCGGCGAGGTTCTTGCTGCTTCTAGGCAAGGCCTGCTTTCTTGAAAAGAAGCAGTAAGAAACTTTTGCGTCCGCTGTCGCGGTCTTTTCCTGCAGCGTGCGCCCAAGGAAGAAAAGTTTTTTGGTTCTTGTTTTCAAAGAAGAACCGCTTGCCTAGCCTCACAGGTCTCACGTGCTCCTAGTCGTAGACGCCGGCAACACCAACGTCGTCTTCGCGGTCCACGACGGCAGCCGCTGGGCCGGCATCTGGCGCATCGCCACCGAACCCCAGCGCACCAGCGACGAATACGCGGTCTGGCTGCTCACCCTGCTGACCCACACCAAGCTCTCGCCGGACTTGGTGCACGGCGCGGTCATCGGCACCGTGGTGCCCGCCGCCCTCTACCATTTGCGCCGGCTGTGCCGGGAGTGGTTCAACGTCGAGCCCCTGGTCGCCCGCGCCACGCTGGACTGGGGCTTCGACATCCGGGTGGACAACCCCGAGGACGTTGGCGCCGACCGCCTGTTGAACGCGCTGGCTGCCTTTGTCCACTTCGCCGCGGCCCTGGTGATCATCGACTTCGGCACGGCCACCACCTTCGACGTTGTGGGCCAGGACGGCGCCTACCTCGGCGGGGCCATCGCCCCTGGCATCAACCTGTCCATCGAGGCGCTGCACCAGGCCGCCGCGCGCCTGCCGCGCATCGGCATCGGCCGCCCGCAGGCGGTGATCGGCACCGGCACTGTTGCTGCAATGCAGTCAGGCGTGTACTGGGGCTACATCGGCCTGGTCGAAGGCCTGGTTACCCGGATTCGCCGTGAGCTCGACACGCCGGCCAAGATCGTCGCCACAGGCGGCCTGGCCCCGCTGTTCGCCGAAGGCACCACCATTTTCGACCGGATCGACCCGGATCTGACGCTCGACGGCCTACGCCTGTTGGCGGAGCGCAACCCCGCTCCCAGATTACCTCGTGACAGAACTCGCATAATCGAAGCTGAGTAAAAGGAAACTAATGGACGCAACAACCGGCGACCTTGCCTTCCTGCCTTTGGGCGGGACGGGCGAGATTGGCATGAACCTCAACCTTTATCGATGCGACGGACAGTACCTCGCCATCGACTGTGGCATCGGCTTCGGCGGCAACGAGCTGCCCGAAGCCGACGTCATCATGCCTGACCCCGCCTACATCGCCGAGCGGCGCGACAAGCTGCTGGGTCTGGTTATCACCCACGCGCACGAGGACCATGTGGGCGCCGTCGCCCACCTCTGGCGCCAGCTACGTTGCCCGGTTTACGCCACCCCGTTCACCGCTGCGGTGCTGCGCCGCAAGCTGAGCGAGGCGCATTTGGTCAACGAGGTGCGCTTGCACGTCATCCCGTCCGGCGGCTCCTTCGAGCTCGGGCCGTTCCGCCTGCAGTTCCTCCGCGTGGCCCACTCCACGCCGGAAGCCCAGGCGCTGGCCATCCGCACGCCCTACGGCACCGTGGTCCACACCGGCGACTGGAAGCTGGACCCGCACCCGCTGGTGGGCCCGCCGACGGACGAAGCCGCATTTTCCGCGCTGGGTGACGAGGGCGTGCTGGCGATGGTCTGCGACAGCACCAACGCGCTGGTGGAAGGCCACTCCGGCTCGGAAGGCGACGTGCGCCGCTCGCTGTCCACCCTGATCAAGTCGATCGAGGGCCGCATCGCGGTCACCTGCTTCGCCAGCAACGTGGCCCGTGTGGAGAGCGTGGCCATCGCCGCGCGCGATTGCGGGCGCTCCGTGGCGCTGGTCGGCCGCAGCTTGCGCAACCTCGAGACCGCGGCGCGTGAGACCGGCTACCTCAACACCATCCCGCAATTCGTCAGCGAGGACGCCGCCAACGACGTCCCCGATGGCAACCTGCTGATCCTGATCACCGGCAGCCAGGGCGAGGCACGCAGCGCGCTTGCCCGGGTCGCCGCGGACACCCATCCCAACATCGCGCTGGGCGAGGGCGACACGGTGATCTTCTCCAGCCGGATGATCCCTGGCAACGAGAAAGCCATCGGCGCCGTGCAGGACAATCTGGTTCGCCGCGGCGTGCGCGTGATGACCGATGACGATCACATGGTGCACGTCAGCGGCCACCCCGCGCGCGACGAGCTGCGCCGCCTCTACCGCTTGGTTCGCCCGCAATATGCGGTGCCGGTGCACGGCGAATGGCGCCACCTCTCCGCTCACGCCGCACTCGCCCAGGAACTGGGTGCGACGCCGCTGATGCTGGAGAACGGCGACATCCTCAGCCTCTACCCCGGCCGCCCGTCGGTCACCGACAGCGCGCCTGTCGGTCGCCTCGCACTCGACGGCAACCGCGTGGTGCCGTTGCAAGGCGGTGTCATGGCCGCGCGACGCCGGATGCTGTTCAACGGCGTAGTGGTGGGCAGCCTGGCGGTGGACGCCACCGGCCGCATCATGGGCCAGGCGCGGGTGACCGCGCCTGGCCTGTTTGAACCGGAGGACCCCGAGACAGCGCGCCTAGGCCGCGACTTCGGTTCCGCGGTTGCCGACTTGCCGGCGCCACTACGCCGTGACGATTCAGCGCTGCAGGATGCGGCGAGAGCGGCGTTGAGGAAGATCGTCGGGCGTAAGCTGGGCAAGAAGCCGATGGTGGACGTTCATCTTCTGCGGGTTTGAGCAAGCAAGGCCTGCTTTTTTGAAAACACGAAACACAAAACTTTTGTCTCCGCTGTCGCGCGTTTGCGGAAGATTCCCCGACAGGGAGCAAAAGTTTTTAGGTTCTTTTTTTCAAAAAAGAACTGCTTTCTTCTAGATGGGCTGGTTCACCGCCTGCGTTCTGTACGTGCTCATCTGGTGGACAGCCCTGTTTGCCGTCCTCCCGCTCGGCATCAAACCGGTTGACGATCCGGACGCGCTGACAGGTTGGCGCGGCGCCCCGGAACGCCCGCAACTTCGCCGCAAACTGCTGCTGACCACGCTGGTTGCCACACTCATTTGGGGCATCGCGGTGGGACTGATAGAGAGCGACTGGCTCAGCTTTCGACACGGCATTCTGAAAATGCCCGACGATTAGGCAGCAGATCAAGCGAACTGCCTGCAACACACGCATAAGCTGTGTGGCCGCTCAAAATACTTGCAAAACAACGCTGGATTTAGATGGACGCCGAGGGTGGGACCCTGGGAAGATCACCGACAGGACGAGGATTTTTCCTCCTCCTGTCGTGTGACTGGCGTTTCCTCCCTAAACTTGGCCCTGCCGCCGCCGGTGTGTAGGGCCTTTTTTTTTAGGTAGCAGGATCGATGACATTCGTCACCAATAATCCTTGCGTGATTCACAATTCTTTCGTTTTACATTGTTGCGGCGCAGCATTATTGCGTTGCAACTCAACTATAGATTGAAATCGGCTCGTCTGGACCTGCGCTGGCCGGATGAGGCGGCGCGTTGTAGCTTGCGCTCCTCACACATCCAGGACGCACGATGCGGCTGTCGCGAAGCTTTGTTCCCACCCTGAAAGAGACGCCGGCGGAAGCGCAGATCGCGTCGCACCGGCTGATGCTGCGGGCAGGGCTGGTGCGGCAGACGGCGTCTGGCATCTACGCCTGGCTGCCGGTCGGGCTGCTGGTGCTGCGCCGTATCGAGGCCATCGTCCGCCACGAGCAGAACGCGGCCGGCGCGCAGGAATTGCTGATGCCGACGCTGCAGACCGCCGATTTGTGGCGCGAAAGCGGCCGCTACGACGCCTATGGCCCCGAGATGCTGCGTATCCGCGACCGTCACGAACGCGACCTGCTCTACGGCCCCACCAACGAGGAGATGATCACCGACCTAGCCCGCCAGGCGCTGAAATCATACCGCGAGCTGCCGCAGATCCTCTATCATATTCAATGGAAGTTCCGCGACGAGGTGCGCCCTCGCTTTGGCGTCATGCGCGGCCGCGAGTTCCTGATGAAGGACGCCTACAGCTTCGACCTTGATTACGAGGGCGCCGTCAACTCGTATCGCCGAATGATGCTGGCCTACATGCGCACCTTTCAGCGCATGGGCGTGCGCGCCATCCCGATGCTTGCTGATACCGGACCGATCGGCGGTGAACTCAGCCACGAGTTCATCGTGCTGGCACCGACCGGCGAGAGCCAGGTGTTCTACGATTCGACGCTCGAGCAGATGGACTACCTGCAAAGTAACGCCGCCTACGACAACCCCGCCGATCTCGCAGCCTTCCACGACCAGATCAACACCTACTACGCGGCCACCGAGGAGAAGCACGACACCGCACGCTGGGCCGACGTGCCGGCCGACCGCAAACGCGAAGGTCGCGGCATCGAGGTCGGCCAGATATTCTACTTCGGCCGCAAATACAGCGACGCCATGCGCCTCTCCGTCGCCGGCCCGGGCGGGGCCGCCGTGGTGCCGGAGATGGGCAGCTACGGCATCGGCGTCTCCCGCCTGGTCGGCGCCATCATCGAGGCCTCACACGATGATGCCGGCATCATCTGGCCCGACGGCGTCGCCCCGTTCCCGGCCGCCATTTTGAACCTGCGCGTGGGCGACGCCACCTGCGACCGCGTCTGCGCCGAGATCTACGACAAGTTCACCGGCCGTGCGCTGCTGGACGACCGCGACGAACGCGCCGGTGCGAAGTTTGCCGATGCGGATTTGATGGGGCACCCGTGGCAGATCATCGTAGGGCCGCGCGGAGCTGCTTCGGGCACGGTCGAGGTTAAGCGGCGGGCTACGGGCGAGCGGGCAGAGATGTCAGTGGAGGACGCGGTTGCTCGGGTGAGAGAAAAGAAAGTCGTTCTTTTTTGACAAGAAGAACCGAAAAGCTTTTGTTCCTGAACGGTGCTGGCGACCTACCCGTCTTGCGAACAGATCTGACGTTCGCAAGGCCAGCTCTATCGGAACAGTCACGGCCGATCGCTTTGAACTGTTATGTCCTCGGCCGTTGTGGCCGGGCTAGCCCGGTCCTCCGCGCGGTACAATCAGCGTGGTGACGCCGGCCAAGTCGCCCGAAACCTGGATCCAGGCATCACAGCCTGCTCTCCTCCTGGCCATCCGGACGACCAATCTGTTGAGCGGCCGCCCAAGTCCTTCGTTTGAGAAGAAGAAACAGAAAGCCCTATCAGGGCTGTCCCGGACAACCGAAACGACGCGCTTCAACAAGCCACTCCCAAAGAGAGTAAAAGTTTTTTGTTTCTTTTTTTCAAAAAAGAACTGCTTGCCTTGTCTGCCTCAGTGGAAAACGCGTTCGACCTGAATCGCTCGGATACATCAACCATGTTCAACGCCTTCGAGCGCGCCGTAGCGGGCCGCTACCTTCGTGCTCGCCGCGGCGAGCGTTTCGTCTCCGTCATCGCAATCTTCTCGCTGATCGGCATCGCACTCGGCGTGGCCACGCTGATCATCGTCATGGCGGTGATGAGCGGCTTCAAGGACGACCTGCTCTCCCGCATCCTCGGCCTGAACGGCCACCTCGACGTCTATGCCAGCACGTCGGCTGGCCTGTCCGACTACGACGCGCTCGCCGGCAAGATCCGTGTGCTGCCGGGCGTCGTCTCCGCCACGCCGGTCATCGAAGGCCAGGTGCTGCTCACCGACCGCTCGCAAAGCTCGGGCGGCATCACGCGCGGCATCAAGCCGGAGGATCTGCGGAAGTTGCCCTCCATCGCTGGAAACATTCGCAGCGGCTCGCTGGACGATTTCCACGGCAGCAACGCGATCGCTATCGGCATGACGCTCGCCGAACGCTTCGGCCTGGATGTCGGCTCCAAGCTGACGCTGCTCTCGCCCAACGGCGCGGTGACCGCTTTCGGCACCGTGCCGCGCGTGCGCGCCTACAAGGTGGTGGCGATATTCCAGGCCGGGCTGAACGAATATGACAGCACCTACACGTTCCTGCCGCTGGAGGCAGCACAGGTGTTCTTCCAGAAGGAGAACGCCGTCACCCAGATCGAGGTGATGGTGCGCGACCCCGAGCACGTGGCGGTCGTCAACCGCGAGATCCACACCGCGCTGCACGACCCAACCTTGCGCATCTACGACTGGACGCAAAGCAACGACAGCTTCTTCGCCGCCGTGCAGGTGGAACAGAACGTGATGTTCCTGATCCTAACCCTGATCATCCTGGTCGCCGCGTTCAACGTGGTCTCATCGCTGATCATGATGGTGAAGGACAAGACTCGCGACATCGCGGTGCTGCGCACGCTCGGCGCCGGGCGAGGCGCCATCATGCGCATCTTCCTAATGTGCGGTGCGTCGGTGGGCATTACCGGCACCGCGCTGGGCACGCTGATCGGCGTCGTGTTCTGCCTCAACATCGAGCGCATCCGTCAGGCGCTGCAATCGGCCACCGGCACCACGCTGTTCGACCCCACGGTGTATTACCTCGAACACCTGCCGGCGAAGCTGGATCTGGTGACCGTCACGCAAGTCGTAGGCATGGCACTGGCACTCTCACTGCTGGCCACGCTCTACCCAAGCTGGCGCGCGGCGCGAACCGACCCGGTGGAGGCGCTGCGCCATGAGTAGCGGCGCGCAGGCGCGCACACCGCTGGAGATGCGCAACGTTGGCCGCGTCTACCGCAGCGGTGCCGGCGACCTGCCGGTTCTGCGCGGCGCCGACCTCACCTTGCACGCCGGTGAGATCGTCGCCCTCGTGGCTCCGTCCGGCACCGGTAAATCCACCCTGCTGCATCTGGCAGGGTTGCTGGAACGCCCCGACTCAGGCGCGGTGTTCGTCGACGGCGTGGATGCAGGCGGTCTCGGCGACACCGAACGCACCCGCATCCGCCGGGACCGCATCGGCTTCGTCTACCAGTTCCACCACCTGCTCGCCGAGTTCTCCGCCATCGAGAACGTGAGCCTGCCGCAGATGATCGCCGGCGCCGGCCGGGGGGCCGCGCGCAAGCGGGCCGAAGAGCTGCTGAGCGCATTCGGCCTTGCCGCACGCCTCAGCCAATTGCCCGGCAAGCTCTCCGGCGGCGAGCAGCAGCGCGTCGCCATTGCCCGGGCGCTCGCCAACCGCCCTGCGGTGATCCTGGCGGACGAGCCGACCGGCAACCTCGACACCGGCACGTCGGACGTGGTGTTCGGCGAGCTGCTGCGCATCGTCCGCGATCAGGGCGCGGCGGCGCTGATCGCGACGCACAACGCGGAACTGGCGTCGCGGATGGATCGTGTTGTGACGCTGGAGGGCGGCCGAGTTGTGCCGAGGTGATTAGCCACCGGGCTGAAGCCTTATGCGGCAAGGAGCAAAGCAAGCGGTTCTTTTTTGGAAAAAAGAACCAAAAGACTTTTGCTCCCTGGAGTACATGCTGAGGGAGATGCCGCGACAGCAGGACCAAAATATCTAAAAAGCAGGCTTTGCCTTCTGATTGACGCAGTCTGTGCTCTCGCCGCGTTCAGACATTTCGAGCTTCGAGCCGCTGGTTGGCTGTCCTGCGATAGAACGCGCATCGCCAGTGGCATGTTGCTCCAGCGCACCGACGTTACGTCGTTTGGCTCGGATACTGACCAACAGAAAGCAAGCAGTCCTTTTTCGGAAATAGGACCGAAAAACGTTTGCTCCCGCTGTCGCGCGCCTCCGGACAAATCTGCGACAGCTAGGACAAAAGTTTTTTGCTTCTTTTTTTCAAAAAAGAAGGCCTTGCTTTCTTCCGACGGGTCAATCCGCGCCGTGCAGGCAGGCCCTGCGACAGCGAGGACAAAAGTTTTTGCTTCTTTCAAAAAGAAGCGCTTTCTTTCTTCCATGCCCACCAGCTTCGTCCACCTTCGAGTCCACTCCGCCTACTCCCTCAGCGAAGGCGCTATCAAACCCGACAAGATCGCCGCCCTCGCCAAGGACGCGGCCATGCCCGCCGTCGCCATCGCCGACACCGCCAACCTGTTCGGCGCGCTTGAATTCTCCCAGTATTGCACCGCCAAGGGCGTCCAGCCGATCATCGGCTGCCAGATCACCCTCCAGCGGCCCGGCACCCAGGGCGACCCCGTCGTCCTCCTGGCACAGACTGAAACCGGCCTGACCAACCTGCAGCGCCTCTCCTCGGCCGGCTTCCTCACCTCGGACCCTGCCTCGCCGCAGCTCGGCTTCGCGGACGTCGCCGCCCACGCAGAAGGCCTGATGCTGCTCACCGGCGGCACGCGCGGCCCCATCGCCCGCCTGCTCGCAGAAGGCCGCGAGGCCGACGCCGCCACGATGCTGGCCCAAATGCGGGAGGCCTTTCCGGACCGCCTGGCGGTGGAGCTGCACCGCCACGGCCTGCCGATCGAAACCGCCGTCGAACCCGGCCTGATCACGCTGGCCGACCGGTTCGGCCTCCCGCTCGTCGCCACCAACGAGTGCTTCTTCGCCACCCCCGGCATGTACGAAGCGCACGACGCACTGCTCTGCATCGCCGAAGCGCGCCTGCTGTCGGAGGCCGAACGCCGCCGCGTCACCCCGGAGCACTACTTCAAATCCGCCGTACAGATGCGCGCACTGTTCGCCGACCTGCCGGATGCCTGCGACAATACGCTCGCTATCGCCCGCAGCTGTGCGGCGATGGCCGAAACCCGCAAGCCGCTGCTCCCCGTCTGCCCGAAGGTGCGCCCCGGCACCACCGAGGCGGAGACCCTGCGCGCGATGGCGCAGGAAGGCCTCGCCCGCCGCATGGCGTCCACCGCCGCGGACGACGCCAAACAGCTTCAATACCGCGAACGCCTCGATTACGAGCTCGCCGTAATCGTGAAGATGGGTTTCGCCGGCTACTTCCTCATCGTGGCCGACTTCATCCAGTGGGCCAAATCGCAGGGCATCCCGGTGGGGCCCGGCCGCGGCTCCGGCGCCGGCTCGGTGGCTGCCTGGGCGCTCACCATCACCGACCTGGACCCGCTGCGTTTCGACCTGCTGTTCGAGCGTTTCCTCAACCCCGAACGCATCTCGATGCCTGACTTCGACATCGACTTCTGCCAGAACCGCCGCGACGAGGTCATCAGTTACGTCCGCCGCGAGTACGGCGACGACCGCGTCGCCCAGATCATCACCTTCGGAAAACTCCAGGCTCGCGCGGCCGTGCGCGACGTCGGCCGCGTGCTCGGCATGCCGTACGGCCAGGTCAACCGCGTGGCCGAGCTGATCCCCAACAACCCCGCCAAGCCCGTCACGCTGAAGGAAGCCGTAGACCTCGAGCCCAAGCTTCGCGAACTGCGCGACGGCGAGGAAGCTATCCGCCGCCTGCTGGAGATTGCCCTGCAGGTTGAAGGCCTCTACCGCCACGCCAGCACGCACGCCGCCGGCGTCGTCATCGGCGACCGCAAACTGGTCGACCTGGTGCCGATGTATCGCGACCCGCGCGAGGGCACGCTGGTGACGCAATACAACATGAAGTGGGTCGAACAGGCCGGGCTGGTGAAGTTCGACTTCCTCGGCCTGACCACGCTCACCATCCTGCAGCGCGCCGTCGAGTACCTGCGCGAGCTCGACATCGAGATCGACCTCGAAGCTCTACCGCTCGACGACGCGCCCACCTACGCCATGCTCTCCCGCGGCGACGCCGGCGGCGTGTTCCAGTTCGAGTCCGCCGGCATGCGCGACGTGCTGCGCCAGATGCGCCCGGACCGGCTGGAGGATTTGATCGCCGCCGTGGCCCTGTATCGCCCCGGCCCGATGGCCAACATCCCGGACTACTGCAAGCGAAAACACGGCGAGCCTTGGCAGCCGCCGCACGAGGAGCTGCGCGACATCCTCGGCGAGACCTACGGCATCATGGTCTACCAGGAGCAGGTGATGCAGATCGCCCAGCGCATGGGCGGCTACAGCCTGGGTGCTGCCGACCTGCTGCGCCGCGCGATGGGCAAGAAGATACGCGCGGAGATGGACAGCCAGCGCCAGGTGTTCACCAGCGGGGCCGTTGCCCGCGGCATCCCCGAGCCGAAAGCCGTCGAAGTGTTCGACCTGATGGCGAAGTTTGCCGACTACGGCTTCAACAAGTCGCACGCGGCCGCCTACGCGCTGGTCAGCTACCAGACCGCCTGGATGAAGGCCAACCATCCGGTGGCGTTCCTCGCCGCCTGCATGTCGCTGGCGATGGGCAACACCGACAAGCTCGCGGCCTTGCGCCAGGAAGCCGAGCGGATGGGATTGCGCGTGCTGCCGCCTGCCATCAACGCGAGCGGTGCGGATTTTCGCGTCGAGCGTCAGCCGGACGGCACGCTGGCCATCCGCTACGCGCTCGCCGCCATCAAGAAGATCGGCTTCGCGGCGATGGAGCAGCTCTCTGCCGTCCGCGGTGCAAGACCGTTCACCGACATCTCCGACTTCGCCGCGCGCGTGGACGCCCGCCACATCACCAAGATGCAGCTCGAGAACCTGGCCCGCGCCGGCGCCTTCGACGCGCTGGACCCCAACCGCGCCCGCCTGTTCGCCGGTGCCGAAACAATTCTGCGCCGCGCCCAGGCCCGCGCCGAGGAGGCCTCCAGCGGTCAGATCGGCCTGTTCGGCGGCACCGACCCCGAACGCCTGCGTCTGCCGGACGTGGCGGACTGGCCCGACATCGAGAAGCTCGCCTACGAGGCCGAGGCGGTCGGTTTCCACCTCACCGCCCACCCGCTGGACGGCTTCGCCAACCTGCTCAAGCGTCTGGGCGTGGTCAGCTCGGCGGCCATCCAGGCGCGCGCGGAGGCCGGCGGCGGCCGCGTCAAACTCGCCGGCTGCGTCGCCGGAGCCAAGGAACGCACCACCAAGACCGGCAACCGCATGGCCTGGATCACGCTCTCGGACGCGGTCGGCGCCTGCGAGGTCACCCTGTTCAGCGAGGTGCTCGGCCGCTCGCGCGAGTTCCTTACCGCCGGCACGCCGCTGCTGGTCACCGCCGACATCCGCATGGAAGGCGAGGCCCTGCGCATCACCGCCCAGGACGTCACCAGCCTGGACCGCGCGGCCGCCGAAGCGGGCGCCGGCATGCGCATCTGGCTGAAACGCACCGAGGCGGTGCCGCACATCCGCAACTTGCTGGACCGCGAGGGCAGGGGGCGCGGCCGCATCAGCCTGATGCCGATGCTGGACGGGGCGCCGGAGGTGGAGGTGGCGCTGCCCGGGGGTTTCGCGGTGACGCCGAGGCTGCGGCAGGCGTTGAAGATGATCCCGGGCGTGGAGCGGGTGGATGAGGTGTAAGAAAGGCCTTCTTTTTTTGAAAAAAGAAGCAAAAATTTTATGTCCGCTGTCGCACGGTCGCCGGACAGAACCGCGACAGCCGCCGTAAAAGTTTTTTGGTTCTTTTTTTCAAAAAAGAACCGCTTTCTTTATCTCTACCTGCCTGCTATCAGCCGCCCCTCGAAAGCGAGCGGGCACTTAGCTCAGTTGGTAGAGCGGCTGACTCTTAATCAGCTTGTCGTAGGTTCGATCCCTACAGTGCCCACCACCGCCGCTGACAGGGAGATCTCATGCGGCGGATCGGCCCTTTCCTCGCAATCGCCGCATGCCTGGTATCCGCCGCCGCTGCTGGCCAACCGCGCCGCCAGCGTCCCGAGACGATGGCCTACGGCAATCAGAACCCCGCCCAGAGCCTGGACTTGTATAAGGCCGCAACCGCTCAGGCCGAGTTGGTGCTGTTCGTGCACGGCGGCGGGTGGACCCGCGGCGACAAGCACGGCGGCGTCCGCATCGCGGACGTGCTGACCTCTGCGGGATATGCCGTTGCCTCGATCAACACCCGCATGCCGCCCGATGGCAGCGTAGCCGACGAGGCGCAAGACGTCGCCAGCGCGGCCGCCTTTCTGCTCGCCCATGCCGGCCAGTTCGGCCTGGATCCGAACCACTTCGCTTTGGCCGGCCACTCTGCCGGCGGACACCTCGTGGCCCTGGTCTCCACCGACCCGAGCTACGCCCGCATTGCCGGCCTCGATTTGCGGCACCTCTCCGCCGTGATCACGCTGGACGGCGTCTTCGACCTGACTCTGCGAACCGAGCGCACCCCGGTCTTCGGTGCGGACCCCAGCATCCGGTCGGCACTCTCGCCCATCTCGCACGTGCGGGAGGTCACGGGCCACCCGGTCTTTTGCCTGTTGCACGAGGACACCAACGCGCGCTTCGGCAACCAGGCCGATGCGTTCGCCGCTGCGCTTCGCGGCGCAGGCCAGACGGTTACCGAAACGGTGGTGCCAGGCTTGAACCATGGTGCGATGGTTGGGCGCTTCGACGATCCGTCGCAGCCGCTGGCCAAGGATACCGAGGATTGCTTGCGTGCGGCGGCAAAGTAAGCAAGCAGTTCTTTTTTGAAAAAAAGAACCAAAAAACTTTTGTCTCCGCTGTCGCGCGTCTGCCAGGAAGATCCGCGACAGCCGGGATAAAAGTTTTTTGGTTCTTTTTTTCAAAAAAGAACCGCTTCCTGCGCTCCAAGGATCACCGATGCCAGACACTCACTGGGACAAATCCCGCCTCCCATCCCGCCACGTCACCGTCGGCCCCGGCCGCGCGCCGCACCGCAGCTACTACCACGCGATGGGCCTCTCCGAAGCGCAGATCGCCCAGCCCTTCGTGGGCGTCGCCACCTGCTGGAACGAGGCGGCACCCTGCAACATCGCGCTTTCCCGCCAGGCGCAGTCGGTCAAGCGCGGCGTGGCAGAATCCGGCGGCACGCCGCGCGAGTTCACCACCATCACGGTGACCGACGGCATCGCCATGGGCCATCAGGGGATGAAATCTTCGCTGGTCTCGCGCGACGTCATCGCCGACTCCGTCGAGCTCACCATCCGCGGCCACAGCTACGACGCGCTGGTTGGCCTGGCCGGCTGCGACAAGTCGCTGCCCGGCATGATGATGGCCATGCTGCGGCTGAACGTGCCCAGCGTGTTCATGTACGGCGGCTCCATCCTGCCCGGCCGCTTCCAGGACCGCGACGTGACCGTGGTGGACGTGTTCGAAGCGGTCGGCCAGCACGCCGCCGGCAACATGAGCGACGCCGACCTGCACGAGCTCGAATGCGTCGCCTGCCCCTCTGCCGGCGCCTGCGGCGGCCAGTTCACCGCCAACACCATGGCCATGGTCAGCGAGGCGATCGGGCTCGCATTACCCGGTTCCGCTGGCGCGCCCGCCCCCTACGAGGAGCGCGACGCCTGGGCCGTGCAGTCCGGCCGCGCGGTGATGGAGCTGGTGGCAAGCGGCATCCGCCCGCGCGACATCGTCACCCGCAAAGCGCTGGAGAACGCTGCCGTGTGCGTGGGTGCCACCGGCGGCTCCACCAACGCCGGCCTGCACCTGCCGGCGATGGCGCATGAGGCAGGCATCAGCTTCACCATGGACGACGTGGTCGCCATCATGCGCCGCACTCCCTACATCGCCGACCTCAAGCCGGGCGGCAAATACGTGGCGCTGGACGTGCACCGCATCGGCGGCATCCCGGTCATCCTGCGCGCTTTGCTCGACGCCGGGCTGCTGCACGGCGACTGCCTCACCGTCACCGGCCGCACGATGGCGGAGAACCTGGCCGACATCGTCTTCCCCGAGGACCAGGACGTGGTCTACCCGGTCGGCCGCGCCATCAGCCCCACCGGCGGCGTGGTCGGCCTGCGCGGCAACGTGGCCCCCGACGGCGCCATCGTGAAGGTCGCCGGCCTGCACTCCCAGCGCTTCGAAGGCGCCGCGCTATGCTTCGACAGCGAGGAAGAGGCGTTCGAGGCTGTCCAGCAGCGCGGGTACAAGGCCGGCGACGTGATCGTCATCCGCTACGAAGGCCCGCGCGGCGGCCCCGGCATGCGCGAGATGCTGTCCACCACGGCCGCCATCTACGGACAGGGTATGGGCGAGCAGGTGGCGCTGATCACCGACGGCCGCTTCTCAGGCGGCACGCGCGGCTTCTGCATCGGCCATGTCGGCCCGGAAGCCGCCCTCGGCGGCCCGATCGCGCTGCTGCAGAACGGCGACCGCATCACCATCGACGCCGAAGCCGGCACCATCAACGCGCAGCTTAGCGAGCAGGATTGGGCAGCGCGGCGCGCAGCGTGGCAACCTCGGGAGACGGCGTACCGGAGCGGGGCGATCTGGAAGTTCGCGCAACTGGTGGGGCCGGCGCATCTGGGGGCGGTGACGCATCCCGGAGGGGCGGCGGAGGTGGAGAGCTACGCGGACATTTGAGCAAGCAAGCAGTTCTTTTTTGAAAACAAGAACCAAAAAATTCTTGTTTCTTGGGGTACGCCGTGCGGAGAGGTCTGCGACAGCCGTGCTAAAAGCTTTTTGCTTCTTTTCTCGAAAAAGAAGGCCTTGCTTCCTATTCATTTGCCAGACGCAGGTCAGTAACCGCAACAAGCTCACGGTTCGCCGAAGCAGGAACAAGGACTCAGAGATGAAAGCACTTCTGCAAGCCGTCACCGCGCTGGCCCTGGTAGCCGCCGTGGCAACGCCAATGCACGCCATCGCGCAACCGGCGTTTCCGCCGTCGCCGTATGAGGGTGGGCCGCCGCCGCCGCCTCCGCAGGCTTCCGGTTACGTGCTGGAACCGGGGCATTGGCGCTGGGCGCCGCGGCTGGCCCGGTACGTCTGGGTGCAGCGCCACTGGATCCTGGCGCAGCCCGGCTACGCGCATTTCGTGCCTGGCCACTGGGCCGGTGGCGTGTGGGTGCCTGAACACTGGCGCGGCTGATCGGACACCTCGCCTGGTGTCCGCCGCGATTCGGCCGAGTTGGCCGGCAGCATTGTTTGGCACGGCTGCCTGTGCCGGAGCTCTCGTCGTGGCACGCGGGTCGGAGGCCTTGCTCGGCCTGAACCCCTGCGCGTTCTGTCTGCTGGAACGCTGGCCCTACTATTTCGGCGTGGCGCTTGGGCTGGTCTGCCTGGCGCTGCCGCGCAGGCTTGGCCGCGCCGGCCTTTGGCTGCTGGCCGGGGTGCTATTGTGCGCAGCCGGCATGTCGTTCGTGCACACCGGCGTGGAGCGGCACTGGTGGCCGGACCCGCTGCCCGCGTGCCGCGCGCCGGACTTCGCCGGCATGTCGATGGCGCAACGCATCGCTGCGATGCCGGCGCGCCCCGCCAAGCCGTGCGAGGATCCGGACTACCTCATCCCGGGTGTGCCCGTGTCGATGGCGGAGATGGGTGTGCTCTACGCGCTGGGATGTTCGGCGGGGTTGGCTTTCTTGCTTGCGGCGTCAAGAAAGCAGTTCTTTTTTGAAAAAAAGAACCAAAAAACTTTTGTCTCCTAGCGATACGATGCGGAGAGGTCCGCGACAGCGCGGATAAAGTTTTTCTGTTCTTTTGTCAGAAAAAAGAAGCGCCTGCTTGCTTACAACGGTTCCCCCGAAACATGCTGCTCCAGCGCCCCCAACCTCGCCTTCCCATGCGGCGCATTAGGATCGATCAGCAGCAGCCGCTGCCACGCCTCCAGCGCCCGCTTGTAGTCCTCCTTCGCCTCGGCAAAGTGCGACAGATCCACCAGCGCCGGAAAACAACGCGGTTCGCGCGCCAGGGCCTGCGCCAAATCCGCGTAGGCGCCCACATCGTCTCCGTTGGCGAAGCGTGCTTCGGCGTGCAGGCGCCACAGCACAGCCTGGTCGTTCTGCAGGTCCAGCGCTGCGTCGAGGTCGCCGATTGCCGTGCGGGGATCCTGGTGCGCCAGCGATAATTGCGCCCGGTCGGTCAGCAGCTGCACCGACGGCGAGATGGCGGCCCGCCAAGCCAGGTTGATGCGCTGTTCGAGCATTGCCGCCTGTTCCTCGGTGGGCGCATGGCGAAGCGCGTCCAGTAGCGGTGCCGCCCGGTCGGGTGGTTGCGCCGCGACGGAAGACGTGGCCGCGAGCAGGAGCGCTGCGGCCACGGCGAACCCGCGCGTCATGCGTGCACCGCCTCAACGGCGGTACGGGGCAGAGCGGCGGGTGAGGGGCCGCCCGCCATCCAGTCCAGCAGTTCGATCGTGTGCAGGACGAGTACGTCGCCGCTGCCGAGCTGGGTGATGCAGCCGATGTTGCCGGCGGCCACCAGGTCGGGCCTGGTACGCGCGATGTTGTCCAGCTTGCGCGCGCGCAAGCGGCCGGCGATCTCCGGCTGCACGATGTTGTAGATGCCGGCAGAGCCGCAGCAGATGTGCGGCTCGGCCGGCTCGACGACGGTGAAGCCAGCGCGGCGCAGCAGCATCTTCGGCGCGTCCGTCACGCGTTGACCGTGCTGCAGGCTGCAGGCCGAGTGGTAGGCCACGCGCAAGCCGGGTGCCGGCCGCGTGGGCGCGTAGCCGAAGCCTGCGAGGAACTCGGTAACGTCCTTCGTGCGTGCGGAGACTGCTTCGGCGCGGCTGCGCCAGGGTTCCGGCTCTGTGCGGAACATGAAGCCGTAATCCTTGACCGTAGTGCCGCAGCCGGACGTGTTGACGATGATGGCGTCCAGGCCGCCGCCCTCGATCTCCGCCGACCAGCCAGCGATGGCGGCGCGCGCGGCGGCCATCGCGTCGGCGTGGCGGCCCATGTGGTGGGTGAGCGCGCCGCAGCAGCCCACCTCGGGCGCGATCACCACCTCGGCGCCCATGCGGGTCAGCAGGCGTATCGTCGCCTCGTTGATCGACGGCGCCAGCGTCTTCTGCGCGCAGCCGGTCAGCAGCGCCACGCGGGCACGCGGGGTGCCGACGGCCCGGTGCACCTGCGGGCGTTGCATGTTGCCTGACGCGGGCAGGCTGGCTGGTGCGAGTTGCAGCATCGCGCGCAGGCGTTGCGCCAGCATGGATTGGCCTGGGATCACGCGCGCAAACGGCCGTGCCAGCTGTGCGCCGATCATCGCCGCGCGGAACATGCCGGTGTTAGGAAGAACTTTTGCCAACACGGTGCGCAGCACGCGTTCGTGCAGGGGTCGCTCGTACGTCTCCTCGATGTAGCGGCGCGCGTGGTCGACGAGGTGCATGTAGTTCACACCGGACGGACAGGTGGTCATGCAGGACAGGCAGGAGAGGCAGCGGTCCACGTGGCGGACCACCTCCTCCGTGGCGGGCTGCCCGCCCTCGAGCATCTCCTTCATCAGGTAGATGCGGCCGCGTGGCGAATCGAGCTCGTCGCCCAGCAGCAGGAAGGTGGGACAGGTGGCCGTGCACATGCCGCAATGCACGCAGGTTCGCAGCACCTGATTGCTGGATGCGGTGTCGGGGTCTTGCAGCTGGGCGTCGGAGAAGTTGGTTTGCACGGTGACTCAGGCCTTTACGAGCTGCGCGAAATCGGACCAGTGCTCGACTTTGGAAGCCCGGATGTCTCTGACGGAGGATAAAAACCAAGGTAGCGACTTCAGCGCGCTGATCGCCGACAAAAGGTTCGTCAGATCGTCGCGGTCGGCAAGATAGAGACTTCCCTGCACCCGGCTGAAGCCAAAGCCTGAAAGAATTGCTCCGATGTCGGCATAGGGTTGCGAGACGCCTTTCGGATGATTGGCTGCGGTGTCAGCAACTAGCACGTCAAAAGCAATCGGAAACACCATCGCTCTCTCGGATCGTCGAGGATGTCGGTCAGCTTGTAATCGACTTGCTCTCCGCTTTCGACGACCTTGACACGCATCATCTGGTCGCCATCCGGCAGCATCTTGCCTGCTTCAACGAAGCGGCCCCAAAGCGCCGAAACGACGCCACGTCCCGATCAGTCGTTCCGCTTGGATCATCATCGATGCCATGTCGACCTCTCCTCAAATACCGGCCACCAGCCGGCCGGGGTTCAATATGCCTTTGGGGTCCATCACAGACTTGACCCTTTGGCCGATGCCGCGCAACGCCGCCGCCTCGGCCGGCACCACGTCCACCGCCGCGAGCATCGGCTCAGGCGCGCGCAGCAGCGTCCAAACGCCGCCTGCCAGCGTCACAGCGCCGGTGATGGCATCGTGCACCACCTGGCTCGCCGCCCCAGCGAGCATCGCCAGCCCGCCACCCCAATCCAGGTAGCCGCGCGCACCCGCCGCCTCGGCCGCTTCAAGCACCGCCGGACCGCAGGACGGCCGTACCGAAACACGCCAGACTGCCTCGCCGGCGCCCACCGGCAGCACCGCCGCGTCCCGGATCGCCGCCCAAGCATGTCTGCTCGCGGTCTCATCCAGCAACTCGGCGGCGCCGAACCTCGTCAGCTCGTCCTCCAGCCTGGCCAGCCGGTAGGCCACGCTGGCCGCGAACTCCTCCACCCGCACCAGCGTCACCGCTTCGCGCCTGCCGATCCGCGCTGCGGCTTCCGCCGGCAGGTAGGCCGCCCCGGACACGCCGTAGGGACTGCCCAACGCCGCCGACAGCGCCGCCACCCCGCGTGCCGCGTCGAGCCCGGCCAGCAAGACGGACCCGCTGGCTTCCGGCGCCGGCAATACCTTCAGCGTCACTTCGGTGATCACGCCGAGCGTGCCGTGGCTGCCGGTCAGCAGCTTGCACATGTCCAGCCCGGTCACGTTCTTCAGCACCCGCCCGCCGGCGCGCATGACCGCGCCGGTACCGTCCACCGAGCGCAGGCCCAGCACGTGGTCGCGTACGGCGCCCCAGGCGACCCGCCGCGGGCCGGAGAGGTTGGTGGCGACGATCCCGCCCAGCGTCTGCGTGCCAGGCTCCGTGCCGAGCAGTGCCGCATAGTCCGGCGGCTCGGCAACCAGTTGCTGCCCGCGTTCGGCCAGCATCGCCTCCACGTCGCGCACAGTGGTGCCGGCGCGCGCGGAGAACACCAGTTCGGAGGGCGAATACAGGGTAGCGCCGGTCAGCCGGCGCGTGCTCAGGCTGCAAGCCGCCTGCACGGGCCGTAACATGCCCAGTTTGGTGCCGGCGCCTTGTATCAGGAGCGGCTCGCCGGCCGCGTGGGCGTCGGCGACGGCGTTGGCCAGCGCCGCTTCGTCGGGTGGCTCCAGCATCTCAGGCTGGTCGCAGGGCGAGTAAGGAAAGCGCTTCTTTTCCGAAAAAAAGAAGCAAAAAGCTTTTACTCCGGCTGTCGCGGACGGCTGAAACAACACGCCTCATCAACGCGCACCCGAAGAGAGCAAAAGTTTTTTGGTTCTTTTTTTTAAAAAAAAACCGCTTGCTTGCTTCCTACGCGGCACAGCGAGAAACCACGCTCAAGCAGTCTCAAGCAGCGGAAACACCTTTGCCGGGTTAAGCAGCCAGTCCGGATCGAACGCAGACTTCAATCGCCGCTGCTGATCCAGCTCCGGCGCGGTGAACTGCACGCTCATCAGGTCGCGTTTCTCCACGCCCACGCCGTGCTCGCCGGTCAGGCAGCCGCCAACCTCCACGCACAGCTTGAGGATGTCGGCGCCTAGCACCTCGGCACGGTGGAAGCTGTCGGCGTCGTTGGCGTCGAACATGATCAGCGGGTGCAAATTGCCGTCGCCGGCGTGGAAGATGTTGCACACGGAAAGCCCCGCCGCGGCGGTCATCTCGCCGATGCGCCGCAGCGTCTCCGGCAGGCGCGAGGTGGGGATGGTGCCGTCCATGCAGAGGTAGTCCGGGCTGATGCGGCCGACGGCACCGAACGCGCCCTTGCGGCCCTTCCAGATCGCCAGGCTGTCCTCGGCGGACTGCGAGATGCGCATGCTGACCGGCTCGAAACGTGCGCAGATCTCGCCAATCTGGCCGAGCAGCCGGTCCTGCTCCTCGGTGCAGCCTTCGACCTCGATGATCAGCAGCGCCTCGGCATCCATTGGGTAGCCGGCATGGGCGAAGGCCTCGCAGGCGTGGATGGCGGGCTTGTCCATGAACTCCAAGGCCACCGGGATTATGCCGCTGGAGATGATCGCGTCCACGCAGGCGCCGGCCACCTCGTTGCTGCCGAAGCCGGCCAGCATGGCGCGCGCACCTTCCGGGCTACGCAGGATTCGGACCGTCACCTCGGTCACCATCGCCAGCATGCCCTCGCTGCCGGTCAGCAGGCCCAGCCAGTCGTAGCCGGCTGCGTCGAGGTGAGCGCCGCCGATGTCGATGACGTCGCCGGTGATGGTGACGATCTTCAGGCCGAGCAGGTTGTTGGCGGTCACCCCGTATTTCAGGCAGTGCGCGCCGCCGGAGTTCATGTTGACGTTGCCGCCGATCATGCAGGCGAGCTGGCTCGACGGGTCCGGCGCGTAGAAGAAGCCCTCGGATTGCACCGCGCCGGTGATGGCCAGGTTGGTCACCCCGGCCTGCACGGTGGCGCAGCGGTCGGCATAGTCGATGTCGAGGATGCTGTTCATCCGCATCATGCCGACCACGACGGCGTCTTCCAGCGGCAATGCGCCGCCGGCCAGCGACGTGCCGGCGCCGCGCGGGATCACCCGCAAGCCCACGCTGCTGCAATAGCGCAGCACGGCTGCCACCTGCTCGGTGGTCTCCGGCAACACGACGGCCAGTGGCGGTTGGCGATAGGAGGACAGCCCGTCCGTCTCATAAGGCTTCAGCCGTCGAGCCTCTGCGATCACCCCGCTGCCGGGCACGATGGCCTGGAGTGCCACGACGATCTCGTCACGCCGGGAGAGGATGTCCTGCTTGGGCTTCGGAAGGTCGATCATGCGCCAGAGTTTGGCGCGGCGGCAGCAAAACGCAACGTGCCGATGGACAAAGCCCGGCGAGCAGCCCGGCTATCAGCCTTGGCGGGCCTTCATGCGCGGGTTCTTCTTGTTGATCACGTAGACGCGGCCGTGACGGCGCACGACGCGGCAGTTCTTGTCGCGGGTCTTGGCGGCGCGCAGGCTGTTACGGATCTTCATCACACGACCTTGGGGGTGGCAAACGGGAGGTGGGCGGATAGCCGCGCGGGTCCGCGCTGTCAAGGGAAGCGGCGGATCCTGGGGGTGTAGGGCGGCTTGCGGTTGCCGGACTGTGTTCAAAAGCAAAGGAAGCAATTCCTTTTTTGAAAAAAAGAACCAATAAACATTTATTATCTTTGGCTTCGTCCGGTGAGGCGTCTCGTTCAGCGTCCACGCCAGCGCGCGAAACCTGCTTCATCGAATTACACGACTCTCGCTGGTGCTCGGCACGGCCAATCACCGACACGTCGTTCTACGGAGGTGGTCGCGTAAATCTGGTCGAGCTCATGGCCGGAGAGGTTTGCGGCCGGGGCCTGTCGGGTTGAGGGTTGGGCTTCGCATCCAGTCGCCCCGGCCAACCCCGCCGGTGCGTGCGCCCAGCGCGGTGGACGCAACCCCGAGTCCATGCGACCAGGGCCGGCAATGGACACAACTCCCGCCCCGCAGGCCGCACCCAAGACTGCCGACACGGCAACCTGGACCGCCTTCCTGATTATCGCTTTCGCCGTGGTTGGACTGGTCGGCGCCTTTTCCACCTTCGCCGCCCAGATCCCGTTCGACCGGGCGATGGCCCGCAGCCAGGCACTCGATCAGGCAGTGGCGGCCTCTCACCGCGCCGGAGCCCAGGCTGCGCTCGACGAGCTACGCCCGCTGCTTAGCGACAGCGCCGACCACGTGCTCGCCGGGCCCGGCACCATCGAGGACAGGGTCGCGGCCGAACGCACCCGTATGTTAGGGTCGTTACATACTGAGTCGATGGATTACGGACTGCGGCTGCGCGTGGTGATCGCGGCGTTTACGGCGGCGGCGGCGCTGTTTGGCGCGATGGTGCTGAGCATCGTCAGGAAAGGGTAAGCAAGGCCTTCTTTTCTGAAGAAAAGAAGCAAAAGACTTTTGTCTCCGCTGTCGCGGACCGTTCAACAGGCGTGTACACAGGTGAGAAAAGTTTATTGGTTCTTTTTTCCAAAAAAGAACTGCTTGCTTACGCCGCCACCACTGCCCGCCCCGCCAGCCCGCCGAACAGCTCCAGCATCGCCTCGCGCCAGGACCGCACCGGGTCGTCCGCCTCCAGTAGCTCCGGCGCGCCCACGCAGCGCAGCCACTGGAAGGCGCCGAACACCCCGTAATCGGCGTAGCTCGGCTCGTCGCCGCCGAGAAAACCCTGCTCGCTCAGCACCCGCCGCAGCGGCGCTAGCACCGCGCGAAAGGCCGGCAGCTTGTCCGCAGCCGTCTCCCGCGCGGCCTCGAGCGTCATGCCCAGGCGCTTCTCGCGAGTCTGGCGGAAGTACGGCTGGTCGTCCGGATGCAGCAGTGCCCACACGTAGGGTGCAGCGATCGGCGATAGCGACGGGTTCAGCACCGTGTCCGCCCAGGCCAGCACGAAGCGGGCATGCGCCTCGCCGCCCGGGCCGCCGAACAGGCTGGGTCCGTTGGTGTGGCGGTCCTCCAGGTGGAAGGCGATGTGGGTACTCTCGCCCACCACGTCGCCCTGGTCAACGATCACCGGCACTGTCTTCTGGCCCGGCGCGCCGGGCAGCCTGTCGCTCTCGTAGAAGCGCCAGGGAACCGTCACCGGCTCCAGCCCCTTGTGCGCCATCGCCATGCGCACTCGCCAGCAATACGGGCTGAAGCGCAGGGCAGGGTCACGCCCCGCCAGGTCGTAGAACTCGATCATAACACACTTCTGCTCCGTCAGACGCCGTCACACCCCTATGGCTGCAGCGGCATGTATCGCTAAGATGCCTCCCGTGAACGTTCTGGCCCCTCCCAAGGCACGGCTGACTATCGAGGTAGTGCACGACCTCGTCTGCCCCTGGTGCTACCTCGGCATCAGGCGCCTGCGCCGTACTCTCGCGCGCCGGCCGGACCTTCTTGTGGACGTGTCCTGGCGGCCGTTCCTGCTCAATCCGGACATGCCCAGAGGCGGCATGTCCCGCGGCGACTACGTCCTGCGCAAGTTCGGCGGAGAGGAACGCGCCCGGCGCATGTATGCCTCTGTCACCGAAATCGGCCGGTTGGAAGGGCTGATGTTCCGCTTCGACCGTATCCGCCGCACCCCGTCCAGCGTGGACGCTCACCGTCTTGTACGCTGGGCAGCCGGTTTCGGACGCGCGGACGAGGTGGTCGAGGCCGTTTTCGCCGCGCACTTCACCGACGGCCGCGACGTGGGCGACCTGGCCGTGCTGACCGCCATCGCCGCGTCGTGCGGGCTGCGCGCCGCGTCTGCACGCAGCTTCCTGGCCAGCTCCGCCGAGGTGGATGGCGTTCACGCCGATAACCTCCGCGCGCACCGGCTCGGCATCAACGGCGTGCCCTGTTTCGTGGTCTCCGGCTGCCACGCGATCGCGGGCGCGCAGGAGCCCGAGGTGATCGAGCGGTTGCTGGACGTGGCGGCTGCGGAGACACAGGCCTAGTAAAAGGCTTCTTTTCTGAAAAACAGAAGCAAAAAACGTCTTGTCCGGCCAGCGCGATCCTCTCAACAAAGCACACGTCTAAGTAGCAAATGTGTTCTGGTGCCTCTTCTCGCTAGAGAACTGCTCGTTTTCCTCTGGACGCGACCGTTTCGCTGCCCAACATAACAGTATCTTCTGCCAGATTTTCACGGGAATATTATCGTGGCGCATGGGTTAGTTCGGCCTGAGCAGCCTCGCCCTCCACCGTCGTGTCTGTGGCCGCCCTGAACGGCTCCATGGCCGGTGTCAGTGGGCCGGCTGCCGCAGGAGGCGACCCGCCCTGACGCAGTCCCGATCGGCGGCTTTGCGAAGTTCAAAGATGTCGCTGACCCGGTATGTAACCTCAACGGCCCCGAACCCCTGTCCAAGGAAGGCAAGGCCTTCTTTTCTGAAACAGGAGCAAAGTCGTTTGGTCCTGCTGTCGCGATGGTTCTGCAGCGCGCATTTGAAGGAACAAAAGTTTTTTGGTTCTTTTTTCAACGGAGAACTGCTTGCTTGTTCGCACCCGCAAGTCGTGTCGCTGATTGACTCTACCCTGCCAAAATGCCGAACCTAGCCCTGCTAGGTGATACAGTCGTTTTGGAGTCCGGCTCGAAACGGCAGCGGTGGGGGCGGAACGGGAGATGCGGCTGGTTTCGGTGGCGGCCTGTTTGGCGGGGCTGACGCTTGCGCGGACCTCTTACGCTCAGCAGACAGCGCCTACTTCTCCCGTCGAGGCGACGACTGGGCAGCAAGTCCGGTTAAAAGCCGCCAAACCGCCGCAACCGAGTGGAGCGGTCGAGGATGTTGTCGTAACGGCCACACGCCGGCCGGAACGCCTGCAACACGTGCCGATCAGCATCACCTCGATTGGCCAGGCGGAGCTGAAGCAGCGCGGCACCGACAGCCTTGCCGACATCGCGCAGATCGCACCCGGGTTGAACCTCAACAACCAGGGTGTCGCACAGGAAAACCCCACTTTGCGCGGCGTCAGCACCGGTGCCGGGACCAATCAGGGCGCCCAGCAGGCCACTGTCGGCCTCTACCTCGACGACATACCCGCGCAGAGTGCCGCGGTGCAGGGTGGCGCCGTCGACATCCCGCTGTTCGACATCCAGCGCGTCGAGGTGCTGCGTGGTCCGCAGGGAACCTTGTTCGGGTCGGGTTCGCTCAGCGGCGGGATACGGATACTGACAAACAAGCCCGATCTGGACGCGTATCAGGCGGCCATCGACGTCACCGGCAGCGGAACCGAGCACGGTGGCGCCAACGACGCGCTGAACCTGGAAGCCAACTTCCCGATCGTCACCGACAAGCTTGCGGTCCGCATGGTCGGCTACGACCGCTTCGAAAGCGGCTACATCGACAACATCGTCACCGGCCAGAAGAACGTGAACGACGTCAGGAACTACGGCGGCCGCGTGCTCGTCGATGCGCAGCCGACTGAGCAGCTGAACCTGCTGTTCACCCTGCTCGACGAGAACGCCTACGGGTCGAGCGACGGCCGCTCGATCTACGGCAGCAGCAATCCGAACATCGACGCGCCGCTCGAGGAGAACACGCTGAGCGAGGCTCGCCAGGATGCCCGCTACCTCGCCTACAACCTCGACGCCAGTTACGATTTCGGCAGCGTGCGCGTGACGGACTCGTCGACGTATGCGATCCGGCAATCAGCCGGCTTCCTCGACTTTTCCGGCTACCAGAACCTGGTGCTCGGCCTGTTCTCGGCGCCCGCGCGGGACCTCAACCTGCCCGACCCCGGGCACGATTTCAGCCAGTCCGACACTTTCACTGAAGAGGTCCGCCTCTCCTCCGAAGGCGACGGTCCGTTCAAATATACGCTCGGTGTCTTCTACCAGCACATCACCGGTACTGCCGGCCAGACGATCTTTTCCCCGCTGGTGGAATCCTACCTCGGCTCGCTGCTGGGCGGCGCCAAGCCGGCCTACGCCGATTTGGGAGACTTGCAGGCCACGGCCCAACAATCCGAGGAAGCGCTGTTTGGGGAGGGGACCTACACGACCGGCAAGTTCGACTTCACGCTGGGGCTGCGCGCGAGCCGCACGCAGGTCTCGTTCGTGACCAAGACCGCCGGCCTCACCTTCACCAACTCGCTCTCACCCGTCCCGGTGGTGACGCCGGGCTCGCAGAAGGATTACCCGATCACCCCGCGCTTCGCGATCAACTACCGCGCCACAACCGACCTCACCATCTACGCGCAGATCTCGCGCGGCTTTCGCACCGGCGGGCCGAACCTAACCTACGGGTTCTCTCCCGGCATCCCTGCGTCCTACACGTCGGACACGCTGTGGAACTACGAGCTCGGTGAAAAGGCGACGCTGCTGGGCGGCCGGGTGCGGGTGAACTCCGACGTCTACTTCATCGACTGGTCGAACATCCAGATCCCGACGCAGAGCCCGGCCGGCAACCTGTTCATCCAGAACGCCGGCAACGCGCACTCCTACGGGCTGGAAACCGAAATCGCCGCCTCGCCAATGCGCTGGCTCGACGTGGGCGGGTCCACCTCGCTCAACCGTGCCGAGCTTGCCACCAGCGACCCGACGCTGGTCCGCGCCAGCGGTGCCATCGGCGCGTTTTCCGGTAACAGATTGCCGGCAGCGCCGCAGTTCACCATCTCAGCCTACACGCAACTCAACTTCGAGGCGTTGCAGCACCCGGCGTACTTTCGGGTCGATGAGAACTATGTCGGCGAAGAGTCCACCGACTTTGCCGATGAGGGCGCCAAGTTCGGCAACTACAACCTGGTGAACCTACGCGCCGGCATTCATCTTGGCGCCGCGGAGGTTGTGGCGTTTGTCGACAACGCGTTCGACAACCAGGGCATCAACAACGCGCTGACTGCGACGTTTGCCGATCACGTGCCGACTCAGTTGAAGGCGGCGTTCCGGAACCGGCCGTTGACGGCGGGGTTGACGCTTAGGGACTCGTTTTAGAAGGCAAGCAAGCAGTTCTTTTTTGAAAAAAAGAACCAAAAAACTTTTGTTCCCCTGAGTACATGCTGACGGAAACTCCGCGACAGCCTTACAAAAGTTTTTTGCCGCTTTTTTTCAAAAAAGCAGGCCTTGCTTTCTTGCCCGGGATCAAAGTTCCGCCAACGCCAGCGCAAGCTCGAAATCCTCCATACGCACCGAGAAACTCTGCTCCACGTCGCCTTGTGTTTCCCCGAACACATAGGCCGCACGCTGGCCGAGCGCTCCGGCCACGCCGGACTGCACGAAGCTCGGATGGCGCAGGTTGCCCCGCAACCCAAGCGTCGTAATGCCCGGTGCTGCGAACACCGAACCGTGCAGGGCCGAGCCGTACTCGCCGGCGATGATGCTTGCGTTAGCAAAGGCCGCCACCTGCTCGACCAGGCGCATCGTCTGCGGGTGCACGACGGTGTAGCCGTGCGAGCGGGCAATAGCCTCGACGTCGTCGCGGTTAGCCAGGCGCCGTCCTTCTGGCGCGTGCGCGCGGGAGACGAACAGTCGTGGCCCGGCGCCAGGCTCGCCGGAGGCTGCGCGGTGCAGGCCCGCAGTCCAGAAACGCGTGGCCTCGGCAAACAGCGGCGAGATGCGGTTGTTCAGCCGCAGCCCTGTCGGCATCAGCAGCAAATCGGTGCGGATCGCCTCGTGCCAGTAGCGGTAAGGCACCAGTTGCGCCGCCCGTATGCCGACGCGGGAGAGCAGCTCGGCGGCAAACGGAGCGAGGTCCGGCGGCACGGCGTAGCGGAGCGTGTATATGTCGTGACCGGTCTGCATCAGCACCCAGAGTCGCGGCAGAAAATCCACCAGCCAGTGGCCATACGTCTCGTGGCTGGGTCCGTAGAGGACCGCGAGCGGGCCGCGCACGTGGCGCCTGGGCAGGTCGCTGGCGGCGAAACGCGCGGCGACGGTGGCGACGTGGTGCGGCGGGTGCAGGAAGGCTGGCGAGCTGAACGCAACGCCGTCTTTTATCGCGATGCCGGTGGGTGCTAAAGTCGCGCCCTCCAGCAAGTAGCAGCCGATCGCGTGCATGCGGGTTTGCGCGAACAGCTCGTCGGTGACCGCCGCCGTGGCAGGGCCCAGCATGTAGGCGGGTGAGGGCGGAACGGACCGGCCCGCCTGTGCAAGTTCGGCAAACCGCACGTGCGGCGCTGCATCGGAGGCGGCGTGCGCGGCGAGGTCGGTCACGAGGCGACCGGCAGCGGCAGCGTGCGCTTCCTGCGCACCACCCGCGTCAACCCCAAAGCTGCGGCGCAGGCGCCGTAGGCTACCAGTCCGACCGCCACCAGGATGCCCAGCGCGGGGATGGATACGTGCGCGCCCGGCGTGGGGACGACGCGTGTGCGCGTAAGCCAGAGTGCGGCGGCCATGACGCAGGTGGCCAGGCACATGCGGGTGATGCGCGAGCACAGCATCCGGTCGGGAACCAAGTAGCCGCGTCGCAGCAGCAGGGTTGCGAGCAGCACCACGTTAACGCTCATCGCCAGCGTGGTAGCCAGGGGCGGGCCAACATGGAGCAGCGGCCGCATCAGCACTAGGCTCAACCCCAGGTTCAGGCCGAGAATGCCGACGCCGATCTTCACCGGCGTGGACATGTCGCCGCGCGCGAAAAAGCCTGGGCCGAGCACCTTGATTAGCACGAAGGCGGGCAGGCCGGCCGCGTAGGCCGACAGCGACTGCGCGCTGAGCGTGGCGTCCGCGTGGGTGAACGCGCGGTGCACGAACAGCACCTGCATCACCGGATCCGCGATGATCGACAGCGCTGCAGCCGCTGGCAGCGTCAGCAGCATCGCATATTCGATGCCCCGGTTGAGCGAGTCCAGCGCCTGGTCCTCCCGCTGTGCGGCGATCTGCCGCGCCATCAGCGGCAACAACGCGGTGCTGACAGCGGTGCCCAGCACGCCGAGCGGCAGCTGGTTCACCCGGTCGGCAAAATACATGAATGAGACTGACTTCGCCGGCAAATAGGTGCCGATCACCGTGTCCACCGCCAGGCTTAGCTGTGTGATACCCGCACCCACCAGGCCGGGCGCCATGCGCCGCATCAGCAGCCGCATGCGCGGCGTCAGACGCGGACGCGGCAGATGCAGCCGCATGCCGCTGCGACGCACCGCCCAGTAAAGCAACGCCAGCTGTGCGACGCCGCTCAGCGACACGCCGATGGCCAGCGCATGCGCAATTGTCGGCACGAACGGCGCCAACGCGAACATCGAGCCGATCGCGAGGGCGTTGTAGAGCATTGGTGCTGCTGCCGCGGCCACGAAGCGGTTCTGCGCGTTCAGCACGCCGGACAGCAGGGCGGCCAGGCAGATAAGCAGCAGGTAGGGAAACGCGAGGCGGGAGAGCGTCACCGTCAGCTCGAACTTCGCCGGGTCGTCGGCGAAGCCGGCGGCGATCACGTGCAGCGCCGGGCGCATGAAGATTTCGCCCAGTATGGTCAGGATCACCAGCCAGAAAGCCAGCACGGCGGCGGCCTCCTCGGTGAAACCACGGGCCACGTCCTCGCCCTCGGTGGCGAGCAGGCCGGAGAACACCGGCACGAAGGCGGAGTTGAACGCGCCCTCGCCGAACAGGCGGCGGAACAGGTTTGGCAGGCGATTGGCGACGAGGAACGCGTCGGATAACGCGCCGGCGCCGAGGAAGGCGGCGATGAGCTGGTCGCGCACTAAGCCCAACACTCGGCTGGCCATGGTCCAGCTGCCGACGGTGGCTATGCCTTTTAGCATTTGGCGGATTCTTCTTTTTTGAAAAAAAGAAGAAAAAAACTTTTGTCTCTGCCGTCGCGCAGGCTGAAACAAGGTGTCTCAGTCCGCGAGGCCCGAGGAGACAACAGATTTTTGGTTCTCTTTTTCAAAAAAGAACCGCTTGCTTGCTTCGGCATCACCACTCATTCCGCCGCGGCCGCGACATCAACCGCACTAGTGCGTCCCCCATCGAAACCCGCTCGGCCAGCAAATCGTCCACCGCCTGACAGATCGGTAAATCCACCCCCGTAGCTCTGGCAACCAGCGCCGGCGCCGTAGCGACACCTTCCACCGTCGCATCGGCGTCCGGCGGTTCGCCGCGACCCAGCGCCAGACCGCGGCTGAAATTGCGGCTGGCGGCACCTGTGCAGGTCAGCATCAGGTCGCCCAGGCAGGACAGGCCGGCGGCCGTCTCCGCGCGCCCGCCCTGTGCGACGATCAGCCGAGAAAGTTCGGCCAGCCCGCGTGTTACCAGCGCGGCGCGTGCGTTCTCGCCGTAGCCGGCGCCGATCACCGCGCCCGCGGCGATGGCGATCACGTTCTTCACGGCGCCGCCGAGTTGCGCGCCGACCGGGTCGTCGCTGCCGTAGAGGCGGAAGGTGGGCGTGGCGAGCGCGTCCTGCACCCAATTGCGGAAGGCCTCGTGCGCCTTGTGGCTGGCGACCAGAGCTGCGGCGGGCAGGCCGGCCGTCACTTCGCCGGCGAAATTCGGGCCGGTCAGGATTGCTGCGGGACTGTCCGGGTTTAGCTCCGCGGCGATCTCCAGCGGGAGCATGTGCGTGTCGGCCTCGATGCCTTTGCAGCAGAGCAGCAGGCGGAGTGGTTGGCCGTCGCGCCCTCGCGCCGGGCGAAGCTGGGTCAGGACCGTGCGCAGAAGCTGCGTCGGCACCGCCAGCAGCATCGCATCAGCCGTGTCGAGTGGTTCGGCCAAGGAGACGACGCTGACGCCAGACTGGGCGTCTTGCAGACCTGCGCCCACGCGTGACGGGTCGCGCGCCACCAGCGTCACCTTGGCGCCTGCGCGTGTTGCCTGGACGGCTAACGCGCAGCCCCAGGCACCGGCGCCGATGATGGCGATCCTGTTCACGTCTCGGGCTCGTCGGCTGCGCGTTTTGCGCCGCGGTTGGCCACGGTGCCGTCGCTGCCGCGTCCCGCCATGCCACCGTTGTCGAACTCGAACATCGCATCGCCGGTGCCGCGCTCTGTCGTGCCGCTGGTGTCGCCGGGTGCCGCCGAGCTGCCGCCTCTGCCGCGCTCTGTCGTGCCGTTGCCGCCGCGCTCGGACGCGTGGTCGCGTTCGGCCGTAGCAGCATTACCGTCGTGCTCGGAGACGGGGGCGCGAGTGCCGCCATCCGTCGTGTCGCACACGCCACCACGCGCCGCCGCACGGCCATTTATATTGCGTTCGGCGATGGCAGTGTTGCCGTCGGGCTCGGACGCGCCGGCGTGAGTGCGACGCTCCGTCGTGTCGCAGACGCCGCCGCGCGCCGCCGCGTGGCCGTCGGTGCCGCGTTCGGCGGTGGCAGCGTTGCCGTCGGGCTCGAACGTGTTGGCGCGAGTGTCACGTCCTGTCGTGTCGAAACCGCCCCCGCGCGGGACTGCGCGGCCTTTGATGCCGCGTCCCATCGTCTCACCGCCGTGCTGGGCCGATGCACCGTCAATGCGATGCTCCGGCGCGTCATCGTCGGTGCCAGGCGGCGCCGCTTTCTTTCTGCCGGACTCTGCCGCTGTAGCGCGCCCACCCCGCTCGGCAGCGATGCGGATCAGCGCCGTGCCTTCGCCGGCCTCGCGGTCGCCCAGCCGCGCCAACAGTGCGTCGAGGATAGCCGGTACCTCGTCCTCGAACCGGTAAGGCGGGTTGATGACCAGGAGGCCGCTGCCGTTCAGCCGGGCCGCGTCCAGCGGCGCACGCACGAACAGCTCGGTGGCGACGATGTCGGCGATGCCGGAGGCTGTCAGGGTGTCGTGCAAAGCGCGGACCGGTGCGCGGTGCTTGATCGGGTACCAGGCGGCAATCGTGCCACCGGGAAAGCGGGCGTGGGCGGTGCGCAGCGCGGCCTGTAGCCGGTCCTGCTCGTTGGCCGCCTCGTAGGGCGGATCGATCAGCGTCAGGCCGCGGCGCTCGGGCGGCGGCAAAAAGGCGCCCACCGCAGCATAGCCGTCGCGCAGGTGCACGGCCACGCGCGGATCACCCCGCATGGCGCCCCGCAGCGCCGCGTGGTCATCTGGGTGCAGCTCGCAGGCGACGAGGCGGTCCGTCGGGCGCAGCAGGGCGGCGGCCAGCGCGGGCGAGCCGGGATAGAGCCCGAATGCGCGCACCAGGCCAACGTAGTCGGCGAGCGGCGCCGGTGTGTCGTGCAGCAGGCGCAGGATGCCGCGCGACGCCTCGCCGGTGCGCAGGGCTGGATCGGCGGAGAGGTCGTAGCGGCCGATCCCGGCATGGGTGTCCAGCATGCAGAACGGCTTGTCCTTGCGGGCCAGCGCGCGCAGCAGCCAGACCAGCACGGCGTGCTTGTGGCAGTCGGCCATGTTGCCGGCGTGGTAGGCGTGCCGGTAGTTCACCGGGCCGTCTCTTGCGCCAGCCCGTCGGTCAGCTCAGGGGCCAACCCGGCCGAAAGCTCGCCTGCCAGCTCGTCGAGCGGCCAGCGCGGCCGCGGTGCCGCGTCCATCCGGCTCGCAAGCCCGAGGCGCAGCCGCTCGATGCCGGCCCAGGCCACCATCACCGCGTTGTCGCCGCACAGGCGCAGCGGCGGTGCCGCCATCGCCACCCCGGCTCGCGCGGCCACGTCAGCGAGCCGGTTGCGGATCGCCTGATTGGCCGCCACCCCGCCGGCGGCCACCAGCAAGCGTGCGCCCGGCATCATCGCCAGCGCATGCGATGCGCGGTCGGCCAGCACATCGGTCACCGCGGCCTGGAACGCGGCGGCGATGTCGGCAGCGTCGCGCGCCGGCAACGGGCCCTGCGGATAAGCGCCCACGAGCAGTGCGACCGCCGTCTTCAAGCCGGAAAAACTGAAGTCGCAGCCGGCTCGTCCCAGCAGCGGGCGGGGCAGGGGGAACCGCTTGGAGTCGCCGCCGGCCGCCAGACGTTCCAGTGCCGGGCCGCCCGGCCAGCCCAGGCCGAGCATCTTGGCCACCTTGTCGAACGCCTCGCCCACCGCGTCGTCGATGGTGCCGCCCAGCCGGCGGGTCCGGCCCACGCCCTCCACCGCGACGCATTGGCAGTGGCCGCCGGAGACCAGCAGCAGCAGATAGGGAAAAGCGGCGCCGCTTTCCACCAGCCCGGGCAGGCGCGCGGTCAGCGCGTGCGCCTCGAGGTGGTTCACCGCCACGAACGGCACCCGCGCCGCCATGGCGATCCCCTTGCCGATGCCGGCGCCGACGATCAGCCCGCCGATCAGCCCGGGCCCGACCGTGGCCGCAACACCGCCCAGCTCGGCCGTGTCCAGCCCGGCCGCGCGCAGCACCTGCCGCACCAGCCCCGGCATGTGGGAGAGGTGGGCGCGCGCGGCGATCTCGGGCACCACGCCGCCGAACGCCGCGTGGTCCTGCTGGCTCAACACCGCCTCGGTCAGGATGGAGCCGTCGTCAGCCAGGATAGCGGCCGCCGTCTCGTCGCAGGAGGATTCCAGGCCGAGCACCGGCCCGCCGCGCCACTCCATCAGGCAGGCCTGCCATGCGCGCAGCCGGAGTTCCGGCCGTCGCCCCTGGGCAACCCGCGCCGCGCCCCCATCCACTCGAACACTTTCCTCACCATCCGAGGGGTAATAGGACACTGCGATGACCGCCGCCCATCCCCCTCCCGCAGCGCTGCGGGCAGACGAGCTCTGTCCCATCTCTGCCGTACCCCGCCTCGGTCCGCACGCCAGGCGTCCGCTGCCGCTGCGCGTGGGCAGCCGCGCCTCGCCTCTGGCGCTGGTGCAGACCCGCGCGTTTCTCAGCCAGATCGCGCATTTCTGCCCGGTGCTGCGCGCGCCTGGCGAGCCGGAGGACGTGCCGGTGTTCGTCGAGCACGCGATCCGCACCACCGGTGACGCGGTGCAGAACCGCCGCCTGGCGGAGATCGGCGGCAAGGGCCTGTTTGCGAAAGAGATCCACGAGGCGCTGGCGGACGGCCGCATCGACATGGCGGTGCATAGCCTGAAGGACCTGGAAACCACGCTGCCGCCAGGCATCGTACTGGCCTGCACTCTGGCGCGCGAGGACGCTCGCGACGTGCTGATCCTGCCCGAAGGCATCGCTACGGACGCGGAGAAGCCCTTCGCTTGCCTGCCCCAAGGCGCCGTGGTGGGCACCTCTTCGGTCCGTCGCCAGGCGCAGATGCTGCACTGCCGGCCGGACCTGCGGATCGGCCTGATCCGCGGCAACGTGCAGACCAGGCTGGACCGCGTCGCCTGCGGCGACTTCGCCGCCACGCTGCTGGCGCTGGCCGGGTTGCGCCGGCTGGGCCTTGACCAGCGCGCCAGCGTGGTGCTGCACCCGGAGATCATGGTGCCCTCGGCCGGCCAGGGCATCGTCGGCGTGACCGTGCGGGAGTCCGACACCGAGCTGCGCCGCCTGCTCGCCAGCATCGAGGACCCGGTGGCGCGCGCCGTCTCCACTGCCGAGCGCGCCATGCTGGCGGTGCTGGACGGCTCGTGCCACACGCCGATCGGCGGCCACGCACGGATCAGGCCGGACGGCATGCTGCGGCTGACCGGGCTCACCGCCAGCGAGGACGGGAGTTTTCTGCTCAAGCGCAGCGTGGACGGCGCGCCGGAAGATGCCGAGCGAATGGGGGCGGAGCTGGGCGCCAGCTTGAAGGCGGATAGCCCGGCTTCGCTGTTCGAAGAGTAAGCAAGCAGTTTTTTTTTTGAAAGAAAGAACCAAAAAACTCTCAACTCCCTGGGTATGCGCTGGCGTGGAGGTCAGCGACAGCCGTGACCAAAATTTTTTGCTTCTTTTCAAAAAAGAAGGCCTTGCTTGACGACCCGCCTGGTCCTGGTCACCCGGCCAGCCGAAGACGCCGGCAAGCTGCAGGCCCGCCTCGCCGTCCAGGGCTGGCAGCCGGTGCTCGCGCCCCTGTTCACCGTGGCCGGCAGCCCGTTCGCCATGCCCGACCCGATCCAGGCCGTGCTGGTGACCAGCGGCAACGCGGTGGCGCACCTGCCCGCAACGACCCTGCCAGTGCTCGCCGTGGGCGACACCACCGCCGAGCGCGCCCAGGCCCGTGGTTTTCGCCACGTGGAGAGCGCGGCTGGCGACGCGGCGGCGCTGGCCCGCCTGGCCTCGCAGCGACTCGACCCGCGTGCGGCGCCGTTGCTGCTGGCCACCGGCGCCGGCCAGGGCCATGCGCTCGTTGCCGACCTGCGCGCGCGCGGCTTCCGGGTGGTCCGGCGCGTCTGCTACCGGGCGTGCCCGGTGCGGCGGTTTCCGCAGGCCGCAACGGCGGCGATCCTGTCTGGCCGGCTGCACGCCGCGCTGTTCCTGTCGGCTGAAACCGCGCGGATTTTCGTGCGTCTTTTGCCGCGGGAGTGCAACGATGCGTTGACGCACGTCGCCGCCCTCGCGATAGGGGAGAGCACTGCCGATGCGTTGGCGCCGATCGCCTGGCTGCGGATCAGCCGTGCCTCCTCTCCAACCCTGGACGGCGTCCTGGCCCTGATATGAGCGAACATGATCCAGATGCGGCTCCCGAGCCGTCCGGCGGCCTTTTCGGCCCGCAATCCGCCGCACCCGGCGGGCCGGTGATCGACCACGCGCCGCCGCCGGAGGTGCAGCCGGCTGCGCCGCGCGCGCGGCGTGGCGGCACCCCGTTCAGCCTGACGTTGCTGATCACCGCCCTGCTCGCCGGTGGCATCTATTACGTCTGGTCGCATCCGAAGCCCGGCGCGGGCGACTCCGGGCAGACAACCGGCTCGGCGGGGGCTGACTCCGTCCGCGCGGAGCTCGGCCAGCAGATACTGTCGCTTTCCGCCAGGGTGGAGACGCTGGAGAAGCAGGCCTCGTCCCAGCCGCCGGCCCAGGCTGCCGCGCCGCAACCGGCCGCGGCCTCGCAGGACGCAGTCGCCGAACAGGCCAAGAAGCTGGACGATTTGTCCGGCCGAATCGACGCGCTGTCCGGCAAGCAGGACCAGATCGCCGCCCAGGCCGCCAAGGCGCTGGAGGTGGCGGGCCAGCAGGCCACCGCGCCGGCGTCCGGCGGCGCGCCCCCGCCCGACCGCACTGCCCAGCAGGTGCCAGGCCTGGAGGCGCAGCAGCAGGCCAACGACCAGACCAAGGTTCCTGGCACCGGCCCGTCTACCTCTGCTCCAGGGTCGGCACCCGACCAGACGCAGGAAAAGGCCGCGCTGGACCAGATCGACCAGCGCCTCACCAAGCTGGAGCAGGCGGGCGCCCAGACTCAGGGGGCCGACGCCCAGGCGCAGCAGGCCGGCGCGCAGCAGACACAAGCCGCGCTCGCCGCCTTGGGCACAAGGCTGGACAAGTTGGAACAGACGTCCGGGCAGGAGCAGTCGCAGGCGGCGGCGGCGCAGACGGAGAAGGCCCAGACGCAGCAGGCCGGCGCCCAGCAGGCTGAGGCGGCTTTGGCAGCGCTCGGCGCCCGGTTGGACAAGTTGGAACAGACAACAGGGCAGGTGCAGTCGCAGGAAGCGGCCGCCCAGGCGCAGCAGACCCGTTCGCAGCAGGCAGAGGCGGCGCTGGCCGTGCTGGGCACACGGCTGGACAAGCTGGAACAGACGACCGGGCAGGTCCAATCCCAGGACAGCTCCGTGCAGTCCGCAGAGGCGGCCCAGGCCAAAGCTCAGCAATCCGATACCCAGGCGATCGACGCGTTGCAGGCGAGAGTGGTCAAGCTGGAGGCTGGTGTAGGCCAGACGGCGGGTGTTGCTCAGGACGCCACGCGCGCCATCAAGATCGAGGCTGCCGCTGCAGCGCTTCAGGCCGGCCAGCCCTTGGGCAAGCTGCCTGGGGCGCCGCCAGCTTTGTCCCGCTTCGCGACCACCGCCCCGCCGACCGAGGGGGCGCTGCGTGCCGCTTTCCCGGAGGTCGCCGACAGGGCGCGCGCGGCGAGCCAGCCCGCAACGTCGCCGCAGCGTTCCTTGCTGGACCGCACCTTGGCCCGCCTGCAGCAAAGCGTAGTCGTGCGCCAGGGCGACCGTGTGCTGGTGGGTGATCCCGCTGCTGGCGTTCTCGCGCGCGCGCAGCAGGATGTCTCGGCCGACGACCTGAAGTCGGCGGTCACCGACCTGTCCAAGCTGCAGGGACCCGCCGCCGACGCGGTGCGCGACTGGGTGGGCCAGGCGCAGGCGCTGCTGGACGCGCGGGCGGCGCTGGCTGTGCTGGCGGCGCACGGCTGATGCGCACCATCATCCTGATCCTGCTGCTGGCCGCTGCCTTCGTCGGCGCAGCGTGGTGGGTGCAGCACCTCGTCGGCAACGTCGCCGTGCAGGCCGGGGGCACCACCATCCAGGCGCCGCTCAGCGTAGCGGTGCTGGCGTTGATCCTGCTGGTCGTCGTTCTGTACGTGCTGTTCCGCCTGCTGGCGACGCTGTTCGGCCTGCCCGGCGCGTTCCGCCGCGGCGGCGAGCGGGCCCGCCGCCGCCGTGGCGACGCGGCGGTGACCGGCACGCTGATCGCGCTGGCCGCCCGCGACCCGGCCGATGCCCGGCGCGAAGCCGCCCGCGCCACCCGCCTGCTCGGCGAGACGCCGCAAACGCTGCTGCTCTCCGCCTATGCCGGGTCCATCGCCGGCAACGACGAGGAGGCAGAGGCCGCCTTTCTCAAACTGGCCGAGCGCAAGGATGCGTCGTTCCTCGGCCTGCGCGGACTGCTGCGCATGGCCATCGACCAGGCCGACTACCCGCGCGCGATGATGCTGGCGCGCGAGGCCGAAGCCGCCCACCCCGGCGCCGCCTGGATACGCGGCGAGCGCACCCAGCTCGCCCTGCGCACCGGCGCCTGGTCCGAGGCGCTGCAACTCACCAAGGAGGACGGGCCGAAAGCCGGCTACGGCGCCGCGGCCGCGGAGGTGGAGACCGATCCGTCACAGGCGCACAAGCTGGCCAAGGCCGCTTGGAAGCGCGACCCGGCCCTGCCGCCGGCCGCCATCGCCTACGCCCGCCGTCTGCGTGAGGGCGGCCGCGAGAAGGCCGCGCTGGACGTGCTGCGCCGCAGCTGGACCGCCAACCCGAACCCCGACCTCGCCGAGTTCGCACTGGCGCCGGCGCCCGACCGCAACGCGCAACTGAAGACCGGCACCGATTTGGTGCGTGGCGCGCCGGACCACGCGGAAAGCCACCTGCTGCTGGCGCGTCTGTCGTTGGCGGCGGGGCTGAACGCCGAGGCCGCGCGGCACGTCGAGCTGGCCCGCGCGGGTGGCCTGGACCAGCGGCGCGTCCACTTGCTGCTGGCCGACATCGCAGAGGCGGAGAGCGACCAGGACGCACAGCGCGACCATTTGCGCAGCGCGGCAATGGCGGCGCCCGACCCGACTTGGCGGTGCGAGGCTTGTGGGACCAACCTGGGGGTATGGCATCCGGCTTGCCCGGTGTGTCACACGGCAGGGCGGGTGACCTGGTCGATGCCGCCGATGGGGGCACCGTCGCCTGTGGCTCGGATCGGGCATGGGCCGTTGCTGGACGATGTGACAACGTAAGGAAGGCGTTCTTTTCGAGAAAAAGAAGCAAAAAGCTTTCGTCTCGGCTGTCGCGGTTTTTTCCGGCGAGCGAGCGACAGCGGAAGCAAAAGATTTTTGGTTCTTTTTTTCTAAAAAGAACTGCTTTACACACGGATCCGTGATCCCACTCGTGCTCGACCTGGACGGCACGATCGTGGCCGGCGACACCCTCATCGAATGCGCCCTGCGCACGCTCGCCGTACGGCCGTGGGCCTTCCTCCGCGCGTTGCCATTCGCCCTATTCCAACGCGCTGCTTTCAAGCACCGGCTGGCAGAGGCGGCACGGCTGGATCCGGCGAGCCTCGCCTACAACCCGGCCGTGGCCGACCTCGCGATGCAGGCGCGGGCAGAAGGCCGCTGCGTGCACCTGGCCACGGCGGCGGACTCGCTGGTGGCCGGCGCGGTGGCCGAGCACCTGGGCGGGTTCGACAGCGTACTTTCCAGCAACGGCGAGACCAACCTGAAGGGCGCCGCCAAGGCCGACGCGCTGGCCGCGCGTTTCGGCGAGGGCGGCTTCGACTATGCCGGCGACTCGGCCGCCGACACGCCGGTCTGGGCCCGCGCGCGGCGCGCCTACGTCGTCTCACCCTCGGCCGCGGTGCTGGGCGCTGCCCGCAGCGTGTGCGCCGACGTGCACACGCTTGGTGTCCGGCTGTCCGGGCTGGCCCGCCTGCGCCTGCTGTCGCGCGCGCTGCGCCTGCACCAATGGGCGAAAAACCTGCTGGTGTTCGTCCCCGTGCTGGCCGCCCACCGTGCGGACGGCGCGCTGGCGCGAGCCTGTCTGTCGTTCGTGGCCTTTGGCCTGTGCGCGTCCAGCGTCTACCTGCTGAACGATCTGCTCGACCTGCCGCACGACCGGCTGCACGCCACCAAGCGCCGGCGGCCGTTTGCCAGCGGTGCGCTGAGCCCGGCCGCGGCACCCGGGTTGATGGCCGGACTGCTCGCCCTGACCCTGGTCTGCACCGCGCTGCTGCCAAGCGGTTTTCTGGAGATGCTGGCGCTGTATTACGCCACCACGCTCGCCTACTCCTTCGTGCTGAAGCGGCGCGCGGTTTGGGACGTGGTGACACTGGCGGGCCTCTACACGCTGCGCATTTTCGCAGGGGCGGCGGCGGCCAAGATCCCTATCTCACCTTGGTTGCTGGCGTTCTCGCTGTTCCTGTTCTTCTGCCTGGCGGTGGTCAAACGCCTGACCGAGCTCACCCTGTTCGTGCGCGCCGGCTCCGGCGAGCCCGGGCCTGCGGGACGAGGCTATGCCAGGGAGGACCTTGACATGTTGCGCAGCATGGCGACGTCGTCGGGATACATGGCGGTGCTGGTGCTGGCGCTTTACGTGAACAGCAGCGAGGTGACGCCGCTCTACCGCCACCCGAGCGCGCTGTGGGCGCTGTGCCCGATCCTGCTGTTCTGGGTCAGCCGCGTGCTGATGCTGAGCAACCGTGGGATGATGAACGACGACCCGGTGGTGTTCGCACTGCGCGATCGGGTGAGTCTCTGTGCGGGGCTCGCAAGTTTGGTGGCGATCGTGGTGGCCACGTGACAGGAAGCAAGCAGTTCTTTTTTGAAAAGAACCAAAAAACTTTTGCTCCCGAGTTGTGCCGTGCGGGTGAGTCCGCGACAGCCGTGCCAAAAGCTTTTTGCTTCTTTTTCTCGAAAAAGAAGGCGCTTTCTTCCTGATGCGGTCTTCCCTGCAGATGCTCACCGGCTGGGGCCGCGTGTCACGCTCCCCCAGCGTCACCTGGCAAGCCGAGACCGTTGCCGACCTGTCCGGCATCTTCGCCGCCCAGCCGCGCGCCCGAGGTCTGATCGTGCACGCCGCCGGCCGCGCCTACGGCGACTGCGCGCTGAACGCAGAGGGCGTCGCCCTGCTCAGCGCCGGCCTGGACGGCGTGCTCGCTTTCGACCAGGCGAGCGGCCTGATCAGCGTGCAGCCCGGCGTCACCTTTCGCCAGCTGATGGGCGCCTACCTGCCGCAGGGCTGGCTGGTGCCGGTGGTGCCCGGCACCGGCTACGCCACCATCGGCGGTGCGGTGGCCAACGACGTGCACGGCAAGAACCATGAGGCGGCCGGCAGCTTCGCGCAGCACGTGAGCGAGCTGGACCTGCTGACGCCCGACGGCACGCTGCGCACCATCGGCCCCGGCCTGGAGACGCCGCTGTTCGAGGCGACCTGCGGCGGGCTGGGCCTGACCGGCGTGATCACCCGCATTGCGTTCCGGATGAAGCGGGTGCCGGGCCCTGGCGTGGTGGTGCGCGCGCGCCGTCTGCCCGACCTGGCCGCGTTTATCGAGACGATGGACGCGGCGAAGGACGCCACCTACGCGGTGGGCTGGATCGACGCCGTCGCCGGCGGCGCCGGCCTTGGCCGCGGCATATTGGAGACCGCCGAGCCGTGCGGCGGGCGCAGCGGCCGTGCCTCGTCCGGCGGCATGCGCGTGCCGGTGGACATGCCGGGCTTTGTGCTGGGGCCGCTGAGCGTGCGCGCCTTCAACGCGCTGTATTACCGCCGCGTGCCGGCGGCGGGTCGGGTGGGGGACGCGCATTACAGCCGGTTCTTCTGGCCGCTGGACGCGCTGTCGGACTGGAACCGCATCTACGGGCGGCGCGGCTTCCACCAATTCCAGTGCGTGGTGCCGTTCGCGCAGGGCGAGCAGGCGTTACGCGCGCTGCTCAAGCGAATCGCCGCCACGCGCCGCGCCTCGTTCCTCGCAGTGCTGAAGCGTCTGGGCCAGGGCCGCGCGGCGGGCGGGCACCTCTCGTTTCCGTCCCCCGGCTACACCCTCGCGCTGGACTTTCCCGCCGGGCCGGGCATCGAGGCGCTCTACGCCGAGCTGGTCGGCATCACCCTGCGATATGGCGGCCGCGTCTACCTCGCGAAGGACGCGCTGCTGGATGCCGGCGCGTTTCGCGAGATGTATCCCGGCTGGCGGGCGTTTCGCGACGTGCTGGACGCGGTGGACCCGCGCGCGGTGCTGCAGTCCGACATGTCCCGCCGGCTGCGTCTGCGCGCGCCGGCATGAGCCCGGACTGGGCCAGGTTGCGCGGGCCGGCGCTGTTGTGCCTGGGATTTGGACCGTTCGGCTGGTTTGCGTTCTGGGCGGTGTTTCACACCGTGCCAGGCCAGGACTGGGTGGTGTTCCACACTGCGGCCGCGCGCTTATTCGCGCACGACCTCGCCATGCTGTCCGACCCGCGCGCGTTCACTGATGAAATGAATCGCACCCACACGGCGTGGTTCGCCCAGCCGGTCACCGTGCTGCATCCCTTCGTCTACCCGCCGGTGACGCTGATGCTGGCTGCGGCGTTCTGCTGGCTACCTTACATGACGTCGCTGGTGGCGTTCCTGGCGGTGACCGCCGCCTTTATGGTTGCCGCCCTGCTGTACTGGGCCGACACGCTGGCGCAGCGCGCGGTGCTGGTGGCCGGCGTGCTCGCCTGCCCGGCGACCGCCTACACGCTGGGCTCTGGGCAACTGAGCTTTCTGGTGGCTGCCTGCGTGCTGGCGGGTGCCGCGTTGCTGGAGCGGCGGCCGTTTCTGGCCGGGCTGGCGTTCAGCGTGCTGTGCATGAAGCCGCAATTCGTGCCGATGATCCCGGTGGTGCTGCTGGCGGGGCGGCATTGGCGGGCGATGGCGGGCGGACTCGCCGGCGGGGTCGGGCTGGTATTGGCCAGCGCGGCGCTGGTGGGGTGGGGCGCCTGGGTGGACTGGATCAGGTTGGCCACCGGGCAGAACCCGAACCTTGGCAGGCTGATCGACGTGGTCAGGGTGTACGACCAGAGCGTGCACACCTGCCTGCGCCTGCTCGGCGCCGGAGAGGGTATGGCCGGCGGTTTTCAGGTTGCGGCTTTCCTGGCGTCCGCCGCCTGCGTCTGGCTCGCCTTTGCGCGGCCATTGGCGCCGCACCGCAGGCTGGTCGTGCTGCTGTGCGCGATGGTTGTGGGCGCACCGCATGTCGGCGATTACGACCACGTTCTGCTGGCGGCGGCAGCGTTGGTGACCGTGTTGTCGCGCGACTGGCCTCGCCCGCCGGTCTGGCTCGCCGCCGCTGTCTGGCTGGCGACGATGTTCAATCCGCCCGCCCTGATGGCAGTGCTCGGCGTAAAGCTACTCGTCGTGGCGTCCGCGTTGACGCCGCTGTTGCCCGCCGCACTGATGTTGCGTGCCGTTGGCGCCGGAATTTCGGCTCGGCCCGTGCAGGCACTCACGTCTAGTTGACCGCAGGAGCGCCGCAGGGTTGCGGCGCGAGGGCCGATCCAGGCTACATCGCGTCTGTCACTGCAGTCGGACCACGATGCGTCAACTTTTTGCACCGGGCGCCGACGCGCTTCTTCGTCTCGCGTTGTTGGTCGCCTCCGTCGGCGCCATCCTGATGTTGGTCGTCGTTGGTGCAGTCGCGCGTTCGGACTACGTCTACGGTGTCGGCGTGGCACCCGAGCAGCCCGTACCGTTCAGTCATAAGCACCATAGCGGCGAACTCGGCATCGATTGCCGCTATTGTCACACCAGCGTCGAACAGCAGGCCAACGCAGGTATGCCGCCGACCCACACCTGCATGACCTGTCACTCGCAGATCTGGACCGGCGCGCCGATGCTCGCACCGGTGCGCGACAGCCTGGCCAAAGACGAGCCGCTGCACTGGACGCGGGTAAACCACATTCCGAGTTACGTGTACTTCAACCACTCTGTACACGTGACCAAGGGCATCGGCTGCAGCTCCTGCCACGGTGCCATAACGTCGATGCAGCTGACCTTGCGCGCCAAGGCGTTCCACATGGATTTCTGCATATCCTGCCATCGCAACCCGCAGGCCAACGTGCGCACGCCGGACCAGGTGTGGAACATGGACTGGTCGCCGCCGGCCGACCAGGCAACGAAAGGTCCTGAGCTGGTCGCGCAATATCACATCCGCAACGCGGCGCAGCTGACCGATTGTTCGATATGCCACCGCTAGGGCATCCGGACGGGCAGGGTTTGGGACTGCACCGTGACGGACGCTGGCGTCTGCCGGCGGACGGCGAGGCTGCTCACGCGATGATCCGCGAGCGCTTCGCAGCCGCGGCGAACCTGCTGCACACGCCCGACCGGCGCCAATTCATGCGGCTGATGGCAGCGTCTCTGGCGCTGGCGGGGTTGGCCGGCTGCGACGACGACGACCCGCATGACGAGATCGTCCCGCCGGTGACGCAGACCGAGGGCGAGTCGCCGACGAGCGTGCTGACCTACGCGTCCTCCACCCTGCTCGACGGTTTTGCCAACGGCGTGATGGTGACGACGCGCGAGGGCAGGCCGCTGAAGATCGAGGGCAACCCGAAACACCCTTGGAGCCGCGGCGGCACCGACGTGTTCGGACAGGCCAGCGTGTTGGGCCTGTACGATCCGTTCCGCTCGCAATCTGTGCAGTTCCAGACCCGCGACAGCGACCTCTCCGCGTTTCGCGCCGCCATGCTGGCCCCGCTGGCGCAGTTGCGCGCGAGCGGCGGCGCCGGTTTCGCAGTGCTGCTGGGGCCTGTCACCTCGCCGTCGCTGATCGCGCAAATCGCCGCCATGCAGTCGGCTTGGCCGAAGATGCGCGTGTTCACCCACGTGCCCTGCACGCGCGAGGCTGCCTACCAGGCCAGCGCACGCGCGTTCGGCCACCCGCTCGAGACGCATTGGGATTTTCGGGACGCACGCGCGATCGTCGCACTGGACGGCGACCTGCTCGACGCCGGGCCGCAGCAGGTGGGCGCCGCGCGGTCGTGGGTGCAGGCAAGGCGTGCATCGGCCGCCTCGGGTGGCTTGCTGGAAATGTTCGCGGCGTCCTCGGTGCCTGGCCTGACCAGTGCAAAAGCGGACCACGGCGTGTCCGCAGACCCTGATTTGGTCGAAGCACTGGCGCTGGGATTGCTGGCGCGCCTGCAAGGCGGCAGCGGTCCGGACCTGCCGGAAGCCGCAGCGAGCTGGCGCGACGCAGCCTTCCGGGCCTTGAGCGCTGCGAAGGGTGCCAGTGTAATTCAGGCAGGTTTGCATGCCAGCGTTGGAGTCCAGGAGGCTGCCCAGCGCCTCAACGCGATGCTCGGCAACACCGGCAAGACGGTGCTGCACACCGACCCGTTGCAGATGCGCGGCGAGAGCATCGCGGTGTTGGCCGACGCGATGCGGCACGGCGAGGTGGGCACGCTGCTGATGCTCGGTGTAGATCCAGTGTACGACGCACCTGGCGAGCTGGACTTTGCCGGCGCGCTTGGCCGCGTTGCGCTGAAGATACACGCGAACCTGTACGTGGACGAGACGGCGGTGTATGCCGACTGGCACTTGCCGATGTCGCACCCGCTGGAGGCCTGGGGCGACGCGCGCGCGCTGGACGGCTCGGCCGGTATCGTGCAACCGACCATCGCTCCGCTGTATGGCGGACGCAGCGCTGCGGAAGTGTTGTCGCTGCTGTCCGACGCCGAACCGCGCGGCGGCCTCGACTTGTTGCGCGCGCACTGGGTGGGTGCGTCGGCTGGTGACGCCGCCGAACAACGCTGGCGTCAGGCGTTGCTGACCGGCATGTTCGAGGGTGCTGTCGCGCCGCTGCGGACGGTGCAGGCCTCCGGGGGTCCGGTGACGATGCAGGCACGCCCGCCTGGTTTGCAGATCGCTTTCCGGCCTGACCAGACGGTGTGGGACGGCACCTGGTCCGACAACGGCTGGTTGCAGGAACTGCCCAAGCCGTTGAGCAAGGTGGTTTGGGAAAATACCGTGCAGGTGAGCCCTGGTCTGGCAAAACACGCCGGTCTGGCACAGGGCGACGTGGTCACCGTCGCTGTAGGCGGCCGCAGCGTGAGCGGTCCTGTCTGGGTGCAGCAGGGGCAGTCGGACGGCGTGGTCGCACTCTCGCTCGGCTATGGCAAGCGCGCAGTCGGGCAGCTCTCAGCCGGACTGGGGTTTGACGCCTTTGTGCTGCGCTCCGCCTCCGATCCATGGCTGGTTGGCGGCGCCACGTTGCACCGAACCGCCGAGACGCGTGTGGTGGCCAGCACGGCCGACCACGCGCGGATGAACGGCGCGGAGATCGTGCGCGTCCAGCGCGTCGGCGCCCTGCCGGTCGGCGATGGCGACGGCGAACCGCCCACGCTGTACGAGGGACACCGTTCCGACGGGCGTGCCTGGGGAATGGTGATCGACCTGGATTCCTGCATTGGCTGCAACGCCTGTGTCACCGCCTGCCAGTCCGAGAACAACATCGCCATCGTCGGCCGCGAGGAAGTGCTGAACGGTCGTGAGATGCATTGGCTGCGGGTAGACGCCTATCCCGTTCAGGACCGCGAACCCGCATCAGTTGCAAGCGATCTCGCACCTCTGGCGACCAGCTTCATGCCGGTGCCGTGCATGCATTGCGAACAGGCGCCGTGCGAAGTCGGCTGTCCGGTCGAGGCAACTTTGCACGACCACGAGGGCCTTAACCTGATGGTCTACAACCGTTGCATCGGCACACGCGCCTGTTCCGGCTACTGCCCGTACAAGGTTCGCCGGTTCAACTACGCCGACTACTCCGCCGGCGCCGCGCCCTCCATCGTCGAACAGCGCAACCCGGACGTGACCGTGCGCGCACGCGGCGTCATGGAGAAGTGCACCTACTGCGTGCAGCGCATCGCCGAGGCACGCGCCGTCTCCGACCGCACGAACATGCCGATTGCGGACGGCGTCGTGCAGACCGCCTGCCAGGGCGCGTGCCCGACGCAAGCCATCGTGTTCGGCGACCTTGCTTTGCCCGACAGCGAGGTATCCAGGTCGCGGCGTGATCCTCGGCGTTACGCGCTGCTTGGCGAGCTCAACACCAGGCCGCGGACCACATACCTCGCCACGCTCGCGCCGCAAAGCCAAGGAGAGGGCTGACCATGCCGCCTGGCGCCACGCAGACAGTCTCGCCCTTCATCGATGCAGGCCAGACTTACGAGAGTATCGGCCGCACCCTGGCCGGCATTCCGCTGGGACAAGACGGCTGGGGCCGCTGGTGGCTGGCCCTTGCCGTCTCTCTGGCGCTGGTGGGCCTTCTCGCGGTCTCGCTCGGCTTCCTGTTCCTCGACGGTGTTGCAGTCTGGGGCAATAACATTCCGGTCACCTGGGCGCTCGACATCGTCAGCTACGACTGGTGGATCGGCATCGCCTGCGGCGGCCTGTTGGTCAGCGGCATGTTCCTGCTGTTGGGCGTCGAGTGGCGCGGGGCGCTGAACCGTATCAGTGAGACGATGGCGTTGCTGGCCGCCGCGGCCGCCGCGGTGTACCCGATCATCCATCTCGGCCGGCCCTGGTTCTTCTACTGGAACCTGCCTTACCCGAACACCTACGCGCTGTGGCCGCAATTTCGCAGTCCACTTTACTGGGACGCGATCGACATACTGAGTTTCCTTGGATTGGCTGCGGGCTTTTGGTTCGTCGGCCTCATTCCCGACCTTGCCACGCTGCGCGACCGCGCTTGGGGACGCGTGCTTGCAGACGGCGAGGGGAGGGGCCTGTTGCGCGCTCAGCTGTACGGCATCGCCGCACTCGGCTGGCGCGGTTCGGCCGTGCACTGGCATCGCTGGACCCGCGCTTACCGGACGTTGGCGCTGCTCGGCGTCCTCGTCGTCGTGACACTGCAGATCGGCGCCTCGGTGATGTTTGCAGGCACGGTCGAGCCAGGCTGGCACGACACGTTGCTGCCAGTGACCTACCTTGTGGGTGCGCTGTTCGCCGGTGTCGGCTTGCTGTCTGTCCTCACCGTCGTCCTGCGCGATGCGTTTGGATTGGCTGCCTTGATTACTGAACGTCACCTGCGCGTGCTTGCTTGGATGCTTTTGGCGCTCGGGTTGGCGAACAGCTATTGCGAGGTTACCGGAGACTTCGTGACCCTGCTTGGGAATGACAGGTATGAGATGGCGAACCTCGCAAGGCGCGCCACCGGCCCAGTGGCCTGGAGCTTCTGGATGCTGGTCACTGCAGGGTTGCTGCCGCCGTTGCTGCTGCTGATCCCTGCTCTGCGCGGCCGGCCAGGCGTGCTTGCCTGGATTGGCGGGATGGCTGCCGCAGGCATCTGGGGAGATCACTACACGCTGATTGTCGCCACGCTGCAGCACGATTTTCTGCCTTCGGCCGCGCAAGCTACCCGCATCACCTTCTTTGAGTGGGCGACGTTTGCCGGTTCAGCGGGGTTGTTTCTCTTCCTGCTGCTCATATTTCTCCGCGTGCTGCCTGTCGTCTCGATGTTAGGGGCGCGTAGCCTGGCGTTGCGCACTGGTGCAAACCATCTCGGCGCCGTGTTGTACCCCGAGCACGGTGCTCCGATTTGGGGTGTGGCAGGTGAGTTCGAGGATGCCGGCCAGATCGAAAGGGCGATTTCTGCTCTACGCAGACAGGCAGACTGGCGCGTGGATGCCTACGGTCCGTTGCCGAGCCGCGCTGTCAGCCAGGCGCTTGGCTTGCCGCTGCATGGCCTGACCGGGTTCGCGCTTGCCGGTGGGCTCGCGGGTGCGGCTGCCATGTTTGGCATGTGCACCTACGCCACCGTGTCGGACTACGTCTTCAACATCGGTGGCCGGCCGCTTTTCAGCTGGCCGGCCTTTCTGGTTCCAACGGCAAGTTTCGGCTGCCTGTGTGCCGGCATGGCGGCCGTTGCGGCGATGTGCGTACTCAATCGGCTACCGCGCCTCAACCACCCCGCCTTCAACATTCCCGGTTTCCGGCGAGCGACAGAGGACCGCTTCTTCGTCGTCGCTCATGGACACGGGGAGAGTTTCGACGCCGACATGGCCGAGGAAGCTTTCCGCTCACTGCCCGATTCGGCGCTGACGGTAAGCAGGGTGCCGCGATGATGCGCCTAGCTTTGCTGCTGCTGATCTTGGCAGTTTCGGCATGCAAGAAGGAGGATATGTATACCCAGAACGTGGTGCGCCAGTGGGACCAGGACCGGCTTCTTGCGAACGGCGGCAGCGTACGGCGCCCGGTTCCCGGTACGCTGGCCCAGGAGCTTCCGGATGCTCCGGCACCACAGCCCAAGGTGATCGATGCTGCGTTGCTGGCGCGCGGTCAGGCCCGTTACGAGATTTTCTGCACCCCATGTCACGCTGAAAGCGGTGACGGCGAGGGTATGATCGTGCAGCGAGGTTTCCCGCATCCACCCAGCTTCACCAGCGCGCGCCTGCTTCACGCCCAAGCGCATGTCGTCTACGACGCGATCACCAATGGTCATGGTGCGATGTATAGCTACGCGGCGCGGGTGCCGCCTGCGGACCGCTGGGCGATTGCCGCCTACATTCGCGCTTTGCAAATGAGCCAAAGCGCCTCGCTCGCAGACTTGCCTGAGCAGGACAGGGTTCATCTGGCGGAAGGTTCTGCGCCGTGAGACGCGCCAGTATCGTGACAGGATCATGCGTGCTGGTTGCCTGGTCGGCGGTGCTGATCTTGGGCGACGTCATCATGCCCGCCTACGTGGCCGCTTGGCTGGCCTTTCTCGCGTTGCCGGCTGGTGCGTTGCCAATCGTCCTGGGAATGGAAATGGCCGGGTTCGGAGGTGCGGGGCAAAGCGGTTACCTGCGCTGGCAACTCGTGCTGATGCCGGTGGCTGCACTCATCGGCTTGCCGGTGTTGATCGGATTGCACAGTGTCTACCCGTGGGCAGCGCACCAGCCGCCCGGCTTTGCCGGATGGTGGTTCAGTCAACCCTGGTTCGCGTTGCGTGGGGTAGGATACCTGGCGATCTGGACCGCAATCGCATTGATGGCTCTTCGTCCACACCGTAATGCCCCGCGTGTCGGCCTTTGCGTCGCTGGGCTCGTGCTGCATGCAGTCGTAGGGACTCTTGCTGCGATCGACTGGGTGATGTCGCTCTCGCCCGGTCTGAACTCGGCTGCGTTCGGTCTCTTGCTGATTGCCGCTCAGTGCGCTCTGGCGCTATCCGTTGCTGTGCTGGTCTGTAGCGTAAGCCCGCCGCCCGGAGCTGTGGCTCTCCTGCTGACTGCGTCAGGTGTCTGGGCAGTTTTACACCTGGTGCACTACCTCATTATCTGGTCAGCCGACAAACCGAGCGAGATTACCTACTACCTTCATCGCGACGGCCTACTCGCCCGGTCGGCTGTCTGGTTCGCGGTTGCAGCCGTCGTCGGGTCGTTCGTGTTGCTCGGCGTGGCGCGCATGGGATCGCTGCGCGTGGTTCTGGCTGGTTGCGCCTTGTCACTGTTGGTCGCGCACCTCGTGGAAATGGCGTGGCTCGTCATTCCATCCGTGCGAGGAAGCTTCTCGCCCTCTGCTTCTGAGGCTGGTGCCTGGTTGGTGTCTATCATACTCGCTGCGGTCATCGCATGGGCCTGGAAGCCGTCGCTGGTGCGCACGTGACTCCTGTCAAGCGCTCGAGCGGCGCGCTGTCGTTCGTTGTCGGCGCACTCACCGGCTTGGTTGGTGCACGCGTGCTGGGTCGCCGGCGGCCACAGCGGAAGGCACTCGACCCCTTCGGGCCCGACATCGGGCGTGGCACGCCCCAAGGCCCGGTCAGCGCCGGGTCGCTGGCGAGCGAGTTCGAAGAAGGTGATGCCGATGCACGTCAGCTTGGCTGGACGATGGCGATCTTTGCGGCGTCCGCAATGACTGCAGTAACGCTCATGATTCTCCTTGTCAGCAACTGGCATCATCAGGATGCGAAACTGGAGACCGGGTTGACCTCGCTGCAGCGTCTGCAGTCCGCGCCGCCTTTGCCGCATCTCCAGGCCGACCCTGTCGGCGAGCTTGGTGCGTTGAAGGCGCGTGAAACCGCAAAGTTGCATGGCTATGCCAGGTTAGACGCAAGCACAGCCCGTATCCCGATCGACCGGGCGATGGCGCTCGTCACCGGCCAGTCGCTGGATGCTCATGCAGCACCGGAGCATAAGCCTTGACCGGTCCCGGCAACCATACGGATTACCCGCTGCTGCTATGGCCGGCGGCCGCCTCGCATACCGCGACACATGTCGACTACCTGATCTCCGCCTTTACTGCGGTCACGTTGCTGCTGACAGTGCCGATCTTCGTTGCAATAACCTATTTCGCACTGGTCTATCGTGCTGGCCGCACTGTCGAGCGCGGCCATACGTCCGACCGCAACGTCAAGATCGAAATGTCGTGGATGCTGATCCCGTTCTTCCTAACGTTGGGCTTCTTTGTATGGGGCGCGCAGATCTTCGACGTTGGCAAGCACCCGCCGGGCAATGCGATGACGATACAGGGAGTGGGCCGGCAATGGATGTGGAAGTTCGAGCACCCAGGCGGGCAGGCTGAAATCAACGACCTGCACGTTCCGACCGGCCAGCCGATAGTCATCAATATGATCAGCCAGGATGTCATCCACTCGCTCTATCTTCCCGCGTTTCGTGTGCAGATGGAGACCTTGCCGGGCCGCTACACGCAAGTCTGGTTTCAGGCGGACCGGCCGGGCGCATACCGCATGTACTGCTCCGAGTATTGCGGGACCGATCATTCGGTCATGGATGGCCAGATCTACGTGATGACGCCGGGCGATTACGAGCATTGGCTGAACTCGGCCGGGTCAAGCATTTCGCTCGCCGCCGGCGGCAAACGGTTGTTCGCCAGTTACGGTTGCACGGGTTGTCATGGCGCTGCCGCCACCGTGCGTGCGCCGTCTCTCGAAGGGTTATACGGCAGGCCGGTGCCGCTTGCTTCCGGCAGCACGCTGATCGCCGACGACAACTACGTGCGCGACAAGATACTCAACCCGGACCACAATCTGGTCGCCGGCTACAAGCAGGTGATGCCGAGTTTCAACGGCGTGATCCCGGAAGACGAGATGATCCAGTTGATCGCCTACGTGAAGACGATGCAGGAGAGCCATCCATGAGCCCGTCAGACGCCGTTCTGCGTGATCCGGGAACGCCGCGGATCACCATCGATCGCCCGGCGGACTACCTGCACGCCGAGCACACTCTACGCAGCTGGTTCTTCACCACAGATCACAAGCGCATCGCACTTCTCTACCTCGCCTCCATCACCGGGTTTTTCGTGCTTGGCGCGGTCGCAGCAGGCCTGATCCGGTTGAGCCTCGTCGTGCCGAACGGACAGATCTTCACTAACGACACCTACAACAAGCTGTTCACCATGCACGGCGTGATCATGATCTGGTTTTTCCTGATCCCGTCGATCCCGGCGACCTTCGGTAACTTTCTTATTCCACTGATGATAGGTGCAAAGGACCTGGCATTCCCCAAGCTCAACCTACTCAGCTGGTATATCTTCATGACCGGCTCGCTATTCACGATCGTCGTGTTGATCGTGGGCGGCGTGGATACCGGATGGACGTTCTACGCGCCGTTCAGCACCACCTACTCCAACACCTACGTCATCCCAGCGTTGCTGGGCGTCATCGTGGTGGGTTTCTCGTCCATCCTCACTGGGCTGAACTTCGTCGTCACCATTCACAAGATGCGCTGCCCGGGAATGACTTGGTTCCGCATGCCAATCTTCGTCTGGACACACTATGCCGTCAGCCTGATTTTCCTGCTTGGGACGCCGGTGATAACGATGGCGCTCATCCTTCTCGTGATGGAGCGCGCGTTCCACATCGGCGTCTTCGACCCGCGCCTCGGCGGTGACCCGGTGCTGTTCGAGCATCTATTCTGGTTTTACTCACACCCTGCGGTATATATCATGGTGTTGCCCGGCATGGGCGTAATCACCGAACTCGTCGCGGCGTTTTCGCAAAAACGCGTCTTCGGCTACAGGTTTGTGGCCTATGCCAGCATCGGCCTTGCCTCGATCACGTTCCTGGTGTGGGGTCACCACATGTTCGTCAACGGGCAAAGCCAGTTGGCCAGCACGGTCTTTTCGTTTCTGAGCTTTGCCGTCGCAGTCCCCTCTGCGGTAAAAGTCTACAATTGGACGGCGACGATTCATAAAGGCGCGATAAGGCTCGACACGCCGATGCTCTACGCGATGGGCTACATCGGCTTGTTCGTGCTTGGAGGCCTGACCGGGCTGTTCCTCGCGACGCTGGCAGTAGACGCACATCTACACGACACATATTTCGTGGTCGCACATTTCCACTACATCATGGTCGGCGGCACCATGCTCGCCTTCCTTGGTGGGTTGCACTACTGGTGGCCGAAATTTACCGGCCGCATGTATCCAGAAGCTTGGGGGCGCGTCGGTGCCTTCCTCATCTTCATCGGTTTCAACGTCACCTTCTTCCCGCAATTTATCCTGGGCTATCTTGGGATGCCGCGCCGCTACCACGAGTATCCGCCGGAATTTCAACTGCTGAACATCCTTTCGAGTGCTGGTTCTACGATCTTGGCGGTGGGTTACCTGTTTCCGATGGTGTACCTGATCTGGTCGCTCTGGTTCGGCAAGCGTGCTCCTGCAAACCCTTGGCAGGCTAAAGGACTGGAGTGGACGACCTCGTCGCCGCCACCGCCGCACAATTTTCTGCGCACGCCGGTCGTCGACTACGAGCCATACGATTACGCGATCAAGGCGCGCGAAGTTGGCTGAAGCGAGCCTGGCTATCGCCGAGCCGGTAGGTCTCGAACTTGCCGAGCAGTTCAGCAGCAAGGATCAGCAGCGCGAGGCTGCGACGCTGGGAATGTGGGCGTGGCTGGTGACGGAGTTGTTGCTGTTCGCGGGCCTCTTTCTCTGCGCGCTCATACTTCGCATACAGTATCCCGCAGCGGTCACCGCTGCCACCACGCACCTGAAGTTCTGGATCGGCGCCACCAACACCGCGGTGCTGATATGTTCGAGCTTCACCATGTCCGGCGCCATCATGACCTCCCGCCTGGGGTTCCGCCGCCTGATGCTCGGCTGCATGTTGGCCACCGCCGCCCTGGGCACCACCTTCCTGTTGCTGAAGGGCTTCGAGTACTATCAAGACTACAATGAATACATGATGCCGTTTCTGGATCGGCCTTACCTGCTCGACAAGGATAATTCGACTCGCTTGTTCGTCGACGTCTACTACGTCACCACAGGGCTGCATGGACTGCACCTGCTCACCGGCGTGTCCATCCTGCTATGGCTCACGTGGCAAGCGAGCAAGCCGCACTTCCTCGAGCACCACCAGAACCGCATCGAGATCTACGGGCTCTACTGGCACTTCATCGACCTGATCTGGATCATCGTCTTTCCAGTGCTCTACGTGTTGAACCGGTGAAGTCGTCATGACGAGAAGCGAACGCCAAGCCCTGGTCAAGCACATGCGGCTTCCAGCGATCTCCTTCGTGGTTCTCATGCTCCTGCTCGGCGTCAACGTCGTCCTCGGATCGACTCTGCCGTTCCGCGGCGCCTACATCGTCGAGGCCGTAGCCACCCTTTGCATGGTGCTGACTGTTCTCCTTGTCTCGATGGAGGTTGTTCGCGAACCGCCACTCATCAGGCTGTTCTCCGCGGTTGGATTCTTCTGGGTCGCCATCATGTTCGGCATGACGCTGGTTGACTACTTGTCGCGCTGAACTTCGGGCTCGCAAGCGGCACGGCTAGCTAGCGCACTAGGAGCGACATGCATGCCCCTCCCACGCCTCAAACCGGTCGGCGAGCAGACCATTGTTCTCATCGGCGCTACGTCTGGCATCGGCCTGGCAACCGCACGGCTCGCCGCGGAACGCGGCGCACGTCTGCTTCTCATCGCGCGCAACGCGACGGCGCTTGCGGAGATCGTCGCAGACATCAACAGCACGGGCGGACACGCCGCCTACGCGGTCGCCGATGTCGCCGACCCCGAACAGGTGACAGTGGCCGCCTCCAGGGCGGTCGAAGTGTTTGGCGGTTTCGACTCGTGGGTCAACGATGCCGGCGCTTTTATCTACGGCACGCTGCAGGACGTCAGCCTGCAGGACCAGCGCCGCCTGTTCGACGTCGTGTATTGGGGCGTCGTGCACGGGTCGCTCGCGGCGGCCGCGCACCTCAAGGCGAAAGGCGGCGCCATCGTCAACGTCGGCAGCGTGCTCGGCGAGTTCGCCATTCCCTACCAGGGCGCCTACTGCGCGGCGAAGTTTGCAGTCAAGGGCTTCACCGAGGCGTTCAGGCGTGAACTGGAGGCGGCTGGCGACCCGGTCACCCTCACTCTGGTCAAACCCGCTGCCATCGACACCGCCTTCATGGAACATGCCCGCAACCTGATGGACACGCCAGGCACGCGCAACCCACCCCCGGCCTACCATCCGCGCCTTGTAGCACGTGCCATCCTGCACGGGTGTGAGCACGGCACGCGTGACATCGTCATCGGCGGCGCCGGCGGACTGTCGCTGGCGGTCGCCAACACCGTGGCCCCGCGGCTGATGGACTGGATGTTCTCCAAAGCGGGACGTGCCACACAGGTATCGGGCAATCCGGGCGAGCCGGCTCGGCGCGACAACCTCTACGAGGCTCGCGAAGACGGCGCCGAACGCAGTTCTCTGCACCCGTTCACGCGAAACACCAGCCTGTTGCTGGAGGCGCAGCTTAATCCTGCCGCTACCGCAGTCTATGACGGGCTTGGTGCGCTTCTATTTGGGAAGTCTGACCGGCGCTGAGAGATAGGCAAGGCAAGCGGTTCTTTTTTAAAAAAAGAACCGAAAAGTCTGGTTCCCTCGGGCACGCTTTGCAGAAACTTCCGCGACAGCCGGACTAAAAGTTCTTTGCTGCTTTTGCCAAAAAAGCCGGCCTTTCTGCCTGGTCTCACCACTCCGCAGAGCACTTCATGCTCAAACCCACGTGACGTCGCGCATCGCGTCGGCACCGTTGCGTTGCTTCCGAAGGCACACTGACGTGCTCGAGGAGACGCTTCATGGACGGCGATGCTGGCGGAAACAAGGTTCACGAAATCTACCACACGGGCTTGCGCAACCTGCACGCACTTGAGCAGTCTGCGATTGAGCTGACCGAGCGGCAAACCGAGCGGCTCGAAAACTATCCTGAGATGAAGGCACGCCTCTCGCAGCACTGCCAGGAATCCAAGGAACAGGCGCGCCGACTCGAGGCCATCCTCGAACGGCACGGAACCTCGCCGTCGGCTGCGAAGAACGCGGTCTCGTCGGTCATGGGCAACGTGGCGGCTGCCCTGCACGCGCCGGCGTCAGACGAAATCCTGAAGAACACCTTTGCGAACTACGCCTTCGAACACCAGGAGATCGCCTCGTATATCAGCCTGATCGCGATGGCCGAGCAGGTAGGCGACACGGCGGCGATCCCGTCGCTCAAGCAGTCGCTCGCCGAGGAGCAGTCGATGGCAAAATTCATCGGGGACGCAATCGTGCCAACGACGCAGAAATTCATGGCGCTGAGCGGCACCGGCCAGACTGCCGGCGTGTAACGAACGCTCTCGCTTTGTAAAGCAGGACCAGAAGCTCTGCCCGCAGGCCTGGGTTGTTCAACCGGGCACGCCTTGCGGACAAAAGTCTTTTGGTTCTTTTTTAAAGAAAGAACGCCAGGCGGCGAGCCATCCTCCCGTCTGGCGCAACACCGCCTGTTGTGGAATACATCGTTTCAGTCAGGTTGTTGTCCGAGAGGTTCGCCCCGTTGGTGCGCGCGTTACTCTGTTTTGCTGCTGTCGTCTCCGGCGCCGCGTCGGCGCAGACGCCCGCGAACCAGCACTACGACCTCAACGTCTACCCGTCCCTGGCGCCGAGCGGGGGCCTCTACGACCTCAACGTTGCGCCGGCGCAGAACGGTCCGCCGGGCACCGTGGCGCTGACCAATACTGCCCCGTCGCAGGCCTACAGCTTCCAGGACATTGTCCGCAACACGCACGGCTACGTCTCCGCTGGGGTGGCCACCCATAACGGACATGAGTTCGAGGGTGGCGTCAGCATCCCGATCGTGCCCGGCAAGGCGGATCTCGACCTGGCCGCGTCCACCGGCCAGTGGGGCGTTCCGGGTAACGTGGCTGGCGGTAAGAACGCCGCGGTGACGTATGACTCCTACAGCGCCGGCCTGCATTTGCATCCGACCGACAACGTGGAGGCCTACATCGGCGTCAGTACGGTCCGCCTGCACGCCCCAGCTCAGGCCGTGTTGCCGTTCGGGGTAGCTGGGCCGGGCGGCTTCCCACCCTAGCAGGCAAGGTCCGGTCGTCGCGGTCCGGCCGGCGCGCTTGGCCACCGGCCACAGCGACTCTTTAAGACATACTGTTGTATAACCTGCCCGGCCGACGCTGACCGGCAACACGCATCCCGAGGTGAGCCATCGACGAGCAGGTTGCTCCGGCTAGAACGCGGCCGATCGAACCGACGACTGTGCGCAGGCGGAGAGGCTGGCGTCCTATCCTATACGTTCTCGGCCTGATCCTGCTCGGCTTGCTCGCCTGGCGGTTCTTTGGCCCGTCCGGCGGCAACGGCGCGAAGCACGCCGGGGCAGGCACCCAGGCGCAGCGCATCGGGGCGGCAAAGGTCGGCACCGCGGACGTCCACGTGGTCCTGTCCGGCCTGGGCACTGTCACGCCGCTGGCCACCATCACCGTGCAAACGCAGATCAGCGGCCAACTGCTCTCGGTCGGCTACAAGGAAGGCCAGATCGTCCACAAGGGCGACTTCCTGGCGCAGATCGACCCGCGCCCCTACCAGGTGGCCCTCGAACAGGCCCAGGGCACCTACGCGCATGACAGTATGCTGCTGGCCCAGGCGCAGTCCGACCTGCAACGCTACCTGTTGCTTAACCGGCAGGACAGCATCTCCCGCCAGCAAGCGGTGGACCAGCAGTTCCTGGTCAAGCAGGACCAGGGCACCGTCCTGCAGGACCAGGGCACCATCGACACCGACAAGCTGAACCTCACCTACTGCCACATCACCTCACCGGTGACCGGACGCGTCGGGCTGCGGCTGGTGGACGCCGGCAACTACGTGCAGACCAGCAGTTCGACTGGTCTGGTGGTGGTCACCCAGTTGCAGCCGATCTCGGTGATCTTCGTGCTGCCGGAAGACGACGTTCAGGGAGTCTGGCAGGCGCTGCGGGCCGGAAAAACCTTGCAGGTCACCGCGTGGGACCGCACCAACGCCACCCAGCTCGCCAGCGGCACGCTCGAGACGGTGGACAACGAGGTGGACACCACCACCGGCACGGTGAAGTTGCGCGCCACGTTCACCAACGCCGACTACAGCTTGTTCCCCAACCAGTTCGTCAACGCGCGGCTGCTGCTACAGACCTTGCCGAACACTACGGTGGTGCCGGTGGCCGCGGTGCAGCACGGGGCGCCCGGCGCGTTCGTCTACCTCGTCAAACCGGACAACACCGTGGGTGTGCAGGTGATCAAGACCGGCGTCACCGACGAAGACCAGGTACAGGTGCTCTCCGGCCTCAAGCCTGGCGACCAGGTGGTGGTGGACGGGGCGGACCGCCTGCGTGACGGCGCCAAGGTGAAGGTCACGTCGGACAAGGCGGACCCGGCGGCCAACGTGAATGGTGGCCCGGGCGCACCGCCGGGCGAGCAGCCGGGCAATGCGACGCCCACACCGAAGACGAAGTAAGAAAGCAGTTCTTTTTTGAAAAAAAGAACCAAAAAACTTTTGCTTCGCTGTCGCGCGCTCGCCGGTAAGCGCGCGACAGCGAAGACAAGAGTTGTTTGCTTCTCTTCTTCAGAAAAGAAGGCCTTGCCTTAGGCTATGGGGCCATCACGCATCTTCATCTTGCGCCCCGTCGGCACCACGCTGCTGATGGCTGCGTTGTTGCTGATCGGCATCGTGTCCTACAACTTCCTGCCGGTTTCCGCCCTGCCGGAAGTCGATTACCCCACCATCCAGGTCAGCACTTTCTACCCCGGCGCCAGTCCGGACGTGATGACAACCGCGGTGACCGCGCCGCTGGAACGCCAGTTCGGCGAAATGCCAGGCCTCAGCCAGATGAGCTCGATCAGCTCCGGCGGCGCCTCCGTCATCACCTTGCAGTTCGACCTCGACCTCTCGCTGGACGTGGCCGAGCAGGAAGTGCAGGCGGCGATCAACGCTGCCACCAGCCTGCTGCCGTCCGACCTGCCGGCACCACCCGTCTACGCCAAGGTGAACCCGGCCGACACACCGGTGCTCACACTGGCCATCACGTCGAAAACGCTGCCGCTGCCGCAGGTCGAAGACGTAGCCGACATCCGCATGGCGCAGAAGCTGAGCCAGGTGAACGGCGTGGGCCTAGTCTCCATCACAGGCGGCCAGCGTCCCGCCGTGCGCGTGCAGATCAACCCGCGCGCGCTCGCCGCCTACGGCCTGGCGATCGACGACATCCGCACCGACATCGGCAACCAGAACACCGACACGCCGAAGGGCAACTTCGATGGCCCGGCGCAGAACACCACGATCAACAACAACGACCAGCTGCAGAGCGCGGACGAGTACAAGCACCTAATCATCGCCTATAAGAATGGTGACGCGGTGCGCCTACAGAACGTGGCCACCGTGGTGCAGGGCACGGAGAACGCCGAGCTGGCCGCCTGGGCCGGCCGCACGCCGGCGATCATCCTCAACATCCAGCGCCAGCCAGGCTCGAACGTGATCGCCGTGGTGGCCGCGCTGAAGAAGCTGCTGCCGAAACTGGAGCAGTCGCTGCCCGCCGCGCTCGACGTGGCGGTGCTGTCGGACCAGACGACAACCATCCGCGCCTCGGTGTCGGACGTGGAGTTCGAGCTCGGCTTGTCCGTGGTCCTCGTTGTGCTGGTGATCTTCGTCTTCCTGCGCACTTTGCCGGCGACGCTGATCCCCAGCCTCTCGGTGCCGCTCTCGCTGGTCGGTACGCTGGCCGGCATGTACGCGTTCGGCTTCTCGCTGGACAACCTCTCGCTGATGTCGCTGACCATCGCCACGGGTTTCGTGGTGGACGACGCCATCGTCATGATCGAGAACATCGCCCGCTACATCGAGGCCGGTGAGGCGCCGCTCGAAGCCGCCCTGCGCGGCTCGGGCGAGATCGGCTTCACCATCATCTCCCTCACCGTCTCGCTTATCGCCGTGCTGATCCCCCTGCTGTTCATGGGCGACGTTGTGGGCCGCCTGTTCCACGAATTCGCCATCACGCTCGCCGTCACCATCGTGCTCTCCGCCATCGTCTCGCTCACCCTGGTGCCGATGATGTGCGCGCTGATCATGCGTCACCACACCGAGGAGGACCGCAGCCGCTTCGATCGCGCCGCAGAGCGCGGCTTCGAGTGGGTCATCCGGCAATACGACCGCGGGCTGATCTGGGTGCTGGACCACCAGGCGCTCACGCTGATCGTGTTCTTCGTCACTCTCGGCCTGACCGTGTTCCAATACACCGAGATCCCGAAAGGCTTCTTTCCTGTCGAAGACACCGGCGTCATCCAGGGCATCACCCAGGCGGCGCAGGACGTCTCCTTCGGCGCAATGGCCACGCAGCAGCAGCAACTGGTTGACGCGATTCTGTCCGACCACGACGTCGCCAACCTCTCCTCCTTCATCGGCGTGGACGGCACCAACACCACGCTGAATAGCGGCCGCATGCTGATCTCGCTGAAACCGCGCGGCCAGCGCAGCGACGCCATCACCGCGGTGATCCTCCGCCTGCAGGACGAGATCGCCAATGTGCCCCACATCACGATGACGATGCAGCCGGTGCAAGATCTCACGATCGACAGCACCGTCGGCCGCGCGCAGTACAACTTCTTCCTGGAAAACCCCGACGCGTCACCGCTCAACCAGTGGGTGCCGCGCCTGGTCCAGCAGATGCAGTCGATGCCGATGTTCCGCGACGTCAGCACGGACCTGTCCACCAACGGCCGCCAACTACAGATGATCATCGACCGGCCGACCGCCGCGCGCTTCGGCATCACGCCGTCGAGCATCGACAACGCGCTCTACGACGCCTTTGGCCAACGCATCGTCTCGACGCTGTACACTCAGTCCAACCAGTACCGCGTCATCATGAACGCGGACATGAGCGACGTACACAGCCTGAACGACGCGCTGCGCACCATCTACCTGCCGTCCTCCACCGCCACCACCGGCCAGGTCCCGCTAGCTGCTCTGGTGCAGCTCTCCGAGACGAGCGGCCCGCTGCAGATCGAACACTTGGCGCAGTTCCCCTCTGCGGCGATCTCCTTCAACCTCGCGCAAGGCACGTCGCTGGACAGCGCGGTGAGCGAGATCGAGCGCGCCGAGGCGGCGATCGGCCTGCCGGAAAGCTTCACCTCCTCCTATCAAGGCGTCCTGTCCGCGTTCCAGAAATCACTCGGCAACGAGCTGACGCTGATCCTGGCCGCCGTGGTCGCCGTCTACATCGTGCTCGGCGTGCTCTACGAGAGTTTTGCCCACCCGATCACCATCCTCTCCACGCTGCCGTCGGCCGGCGTGGGCGCGCTGCTGGCGCTGCGGATCGCCGGCGCCGACCTCGACATCATCGGCATCATCGGCATCATCCTGCTGATCGGCATCGTGAAGAAAAACGCGATCATGATGATCGACTTCGCGCTCGAGCGTGAGCGTGTTGAAGGAAAGTCACCCCTCGACTCCATTCACGAAGCCTGCCTGCTGCGCTTCCGGCCGATCCTGATGACCACCATGGCGGCGCTGCTGGGCGCGCTGCCGCTGATGCTCGGCACCGGCACCGGTTCGGAACTGCGCCGGCCGCTCGGCATTGCCATCGTCGGCGGCCTGCTGGTGAGCCAGTTGCTGACGCTGTTCACCACGCCGGTGATCTACCTGGCTATCGACCGGCTGGCCGAGCGCATCTCAGGCACACGGCCAAACCGGCAGACCGGCGAGGCGCCCGCGGAATGACGGAAGCAAGCGGTTCTTTTTTGAAAAAAGGAACCAAAAAACTTTTGCTCTCGTCGGTGAGCCGGGTTGAGGCACCTTGTCCTGGTGGGAACAGCGCGCAAGCAAGAGTTACCACCAAGAGCACCAGGAAGAGCGGTTTCGGCGTTCCCCGACCCCACAGCTTTGCAAAATCCAGGAAGCCTCTTGGTGTCCTTTGTGCTCGTGGTTGTGAATTTCTTGCGCGTGTTGAGAAGAGCGGACTTGCAAAGACGAAGCCGACAACTGTCTCCAGTCTGACACCTGCAAACCTCCACGCGGGGTTCAGCATCCTAAGCCGAACTCATGGCGATCACCCATGTTCTGAGACCGTTCAGAGAACGACGTCTCCCCCGCATGAATCCTCGCCTGTCAGCCGCCCGCGACAGCGCTCACAAAAGCTTTTTGCTTCTTTTTCTCGAAAAAGAAGGCCTTCCTTCCTTCCTGCCGCCATCGCGCAAACGATGCTCGCTCTCCGCGCATGAACATCTCCGCTCCCTTCATCTCCCGCCCCATCGCCACCACGCTGCTGACGATCGCCATTGCGCTCGGTGGCCTGCTCGGCTACCGCGCGCTCCCCGTCTCGCCGCTGCCCCAAGTGGACTTCCCCACGATCAGCGTCTCCGCCCAGCTCCCTGGCGCGAGCCCTGATATCGTGGCCACCAGCCTCGCCGCACCGCTCGAACGCCACCTCGGCCAGATTGCCGACGTCACCGAACTCACCTCGCAAAGCCAGACAAGCCAGGCGCGCATCACCCTGCAGTTCGGCCTGGACCGCGACATCAACGGCGCCGCGCGCGACGTGCAGGCCGCCATCAACGCGGCGCAGGCCGACCTGCCCACCAACCTTCTCAGCCAGCCCACCTACCGCAAGGTAAACCCGGCCGACGCACCTGTGCTGATCCTGGCACTCACCTCCAAAACGCTTACCCGCGGCCAGATGTACGACTCTGCCAGCACCGTGCTGCAGCAGCAGCTCAGCCAGATCGGCGGGGTGGGCCAGGTGATCATCAGCGGCGCCGCACTCCCTGCAGTGCGCGTCGAGCTAGACCCGCTCGCGCTGTTCCATTACGGCATTGGCCTGGAGGACATCCGCTCCGCACTCAGCAGCGCCAACGCCAACGCGCCGAAGGGAGAGATCGACCTCGGCGCGCATCGCTGGCAGATCTACACCAACGACGAATCCACCCACGCCGTGGACTATAAGCCGCTCGTCGTGGCCTACCGCAACGGCGACTCGGTGCGGCTGCGCGACGTGGCCGACGTGCAGGATTCCGTCCAGGATTTGCGCAACCTTGGCCTGGCCAACGGCAAACCCGCAGTGCTGGTCATCATCTTCCGCCAGCCCGGTGCCAACATCATCACCACCATCGACGGAGTGCGGGCCGCCATCCCGCGCCTGCAGGCCGCCCTGCCGCGCGACATGGACATTACGTTGGCCATCGACCGCTCCACCACTATCCGCGCCTCGCTGAACGACACGCAGCGCACGCTGATCATCGCCATCCTGCTCGTGATCGGCGTCGTCTACCTGTTCCTGCGCAACGGCCGCGCCACGCTGATACCGGCGATCGCCGTGCCGATCTCCATCATCGGCACCTTCGGCGTCATGTACCTATTCGGCTACAGCCTGGACAACCTCTCGCTGATGGCGCTGACCATCGCCACCGGCTTCGTGGTGGACGACGCCATCGTGGTGCTGGAGAACATCTCCCGCCACATCGAGGACGGCATGCCGCGCGTGCAGGCGGCCCTAGTTGGCGCGCGCGACGTGGGCTTCACCGTCATCTCCATCACGCTGTCGCTGATCGCGGTGTTCCTGCCGATCCTGCTGATGGGCGGCATCGTCGGCCGCCTGTTCCGCGAGTTTGCCGTCACCCTCTCGCTCGCCATCGTCATCTCCATGGTGATCTCGCTGACCACCACGCCGATGATGTGCGCGTTGTTCCTGCGTCCGAGCAGCAAGCGCGCGAACGTGGTTGAACGCCCTGGCCTGTTCCTGCGCCTGCAGAACGGTTACGCCCGCAGCCTGGCGCGCGCGTTGGACCACAGCCTGCTGGTAGTTCTCGTCCTGGTCGCCACGATCGGCGCAAACGTCTACCTCATCAGCATCATCCCGAAAGGCTTCTTCCCCGAACAGGACACTGGCCGCATGGTCGGCATGTTGCAGGCCGATCAGGCGATCTCCTTCCAGCTGATGAGCCAGAAGATCACCCAGATGATGTCCATCGTGCAGCACGACCGTGCGATCTCGGACGTGGTGGGCTTCACCGGCAGCGGCAGTGGCGGCGCTTCCTCGCAAACCAACACCGGCAACCTCTACATGTCGCTCAAGCCGCTGAGCCAGCGCGAGGCGATGCCAGTGGTGCTCGCCCGCCTGCGCCGCGAGCTCTCGCGCGTCAGCGGCGCCCGCCTGTTCATCCAGCCGGTGCAGGACATCCGCGTCGGCGGCCGCTCCAGCAACGCGGAGTACCAATACACGCTGCTCGGCGACAACACCGCCGAAGTCTACGCCTGGGCACCGAAGCTTCTCGCCGCGATGGAGAAGGACCACACTTTCATCGACGTCAACTCCGACCAGCAGCAGGCGGGCCTGGAGACCAACCTGGTGGTGGACCGCGACACCGCATCGCGCCTCGGCCTGACGATGTATCAGATCGACAACACGCTCTACGACGCGTTCGGTCAGCGCTCGGTCTCCACCATCTACAACGCGCTCAACCAGTATCACGTGGTGATGGAGGTGGCGCCGCAATATTGGCAACGCCCATCGACCCTGCAACAGGTCTGGATCAGCACGTCGGGCGGCACCGCCAGCGGCTCCGGAACCTCGGCGCTCGCCGGCGGCTCGGTCACCGCCGGCGCCGCCACATCAATCCCCACGGTGTCCGCCGCGTCGATCGCGCCCGTCCGCCCCTCGCTGTCATCTTACGCAGCCTCGCAAGCCAACAGCGAGACTGCCCTCACCAGCAACGTCGTCTCGCTCGCCTACGCGACCAATTCGGCCGCTGCCACCACCAGTTCCACCAGTACGGCCTCCAACAACGCGGTGCGCAACGCGGCACAGGCCGCCATCGCCACCACCGGCCACGGCAGCGCGTCGGCTGCCTCAGCCGTCGCCACCAGCGCCGAAGCAATGGTCCCGCTCTCCGCCATCGCGCATTACGCGCCTGCCAACACGCCGCTGGCAGTCAACCACCAGAGCCAGTTCGTCGCTTCCACCATCTCGTTCAACCTGCCGCCCAGCAAGTCGCTCAGCGACGCGCAGGCGGCAATTGCCCGCGCAGTGGCCGCGATTCAAATGCCGGCCGACCTGATCGGCGGTTTCGCCGGCACTGCGCTCGTCTACCAGCAGTCACTCGCTTCGGAAGGCATCCTGGTCTTCGCTGCCCTCGCGGCGATCTACATCGTGCTCGGCGTGCTCTACGAAAGCTTCATCCACCCGATCACCATCCTCTCCACGCTGCCGTCGGCCGGCACCGGCGCGGTGTTGGCACTGCTGCTGTTCGGCATACAGTTCACCATCATCGCGCTGATCGGCGTCATCCTGCTGATCGGCATCGTCAAAAAAAACGCCATCCTGATGATCGACTTCGCGCTGGAAGCCGAGCGCCACGACGGTATGGGCAGCCGCGAAGCAATCTTCAACGCCGCCGTCATGCGGTTCCGCCCGATCATGATGACGACGACGGCAGCTTTGCTCGGCGCGTTGCCGTTGTGCTTCAGTTTCGGCGAGGGCAGCGAACTGCGTCAGCCGCTCGGCATCTCCATCGTGGGCGGTCTTCTCGTGAGCCAGGCGCTGACGCTTTATACCACGCCGATCGTCTATCTTTATCTGGATCGGCTGCGGCCGAAGAAGTAGCCTAAACGGTTGTAGTGTTGACTGTCCAAAAGCAAGCAAGCGGTTCTATTTTGAAGAAAAGAACCAAAAAACCTTTGTCTCCTTGGGCGCTTGCTGCAGAAAATCCGCGACAGCAGAGACAAAAGTGGTGCTGCTGTCCAAAAAGCAGGGGTTTCAAGACGGCGTAATCCGAAGCGACTGGTTTGTCCTACACGCGCGCGCTGGCAAATTGGTCTGCGACAGCGCTGACAAAGTTTTTTGCTTTTTTCTTAAAACAAGAAGTGCTTGCTTCGCTTCTACGTCCAGTAAAGCGCTCTCGCCCCCGGCAGATGCCGTCGCAACGATCCTTCCAGCGCGCCCCGCATCTCCGTCATCTGCTCCTTCGGGAACACCCACTTTACTGACCCGAATTTCGTCGTCTTCCGCGTCCGCGCCGCCTCGTCCATCTCGAGGCTGCTGCCCGGGTACCACCCTGCAAGCACGTTCTTCGACTTCGGCGTGAAGCGATGCGTGATCAGCTCGGCCGTCAGGTCCACACTGGTCACGCCGTCGAGCGCTTCTGCCACGTTGGCGAACAGCAGGTCGTAGGCGGCGGCCCAGTCCGGCACTCGCATGATCGGCGCTACCGTAAGCCCCACCGGGTAGCCGGCCTGCGCCATCGCGCGCAGTGCCGCGAGCCGCTCGCGCATCCGCGGGGCGCCGCCCTCGTGCCGCTCCGCGGCGGTCGCGTTCACCGAGAAGCGCACCCGCGTGCGGCCATGATGCGCCAGCCCAAGCAGCGGCCCCACGGCGGCGAACTTCGTGGTGAAGCGCAACTGCACCGGCGCGTCCCACGCGCCGAAGCGGGTGATGCAGGTAGCCAGCGCGCCGGTCAGGTGCTCAATGGCCAGCGGGTCGGTGTAACAGGAGCACTCGAAGGTGGTGCCCTCGGCCGAGCGCGTGGCCGACGCGGACGTGATCTGGCCGTGGCCCACCGCCGGCGGCAGTTCGGCCAGGATCTCGCCCAGGTTGGCGTAGACGCGGATGATCGGCGGTCCGGCCAGTGAACCTGCGAGGTAGCAGTAGCTGCAATGCGCCGGGCAGCCTTCTGCCAGGTCGAAACGCCAGTCGGCACTCGGCGGGATCGGCTGCAGCCTGCGCCGGCTGGGACTTGCGGTGACGATGGCCATGGTGGTCTTGGCGTCGCGATAGCTGTCCGGCAGGCCGGCGAGCCGGTCGGATTTCAGCTGCACCAGCTCGGCGCCGGCGGCACGGGCGCGCTCCGCCATCGCCGCACCTTCGGGTATCACCAGGGCGGAGGGCGTGGCGAGCACGCGCTTGGGTATCCAGGGTCGTGTTGCCATCACCGCCAGATGGTTCGCCTGGCGCCCACTGGCAGAGGCGCCTGTGTATTCTCACGATCTGTCGAACACGGAGCGGCGAGCCAGCTCCAGTATCGCCGGTCACGCCGGCGTGATCCGTCCGAGGGTGTGCTCGGCTGTCACATGCTGCGGGCCCGCAGGTCGTCCGTTGACATACAACCTGGATCAGGCTCTCCGCGCCTTGTTTCCTGGCCGTCAAACTTGCTTGTAATCCTGTAACGACATATGGTTTTCCTGGCTGGCTTTGCCGCCGATGCACCCGCGCAAGGCAAGCCGGAGTTCCACGTTCAAATTACGATGTCACCAATCCGTCCAAGGTCGATCAGGCAAGCAAATAGTCGTTTTTAAAAGAGGAGCGAAAAATTCTGCTCTGTCGCCTGCACCAAGTCTTGTGTTTGCTGATAGATGGAAGTGCCTGTGTCAGCGACAGGGTAAAGGTTTTCGCTTCTTTTTCTCAAAAAAGAAGGCCTTTCTTGCCTTTGCAAAAGCCCGCCCGCATGCAGGCTTATTGAACGCGCAACACTTTGCTTTCGCGAGGAAACCATGGCCCTGACCCGGCAAGTCATCACAGCGCTCAACAACGACGGCACCGACATGCTCGGCACGCGCAACGTGGCGATCAAGATCGTCGACGAAAGCATCGTGTCCGGTTCGCTGCTTACGGTGGAGTCCAACCATTTCTGCATCCTGAAATCCCGCGGCGCGGTGCTTCAGGTGTATGAGACCGGCCAGTACGCGCTTGTCACGCCCGACAAGCCCATCGTCGGCTCCGTCGTGCAGGGTTTCTTCGGCGGCGCCAGCCCGTGGGTCTACGAAGTCATCTACGTCAACCGCAGCAAGCTGCTGGTGCGCAGCACCGGCATCGCCACCAGCGCCGAGATGGCCGAAGTCGCCTACGTGGCGGACTACTACATCCACGTGGACAGCAAGGAGGCTGCCCTCGACCTGATCACCCACCTGCCGTTCAACGGCCGCGTGATCGACACCAAGGAGATCGCCGACTACGCAGGCCCGGCCATCGAACAGGCGATCAACCAGGTGATCCAGGTCACCAAACTCGAGAACATCAACGAGCACATCAACGAACTCCGCGAGGGCGTGAAGCAGCACCTGACGGATTTCCTCAAGGTGTTCGGCATCCTGCTCAACGACCTGAAGATCCTGATCCTGCCGAAGGACGAACGGATGCGCGAGCTGATCTCGTTGCAGGCGATCGGCCTCTCGCCCATCGAGGCGGTGCGCTACTATCTCGCACTTCGCATGGCGGAGAAGGGGCTGGTGTCCGCGCCGAACGCCGCCGCGGGTGTCGCCTTCAACGTCGGCGGCGCGCAGGTGGGCACCTACCCCAGCCTGGACAGCGGCCTGAGCAAGCCCTGATGACGAAGAGCGCGTTCTACGCGGCCGGCCCGGACGAACAGGTCGTGCTCAACCTGTTTCACGGCTGGGGCTACAATTTCTACCGCGCGGAAAACCAGTTGCGCGCCGACGACCTGATGGTGCGTGCCCGCGTCGGCGAGATGCTGAGCGCCGCCCGCGCCAGCGTGGAGGCCGCCGAGGCTGCGTTCCGGCGCGAGCACATCCATCCGCCCTCCCGCGCGCAACCTCTGCCGGACCCAGAAATGTTGCGAGAGGCGCAGTTCCTCGAGGCCACCAGCCGGGCCATCGGTGCGCTGGAAGGCAGGGTGCGTGCGCTGCCGGTTCCGGAGGCCGACCGCATGACGCAACGCTTACGAAACGAGCGCGCGACCCTGGAGGCGCTGCTACGCGCCGACTTGTCGATGGTGGCGCTGGCTCACAAGCTGCGCACGATCGTCGCACCAGGCACGGCTGCCTGCGTGCACGAGTTGGGCTCTTGCCTCGCGGAGATCGGCACGGCCGTGCAGGGGCGACAGGAGGTGTTGAAGCTGGTGGGCTGAGAAGGAAAGCAAGCGCTGCTTTTCGAGAAAAAGAAGCAAAAAGCGTTTCTCAGCGCTGTCGTGGAGTCTCCGGCACCGCATACCAAAGAGACGAAACTCTTCTAGTCCTTGTTTTCGAAAAAGAACTGCTTGCCTTGTCTTACTTCCAACTCAACCCACCCACCATGAAGCTCAACTCCAACGGCGGCCGACCCGGGAACCGCGCGCTCACCGACATCGTCTGCGCAGACACCAGGCGGCCGGTGAACCCGTCCACGTCCGCAACCGACAGTGTCAGGTGGCCAGCCGCGCCAGACGCCGAGGCGCCGAAGTTAGCTTCCGGCGCCTCGTCGAACTGCACCCTCAGCTCGCACGGTCCCGCCACGTCCACGCTCACCTCCGGCGGCAGGCTGACCACCGCGCTGCGGCCGTAGGCGGGACTCGCGCGTAGTTCCAGCACCCCCGTCGTGCCCTGGCCGCCGGGCAGGCCGGCCATGGGGTCGCTGCGGCTCAGCACGCGGGCATGGTGCGTGGTGTCGCCGATCAGTTCGTCGCGGGTGTCGTAGTAGACCCAGCCGGCCGGCGGCCGCTTCTCCAGCAACACGGCCGGCGTGGCCAGGTCGCGCGGGTCGACGACGAGTTGCGGGCCTGACGGCTTGCCGCCGCCGAACTTCGCGTAAACCCCGATCGTAACGAGCTGCGCCAGTATCACGCAGGACAGGATCAGCTTGGCCCGTTTCTTCTTCGTGCCGCAGCCGCGGCACGTGGCACGTCCGAGACGAAGGCGTGCCTTGCAGACGTTACAAAAACCTAGCGGCATCGGCGCGACCCATAAGAGACAGGTCCTATTTAGCGCGAACAGAGCGGTAACGTAACAACAATTTCGTGGAGGCGCCCGATCACTCGGGCCGAACGACCTATACGTCGTACTTTGCAGCCCGGTTGTCGCGAACGGAAAGACAGCAGGGCAAGCAGTTCTTTTTTTAAAGAAAGACCCAAAAAACTCCTGCCTCTCTCAAGTAGTCCGTGGTGGAGCGTATCGTTTCATCCGTCCACGACGGCGTCCCCGCTAGCACGCACGGGTCGACCGCCCCACACCCAAGAGACAAAAGCTTTCTGGTTATTTTTTTCAAAAAAGAACCGCTTGCTTGCTTCCTTACCTCACCGCGCAACCTCGCCCACAGACAGGAACGCCCCCGTCTGCCGCACCGCCTCGGCCAACCCGACCCGCTGCACCGCCACCCCCGCCGGCATCGCCGACAACAACCGCGACGGCGTCCGCCGATCCAGCAGCACGAACACCCCGCGGTCCGTAGCCGTGCGGATCAGCCGCCCGAAGGCCTGCCGCAGCCGCAGCCGCGCAATGCGGTCGTCGTAGCCCGCCGGGTCGCCGCCGCTGAGGTGGATGCGCCGCTCCCGGTGCAGGATGTCCGGCCGGGGCCACGGTACGCGCTCGAACACCACCAGGCGCAGCGCGCGGCCGGGCACGTCCACGCCGTCGCGCATCGCGTCGGTGCCCAGCAGACAGCTTTCCTCCTCGGTGCGGAACACGTCCACCAGCGTAGTGTTGTCCATCGCGTCCACGTGCTGGGCGAACAGCGGGATGCCGGCCGCCTCCAGCTCCGGCGCGATGCGCGCGTGCACCGCGCGCAGCCGGCTGATGGCGGTGAACAGGCCTAAGCCGCCGCCGCCGGCGGCCAGGAACAGCGTGCGATAGGCGCTGGCCAACGTCGCGATGTCTGTGCCCAGGTCGTTGACCACGAAGGCGCGTGTCTGCCGCGCGTAGTCGAACGGGCTGCCGACCGCGGCGCGGATCGCCGGCGAGGGCAGGTGGCAGGCGCCCACCCGCGCCTCTGCCGCCTCCCAGTCGGCCTCGGCGTCCTGTCCGCCGGCGTCGCGCAGGGTGGCCGACGTGATCAGCAGCCCGTGCGCCGGCGCCACCAGGGTGATGGCAAAGGGCTGCGTCGGGTCGAGGTGGTGGCGGCAGAACGCCACGTCGCGGTCGAACCCCTCGCGGCGGTCCAGGCGCAGGAAGTAGATGTGCGCCGGCCGCTCGCCCGGCTCCGGGCGGGGCTCGCCGAGGGCCGCCAGCATGGCGCGCCAGGCGCTCACCCGGTCCAGCACGCGCCGGCGCAGCGACCGGCAGGCGGCCTCGATGCGGCTGCGGGTGGCGCTGTCCAGCTCGTCCGCCTCGGCGTCGAGCTTCTCCTCCAGCCGGGTCAGCAGCGTGCGCGCCGGCTCGGCCAGGCGGCCAAGGGCGCGTTCCAGAGTGGGTGCAGCAGCCTCGCAAGCCGGGTTGGCGGGGAAGACGTCGCATTCCAGGCTGGTGCGGGCGCCGGCATCCTGGTCGCCCGGCAGGCGGGCGAGGATCTGCGCCCGGGCGGCCGAGAGGAACGCTTCGAACGGGTTGGCGGTGCCGGCCTCGAGCCCGCCAAGCTCCGGCCCCGAGTCGGCCAGGCGCATCGACCAGCCCGGACCAGGCAGCGCGCGGGCGGCGTGCAGCAAAGCGTCCAGCGGCGCCTCCAGCGCGGCGTTGCCCACGACCAGCTCGTCCACCCGGCGCTTGAGGCCCCGCGCGCGCGATCGGCCGCCTTCGGCGCCCAGCAGCCAGCGGCGCAGCTCGGCGCCCTCCACCCCGGACAGCTCTGCGGCGAACGCACTGTCGGCCGCCTCGAAGACGTGGTGGCCCTCGTCGAACACGTAGCGCGAGGGCACGGTGTCGTCGTCCAGCCCCTGCCAGGCGGCCTGCGTCATCACCAGCGCGTGGTTGGCCACCACCAGCTGCGCGGTGCGGGCGCGGCGCACGGTGTGCTCGATGAAGCATTTCTTGTAGTGCGTGCAGGCGCCGTGGATGCACTCGCCGCGGCGGTCGGCCAGGGCGGCCGGCAGGGCGCCGCCGAACAGCTCGGTGAACCAGCCCGGCAGGTCGCCGCCGAAAAGGTCGCCGTCGCCGGTGGCCTGCACCCAGCGCGCCACCAGGCCGAGCGGGATCAGCCGCGCATCGGTCCCCGACGACAGCGCCTGGCTCACCTGGTCCTCCAGGTTCAGCAGGCAGAGGTAGTTCTCACGCCCCTTGCGGACCACCACGCGGGCGCGGCGCTCTGCGGCGTCCGGGTGCAGACGGACGAGCTCGGCGTCCACCTGGCGCTGCAGCAGCTTGGTGTAGGTGCTGATCCAGACCGGCGCGCCGTTGCGCTCGGCCCACAGGCTGGCGGGTGCGATGTAGCCCAGCGTCTTGCCGGTGCCGGTGCCGGCTTCGGCCAGCACCACATGCGGGTCGCCGCGTACCTCGCGCGGCGCGAAGCTGGCCGATGCCGCGTCCGCGTAATCGGCCTGCCCGGGGCGCTGCTCGGCATGCGGCCCGAGCAGGCGTGCGAGCCTGGTGCGCGCCTCGGCCGGCGCCACCGCGTGGGACGCCGGCGGCGGGGCGGGCGCCTGCTCCTCCCACTCCGGCAGGCGACGCCAGGGGCGAAAGCCGTCCGTGCCGGCGCCCAGGTCCTCAAGCGCTGCGAGCACGGCGGGCGCCCACAGCCAGCCGGCGCGGCCCATGCGCGCGGCGATGCCGGCGGCGTGGGCGTGCACCGGCAACGCGCGGCCGGCGTGCAGGCGGGAGAGCAGCGCGTCGGCGATGTCCGGCAGCAGCGAGGCGGCGGCCTCCATGTCGCGCGGCGGGTCGATGTGCATGGCCAGCGCCAGGCCGCGCGGGGTGGGGGCCGCGGGGCGGGCAGGGTGGACGAAGGCGAACAGCTCCAGCAGGTCCAGCGCGCGGGCGCCGCGCAGGCTCAGGCGGCGGAAGGTGGCCGGCGCGTGCACCAGCACGGGCGGCGGCAGGGTGCGCAGTGCCGCGGCCACCTCGTCGGCGGGCAGGCTGAGCAGCTCGCCGTCCGGCGTCAGCAGCGCGGCGCGGCCGGTGCCGGCGACCAGGGCGGGTGAGGGGAGCATCGGCATACATTAAGGAGCACGCGCGTGGTCGCGCCAGCGAAGGCAAGGAAGAAGTTCTTTTTTGAAAAAAAGAACAAAAAACTTTTGCTTCCTTGGCGCGCGGCTGAGGAGACTCCGCGACAGCGCTCGCAAAAGCTTTTTGCTTCTTTTTGTCGAAAAAGCAGGCCCTCCTTCGCCCGAGTTTTGCGCGTGCGGTTCCAACACTGTAACTTCCGAGGATGATCGACCCCGCCGCCCTCCCGAAAGCCTGGCCGTTCGAGGAAGCCCACAAGCTCGCCTTGCGTGCCGAGGAGATGGGCAAACGCGAGGTCATGTTCGAGACCGGCTACGGACCCTCCGGCCTGCCGCACATTGGCACCTTCGGCGAGGTCGCCCGCACCTCCTGGGTGCGCCACGCCTACAGCGTGCTCACCGGCGCGCCGTCCCGCCTGCTGGCCTTTTCCGACGACATGGACGGGCTGCGCAAGGTGCCGGACAACGTGCCGGACCGCGACATGCTGCGCGCCCATCTCGGCCAGCCGCTGACCCGCATCCCCGACCCGTTCGGCACCCACGAGAGCTTCGGCCACCACAACAACGCGCGCCTGCGTGGCTTCCTCGACCGTTTCGGCTTCGAGTACGAGTTCGCCTCCTCCTCGGAATACTACGTCGCCGGCCGCTTCGACGCTGCCCTGCGCCGGGTGCTCGAGGCGTTCGACGAGATCCTCGCCGTCATGCTGCCCACGCTCGGCCCGGAGCGGCGCTCCACCTACTCGCCGATCCTGCCGATCCACCCGCGCACCGGCGTGGTCGAGCAGGTGCGCATCGAGCAGGTGGACGCGGACGCCGCAACCGTGGTGTGGACCGACGCCGCCGGCGAACGCTTCGAGACGTCCGTGCTCGGCGGCGGGGCCAAGTGCCAGTGGAAGGCGGACTGGGCGTTGCGCTGGTACGCGCTCGGCATCGACTACGAAATGTCCGGCAAGGACCTCATCGACTCGGCGAAACTGTCCGGCCGGCTCTGCCGCGTGCTCGGCGCCAAGCCGCCGATCGGCTACACCTACGAGCTGTTCCTCGACGAGCACGGGCAGAAGATCAGCAAGAGCAAGGGAAACGGCCTCTCTGTGGAGGAGTGGCTGCGCTACGCCCCGCCCGAGAGCCTCAGCCAGTTCATGTACAACCAGCCGCACCGGGCGAAGAAGCTGTTCTTCGACGTGATCCCGCGCGCGGTCGACGAGTACGTCGCCAACGTCGAACGCGCCAAGCTGGAGGCCTCCAGCGCGGACACGTCGGCCGAGCTGCTGGCCAACCCCGCCTGGCACGCGCACCTGGGCGAGATCCCGGACCACGCCGGCAGTCCCATCCCGTTCGGCATGCTGCTGAACCTGGCCAGCGTCATCAACGCGGACACCGCTGGCATGCTGTGGGGCTTCATCGCCCGCTACCGGCCGGACGCGACACCGGCCAGCGAACCGTTCCTGGCGCGTCTCGTCGACCACGCGGTGCTGTACTACGCCGATTTCGTCCGCCCGAAAAAGCGCTTCCGCGTGCCTGACGAGGCCGAGCGCGCCGGCCTGGCCGACCTGGCCGACACGCTGCGCGCGATGCCGCCCGGCAGCACGGCAGAAGCCATCCAGGACGAGGTCTACGCGGTCGGCAAACGCCATCCGTTCCCCAGCCTGAAGGCCTGGTTCATGTGCCTCTACCAGGTGTTGCTCGGCCAGGAGGAGGGACCGCGCTTCGGCGGCTTTGTGGCGCTCTACGGCCTGTCCGAGACGGTGGCGCTGATCGACAGACGGCTCGCACTCGCACCGGCGGACGCCTGATGGCGGGCGTTGTCCTCTCCGTGCGGTATAGCTCCTGTCTCTCCTCAGCCCACTCCAAGCAGCACAGAACCACTCAAGCATGATGCCGACGCTGAAGCGCCTGACCCGCAACCTGCCCGCGCTGCTCGGTGTGCTGTTGCTGGTCGGCGCCGTCTACGTGGTGCAGCGCGAGTTCCGCCACCTCAACGTGCGCGACGTGGGCCATGCGCTGGCGGAGATCCCGCGCCTGTCGCTGTGGGAAGCCGCCGCGCTGAGCGTGCTGTCGTACGGGTTGCTGACCTTCTACGACAAGCTTGCCACCATCTATGCCGACCACCACGTCAGCTACGTCCGCTGCGCCTTTGCCTCGTTCTGCGCCTATGCGCTGGCGCATAATCTGGGTTTTGCGGCGGTCTCCGGGGCGGCGGTGCGCTACCGGCTGTACGCGCATTGGGGGTTGAGCCCGTATCAGATCGGCAAGGTGGTGGCGTTCAGCAGCCTTACCTTCGGGCTGGGCGGCATGACGCTGGGCGGCCTCATCCTGTTCACCGAGCCAAGCGCGGTGCCCGGCCTGTCGATGCTGCTGCCGCACTGGGCGGTCTTCCTGTGCGGGCTGGCGATGTGGCTGGTGGTGGCAACCTACATCACGCTGGCCAGCCTGTTCCCGGTGCTCCGCTTCCGCGGCCGCGAGGTGGACCTGCCGGGCTGGCGCATGGCGCTGGGCCAGGTGGCCCTGGCCACCGCCGACGTCTCGCTCACCGCGTCCATTTTCTACGTGTTGCTGCCGCACGCCGCCGGCCTGACCTGGCACCGCTTCCTCGCCGTCTACCTCGGTTCCTACGCGCTGGGCCTGGCGTCGAACGTGCCGGGCGGCTTGGGCGTCTTCGACACCGCGATGCTGCTGGGGCTGAAATCCAGCCACGTCGGCGCGCCGATGGTGCTGGGTGCCATCGCGGTGTTCCGCCTGTTCTACTACGTGGTGCCGCTGTTCATCGCCGGCGCGCTGTTCGCCGGCAACGAGGTGTTGGTCAGCCGCCGCCGTCTCGCCGGCGCCGCGGTGCCCGGCCAGGCGCGCTGGAGCGAGCCTGACCTGGCGGTGGCCGCCAGCATCGGCGGGGTCGCCATCTGCGGTGCCATGCTGCTGTCCATCGGCGTGCTGGACACCCACCCGGACTACTCCTGGATCGATTCCGACTACGCCTCGTTCGCGGCCAGCGCGGGGCAGTACGTGCCGTCGCTGATCGGCACCACGCTAATGGTGCTGGCCCTTGGGCTGGCACAGCGGGTGACGCTCGCCTGGGGCACCACCATCGCGTTCCTGCTGGCCGGGGCCGGGGTCACCGCGCTGCAGGGCGAGCCGACCTTCGTGCCGGCGATCCTGACTGTTGCGGCACTCTCCATCGCGCCGTTTCGCGACGCTTACTACCGATCGGCGCGGCTGTTCAGCGGGCCGTTGCGGACCAGCACTATCGTACCGTTTCTCGGCCTGCTGTTCAGCGTGGTGTGGCTGGCCAGCTTCGAGCCAAAAGTGCGTAACCTCGCACAGACCAGCTGGTGGGCCATCGTGCTGTCGCACCGCGCGCCGGCGCCCATCCGCCTCGCGGTGGCGCTGGCCGTGCTGCTCGCACTCTCCGCCCTGTGGAACGTGATCCGGCCTGGGCGCGTGCGGGCGGTGCCGTGGAACGCCGAGAGCCGGCTGCGCTACGCGGCTTTCGGCGCGCTGCCGCCACACGAGGCAGACGGGTTGGTGATGGGCGAGCTCGGCCGCTCCGGCATCCCGTTCCGCCGTATCGGCCGGGTGCTGCTCGGCCTTGGCGACCCGGTGGGTGCCGAGAGCGACCGCGTCTCCGCCGTGTGGCGCCTGCGCGACCTGGCGCAGCAGGAGGGATGCGACGCTGCGGTCTGGCGAGCCGGCGCGGACCTGCTGAAGGTCTACGCGGACCTGGGGTTGACGGCGCTGCCGCTGGGCCAGGACGGCCTGCCGGCAGCCGAGGACGCGCCGGTGCCGCAGACGCCGCGGCGTTACCTGTGCTGCGTGGTGGAGCGGGATCTCGGCGTGCTGTTGCCGTTGCTGCCGGTGCTGGGGAAGCCGCGTTTTCAGGCGGTGGAGTAAGCAAGCGCCGTCTTTTTAAACAGAAGCAAAACTCTTAGTTCCTGAAGTGCGCGGTGCGGAAAGGTCCGCGATAGTGATGACAAAGGTTTTTGGGTTCTTTCTTTCAGAAAAGAACTGCTTCCTTACCTTCGGAACCCTCCGCTCCCCATCCTGTTACGGCTTCATTCCTCCGGAGCCGATCCTGCATGACCGCAATTAAGCGCAATTCACGCCTGTCCGAAGGCCAGCCCAACCCGCGTGGCGCCACCTGGGACGGCCTGGGCGTGAACTTCGCGCTGTTCTCCGCTCACGCCACCAAGGTTGAGTTGTGCCTGTTCGACGATGCCGGTGAGACCGAGCTCGAGCGTATCGAACTGCCGGAGTATACCGACGAGGTTTGGCACGGCTACGTGCACGATGCGCGTCCCGGTACCGTCTACGCCTATCGCGTGCATGGCCCTTACGCGCCGGAAGAGGGCCACCGCTTCAACCACAACAAGCTGCTGCTTGACCCTTACGCGCGCGCGCATGTCGGCGAGTTGTCGTGGAACCCTGCCGTCTTCGGCTACACGATCGGCGCCGAGGGCGACGACCTCAGTTTCGACGAACGCGACAGTGCCCAGTTCATGCCGAAATGCCGCGTGGTGGATCCGGCGTTCACCTGGGGCCGCGCGAAGAAGCCGTTCGTGCCGTGGGAGCGCACGATTTTCTACGAAACCCACGTGCGCGGCTTCACCAAGAAGCACCCGCTGGTGCCGGAGGACAAGCGCGGCACGTTCGCCGGGCTCGCCGTCAAGGAGGTGGTGGATTACATCCGCTCGCTGGGCGTCACTTCCGTCGAGCTTCTGCCGATTCACACCTTCATCAACGACGACTACCTGCTCAACAAGGGCCTGACCAATTTTTGGGGCTACAACACGATCGGCTTCTTCGCGCCGGATCCGCGCTACGCGCGAGACGCCGCTTTCGCGTTCGCCGAGTTCAAGGAGATGGTGGCGCGCCTGCACGACGCGGGGCTTGAGGTGATCCTAGACGTGGTCTACAACCACACCGCCGAGGGCAACGAGCGCGGCTCCACGCTAAGCTTCAAGGGTATCGACAACGCCAGCTACTACCGCTTGATGCCGGACAACAAACGTTTCTACATCAACGACACCGGCACCGGGAACACAGTCAACCTCAGCCACCCGCGGGTGATCCAGATGGTCACCGACAGCCTGCGCTACTGGGCGACCGAGATGCAGGTGGACGGGTTCCGCTTCGACCTCGGCACCATCCTAGCGCGTGAGCCGCACGGCTTCGACGAGCAGAGCGGCTTCCTCAAGGCCTGCAGCCAAGACCCGGTGCTGAGCGGCGTGAAGATGATCGCCGAACCGTGGGATTGCGGCCCCGGTGGCTACCAGGTGGGCGGCTTTCCGCCCGGTTGGGCCGAGTGGAACGACAAGTTTCGTGACACCGTGCGCGACTTCTGGAAGGGCGACGTGGCGCCAAAGGCGATCGCACCGCGGCTATGCGCATCTGCCGACATGTTCGACCGGCGCGGGCGTAAGCCATGGGCCAGCGTGAACTTCCTGACTGCCCATGACGGCTTCACGCTGAACGACGCGGTCAGCTACAACGAAAAGCACAACGACGCCAACGGCGAAGACAACAAGGACGGCACCGACAGCAACCGCAGCTGGAACCACGGTGCCGAAGGCCCGACTGACGACGAGGCGATCTGCGAGTTGCGCAACCGCCAGATGCGCAACATGATGGCGACGCTGCTGCTTGGCCAGGGCACGCCGATGATCCTCGCCGGCGACGAATTCGCCCGCACTCAGAATGGCAACAACAACGCATACTGCCAGGACAACGACGTCTCGTGGGTGGATTGGGACATCCACGACAAAGGCAACACGATGACGGCGTTCGTGCGCAAGCTAACCCGGCTGCGGCACGAGTACCCGATCCTGCGGCGCGGCCGCTTCATGACCGGCGAGTTCAACGAGGAACTGCAGGTGCGAGACGTCACCTGGATCAACGCCTCCGGCCAGGAAATGGGCGGCGGCGACTGGGACGACGGCAACATGCGCTGCTTTGGCATGCTGATGGACGGGCGCGCACAAGCCACCGGCATACGCCGTCGCGGCAGCGCCGCGACGATGCTGATGGTGCTGAACGCCTATCATGACCTGGTGGGCTTCACCCTGCCGGACTGCACCGACGGCAAGCATTGGAAGCTGCTGTTCGACACCAACACGCCCGATGAACTACGCGAGGAGCCGTTCGCTATCGGCGACGTCTATGGCGTGACAGGCCGGAGCTGTTTGCTGTTTCGGTTGAACGCGTGAGGCAAGCGGTCCTTTCTTGGAAAAAAACTAAATAACGTTTGCTTCGGCTGTCGCGGACTCTCCGGCAGGGCACGCCAGGGAGACAAACGTGTTCTGGTTCTCTTGTCAAAAACGAACCGCCATCTTCACTTTCTCAACAACCTCGTCTACCTGCGCCGCCGTAATCACCAACGGCGGCGCAAGCCGAATCGTGTGCCGATGCGTATCCTTGCACAGCACGCCTAATCTCTGAAGTGCTTCGCAGACACGCGCCGCGCCGCCTGCGTCAGGATGTAGTTCCACCGCCAGCATCAAGCCGCGCCCGCGCACGTCGCGCACGATTTGCGACGCCACCGCGCGCAGGCCTTCCAGCATGCGGGCGCCCATCTCTGCCGCGTTCTCGACCATGCCTTCCTCCACCAGCACGCGGAGCGCCATGCGCGCCACCGCGCAGGCCAGCGGGTTGCCGCCAAAAGTGCTGCCGTGCTCGCCGGGTTTGAGCACCGCCATTACCTCGCGGTTCGAGAGCACGGCGGAGACCGGGTAGAAACCGCCTGACAGCGCCTTGCCCACAAGCGTAAGGTCGGCCTCCACGCCCTCGTGTTCCTCGGCCAGCAAGCGGCCGGTGCGGCCCAGGCCGGTCTGAATCTCGTCGAGCACCATCACCACGCGGTTCTCCGTGCACAGGCGGCGGACGTCCCGCAGGTATCCGTCGGGCGGGATGATAACGCCGGCTTCACCCTGGATTGGCTCGAGCAGCACCGCCACGGTAGACGGGGTGATGGCCGCCTGCAGCGCCGCCGCGTCGCCGTAAGGCACCACCACGAAGCCCGGCGCGAAGGGGCCGAAGCCGCTACGGCTGACCGGGTCGGTCGAGAAGCCGACGATAGCCAGGGTGCGGCCGTGGAAGTTGTCGCCGCAGACGATGATCTCGGCGCGGTCGAAGGCCACGCCCTTCACCTCGTAGCCCCATTTGCGCGCCACCTTCAGCGCGGTCTCCACCGCTTCGGCGCCGGAGTTCATCGGCAGCACCGCGCTGGTTCGGGTCAGCGCGCACACCTCCTCGTAGAACAGACCGAGCTGGTCGTTGTGAAAGGCGCGCGAGGTCAGCGTCAGGCGGGAGGCCTGCTCGATCATCGCCGCCAGAATGCGCGGGTGGCAGTGGCCCTGGTTGACGGCCGAGTAGGCGGACAGGCAGTCGAGGTAGCGCCGCCCGTCCACGTCCCAGACGTGCACGCCCTGGCCGCGCGTCAGCACCACGTCCATCGGCTTATAGTTGGTTGCGCCATACTGCGCCTCCAGGGCGAGGTAGTCGGCGGCGCCGCGTGGCCGTTTGTGCAGCGTGGCCGCGGTGATCTGGTCCATGTCGGGCGCCTTTGCGGTAGTCGCAGTCGGCCAATCTGATGCGGAGCGGCGCTCAGGCGGAAGCGGGAAATCTGCTTCGTTGCGCTGCTGTTTCTGACATAGTGTCAGCCTTGCGTGCCGAAATGTCAGTTTGGTGGAAAAATGGACGATACCGATCGTGTCCTGATCAACCTGCTGCGGCAGGATGCGCGACTGTCCGTCTCCACCCTGGCGGCGCGGCTCGGCGTCTCCCGCGGGACGGTGCAGAACCGGATGGACCGGTTGTTGGCGTCAGGTGTCATCGAGGGCTTCACGGTCCGGCTGCGGCCGGATGCGGGCGGACAGGGGGTGCGCGCGGTCATGATGATCGAAGTGCGCGGCGACAGGTCCGCCTCGGTGCTGCGGGCATTGCGCGCGCTGCCGGAGGTCAGCGCGGTGCACACCACCAACGGGCGGTGGGACGCGGTGGTGGAGCTGGGGGCGTCCGGCCTGGAGGGGTTCGATGCGGTGCTGCGGCGGATCAGGCAGGTGGATGGGGTGGTGAACTCGGAGACGAGCTTGCTGCTGTCGAGAGGCTAGGCAAGCGGTTTTTTTTGAAAAAAAGAACCAAGAACTTTTGTCACTTGCGCACCCGTCTGCTGAGAGGTCCGCGACAGCCGAGACAAAAGTTTTTTGCTTCTTTTCTTCAGAAAAGGATGCCTTGCTTTACGACTTTGTCCCGCTCGTCGTCGCCCGCGCCAGGTAATCTCCAGGGAACAGCCTTTTCAACGCCTCGACCTTCGGCATGTCGTTGACGACGATGTAGGGATAATCCGGGTTCTTCTCGAGGAAGTCCTGGTGGTAGCCTTCGGCCGGGTAGAAACCGCTCAGAGCATCTACCCGCGTGGCGATAGGCGCGTGGAACGTATGTGCCGCGTCGAGCTGGGCGATGTAGTCGCGTGCCACCTTGGCCTGGTCGGCGTTGGCGGCGAACACCTCGGAGCGGTACTGCGTGCCGCTGTCCGGGCCCTGCGCGTTCTTCATGGTGGGGTCGAGTGCCACGCTGAAGAATATCTGCAGGATGCGCCCGTAGCTGACCACCTTCGGGTCGTAGGTGATCTGCACGGATTCCGCGTGGCCGGTCTCGCCGGTGCTCACCGTCTCGTAGTCTGCGGTGTCCGCGTGACCGCCGCTGTAGCCGGCGAGCACGCGTTGCACGCCGCGTACGTGTTCGAAGACGCCTTGCACCCCCCAGAAGCAGCCGCCGGAGAGCACCGCGGTCTGCGGCGCGCCGGATGTCGGGGCGTCGAGCTTGGGTGCAGGGACCACGTGCACGTCCTCCGCGCCGATCGCCGGGGCGTGCAGGATTGTAGTAGTGAGCAGCGCCACGGCACCGGCGGCCAGGGTGTATTTGGCGAGACGGATCATGCGGTAGCTCCCTTCTTGAAGCTGAGTGCGACGCCGTTCATGCAGTAGCGCAGGCCGGTGGGCTTGGGACCGTCATCGAACACGTGGCCGAGGTGGCCGCCGCAACGTGCGCAATGGACCTCCGTGCGCTCCATCAGGAACGAGTCGTCGGACGTGGTGGAGACGGCGTGGGTCAGCGGCGCGTAGAAGCTGGGCCAGCCGGTGCCGCTGTCGAACTTGGTGGAAGAGGCGAACACCGGCAGGGCGCAGCCGGCGCAGTCGTAGCGGCCGGCGTCGAACTCGTGGTCCAGCGGGCTCGAGCCCGGCGCCTCGGTGCCTTGCTGGCGCAGCACGGTGTAGGCTGCAGGCGAGAGCAGGCCGTGCCACTCGGCGTCCGTGTGGGTGACGGCGAAGGTCTCCGTCGCCATCGCCGCACGCCGCGAGAGCCCGAGGAAGCCGAGCGTGCCCAGCCCCGCGGTTGTCATCAGCACAAGGCGTCTGCGTATCATCGATCCAAGCTCCCAAATCCTGTCCGGCGGTTGGTGCACGCTACCACCCGACCTGCGATACGTGCCACCGGGTGCCACGGTTACACGGGTCACTCAGATGGGCGTGAGCAGGTCGGCCTAAGGACGAACGTAACTTTGCAGCGCGGCCGGCGAATGTTCGAGACGATGGAGACCGATGTGCAGAACTATCCACAGACCGCGGAGACGTCGCAAGACGGTCAGGCCGGCCGGGTCGCCGCCCACCAGCTGGTGGTTCGCGTCACCCATTGGGTGGGTGCGGCTGCGATGATTGTGATGATCCTGAGCGGCTGGCAGATCTACAACGCCTCGCCGGTGCTGCCGTTCAGTATTCCGCGGTCGGTGACGCTTGGCGGCTGGCTGGGTGCGGGGATAGCCTGGCACCTGGCAGCGATGTGGGTGCTGATAGCCGACGGGTTGGTCTACCTCGTGTGGGGCCTGGCGACCGGGCATTTCCGGCGACACTTCCTGCCGGTCCGCCCGCGCGACGTGGCGCGGGATTTCTGGGCGGCGCTGAGCCTGCGGCTGGTGCATCGCCAGGGGCGCTACAACGCGGTGCAGAAGCTGCTCTACGTGCTGGTGACCGCGGCGGCGGTGCTGGCGGTGCTGACCGGCCTGTCGATCTGGAAGCCGGTGCAGCTCGGCGAGCTCACCTGGCTGTTCGGCGGTTACGATGTGGCGCGGCGCATCCACTTCGCGCTGATGTGCGGGATCGTGGCGTTCCTGGTAGTGCATGTGGTGCTGGTGGTGCTGGTGCCCTCCACCCTGGTCTCGATGGTGACCGGCGGCAGGGTGGACGATGACCGGGTTGCTTCGTGACGACGCAGAAGCAAGACCTTCTTTTCCGAGAAAAAGAAGCAAAAAGCTTTTGTCTCCGCTGTCACGGTCCTCTCCGGTGAGCGCGCGACAGCGGAGTCAAGAGTTTTTTGGTTCTTCTTTCCAGAAACCAACCGCTTGTTTGCTTTCTAGGACAGCCCTCCGATGATCCGCCGCGCCGACCACCTCACACAGATACGCAAGCTTGAGCGCAGGCACCTGCTGCGCGGCAGCCTCTCGGTAGGTGCCCTGGCGATGCTGAGCGGCTGCGGCGAGCTGTCCACCCATGACGGCGTGTTCGACCGCATGCTGTGGGCGATGCTGCGCTTCAACGACCGCATGCAGGCGCTGCTGTTCGACCCGAACAAGCTGGCCGCCACTTTCCGCCCGGACCAGATCACCAAACCGTTCAAGTTCAATGCCTACTACCCAATCAGCCAGGTGCGCACGCCGGATTCCGACTGGCAGCTGGAGGTGTCCGGCCTGGTAGCCGACAAGTCGCCTTGGTCGCTCGAGCGGCTACGCGCGCTGCCGCAGGAGAGCCAGATTACCCGGCACATCTGCGTGGAAGGCTGGAGTCAGATCGGTCAGTGGTCGGGCGTGCCGTTGCGGGTGTTCCTGCAGCACGTGGGTGCCGATTTGCGCGCGGGCTACGTCGGGTTCGAGTGTTTCGACGATTATTCGTCCAGCATCGACATGGCGTCCGCCCTGCACCCGCAGACGATTTTGGCGCTGGATTTCGAGGCTGCGCCGCTGAGCCCGCAATGGGGCGCGCCGGTGCGGCTGCGCATCCCAACCAAGCTCGGTTTCAAGAACCCGAAGAACATCGCGGCAATAACGGTGACCAACCAGAACCCGGGCGGCTACTGGGAGGATCAGGGCTACAACTGGTTCAGCGGGTCATGAGCACGGGCAGGCGTGGGCCGGGCTGGCGCGGGGGGATAGCACACGCCCCCCGATCGTTCCTATGCTCGCGCCATGGATGGTGCTGCGGAACAGGATCTGGCCGTTCTGATGCGGGCAGCACAAGGCGGTGACGCGCAGGCCTACCAGAGCGTATTGCGCGCCTGCGTGCCGATTGCGGCGGCCACTGCGCGGCGAGCCGGGGTTCGGCCCGATCGGGTGGATGATGTGGTGCAGGACGTGCTGCTGACCATCCATCGCGCGCTGCCGACCTACGACCCGGCACGGCCGTTCCAGCCGTGGCTTCGGGCGATCGCCGGCCGGCGGGCGATCGATTCGCTGCGCCTGCACGGGCGGCACGGCGCCCGGGAAGTGCAGGATGAGGTCGCCTTTCTGGCGCATGCCGAGCCGGGGCCCGACGCGGAGGCGCATGCCAGTCGGCAGGACGACGGGGCGCGGCTGCGCGCGGCGGTGGCGACCCTGCCGCCGCTGCAGCGCCAGGCAGTTGAGTTGCTTGCGTTGGAGGAACGATCACTGGACGAGGCCTCGCTCGAGACGGGCCGGAGCAAGGGTGCGTTGAAAGTGAACCTGCACCGGGCGCTGAAGGCGCTGCGCGGCAGGATGGGACAGAACGAGGATGTCTGAGACGACGCTTCGGCAGGACGCGCTGATCAGCCAGCTGTCTGCCGACCTGCGGCCGGTGCGGCGCCTCGCCTCGCCCTGGCGGCGCACGGCGCTGTGGTTGGCGGCCGGGCTTTGGGTGGGCATGCTGCTCTCGTTGTTCGCCGATCTGGGCGCGTTGTGGACGCGGCTGACCTCGGCTGCCGACATGTGGGTGAGCGTGCTGGGTGCCGCAGCCACGTGCGTGCTGGCCGGGGGGGCGGCGCTGCAGATCGCAGTGCCTGGACGGTCTGCACGATGGGCGCTGTTGCCATTGCCGGCGCTGGCCGTATGGGTGGGGGCGAGCACGGCCGGCTGCCTGCGGATGACACCGTTGGCCGCCACGATGCCGATGCCGGCGATGCACCCGATGGCGTGCCTGGAGTTCCTGTTGCTGGTCTCCCTGCCGCTCGCGGTGCTGCTGACCTGGCTGCTGGTGCGCGCGTGCCCGTTGCGTCCGGGGCTGACCGCGGCGCTCGCCGGGTTGGCCAGTGCCGGCGGTGCCGCGACGTTGCTGACTCTGGTGCATCCGTTCGACGCGACATCTGACGATTTAGGCGTACACGCGCTGGCCGTTCTGCTGGTGGTGGTGGTGATGCGTCTGGCCGGTGGGCGGGCGTTGCGGGTTGCTACATCTCCCGGCCGGCCGCGCGCAGGCTGGTCCTGAGCGGTTCGGTCAGGTAGTCGAGTGCTGTCCGCGGCTTGACCGGAACGACGACCTCGACGGGCATGCCTGGGCCGAGCTGGCGGAGCAAGCTGCCGCCAGCGTGGTCGGCCAGCAGAGAGACTTCCGCGGTGTAGTAAACACGGCCGGTGCGCGGGTCGGTGATGCGGTCGGCGGAGATCACGTCCAGGCGGCCTTCCAGCGGCTGAGTCTCACGGGCGTTGAAGCCGGTGGCGACCACGCGCGCCGGCTGACCTGGGTGAAGGTGCTCGACGTCCTCAGGCCGGATCTCGGCGACGGCGACGATGCGCCTCGTCTCCGGCACGATCTGCAGGATGGGCTTGCCGGGTTCGATCACGCCGCCGGTGGTGAACGCCTGCAGGTCCACCACGCGCCCGCTGACCGGCGCCCTGATGTCCAGGCGGGCAAGCAGGTCACGGTCCGCGACGATGCGGGGGAGCACGTCGTTGATGCGCAGCTGAGCCTCGCGCAGCTCGCGCGTCGCGTCGCTCTGCGCGGCTTCACGCAGGCGCAGCTTCTCGGCATGCAGCTCGGCTACCTCCGCGTCATGCCGGGCGATGTCGGATTGTAGCTGACCGGTTTCGCCACGCACGCTTTCGATGGAGCGAGAGAGTTCGAGCACGGTGTTGCGGCCGGCGAGCCCGTCGGTTTCGAGGGTGGTGAGCGCTTGCAGCTGCTGGACGCCATACGCGAGGCCTCGCATTGCCGCTTCGTGCTGCGCGCGCGCGCCGGCAGACTGCTCGCGGGACTGGGCGATGCGCTCGTCGACAACCTGAAGCTGCTGGGCCAGCAGGGATCGATGATTGTCGAATACCACCTGCTCGCGTGTCATCACCGAACGGGCGACAGGGTCGCTCGCAGTGAGCTCTGCCGGGAAAGCGATAGCGGGTGCGCCGGAGAGTTCGGCCAGGTCGCGGGCGCAGAGCGCCTGATCGCCGGCCAGCTGGGCCTGGTGTACGCGCAGGGCTGCCAGGGTCTGGGTATCGTCCAAACGGATCAGCACCTGCCCGCTCGCCACCCGGTCACCCTCCTGGACCAGCAAGGCCGCGATGATGCCGCCTTCCTTGTGCTGTATGGTTTTAGTGTTGCCATGAACCGCCAGCGCGCCGGTGCCGACGACGGCACCGTCCAGCGGTGCCAGTGCGGCCCAGGTGCCGAACCCGCCAAAGAAAACGCCTACAACAGCGAGGCCCAGGTGCACTGCGGAAAGACCGGAGGTCCTGCCCGGCGGTGCCGCCATGTCGGGCACTCTGGTGCGTGGGGTGGCTCTTGGTTCGGCATCAGGTTTCTGCATGATCATTCTCCGGCGGCGGCGGCGAGTGAACGGCTCAGGAATTCAGTGGAGCGCTGCACCCGTGTGACTCGGCCACCCGCCATGGTGGCTACAGAATCGGCGATGCGGACCAGAGCGGTGCTGTGGGTGATCAGGACGATCGTCTTGCGGCGCTCACGGGCTGAGACCACGCAACGAAACAGGGCAGCCTCGCCGTCGGCATCCAGGCTGGCGCTCGGCTCGTCCAGCACCAGCACCGGCGGGTCCCAAAGCAGCGCGCGTGCCAGGGCGACGCGCTGTCTTTGCCCACCGGAGAGGGTAGGCGATCCGTCCTCCACCGCCGTCTGATATCCCAGCGGCAGGCGCAGGATCATCTCGTGGGCCTGGGCGGCCTGGGCGGCCGCGATGACTACGTCGTCGGGAACGTCGCCGAAACGGGCGATGTTGTCGCGTATGGTGCCGGGGAACAACGCAGCGTCTTGCGGCAGGTAACCGATGGCCTTTCCAAGCTGTTCCTGATCCCACGTCGTGAACTCGGACCCGTCCAGGCGAACGATGCCGCGGTCTGGCCGCATGGCGCCAGCGAAGACGCGACCGAGCGTGGACTTGCCTGCTGCGTTCGCGCCGATCAGAGCGAGGACCGCGCCGGCCTCGATCTTCAGGCTGATGTCCGTCAACACCTGGCGCTCGGTACCGGGCGGCGCCCAGGTGACCTGCTCCAGTGCCAACGCGCCGGTGGGTGTGGGTAGCTCCACGGCGCCGGCAGACGGCGTGGCAGCAACGGAACGGATACGTGCCCAGGCGTCGCGGGCGGCCAACGTGCCGCGCCAGCTGGCAATCACCGATTCAACCGGTGCAAGGCAGCGGCCAAGCAGTAGCGAGCCGGCGAACATGGCACCGCCGGTAATCTGGTGGTTGATCGCCAGGTAGGCGCCCAGGCCCAGTATCGCCGACTGTGTCAACATGCGAATGAACTTCGCAAGGGAACCGAGGGCAACGGCGCGACGGCTTGCCCGGTTCTGTGCGGACAGCATCTCTGCTCGCCAAGCGCGCCAGCGTGCAGCAAGGCCTGTGCCCAGGCTCATCGTGCTGGCGCAGTCCGCATTGCGGGCGATCGCGTCACCAAACTGGTATGCGCGGCCGGCGACGGCGCTGGCTTGCGCCATCGGGCCACGTGCGGCGCGTTCGCCGGCGATGCTGAGCAGTAGCAGAACCACACAGACCGCAACGGCGAAGGCACCCAGCACCCAGTGCAGCAGGAACAGCGTGCCGAGGTAGATGACCGCCCAGGGAAGGTCGACAAAGGCGAGCACCGCTGCCCCGGAGGCAAACTGCCGCACCGTGTCCAGGTCGCGGCCGATATGGCCAGGGCCTGGGCGAACGGCGCCAGGGGACAGTGGTGCAGTAACGCTCTGCAGCAAGCGAGGTGCCAGCGTGTCCTCCACTGCATCGCTCACGCCGGCCAAGATCTGGCCGCGCACCGCATCCAGTAGCGCAAAACTTGCGTAGGACATGGCCACGGCCAGCGTGAGGTATAGCAGTGTGGGCACGCTCTGGCTGTGCATGACCCTGTCGTAGACCTGCATCATGTATAACGGCGCAGCAAGGTAGCTGACGTTTAGGAAGCAGGAGAAGAAAACCACCCAGCCCAGCGGCCGGGCGATGGCTGCGAATAAGGTCCGCCAAGTGAGGTCCTGCATCTTCGGTCCCCTTAGCCGTGATGCTTGATGATGATTTCCGACAGGTCGAGGCTTGCCGGGTGGGTGCTGCCGCCGAGCGTAATCAGCGTTACCGGTGCGCTACCGGGGATGTCGAGGGAGACGGTGTGTGCTGTTGGGCTGTAGACAAGCGCCGGAGCTGTCAGGCCTTGCGGCACCGCGTTCGCTTCATAAAGGTTCACATACTTGTTCGTATCGATCTCAATACCGCCGGAACTGGCGAAATTACCGCTCGCCTGGGTGACCGCGGCCTCGATGGCTGATGCGTCCAGCACGACTACCGGCGCACCCTCTACGCCATGCACAGTCTCGGTGATGGCGAAGCTTTGTCCAGGAGCGGCGTCTGTGGTCGTGATTGTGAACCCGGCGTTCGGGTGCACGGCCGAACTGAGCAGCGAACCGCTCTCGTTGTAGACCTGCACCATGCCCCCTGTGTACCCCTCAGCTGACAAGCTCAGGATGTTACCAGTATCGGTGATGCTGACGGCGTCTGGCAGGAGACCAACGTGGCCGTTGCTGAGGATGTTGTCGGATTGCAGGTTGGCGAATTCAGTGGGCGATAGGTCGAGAGCGTCTTCCGTCACGGTGATCGTGTGGCCGTTGGCGACGAACGCGGTGCCGTCATCGGCGATGGCTTTAAGGGTTACAGCGTTGGCGAAGTCGTTGCTTGCTAGCTCCAAATGTGACGTGCCTGGAGTGAAATGGGGAAGCTGGCTTAGGCGATATACGGTGTTGGCCGAGACGGTCTCGTCGCCTGCCAAAGTGACGGAGGTGGCCATCTGCTCGGCACTGATGTTGGCGGTGTTGAGCAGGTAGGAGGAACTATCGGCAATGGCCAGGCTGGTGACGTCTGTGAAGTGCGGCAACGAGACCAGCGCCTCAGCCGTGTCGGCATCCAGCGTCTCCGGACCCGCCAGCTGCACGTGAATGTTGCTGGCATAGGGGCTGTTGGCTATGGCGTTGGCCAACGTGCCATCGAGTAGGTTGGCCGAGCTGTCGCTGATGGTGAGGGAGGTGTTCAGGTCAAAGTGAGGGAGCGCGAGCAAGCTCTCAGCGTCCGTCGCGTCCAGCACGGATGCGCCTGACAACTCGACGATGTTAGAAAAAGAGAGTCCGGATGAATTGGCTGGGTTCAGCAAATTGGCTGCGGTATCGACAACGGTGATTGTGTGGTCGGCCTGATAGTGGATGGTGCCAGTCAACCCGGCCAGCGAAGCCGCCGACGCCGCGCTCACGACGGCGTTTGCAGATAGACCAGTGGCCGCCAAACCCGATAGGAAGCTAGTGTTGTTGGGATTGATCAGCGCATCAAGGGTGTCACGAGCTACCAGGGTGAATGCAGCAGATTCAACCTGGTTGGCCGTCCACTCCGTGCTGGAGGTCAGCATCCGCAAGTTGGCTATACTGTCATTGACGTAATGCGAGCTGTCGAACGTCAGGTTGGCGGCGGCGATGCCAGGCGCGTTGCCGCCACTGTGGACAAGGCTGAGGAAAGCCTCAACTGAGGCCGCATTGACATCGTCGTTCCCCACAACCTCGACCGTGCCTGACAGCAGCTGCGAGGTCGTGGACAATGCCAGTATGTTGGGGAGGCTGTCCGCCAATGCAGGAGTTATCAGGCCAAGAGCCGCCTGCGAGAGGGTGGAGAGTTGTGCGACTGTACCATCAACGATCAGCTCATTACCGTTGAGGTTCAAAGAACTGGCGATGTTGCCGAGCGAAGCGGCATCTGCCAGAGAGATCGCGGTATTGCCTTGCAAGCTTAAGCTGATGGTGTTTCCGGCGGTGTTGAAGTTTACGGTTGATCCCAACACCACGGCTTGCGCTTCGGTCGCCGCGCCGGGGCCGGAGAGGATCCAGGCGTAGGGCATGATGCTGCCGTGCGTTGCGGTCAGCGCCATAGCGATCGTGGAGGCTGTATCGCGCACCGTCAGGTTTACGCCGGCACCAGTGGTGGCGCCGAGCGCTTGGAGATCCTCCAGAGTTTGCTCGCTGATCGTGGCAGAGGCGTTTACCGTGATGCTTGTAAGGCCGTTGACTTGTCCGACCTCCCCGTTCAGCGCTGTGAAGTTCGCGTCGATGTGGGCTGCCGTATCGGACACGTTGAGGACATTGGCCGCGCTGGTCGGGGTACCCGGCGGGTTGTTCACGCTGAAGCCGGGGATTTGATACAGGGCGACGGCGGTCGCCGCGGTCACCACAGCTAAATTTCCAGGCGCTTTCAGGTAGACGCCGCTGACGTTCGCGTTGACGAGTGCAGACTGGTAAGCAGCAGAGGTCAAGTGCGCTGCCGTATCCCAAACCTGGAGAGTATAGCTGCCTACGTGCAAGCCGCTCAGGCTGTTTAAAGCTTCAGCGTCGGCCGCATTCACGATGCTGTTGCCGGATAGCGTGGCGCCGTTGACGTTGAGGTAGTCGATAGCGGCTGTGTTGCCGCTTTCGACGACTTGGGCGATCTGCGAGCCGGTGTCCACAACAGGGATCGTGGGCGTGGGTAGGCCGGCGATCGTCAGCAACGGCGCGACCAGACTTGCGGGCAACGTCGTGTCGGTCAAGGTAATGACGAGCTTGGCTCCGGCGTCGGCGAGGTTGGACATACCGCTGATGATGTCGGCGGCGGTGTCGGTAACTGCAACCGTGCGCACTGCCCCGTCGCTGGCGAGTTGACCAGCGATTGGGTTGATCTGCGCGGCAGTGCCGACAACAGTGATCAAGCCGTGGTTAGTAATCGCGTCGATGGTCGCCCGGTCCTGGCTGTATTGCGCGGCGCTCACGGTTATCTGCCCGGCGTCCGTCAGCATGATGCTGAGATGGCCATCGAACTTTGTCTGTAGAGCGTCCAAGGTAGAGGCGACATGAGCGGCAGTGTCAGAGATGGCAACCGAAGTGGCGAGGTTCAGTGCCGGCAAGGCGAGGCCGGCGATTGCCATCGCCCCGTCCTGCACGGTGAGCGTGTAGCCGTTGTCGGAGAAGCCTGGCAGTGACGCCATGGACGTCAGTGTCTGAGCGTCCACGGTGCCGCTAGCGTTCAACGTCACGCCGGAGAGGGCGGCGATGTTGGCGAGAAGCACGGAGCTCGGCATGTCGAGATCGGCAGCGATGTTCGCTGGCGTATCTGTTACCGAGATGGATAGGTGTGGCCAGCCAAGCGCGTCGAGAGATGCGAATTGCGCAACGGTGGCGCCGGTGACAGACACGGCCGTGGTCGGAAGGAAGTCGTTGAACACGGCGTTCAAGGCAGGACTTGCGGCAATTGTAACCGCTTGAGAGGCAGCAAGCGTCAGCGTGCCACCAGTGACCGCGATCGAGCTGATCAGCCCGGCATACTGGGCCAGTGCCGAGTGTCCAGACGCGAGGTCGGCTGTAATATCGGCAGAACTGTCTGCAATGGCGATGGATCCAGGCGTAAACTGCAAAGCGGCGAGTTGGCTCACTTGTGCCACGGAAGCGCCAGTGACGACGAACGCATGGCCCGCAAGCTTGTCGATGACGGAACCGCTGGCGTCATCGACGTGTAGTTCGAGCGTCTGCGCTGCGGTAAGGCTGACCGGGCCGCCGGTAACGCTGAGCCCGGAAATGTTGGCGAGGTCGGCGACGATGGTAGGGAGACTGTTGACGATGGCGGCGGCGGTGTCGCTCACGGCGATGCTGGCGGGTGCTACGGAAAGTCCGAGCATCTCAGCGATGTCGGACGCTGCCACGTGGGTAATCGCGAGCGCGCCCCCTGTCACTTCGGAGAGCACCGAGCCGGCACCGTCGTCGACATGCGCTGCCAGCGCCTGCTGTTCGGTTAACGTGATCGTCTGTCCATCTTGCACGCTGATGGCAATGATTGTGGGCCGGCCGGCGACCAGGAGGGACCCGGGGGAGGCAAGGTCGGCGGCGATGTCGGATGCAGTGTCGGAGACACTGATTGTGGCTGCAGGTATATTAAGCGTCGCCAGGGCAGGCAGTTGAGCGGCAGTCGCGCCGGTAACTGCGACGGTGGCGCCAGTCAGCTTGGCAAGAACGGAGCTGGCGCCATCGTCCACGCCGGCTGTGAGAACCTGGTTTGCGGTAAGTGAGATCATTGCGTGGTCAGTCGAGGTGACAGCAACGACGGCCGTGCTGGCCAGAAGCACGGAGCCGGCGCCCAGTCTCAGGTCGGCAGAAATCATGGCGCTAGTGTCGGCGACAATGATGGCTTCAGGCGCGTGGACGAGGCCCGCGACTTGGGCGAGGTGGGCCACGTCTACGCCAACAACTTCGACAGCGCCCGCAAACTTGGACAGTGCGGAACCGGCTCCGTCGTCGACGTGCTGGGCGAGGATCTGGGCCTGTGTCAACACGAGCGGCGCCGCATTGCTGACGCCGATCCAGCTGATCTGGGAAAGATGTGAGAGGATTGCTGATGCGGAGCCGGCGGAAAGGTCGGCAGCGACGTCGATGGCGGTGTCGCTGATGGCGATGCTGTAGGGCGAGGCGATCTTGGCCAGCACGGACGTGTCCGCCGCCAGCGTCGCCACGGTCATAAACAGGGTAGGAGGCGAGCTGTCGGTCAGTGTGATGGCCGAGAGGCCACTGACCTGGGTCAATTCGTCCAGCGCAGTATCGACCGCAGCAGCGGTGTCTGAGATAGTGACCTGCGCGTTCAACAGGTTCAGCGCGGCCATGTTGGCGGTTACATCGGACACTGTGGTGTTGGCGACGGTTATGGAGCCGAGGTGCTGATCCTGCTGCAGCGTGACAAGACCAACCTCACTTGCTGTAACGTTGGCGCCGGTGTCGACCACGTTCAGCATGACGCCGGTGGCAAGATGACTGTCCAGACTAGAGATGCCGGCGGCGGAAGCTGCTGACAGCGTGGTGCCGTCCGACAGGGTGATGGTGCCGAGGTCGTTGCCAAGTTGGGCGAGGGCGGGCGCGTTGGCGATGATGGCGGCGGCGGTGTCGGTAACGGCAAGAGAGGTGCCGGCGACGAGGTTCGCAACCACCGGCACCAGGGCGGCCGCGACCGCGGCGGCGACGGGCGTCGTATCGGTCAAAGTGACGTGCAGTGGGGCGTGCAGGGTTGCGAGACCGGAAGCGACTGGAGCGACGTCAGCGGCGGTGTCGACGACCGACACAGCGACGTGGGTGCCGAGCGCGGACAGGCCGGACAGGTTCGACATCACGTCAGCGGCGTTGTCGAGGACGTGCAGCGCCGGGCCGACCAGCTTGGCCGCCAAAGCGGAGATACTCGCGGCCGCCGCGGCGCTTAGGTTGAAGCTGTCCGTGTCGTGCACCAGGATGAGCGAGGCGCCGAGGCCGAGCAGGCCGGACTGGTTGGCGGCGAGGTTGAGCGTGGTGTCGAAGACCCTTGCGGTAATGCCAAGCGCGCTGACTGAAGCAGCAGCACTGGTCACCGCGGAGGCCGAGTCAGCGACCGAGAGCATGTAGCCGTTCAGATAGAAGTGGCTGCCTAGGCCGGCCAGGGTGTTGGCTTGTGCCGCGGTGATGGTGCTGCCGCTGTTGAGCGTGTAGGTCGGGTTGAGGGCGCCCCAGTTATGGCCGGCGGCAACCGTCAGGTTTGCGGCGGTATCGAGAACGCCGAGGCGCGCGGCGAGCGTCAGGCCGCTCGCGTTGAGCGGGTTGGTGAGCGCGGCATAGTTGTCTTGGACCAGCAACTGGTCGCCGCCCTGGAAGGAGAGCAGGTTGGCGGCCGACACCGTGGCTAACTGATCGGCTGTTGCAACGGTGATCGGGCCTGAGTCAGACACGATCGCGCCTGCCGCGAGTTGCACGATGGCGGCTGCGTGGGCGGCGATGTTGGAGGCCGTATCGAGCACGCTCAGCGCGAATGGGCTGGCGGCGAAGTGCTGGATGCCGGCGATCTGTGCGGCCGCGCCAGCATTGACCTGCGCGTTGGCGGACAGGCTGACTGCGACGGCGGATTGCACCAACAGGTTGCCGGCGTTAGCGGCCAGGTTGGCGGCGGTGTCGACCACGTGGACCGCGGCCGCTACTTCCTGCCAGCCGGTGTCCTGCACGCTGGTAAGGTTGGCCAGCGTGTCGGTGACCGTGATGGTGGCGTCCGCTGCCGAGAAGTGCGGGATGGCAGCAAGCATCTGCGCCTGCGCGGCGGTCAGGCTGATCATGCTTGCGGGCGCAAGCTGCACCAGCGCGGTTGCGGCGGGCAGCGACTGGCCGGCGGCGAGCAGGTTGCCCACGCTGTCCTGGACGGTCAGGATGACGCCGGCAGCAACACTGACACCCGGCAGGGCGGCGAGGGCCAGCGCGGTCGCGGCCGAGACGGTTGCCGTCGCGGACAGGACCTCGGCGCTGGCGAGCGACAATGCGCCTTGCGACAGGCCGGCCAGGTTTGCAGCACTGTCTACGCAGGTGACGGAGTGGCCGGCTTCGTCGAACTTGATGCCGAGCCCGGCGAGCTGGGTCAGCGTGGCCGCACTCACCGCCTGGTCACCCGACAGCGCCAACGTGTTGGCAGAGACCAGCACGCTGTGAGGCAGGGCGAGCAAGTTGGCCGCGCCGTCCGAGATGGTCAGGTGGGCGGCACCAGTGGAGAAGCCGGGCTCGCTGTAGAGCTCAGCCGCCTGCGCAGCGGTGACGGTCGCATCCTGCAAGAGGGTGACCGAGGCGGCCAGCGCCAGGGCAGCGGGCGCGGCGGTGAGCAGCTGGGCCGCCGTGTCCACCATGTGGAGGATGTTGCCGTTAAGCGAGAAGCCGGGCAGGGCAGACAGAGCACCTAGCTGGGCGGCACTGACTGTGGCCGTGGCTGCGAGGTCGATGGCTCCGGCCAGGGTCAGGTTGCCGCCGAGCGATGCTAGGCTGGCAGCGCTGTCCGAAATGGTCAGCATATTGCCGCCGAGGGCGAAGGCGGGCAGGGCGCGCAACTCGCCGTACTGGGCGGCGCTGACCGTGGCGCTGGAAGCGAGCGTGCAGGACGTGGCGTCGGTCAGGCTCAGGGCCGACAGGCCGATCAGGTTGGAAGCCGTGTCGGTGACGCCGACCGTGTAGCCGCCTGTCGAGGCGTGCGGCAGGGCGGCGAAGGCGGTCAGCTGCGCTGCCGTGACGTTGGCCGGGCCGATCAGAGTAATGGCGGTGGCCAGTGCTGCAGCCGGGCCGGACAGGGCGATCAGGTTGGCGAGCGTGTCCGACACGGTCAGGCCCTGACCAGCGAGGCTGAAATTTGGCAGGGCGGCGAGTGACGCGGCGGCGGCGGCGGCGATGGTGGCAGGAGCGGCCAGCACTTCGGCGCCGGCCAGCGCCAGGGCCGACTGGGACAGGGAAGCGAGGTTGCTGGCCGAGTCGGTGACGGTCAGCGTGTGGCCAGCCTCGCTGAAGCTGGCACCGAGTGCGGCAAGCTGGGTCAGCGCCGCGGCGTTGACCGACTGGCTGGCCGACAGCGCCAAGGTGCCCGCGAGCGACGCTACGGTTGGGCTGAGCGCCAGCAGGTTGGTTGCCGTGTCGGAGACAGACAGGTGGTGGGTGCCAGTGGAGAAGCCCGTTTCGGCAGACAGCTGGGCAGCTTGCGCGGCGGACACGGTGGCATCCTGCGAGAGAGTCGCCGAGCCGGCCAGCGCCTGGGCAGTCGGCGAGAGGGCCAGCAGGTTGGCTGCGGTGTCGGTGACGCCAAGCGCGTAGCCGTTGGTGGAGAAGTGCGGCAGGCCGGCGAGCGCGGTCATCACCGAGGCGGTGACGTTGGCCGGCCCCGACAGCATGAAGGCGCTAGCCTGCGAGAGATTGCCAGATAGTCCTGCGAGGTTGGCGGCAGTGTCGCTGACGCTCAGTGCAGAGGTGCCGGCGGAGAAGCCCGGCAGGGCGCGTAGCTCGCTGAACTGGGCGGTGCTGACCGTGGCGCTGGCAGCAAGCGTGCAGGACGTGGCGTCCGCCAGGCTCGAAGCGGACAGGCCGATCAGGTTCGACGCCATATCGGTGACAGCGATGGTGAAGCCGCCCAACGAGGCGTGTGGCAGGGCGGCAAAAGCCGTCAGCTGGGTCGCGTTGGCCGTCGCGTTGGCGTTCAGAGAAAGCGAGGTGGCCAGAGCCGCCGACTGACTGGACAGGGCCGTCAGGTTGGCCAGCGTGTCCGCAACGCCGAGCGAATGGCCAGCCAGGTTCAAGCCGGCCGGCAAGGAGGCGAGCTGGGTCAGCGTTGCGGCGGAGACGCTCGCCGCGCTGGTGGAGAGCACGGCTCCGGCGGCGAACGCGCTCCAGGACGGAGCCGTGGCAGCAAGGTTGGCGGCGCTGTCCTGCACGAAGAGGCTGGCGCCCTGGGCCAGGCTGAAGCCAGGCAGCCCGGCCAGCGCAGCAGCGGCGGCACCCGAGACGGTGGCGCTGGCCGAAAGCTCGGCATGCGCGCCGGTGGCGAAGCGCAGAGTCGGGTCGAGCAGCTGGGCCTGCGTGCCGAGCAGCGTGCCGCTGGCGACGGTGATCTTGGCGAAGCCCTCACCGAACAGCTGCGCTGCGTGACTGGCGATGTTGGCGGCGCTGTCGGTCACGCTGATGGAGTGTGTGCCGATGTTGAATCCCACGAGGGTGGTGAGGCCCGCTGCGTCGGCAGCGATGATGTTTGCAGGCGAGCCGGCCGTGATCAGCGTGAAGCTGAGCGCCTGGTGCTGTGCGAGCGCGTCCAGCGCGGCCGCGTTGCTGCCGAGGTCGTGCGCAGCCGCCGCAACAGTGAGCACGCCGCCGGCCGGGACGAAGCTGACGGCCTTGCCGTGCAGCAAGCAGCCGTTCAACTGGCTGGCCGGGTAGGCGCCGACCGAGGTGCCGTCCAGGTGGACGCTGATCGCCGTAACCTGGCCGAGATAGGCAGGATGGGCGCCCAGCAGTGCCACCACGTTGGTGGTTGTGTCAGACAGAGTGATCGAGGCAGCAGGGCCCATTGCGAAGCCGGGCGTGGCCTCAAGCGCGGTCAGCTGGGCGGCAGACAGGGTGACGGGGCTGTTGAGCTCCAGCGCGCCGGCGGCGGCGTGCAGCTTGGCGCCCAGGCCCGAGAGCAGAAGAAGTTGCGACAACGGAACGGCAACAGGCGCAGAGACGGTGAAGGAGGCGACCCGGGCAGTGAGGGACGCGTTCGGCAAGGCGCCCGCAATGGTGGCAGCACTGTCGGCAACCACCAGGCCGGTTGCGGTGCTGGCGAGCGCCTGGGCGATGGTGACCGTGTGCGTCTGCGTGGGCATGTGCGGTGCTTCCTTGCGGTGCTTTGCGACGTCGCTCGGGGAGCAGTCGCTTGGCAGGCACCATGCGCATGGGGTGATTACGAAAAAGTTTAGTCGGTTCGACCTTCTGTCAGCGTTGTCTACCTTGGCGCAGCGGCGACCTGCCTATGAGTGCGCGGCGTTCAGCCACCAGCATGGCGGCGCTGCGGCGTGCGCGCCGGAAAAACATCGCTACCATCACGCACAATCTAAGGAATCGCGGTCAGCTCACCGATCTGCAAAGCGGCTGATATTGGTTTGATTACGAGACGGAACTGAACAGGCCCAGCTACACGACGAACACCGTCGCGTTGCGACACGTATTTATCGCGTCGCGTCTCCCACCGCCGTTCCACACGTGTCCGACGGAGTACCAGGCAGGCGGTTTTTTGAAAAAAGGAAACAAAAAACTCTTGTTCTCCGCGCACCCGACTGCGGTGAGGTCCGCGACAGCCTAGACAAAAGTTTTTTGCTTTGTTTTTTGAAAAAGAAGGTCTTTCTACCTTCCTGTGAGTGTCGTTTCCATAATAGGCGCGGGCCCCTCCGGCCTGATCGCCGCCGAGCGCCTGGCCAACTCAGGCCACGCGGTCACCATCTACGACCGCATGCCTTCGCCCGCGCGCAAGTTCCTGCTGGCCGGCCGCGGCGGGCTGAACATCACGTACAGCGAGCCCGCCGAGCGTTTCGCCACGCGTTACGGCGCCCGCGCGCACGTGCTCGCCGGCGCGCTGGCCGCGTTCCCGCCCGGCGCCCTGGTCGCGTGGTGCGAAGGGCTCGGGCAAGCCGTGTTCACCGGCAGTTCCGGGCGGATGTTTCCAGTCGGGTTGAAGGCGGCCCCGCTGCTGCGCGCGTGGCTGCGGCGCCTCGACGGTCTTGGCGTCAGACTGCACGTTCGCCACCGCTGGCTCGGCTGGGACGCTGCCGGGGCCTTGCAGTTTGCCACGCCCGACGGCGGCGTTTCGGTGCGGCCGGATGCAACGCTGCTCGCGCTGGGCGGTGCCTCCTGGCCGCGCATGGGATCCGACGGCGCGTGGGTGGATGTTCTGCGCGCGCGCGGCGTGGCCGTAACAGCGTTGCGGGCGAGCAATTGCGGCGTGCTGATCGGGTGGTCCGAGGTGTTCGCCGGCCGGTTTGAAGGCGTGCCGTTAAAGCGCGTGGCAATGTCGGCCGGCGGGCAGAACGTGCGCGGCGAGGCGGTGGTCACGCGGGCTGGGCTGGAGGGCGGCGTGGTGTACGCGCTCTCCGCCCCGATCCGCGCGGCGCTGGATGCGGAAGGGGCAGCGACGGTCTACCTCGACCTGCGTCCGGACATCGGAATGGACGAACTCTCAGCCCGGGTGGACGGCGCGCGGAAGGGCAGGTCTCTGGCAAACTTCCTGCGTCAGTCTGTATCCTTGCCGCCAGTGGCGGTGGGGCTGGTGCAGGAGGCGCTACGGTCGGGCGCCTCGCATTCGCGTTTGTCGGTGCTTATTAAACAAATGCCGTTGGTGGTCGGCGGAATGCAGACGATCGACCGGGCGATCTCCTGCGCCGGCGGGGTCTCGTTCGACGAGGTCGATTCGAACCTGATGTTGCGCAAGTGGCCGGGCGTGTTCGTTGCCGGCGAGATGCTGGACTGGGAGGCGCCGACTGGAGGCTATCTGCTCCAGGGCTGCTTCACTACTGGTGTGGTGGCTGGGCGTGGAATGGACCGATGGCTGAGAAGCTAGCCAAGGCCTTCTTTTTCAGAAGAAGAAGCAAAAACTTTGGTTCTCGCTGTCGTGGACCCTTCCGCAGACGTGTAACCAACGGACAAAAGTTTTTGGTTCATTTGTTCAAAAAAGAACTGCTTGCTTGCTCTAGTTCCGCCGCGCATGCACCAGGTCGTGGATGAACCCCAACTTCTCCACCACCTTCGCCGACAGCACGAACGGATACAGATCCGGCTGCCCCATGGATCTGTTCAAGCTGTTCACTGCAAACGCCAGCGGCAACCAGGCGTCCAGGATCACCGCCATGTCGCCTTCCTGGTAGGGATCGAAATCGATCTCCGCCTGCAGCGCAGGATTGCGGGACAGCTTCGGGTGGATGGACACGCCGAACGACGCTGCCATCTCCAGCGTGTCTATGATGTGCAGGTAGTGCGCCCAGGTCTCCGCGAAATCCTCCCACGGGTGGCTGACGGCGTAGGCGCTGACGAAATACGCCTGCCATCCCGGCAGGTGTGGCCGTGCGTAGTGGGCTTTCAGCGCTTCGGCGTAGTCTTGCCGCTCGTCGCCAAACATCGCGCGGAACGGCTCGATCCGGTCGGTGTCGCGGACGAGGATGTCCCAGTAATGGTGGCCCACCTCATGGCGGAAGTGGCCGAGCGGCGTGCGGTAGACCTCGCCCATTTGGCTGCGCATGCGTTCGCGTTCGGCGTCGTCGCCCTCCTTCAGCGCTATGGTGATCAGCCCGTCGTCGTGGCCGGTCATCACCTTCGGCTGGACGGACGTCTCGGCCAGGAAGTCGAAGGCGAGGCCGTGCTGCGGGTCCTGCGTGCGGGTGGCCAGCGGCAGGTGCAGGCGCATCAGCGTGTAGAACAGGCGGTGCTTGGCTGCTTCGAGGGCACGCCAGCGTATCATGTTCTGCGCAACGGACATGTCGGGCACGATGTGGTTGTGCTGGCAGGCGGCGCAGAAGCTGGCCTGCGAGTCGGCGGGAATCAGCCAGTTGCAAGCGTCGTGGCCGGCGTTGACGCATCGGCGCCAGGTGGCAGTGCCGTCGCGCAACAGGTCACCGTCGGCTTCCAGCGCGCGCATGCACGAACTGTCTGGATCGTAGCCGAGCGCGTGGCCGCATTGCTCGCAGCGTGTGTTCTCGAAATAGAGCAGCTGGCCGCAGGAGGGGCATTTGAACAGGCGCATGGCGGGCAGAACGCCTCTATCCTGATAGGTTGCAACGCGGCGCTTTTTTGAAAAAAAGAGCCAAATAACTTTTATCACTTGGGTGCTCGCTGTTGAACGGTCCGCGACAGCCGTTGCAAAAGCTTTTTGCTTCTTTTTCTCGAAAAAGAAGGCCTTCCTTCTTCCCTGTCTTCAGGGCCCGCTTCTTGCTACCACCCGGTCCATGACCCTGCACGTGGCCCTCACCCACCGAACCTCGTATCACTACGACAAGCCCGTAGCACTTGGCCCGCAGACCATCCGTCTGCGCCCCGCCCCGCACGCGCGCACGCCGATCATCTCGTATTCCCTGCGCATCGAGCCGGCCCAGCACTTCCTCAACTGGCAGCAGGACCCGCAGGGCAACTTCCTGGCCCGCGTGGTGGTGCCCGAGCGCACCAGGCACTTCGAAGTCGCGGTGGACCTTGTCGCAGACATGGCCACCATCAACCCGTTCGACTTCTTCCTCGAGCCCGACGCCGAGACCTGGCCGTTCGCCTACGACCCGGTGCTGGAGCAGGAACTGGCCCCGTTTCGCCGCCTGATTGAGCCTGGCCCGAAGCTGAACGCCCTGCTGGCTTCCATCCCGCGCGATGTGGTGCGCACGATCGACATGCTGGTGGGCCTGAATCAGCGCGTGCAGGCCCTGGTCGCCTACATCGTCCGCCTCGAGCCCGGGACCTGGTCGCCGGAGGAGACGCTCGAGCAGGGCAGGGGCTCGTGCCGGGACAGCGCCTGGCTGCTGGTGCACGTGCTACGCCATCTGGGGTTCGCTGCGCGCTTCGTCTCCGGCTATCTGATCCAGCTCGTCGCCGACCAGGCGCCGGTGAGCGGCCCGGCCGGTCCCACATCCGACTTCACCGACCTGCACGCCTGGGCCGAGGTGTACCTGCCCGGCGCCGGCTGGATCGGCCTCGACGCCACCTCCGGCCTGCTGACCGGCGAGGGCCACATCCCGCTGGCGGCGAGCCCGGACCCGCTCAGCGCAGCCCCGATCAGCGGCGGCGTGGAGGCGGCCGGCGTGGAGTTCGGCTACGAGATGAAGGTGGTCCGCATCGCCGAGTCGGCACGGGTGACCAAGCCCTACACCGAGGCGCAGTGGCAGGCGATACTGGCCGCCGGCGCCCGCGTGGACCGCGCGCTGGAGGACGGCGCGGTGCGGCTGACCATGGGCGGCGAGCCGACCTTCGTCTCTGCGGACGACACGGAAGCGCCGGAATGGACCACCGACGCGCTCGGCCCCACTAAGCAAGCGTTGGCCGGCCGCCTGCTGCGCCGGCTGCTGCCGCTGTGGTCGCCGGGTGCCGCGCTGACCCACACGCTGGGCAAGCACTACCCGGGCGAGCAACTGCCGCGCTGGGCGCTGAACGCGCATTGGCGCCGCGACGGCGAGCATGTGTGGCGCGACCTGGCACTGCTGGCCGCGGACGGCGACCCGGCGGAGGCTACCCAGCAGGATGCCGAGCGTTTCTGCACAGCGCTGGCCGAACGGCTGCAGGTCTCGCCCGGCTACGTGATCCCAGCCTACGAGGACGTGCATTACTTCTTGTGGAAGGAGATGCGGCTGCCGGCCAACGTGCTGGCGGAGGACAGTCACCTGAAGGATCCGCAGACGCGGGAGCGGATGGCTCGGGTGTTCGGCCAGGGGCTTGGGGGCAGCGTCGGCGTCGTGTTGCCGCTGCGCCGGGTGGGCACCAACGGGCAGCGGCGCTGGCAGTCCGGCCGCTGGTTCTTCCGCCCCGGCGAGATGTTCCTCATCCCCGGCGACGCGCCGGTGGGCTTCCGCCTGCCGCTCGACAGCCTGCCCTGGGCGGACCCGGCCCACATCGAGTTCGACCAGCCGCGCGACCCGTTCGCGCCGGTGGGCCACCTGCCGCCGCGAGCAGGCCTGGGCGGCGCCCGCGTGCCGGCCGCGTCAGCTTGGCCGGCCGCCTCCGCCAGCGGCGTGACCGCCCTGGACGACGGCGCGCACGCAATTGGTCGAGGCATGCCCACACCGGGCAACGGCGCACCCGCATCGGGCATTGGCGTGCATTCTACCCCTGATCCGGCGGGCCTGCCGCCGCCGCTCGCCTCCCGGCAGAGTTTCCGCAGCGTGGCTGGCGCCGAACCCTGGGGCCCGGTCGGCAGTAGCGCCGAGGCAGGCTACGCTGGCATCGCTCCCCAAACCCTGCCGGAGACCGGCCGCGAGGAGCCGGAGCTGGTGCGCACGGCGCTCGCCGTGGAGGTCCGCGGCGGCCGGCTGCACGTCTTCTTTCCGCCGCTGTACACCGCCGAGGACTGGCTGGACCTGGTGGCCAGCGTGGAGGCCACCGCCGAGGAGCTGGGCGTGCAGGTGGTGCTGGAAGGCTACCCGCCGCCGCGCGACCCGCGCCTGGCACAGTTCAGCGTGACGCCGGACCCGGGCGTGATCGAGGTGAACATCCACCCGGCCGAAGACTGGCCGCAGATGGTCGAGCGCACCACGCAGCTCTACGGCGTCGCCCGCGAGGAAGGCCTGGCCACCCAAAAGTTCATGCTGGACGGCCGCCACGTCGGCACCGGCGGCGGCAACCACGTGGTGATGGGGGCGGCGACCCCTGCCGACAGCCCGTTCCTGCGCCGGCCCGACCTCCTGAAAAGCCTGCTCGGCTTCTGGCACAACCACCCGAGCCTGTCCTACGCGTTCAGCGGCCTGTTCATCGGCCCTACCAGCCAGCACCCGCGCATCGACGAGGCGCGGATGGACAGCGTGACCGAGCTGGAGATCGCCTTCAGCCATATCCGCCCGCACGCCGAGACGCCTCCCTGGCTGACCGACCGGCTGTTCCGCAACATCCTCGCCGACCTCACCGGCAACACCCACCGCACCGAATTCAGCATCGACAAGATGTATGCGCCGGAGAACGCCACCGGCCGACTGGGCCTGGTGGAGTTCCGCGCGTTGGAGATGCCGCCGGACGCGCGCATGTCGCTGGCCCAGATGCTGCTGATGCGCGCCGCCGTCGCCGCGTTCTGGCAGACGCCGTACGAGCGCACGCTGGTCCGCTGGGGCACGCGGCTGCACGACGACTTCATGCTGCCGCACTTCGTCGCACAGGATTTTGCCGGCGCGCTGGAGGAGCTGGGTCAACTCGGCTTCCCGCTGGATGCGGCCTGGTTCGCGCCGCACATGGCGTTCCGCTTCCCGCAGATCGGCGAGGTGAGCGTGGACGGTACCACACTCGAGCTGCGTCACGCGTTGGAACCCTGGCACGTGCTGGGCGAGGAGCCGGCCGCCGGCGGCACGGTGCGCTACGTGGACAGCTCGACCGAACGCCTGCAGGCGCGGGTGACCGGCTGGGTGGACGAACGTTTCATGCTGGCGTGCGGCGGGCGCGCGGTGCCGCTGTCCGCCACGTCAGTCGCCGGCGAGTACGTGGGCGCGGTGCGTTTCAAGGCGTGGGCGCCGCCCTCGGCTTTGCATCCGACCGTGCCCGCGCAGACGCCGCTGGTGTTCGACATCTACGACCGCTGGAGTGGCCGCAGCATCGGCGGGCTGACGCACCACGTCTCCCACCCCGGCGGGCGCAACTATGAAACCTTTCCGGTCAACGCCAACGAGGCCGAAGCGCGGCGCCGCGCCCGCTTCTTCCCGTTCGGCCACACGCCCGGACCGATGGCCGAGCCGGTGGTCTCGGTGGGGAAGGAGCATCCGCGCACGCTGGACCTGCGCCGGTGAGTTATGTCGGGATTGCGGCGTGATGCGTGCCAAAGCCCTGAAACACCGTTTGCGGGATCGCTTGTAGACAAGAATGAAACACCAAGAGCACCAAGGACACCAAGACGTGGGTGTCAGGCTGGACGAGCTTGGTCGAATGATAGTCGACGCGAGGTTGAAGGTTCATCGCTGGCTGGGGCCGGGGCTGTTGGAGTCGGCGTATGAGCTTTGTCTCGCGCATGAATTGTCGTTGAGAGGTGTGACGGTCCGACGTCAGATGTGTCTGCCGATCATCTATGACGGTGCCACTCTGGATGCTGGTTACCGGCTGGACCTGCTTGTGACCTACCTGCGCCTCTCCGGTCACCGGCTTGCATTCCTGATCAACTTCAACGTTTCACTGTTCAAGCAGGGCGTGAAGCGCTTTGTGGTCTGACCTTCCCTACCTGGTGCGCTTGTCAGTGAACTTACGATCGCCTCCACCCCACGGGTGGCCAGCAACGTATCGGTCGTTGCGTGGTCAGACCCTCTCTTCTTGGTGCTCTTGGTGGTGACGCTTCCTGTGGGTCCTCCAGACACCCCGCCAGTGCTGTTAAGTGCAAGCTAAAGGCGCCGAGGAGCTCCTAGACCCCGCCGGCCGGCTGCGCGGCCCGTGGCGGCGCATGCTCGGCACCCTGCTCGGCATGGGCACTGCCGCCCTGCGCGACCGCCGCGCCGAGCTCGACCGCGCCTGCGCCGAGGAAGGCGCGGCCGCCCTGCTCGCGGTGCCCAACGCCGGCACCTGGCGCTGCGACCCGATCCCCTTCCTGCTCACCGAGGCCGAGTTCTCCGCCCTGGCCATCGGCCTGGCCCAGCGCGCCAGCCTGCTCGAGGCCGTGCTCGCCGACCTCTACGGCCCGCGTACGCTGATCCGCGACGGCCACCTGCCGCCGGCCCTGGTCTACCCTGCCGCCAGCTACGTCCGCGCCTGCCGCACCACGCTGCCGGACGCGCCGCCGCCCGGCCGCCACGTTCACCTCTACGCCGCCGACCTCGCCCGCGGCCCGGACGGCGCGTGGCGCGTGCTCGCCGACCGCACCGGCGAGCCGGCGGGCCTTGCCTACGCGCTGGAGAACCGCCGCGTCATGGCCCGCGTGCTGCCCGAGCTGTTCCGCGGCGCCGAGGTAACGCAGCTGCGCTCGTTCTTCGAGACCTGGCAGGACAGCCTGCAGCGCCTGGCGCCGGCCGGTGCGGCCAACCCCGGCCTGGCTTTGCTCACCCCCGGCCACAGCGACCCGCGCTGGTTCGAACACGTGGTGCTGGCCAGGGCGCTCGGCTGCGCGCTGGTCGAAGACGGCGACCTCACCGTGCGGGACGGCGCGGTGTGGGTGAAGACGCTGCGCGGCCTGCAGCCGGTGCACGTGCTGCTGCGGCGGCAGCGCGGCGGCGCCATCGACCAGCTGGAACTGACCGGCGACCCCGGCTGCGGCACGCCCGGCCTGCTGACGCCGTGGCGCGACGGCAAGCTGGCCGTGCTGAACGGCCCCGGCGCCGGCTACGCCGACGCGCCGGGCCTGGCCGCCTACCTGCCGGCTTTGTGCCGGGTGCTGACCGGGCGCGAGCTGGCCCTGCCATCGGTGCCGACGCTGTGGCTGGGCGACCCGGACAGCCACGCCCGCGTGGCCGCTGACCTCTCCGCGTTCCGTATCCTATCGGCCACCGACCGCAGGGCAGAGGCGCAGGCGCCCGCGCGGATGATGGATGACCAGGTGGCCAAGCTGCGCGCGATGATCGCCGAACGGCCGTGGGCCTGGGCCGCGGTGGCCGCCCCGCCGGCCAGCTTCGCTCCCTGCGTGGGCGACGGCGAGACCCTGGAGCCGAACCCGGTATGCCTGCGGCTGTTCCTGGTGTTCGATGGTACTGCCTGGCGGCCGCTGCCGGGCGGGCTGGCGCAGATCACCGAGGCGGCGGACGTGCTGGGCGGCCGCTTGCCGCACAGCGCCGTGTGCAAGGACGTCTGGGTATTGCAGGAGGAGGGATTGGACATCTACGGCCCGGCCAACCTCAGCGTGCCCGCCTTGCAGGTGCGCCGCACCCAGGGCGATATGCCCAGCCGGGTGGCGGACAATTTCTACTGGCTCGGCCGTTACCTCGAGCGGCTGGAATGTGCGGCGCGGCTGATCCGCACCGTGCTCGGCCGGCTCGCGCGCGACACGCTGCTGCCGCGCGACCTGCCGGAGATGGAAACGCTGGTGGCCTGCCTGGTGGATGCCGGCATCGTGGACGCGGAGCTGGTGCAGGGGGCTGGCGGCGGCCAGCTCGCCGACCTGCTGGTGCGCGCGCTGGGGCGCGAGGCCGGCACCATCGCGCGGCTGACCGGGCGGGTGCGCGACCTGGCCGACACGTTGCGCGACCGGCTGAGTGGCGAGATGCACGCCGCCATCGCGCAGGATTTGCGCCGGCTGAAGGGCAACCGCGTGCTGCTGCGCCCGGGCCAGCGCGCGGTGGGCATCGGGCTGATGGGCGACTTTGCCGGCCAGGTGCTGCAGTTCTGCGCCACCGTCGCCGGCTACACGGCGGAGAACATGGTGCGCGGCGGCGGCAGGCTGTTCCTCGACCTCGGCCGGCGGATCGAGCGTGCCCAGGCAATTGCCTGCCAGCTGGCGCACGCGCTGGACCACCCGCCGGAGCGGATGGAGGCCGGCCTGACCCTGTGCCTGGAGCTGTGCGACAGCGCCATCTCCTACCACGCGCGCTACCTCACCGTGATCCAGGCCGCCCCGGTGGTCGACCTGGTGGTGGCCGACGAGGGCAACCCGAGGAGCCTCGGTTTCCAGCTGGTCACCGCGCGCAGCACGCTGGCGATCCTGGCCGGACGCGACGACGCGCCGGCGGCCGCCGCGCTGGACGCGGCGATCGCGCAGACGCGGCTGATGGTGGCCGACCTCGTGGGCGCGGACGACCAGGCGGCGCTGGCGGCGGGCCTGCCGCCACGGCTGCGCACGCTGGCCGCCAGCGTGGCCGGGGTGTCCGACCAGGTGATGCGGCAATACTTCGCGCTGCTGCCGGTCACCTTCACCGACGGGCTGCAGTGATCTACCGGGTCTGCCACCGCACGCGCTACGACTACGCGACCGAGGTGGACCTCGGCACCCACCTGCTGCACCTGCAGCCGCGCAGCCTACCCTGGCAGCGGGTGATCGCCAGCACGCTGAGCCCCGAGCCGGCACCGGCCGACCTGCGTTACGGCACGGATTGTTTCGGTAACGCCTGCGCCTGGATGTTCCTCGACACCCCGCATGCGCGCTTCGAGGTGACGCTCGACGCAACTGTGGAGGTGCGTGCGCCCGCTGTGCCGGATGCCGATGCGACACCTGCGTGGGAGCGCGTCGCGGCGGCGGCGTTCGGCGGGCAGGATGCGGCGTGCGAGGCGGCAGAGTTCCTGTTCGACAGCCCGAAGGTGCAGGCCATCAGCGAGGCGCGCGACTACGCCGCGCCGTCGTTTCCGCCCGGACGGCGAGTGCTCGCCGGCGTGATCGACCTCAACGACCGTATCGGGCGCGACTTTACCTTCAAGGGCGGCGTGACATCGGTCGACACCACGGTTGCGCAGGTGCTGCGGCAGCGCGCCGGCGTGTGCCAGGATTTCTCCCACCTGATGATCGCCGGGTTACGCGCGCTCGGTTTGCCGGCGCGGTATGTGAGTGGTTACATCCGCACCAGGCCGCCGCCCGGGCAGCCACGCCGGCGAGGTGCAGACCTGTCGCATGCCTGGGTGAGCTGTTGGACGGGGGCGGCACATGGCTGGGTGCACATTGACCCGACCAACTCGATCCTGATCAGGGACGAACACGTGGTGCTGGGCTGGGGACGCGATTTCTCCGATGTGAGCCCGCTTTACGGCGTGATCCTGGGCGGAGGGAAACACAAATTGTCGGTGAGCGTGGATTTGGAGCCGGCGGAGATCGAGGCTTGAGATCGGGCTTGCGTGCATCGATTGGCGTGTGCCTGACGCTTGGCAGGGATTGACCACGAAGACACGAAGGACACGAAGGTACGTGCTGTCGTCTTGCAGCCTGCGCGTGCCGGTTGCTTGTTCTGTCCGGTCGTTGCTGATGCAGCTGGTCGCGGCAATATGCTATAATGCCGGGTCGGCGAGTGCAGGCGTGCGATGGGGCAGCAGCAAAGTTTGATGACGGCGAGCACCGACACAGGAATGCTGGAGAGTGCTGAGACGTCTTGAATGAGCGTGTTGAACTCTGCCTTGTGCGCGGCAGGGAGTCACCTCCAACACGACCAGGGACGTCAGGAGAAGTCAGTTCGTGCTGCAATGAAGGTGTTTGGTCGAAGCTGTTCTCTCGGTGTCCTCGGTGCTGCCTCTTCGTCTTGGCTCCGCCGGTCCACGAGGGCAGGATTGCCGTGTTCATGCGAGTCAGACAGCGAGCGTGACGGTGGGCGTCGGCCTCTCCTTACAAGGGACTTCGCGTGAGAGTCGGCGTGGGTGAGCAGGGCGAGCTGTGCCTTCAGCAAGGTAGGGATTCACCACCAAGAGCACTTAGGACACCGAGAGATCTCAGCCCGGCCTTCAGCAAAGTGTTGCCGTCGCTTTCTTCTTGGTGTCCTTGGTGCCCTTGGTGGTAGCTGTTCATTTGGATCCGCATTTGAACGAGGGCAGGATTGTGGTTGCACATGGCAGCAGGCGCGGATGACGGCGGGCATCGGCCTTGCACTGGCGGAGCGGGTTGCTTGAGAGTCAGCGGCGAAGCTACAGGCGTGCTTTGCCCTGAACGTAACGGAAAGGCACCGCCGAGGACGCCACGCGGTCTTGGCTTGTCTGGTGAGGGAGGTGGTCTGATCGCTGCTTTCTTCTTCGTGTTCTTCGTGTCCTTCGTGCCCTTCGTGGTGAATCCTTGCTGCGTTCCCCGCGCGTGAACGACGCCGGAAGCCACCACCCAACCGTGTCGGGACTTCTCGAGGGCTACGACAAGGGCGCGTTCTTCTGCGAGTTGTCCGACTGCGCCACCCACGACCCCGCCGTGGCGCTGATCCTCGAGCGGCTGGCGACGATGGACCCGTCCGAGCTGGCGCGGCGTGCGAAGATCGCCGAGCTCGAACTGTACAACCAGGGCATCACCTTCACCGTCTACTCCGACAAGGACGCGATCGACCGCATCCTGCCGTTCGACCTGATCCCGCGCGTGCTGACCGCGCGCGAGTGGGACGTGCTGGAGCGCGGCGTGCGCCAGCGCGTGGCCGCGCTGAACGCCTTCATCTGGGACATCTACCACGACCAGGCGATCCTCAAGGACGGCGTAGTGCCCGCACACCTCGTGCTGGGCAACGCCAACTTCCGCCGCGAGATGATCGGGCTGGACGTGCCGCACGGCACCTACGTGCATGTCTGCGGCACCGACATCATCCGCGACCAGCACGGCGCCTTCCTGGTGCTGGAGGACAACGCGCGCACGCCGTCGGGCGTCAGCTACGTGCTGGAGAACCGCACGATGATGCGGCGCGTCTTCCCCGACTTGATGGACGGCATCGCGGTGCGCCCGGTGGGCAGCTACGGCATGATGCTGCAGGCGGCACTCGCCGAGATCGCACCGGCCGACGTTGCCGACCCGCAGGTGGTGCTGCTCTCGCCCGGCATCTACAACTCGGCGTATTTCGAGCACATCTTCCTGGCGCGCGAGATGGGCGTGCCGCTGGTGGAAGGCAACGACCTGGTGGTGCAGGACGGCAGCGTGTGGATGCGCACCACCGCCGGCCTGGCACCGGTGCACTCTATATATAGACGGCTGAACGACGACTTCCTCGACCCCGACGTGTTCCGCGCCGACAGCACGCTGGGCGCGCGCGGGCTGATCGATTGCTGGCGCCGCGGCCGCGTCGCGATTGCCAACGCGGTGGGCACCGGGGTTGCCGACGACAAGGCGATCTACGCCTACATGCCGCGCATCATCAGCTACTACCTCTCCGAGGACGCTATCCTGTCCAACGTCGAGACGCACATCTGCGGCGAGGACGAGGGCTTGCGCTACACGCTCGACAATTTGGAGCGGCTGGTCGTCAAGCCGGTGGGCGAGTCCGGCGGCTACGGCTTGATCATTGGCCCGCACGCGACGCGCCAGGAGATCGCCGATTTCCGCGTGCAGTTGCAGGCGGACCCGGCCAACTACATCAGCCAGCCGATGATTGGCCTGTCGGTGGCACCCACGCTGTCGGGCGAGCGGTTGTTGCCACGCCACGTGGACCTGCGGCCGTTCGCAATCACCGGAAAGAAGACGTGGGTGCTGCCGGGCGGGCTCACGCGTGTGGCGCTGCGCGAGGGCTCCCTGGTGGTGAACTCGTCGCAGGGCGGCGGGTCTAAAGATACGTGGGTCCTAGAATGACCTTCGGTCGAGGTGCCTGCCAAACTTGCCCTGGTGGCCGTCTGACGCGCGTTGGTCATGCGACAGCATGCTACGCGCACGACGCTCCGGTGCTCACGGCCATTAAGGCCGCTCCGCTCCGGTGCTCGCAAACGCACGCCAGCCGACTCACCAGGCCAAGTTTTGCAGGCACCTCGTATCCTGAATCGTCGGTAGTCTTGCGAAGCGTTCTTCGAATGATCCGCCTCGCCAGGCCAAGTTTTGCAGGCACCTCGTGCCTTGCACCGTCGCCGGTCTTGCGAGATGCGGGCCGCACAGTCCGCGACAGCCGAGACAAAGTCTTTTTGCTTCTTTTTCTTCAAAAAAAGAAGGCCTTCGCTTGATGGCCGAAGACCCACCCCGCCGTATTCCCATGCTGCTCTCCCGCTACGCCGAGGCCTTATTCTGGCTCGGCCGCTACATGGAACGTGTGGAGAACCTGGCCCGCATCCTCGACGTCACCGATACGTTCGTGCGCCACGGCGTGGACCAGTCCGGCTGGCGCAGCGTGATCCAGATCAATGCCGACGAGGAGCGGTTCACCAAGCTCTACGGCGAGGCCAACGCGGAGAACGTCGCCACCTTCTACCTCGTGGAGCGCGACAACCCGACCTCAATCCTGTCCTCGCTGTTCGCGGCACGGGAGAACGCGCGCACGCTGCGGCCGCTGATCCCGATCGAGCTGTGGGCGCAGATCAACGTGTTCTACAACCACGTGCGACAGCTCACTCCGCGCGACGCCGCACCCAGCCGCGTCTCCGGCCTGTGCACGTATTTCAAGGAACAGTGCCAGATGCATGCCGGCATCATCGACGGCACGTTCTACCGCGACCAGAGCTGGGCGTTCTACTGCGTGGGCAAGTACATCGAGCGCGCCGACCAGACCTCGCGCCTGGTGGACATCAAGTATCACACGCTGCTGCCCTCGTTGGACGACGTCGGCAGCCAGCTCGACATCAGCCAGTGGCACGCGTTGCTGCGCGCCGCCTCCGGCTACCAGGCGTATCGGCGGATGCACCCGAGTTACATGACTCCGGCGTCGGTGGCCGGATTTCTGCTGATGAACCAGTCGTTCCCGCGCAGCGTGACGCTGTGCGTGCGGCAGATCGAGTACTACCTGGGCCAGCTCAGCTCCGGCTACGGGTTGCGCGGGGCGTACGCGGCGCAGGAGCACCTTGACGGCTTGCGGGCGGCGTTGATGGATCAGACGATCAACCAGATCCTCGCACGCGGGCTGCACGAGTTTCTCGACTGGGTGCAGTTGCAGCTGATCGGGTTGCAGGACGTGATGGCGGCGTCGTTCTGGCGCAAGGCGGAGAGTGACGGGGTTGGGCAGACGCAGACGATGTCGATGGGCGGGATGACGATGACGCAGACGCAGGGCAAGAAAGGCCTGCTGTTCTGACGAGGCGCGTGACAATTTCGCCTTTGCAGCCGTCTGGCGCGCGTCAGTCGCGCTCGGGTGCCTAGCGCAGCGCTCGCAACCCAATCCCGCGATCACTGCCTCTGAGGCCGCTCTCGAATACGCGCCATTGAGCGCGCGACAGCGGAAACAAAAGTTTTTTGGTTTTTTTTCAAAAAAGAACCGCTTTCGTTCTCTATCCACGGAGCCCACCCCATGTCCTGGATCAGCGCAGAGCAGGCCTGGACGCTCCTGCGCACCTTGCCCGTGGCAACCTTGGCCGAACGCACGGGCGGCGCGCCTCTGCTGGTTCTAGCGCCGCACCCAGACGACGAGACGCTAGGCTGCGGCGGTTTGATCGCCATCGCCTGCGCCACCGGCCAGGACGTGTTTGTTCTCGTGCTGACGGACGGCACGGGGTCTCACCCGCGCTCGGCGGCGTATCCGGCGAGCAAGCTGGCCGACCTTCGCCAGCAGGAAAGCCGGCGTGCTGCAGCGGCCCTGGGTCTGCATGCGGACCGCGTCGCCTTTCTCGGTCTGCCGGACACGCGATCTCCACACGCGGGGCAAGCCGCCGAGCAGGCTGCGCAAGCCATCGCTCGCCACGCAAGCGCGTGCGGGGCGCGCACGATTTTCACCACCTGGCGGCACGACCCGCATGGCGACCACGGTTCGGCCAGCAAGCTCGGCGCATTTGCGGCGGCGCTGACCGGTGCGGCGCTGTTCGAATACCCGGTGTGGGGCTGGACGCTGCCGGCGGAGCAGATGGTGCAGAGCGGTGCGGTCCGCGGGTTCCGCCTGAACGTCGGCGCATATGCCGGCGCTAAACGGCAGGCGATCGCGTGTCACCGCTCGCAACTGGGGCAGGTGATCGAGGACGATCCGGAGGGGTTCACGATGGCGCAGCACTTCGTGGAGCTGTTCACCGGGGAGTACGAGACGTTCATAGAGAGCGAAGGCCTGCTTTTCTGAAGAAAAGAAGCAAAAGCCTTTTGCCTCCACCGTCGCGCGCTCGCCGCAGAGTCCCCCGACGGGGAGCAAAAGCTTTTCCTGGTTCTTTTTTCCAAAAAAGAACCGCTTGTTTTACTGTTTCAGCAACCGATCCACCAGCGCGATGATGTCCGCCAGCTTGAACGGCTTGCGCAGGAACGCGCTGTAGCCGCCGATGCGGTCGGCGATGAGGGTCTCCGGCAGCGCGCACATCAGAACGAACGGCACGTCGCACAGCTCCGGATCGTCGCGCATCGCGCGCAGCAGGCCGGCGCCGTCCATCACCGGCATCATCAGGTCGCTTATCACTAGGTCGGGCTTGGCCTCGGCCATGCGCTGCAACCCATGCCGGCCGTTCATCGCCGTCAGGACGCGGTGCCCGTCATCCTCAAGCAGTGCTTCGAGCAGCTCGCCGATACCGAACTCGTCATCGACGACGAGGATGATCGCCACGGCTCATCGCCCCGGGGCCGGGCGGCTTGTCTCTGCCTGGCCCCGACCTGACGCGGTGCCCGCGCCCTCGTCGTCAATCAGCACGATCCCCCCAGCTCCGATCTCGAACGTGCGCAAGCGTGTGTCGAAACTGCTGTCACGGAGCTTCATGACCGAGACCACGCGCTTGAGGACGCCGTGTTGTTCAACGTTGCGCAGCATCAGCAGGTTTTCCGCGATCGGCGTGAGCCGGCTCAGCGGCGGGCGGGATACCGGGCCCACCAGTTCGGGCACCTCGGCGGTGCACAGGGTGGTGACGCCCATCTCGCGCATTTGGCTGGTCAGCGCGCGGTAGAACAGCACGATGCGCTCGGGCTGCACGGTCATGTCCTCGAAGCCGAGCAGCCCGTCGATGGCGACGCGGCGTATGCCAGAACTACGTATGCGTTCGAGCAGGTCGCCGGCGACGCGGTCGATCAGATCCTCTGACGGGCCCTGCCACAGGAAGCTGACCAGACCGTCAGCCACCAGCGCCGGCAGGTGCCTGGCGATGGCGGTGGCCCGCGCGAGAAGCTGCTGCGGCGTCTCGTAGAAGCTCAGCATCAGCCCGGGCTCGTCGGCGCTGCAGCAGGAGAGAAACTGCAAAGCGAGGCAGGTCTTGCCGGCGCCGGTGGGGCCCAGCACCACGGTGGACGAGCCTGACGGCAGCCCGCCATGCAGCATGTCGTCGAGGTCTGCGACGCCGGTGGAAAGCTTCTCGTGCGCGCTGCGCACGCGGAGGTCGCCGGGCAAAGGTAGCGCCTCGATGCGTGGCCACACGGTGATGCCCTCGGCGGAGATGCGCACGGCGTGGCGGCCGCCGAGGTGGTCGCTGCCGCGGAACTTGCGCACCTGCAGGTCGCGCTCCACCCGCCAGGCGTAGGTGGTGTCGCGCAGGGTGATGATGCCGTCGACCATGGTGTGTTCTGCGCGTTGGTCGGCGGCCTCGTCGCCGTGCCCGGTGCTGGTCAGCAGGAACATCGTGCAGTCCGCGGCTGCTGCCAGCGTCTGCAGCTCATGAATGAACTTCTTCAGCTCCAGCTCGGAGGCGACGTAGGCCTCCGTGGCCACCAGACCATCCAGCACCAGCACGCCCGCAGCCTGGGTGACGATCTCCCGGCGCAGCATGGTGAGCAGGCCCGCCAGCCCGTCGCGTTCCAGCAACTGGAAAGCGCTGACGTAGCTGATCTCGCGGCCGACGCGCGCCTCGTCGAAGAAGGCGAACTGCCGGAGGTTGGCCAGCAACCGCTCGTGCTGTTCGGAGAGCAGGGTGACGTAGAGCGCGCGTCCGCCGCTGGCGGCATAGGCGTAGCAGATCTGGTTGCTGAGCGTCGTCTTGCCGGCGCCGGGCGAGCCCTGGATGATGTATAGGCCGTTGCGGACGAAGCCGCCCAGCAGCACCCTGTCCAGCCCGGAAAGGCCGCTGGGCAGGCGGTCGGCCAGGGCCAGGTCTGTGTCATGGGTCATCGGCGTGGTCGGTCCTGCGCAGCCTGGCCTGACGCTTTCTACGACCCCTCAGCCGCCCGCGACAGCCCTGTGCGCCGGCTCTGCGTAGAGAGCCTTCAGGCCGGCTTCTGTTGCGGGGCAGCGCCCGCGCTCGGTGATCAGGCCGGTGATGAGCCGGTGCGGTGTCACATCGAAGGCGGGGTTGGCCGCCGGGCTGCCGTCCGGCGTGATACGCACGCTGGTGAGGCTGCCGTCCGCGGTACGCCCGGTCATCGTGGTCACCTCCTCTTGCGCGCGCTCCTCGATAGGGATGGCGGCGACACCGTCGTCGATCGTCCAGTCGATGGTGCCCGATGGCAGGGCCACGTGGAACGGCACGTTGTTGTCGTGTGCGGCGAGCGCCTTGAGGTAAGTGCCGATCTTGTTGGCCGCATCGCCAGTGCGCGTCACGCGGTCAGCACCTACGATCACCAGGTCAACGCGCCCGTGCTGCATCAGGTGTCCGCCGGCGTTGTCGGAGATGATGGTGTGCGGCACGCCGTGCTTGCCCAGCTCGAAGGCGGTGAGTGCCGCACCCTGGTTGCGCGGGCGGGTCTCGTCCACCCAGACGTGCACGTCGATACCGGAATCATGCGCCTTGTAGATCGGTGCCAACGCGGTGCCCCAGTCGACGGTGGCGAGCCAGCCGGCGTTGCAGTGCGTCAGCACGTTGACTGCGCGGCCGGGGTTGGCGGCAGCGGCATCGGCGATCAGCGGCAGGCCGTACTCGCCGATCGTTTCGTTCTGCGCTGCGTCCTCGTCGGCGATGGCGCGCGCTTCGGTGTAGGCGCGGTCCACCCTGTCGGTTGCCCGCGTGTTGCGCAGCACCGTCAGCATGCGGTCCAGCGCCCAGGCGAGGTTGACCGCGGTGGGCCTGGTCGCAGCCAGCATTGAAGCGGCCTGCTCCATGTTGTCGGTGCCCGCATCCGTGCGCAGGGCGAGTGCGAGGCCGAACGCTGCGGCGGCACCTATCAGCGGGGCGCCGCGTACCTGCATGGTGCGGATGGCGTGGGCGACCTGTGCGGCGTCGGTGATGTGCACGATGTCGACGGACCAGGGCAGTTTCGTCTGGTCGATGATGCGCAGCGACCAGCCGTCGTGCTCGTCGATCCAGGCACTGCGGTAGGGGGTTCCGTCGATCTTCAACGTTGGGGGCTCCTCAAGTGAATGAAGGCAAGCGGTTCCTTTTTGAAGGAAGAACCAAAAAACTTCTGCTGTCTTGGGTGCGCGCTGAAGAACTCCGCGACAGCAGGGACAAAAGTCCCTTGCTTCTTTTCTCCAGAAAAGAAGGCCTTGCCTGCCCCGCCTCAGATACGCTGATGCAGCACACAAACCAGCGTGAACAGGCGGCGCGCGGTCTCGAAATCCAGCTCGACCTTGCCGGTGAGCCGCGCCACCATCAGCTCGGCGCCCTCGTTGTGCAATCCGCGGCGCCCCATGTCGATGGCCTGTATGCTGGCCTCGCGGCCGTCCTGCACCGCGTGCGCGTAGCTCTCCACCAGCAGCTGGTAATCCTTGATCAGGCGCCGGAATGGGCCGAGTGCGAGGCCCAGGGCCATCAGCGGAACGTCTGCTTCGCTGCGCACGTCGAACGCCATGCGGCCTTCCACGATCGAGAGGTGCAGCACGAACGGGCCGGTGAAACCGTGCGGTGCAAACAGGTTTTCCACGGCAAGGTCGCGCACCGCCTGGTCCTGGTCGGCCTGTTGCAACAGCGAGAGCTGGCCGCGCTTTTCGCCGTCCAGCACCACGCGGCAGAGCGAACGCTGCTTGGCTGCCGGCGGGGACGCCTCAACCATCGATGCTGGTTTCGGGCGGCTTCATGAAGCCGAGCTTCATCATCAAACCCACGGTCGCTCCTTTCACCGGACGGATCAGCACCAGGACGAGCGCCAGCGCGCCCGGCAGGAAGATCATCAGTTCCAGACCGACCGACAAGGTGGCTTCGCGCTCGAAGGCGACCAGCGCGCCGATCACCACGTGGGCGACGATGAACACCACGAAGTACGGCGGCGCATCGTCGGCGTTGATCAGGCCGAGCGGCGCCGCGCAGGCGTCGCAGCACGTTGCCACTCGCAGCCAGCCGGTGAACAACCTGCCCTGTCCGCAGGCCGGACACTTGCCGAGCGCGCCGCGGCCGAGCGCCGTCAGTATTGGCGGCGATGGCCATAGCGAGGGTTCAGGACGGCGGTTCGGCTGCCAGCGCGTGGGTAGGGAGTCCGGCATCGTTGCCTTCCAAGTTTGTCATCCGGACCTGGCCCGGTTGGTTGGAAGCTGGTCCGACTGGGCCTGCAAGGCAAGCGTTTCGGGCATCTCCGCAGCATCGCGCGCGCTGCCGCAAAGCGGGGGAAAAGCCTTGCCGTCTTGCAGACGCATGTGCCGCACGCCACACGGTTGCGCGTGCCGCAACGGTGCAACCGGTTCCTTTTTTCTTCCGGGCGTGCCGGTGACCGCCGGCGCGCGCACGCGCGCCCCGAACCTGACGGAACCGCCATGCTGATCGCACGAACACGTCGAGACCTTGAAGCAGCGTTGCAGCAGTTGCGGGCACCCTCGTCGCCGGTGACGCTGGTGCCGACGATGGGCGCGCTGCATGCCGGACACGTGTCGCTGCTGGCGCGCGCACGTGCCGAAGGCGGGCCGGTGATAGCCTCGATCTTCGTCAACCCGCTGCAGTTCGAGCATTCGAGCGACCTGCAACGCTACCCGCGCGACGAGGCGGGCGACCTCAAGATGCTCGAAGCTGCCGGGTGCGACGCGGTGTGGCTGCCCGGCGTGGACGAGATGTACCCCGCAGGCGAGGCCACGATCATCGACGTGACGGGGCCTGCGTTGGGCTGGGAGGGCGAGGCGCGGCCGGGACATTTCCGCGGCGTCGCCACGGTGGTTGCCAAGTTGTTCGGCCAGGTTCGGCCGGACCTCGCGTGCTTCGGCGAGAAGGATTGGCAGCAGCTGCAGGTGATACGCCGCGCCACGCGCGACCTCTGCCTGGGTGTTGGCATCGTTGGCGTGAAGACGATGCGCGAGCCGGACGGGCTGGCGATGTCGTCGCGCAACCGCTTCTTGGACTCAGCCCAGCGTGCCACGGCGCCGGTTCTGTACGCGGTGCTGCAGCGCGCAGCGTTGGCTTTGCAACGCCGGCCTGACGCGGAAGCTGCGCTGTACGCGGCGCGCAGCGAGCTGGCGCGGGCCGGTCTGCAGATGGACTACCTGGCGCTGGTGGCCGGGCAGAGCCTGCAGCGTATCGCAAAACCTGAGGCTGGCGCCCGGCTGATCGCGGCCGCGCGGCTGGGCAGCGTGCGGCTGCTGGACAATGTTGACGCCGGCTGATGGACCGGATCGTCTGCTCGCAACGCGCATCTTTCGCATTTTCGCTGCGCCGGATCTTACCTTCAGACACGTGCGCGTGATACGGATTGCGGCATGTTGGACACGTAATGTGCAGGTTGCAACGATTTAAGACGTTAATCCGCGTGTTGACCGTTGCTTTTCGTTGACAGCGCTGTGCGCACGGCAGATAGCGGACATAGCGCATGTCTGCGAGCTGCGATTCGCAAGGTTGTCATCCGCAGTGCACGCGCGAAATCGGGAGCGACGATCGCTGGACGCGCCTTTGCCTACGACGGCCTTTACTGAAAGCAGCGCGTCGGCACGCAGCTTGACGGTGTTGCGCCCGGTATGCGCCCGGTCGCTGCGTGCGGCGGGTAGGCGCCTGCGACAAGGAGCCGGCACTGCAACCGACCGTTCGATCCCGTTCGCCACACGGCATGTTACTCAAGGAGCACCGCCATCATGAGCACTGAAGAGACTACCGGAAAACCAAAGCGCGCTCGCGCTATGGCAGTCAGGTCCACCACCCGACGTGGGGCTGCCGGAACTACCAAGACCACCGGCCGCGCAACCAAGGCGACCCCCGCGCGAGGCGCCAAAGCCGCCACGACGCGTGGTACGAAGGCTGCGACGACGCGCGGCGCCAAGGCTACTGCACCACGCGCAGCCAAGCCTGCCGCCACGCGCGGCACCAAGGCCGCCGCGTCGCGCACTGCCAAAAAACCCGCAGGACGCACCGTAAAGGCTGCCACCACGCGCACCGCGAAGACGGCGACGCGCGGCACCAAAGCCGCCACCACGCGCAAGGCGGCGACAGCTCCGCGCACCACGCGCACTGCTGCCGCCAAGACGCGCGCCACCAGCACCCGTACGACGCGGACCGCGACGCGCGGCGCCAAGGCTGCTGCTCCGCGCAAGGCGGCAACTGCGCGCACCACGCGGAGCACCGCTACCAAAACGGCACGCGGCGCTGCGAAGACCACCACGCGTGGCGCAGCAAAGGCGACCACGCGCAAGACCGCGACGCGCGCTGCCAGCACCCGCACCGCAGCCAAGACTCCCGCGCGCGGCGCCAAGGCCACCACGCGCACGACGAAGGCTGCCGCGCCGCGGAAGCTTGACGGCCGCACTGTCGCCGGTCGCAAGGCTGCCGCTGCACGCGCCGCCAACGGAACCGGGCGCACGTCCACACGCGCGGCGAAATCGGAGACTGTTCGCAAGACCCGTCGGCCGCGCACGCCGGCTTCCGCATCCGAGAACACGTCGATGGCGATGCATGCCGAGGCAGAGCCGAAGCGCCGCGGCCGCCGGAAGAAGGTTGTTGCGGAACCAGCTCACGAACCTGAGATGCACGAGCAGACCGAAGAGCACGGCGAGACATCCGATGAGTTCGAGATGAGCTGACGGCAGTCGGTTCTTTTCTGGAGGAAAGAGTCAGGAAGCTTTCTCAGGCTCGGCGCAAAGTCTTCGACGACGCGCGCTAGGCAGGGTAGGCTTTCTGTTTCTTTCTTCCGCGAAGACGGCTCGTTCTTACGCCCGCGTCTTCAGGCTTTGCGCCCCGCTCGATGACATGGCCATCCGCCCACCCGCGGCATAGCGGCTGGTCTGTGGAGCAGTGCGGGCGGCTTTGGCGACCAGGTCCCGCACCCTGCGTTGCACACGCATCGCCCGCTTCAACAGTTGCCGGTTCTCCTCGGCCAGATGGCCAAGTTTTCTCATGCCGTCGCCCACGTCCGGTGTTGGGTCGGCTGCGCGCCACGCTGCGGCCAGCGCGTCCGCTGCGGCGTGCTTGGCGGCCAGCAAGCTGCCGGCACGGGCAAAGTCCATGGCTTCGAGCGCGGCGTTCTCCTGGGTGAGAAGCGTGCTGAGCCGCTCGATGGCTTCATCCATCGTCGGGGTATGCATCTTCGTGCGCGACATGGTGTCGATGCGGGTCATGTTGGTCATTTGCCTTTCTCCTGCAGGCGCAGCATTTGCTGGTAGACCGGCTCTGCCAGCCCCAGCCCGCCGGTGTGCGCGATGTGTTTGGCGATCTCGGTGAGCAGCATCGGCTTGAAGGTTCGCTCGGCCTCGCCGCCGCCAAACGGGCCGCTCGAACTGTCGGTCGTGTCGTCGAACATCGGCTTGAGCAGCTCGTTGAGCGCGACCGAGGTGAAGTCCTCTGCGGCCTTGTGCAGCTTGGCCTGCACCGACTGAGGTACTTGTAGCGCAGCCTGCACCCCCTGCGGCGATTGCGTGACAAGATCGATCGGCATCACCGCACCTCCAGGTCGGCCTGCAAGGCGCCCGCCGCCTTGATGGATTGCAGGATGCTGATGAGGTCGCGCGGGCCTACGCCCAACGCGTTCAGGCTAGCCACCAGGTCACGCAACGTAGGTGCGGCATCGAGCAGGCCGAGCTTGTGGTCGTGCTGCGTGTCCACGCTGATCGAGCTGCGTGGAACGGTGGTGGTACGGCCGTTGCTGAAAGGTGCGGGCTGGCTGACCTCGGGAGTCTCTGACACCCGGATGGTCAGGTTGCCTTGCGCGATGGCCACCGTGCTGATGCGCACGTTGGCACCCATCACGATCGTGCCGCTCGTCTCGTCAATAACGACGATTGCCGGGGTGTCCGGCTGCACGCGCAGATCTTCGATTGTGGTCAGCGCGTCGATGACGTCGTGGCCGTGCAGGTTCAGCGCTACGGTGCGGGGGTCGGCAACGCGCGCGGTGCCGAAGCCGAGCGCGGCGTTGATGGCGACCTCCATGCGCCGCGCGGTGGTGAGGTCCGGGTTTCGCAACGCGAGCGTCACCTCGTCGCGCGTGCCGAGCGCAAAGGCCACCTCGCGTTCCACGATGGCGCCATTAGCGATCTTGCCGGAGGTGGGTACGTTGCGGGTGACCGAGGACCCCGACGCGCCGCGTGCGGCGATGGCGCCGGTGGTCACCGCACCCTGACCCACGCCGTAGACTTCGCCGTCCGCCGCCAGCAGAGGTGTCACCAGCAGCGTGCCGCCGGAAAGGTTGGTAGCGTCGCCGATTGCGGATACGGACACGTCGATGCGGCTGCCGGTGCGCGCAAAAGCCGGCAGGTTGCCCGTCACCATCACGGCGGCAACGTTCTTGGTCTGCAGCTTGGCAATCTGGTCACGCGTGTTCACGCCAAGGCGTTCAAGCATGCCGACCAGCGACTCCCGGGTGAAGACAGCGTTGTCCAGTTTGTCGCCGGTGCCGTTCAGGCCGACGACCAGCCCGTAGCCGACCAGCTGGTTTTCCCGCACGCCCTCCACGTCGGCGATGTCCTTCACCCGCACCTGTGCGTGCGCCGGCAGCGTCCAGACCGCCAGCTGGCACAGCGCCAGTGTTTGCAAGGCGGCAACCATTTTCCGGCAGGCTGTGCCGGCTTGATTGGTCGGGAGTGAAGACGATGCGTCGCGGGTTGGCATGGCAGCAGGAAAACACGAATAGGTTTCCGGAAGGTGCACGCGATGCCGGCGCTGCGGGGCAGGGGGCGTGATGCGGATCGGGCAGGCAGGCGCGCCGGCGCAGGCGCCAGCTTCGCGCCGCGCCGCGCCGCGCCGGCACGGCGAAAGCTTCGCGGTGACGGAGGATGACGTCGGTGACGCGCCGGAACTGCCGGCCGCCACCGCCTCGGCGCAGGCGAGTGCCGTCGTCGTGCTCAGCGCCGGGCCGGCCGGCGGCGGTCTGCAAGCGGACACTGCGGCAAACCGGAAAGCAGCCGGACACGGGCGGGCGATGCTGGGCGCGCTCGCCGGGCTGCAGGCGGCAGCCCTGGGCGGCGACGGGGCGGCTGCGCACCAGGCACTCGCCGAGCTCGCGTGCGCAGTGCCGGAGGCTGCTGACCCCGGCTTAGGCGCCGTACTGCAGGCGATCGCCCAGCGGGCTGCCATCGAGCTGGCACGTTCGGAGTAAGCGGTGGGCGCTGGAGCCACAGCGGCCGCCGGCATGCGTGAGGATCGTCACAGGCGTGCTTGGCGAGCGTGGGTTGCTTGGCTATAAGCCGCGCCAGTTGCCGGGACGCGCGTGCCGATCGGTCACCCCACGGCTTGGAACGACGAGGATCGGCCGATGATGCTCACGCTGCCGCCTGACTACCAGCCATCCGACAGTGAGGAGTTCATGAACCCGCTGCAGGTGGAATATTTTCGCCAGAAGCTGCTGCGGTGGCGCGCGGACCTGCTGCGCGATGCCGACGACACGCTGGCCAGCCTGGGCGAGGGCGGCATACTGGAAGCCGACATCACCGACCGCGCCAGTGTCGAGACCGACCGCGCGCTGGAGCTCCGCACGCGCGACCGGGCGCGCAAGCTTGTCTCCAAGATCGACCAGGCGTTGCAGCGGATCGAGAACGGGCAGTATGGCCATTGCGACGAGACCGGCGAGCCGATTGGGCTTCGGCGGTTGGAGGCGCGGCCGATCGCCACGTTGTCGCTGGAAGCGCAGGAGCGGCACGAGCGGATGGAGCGCGTCCACCGCGACGAATAGTGTGAGCGGCCGTCCAGTCTCGGCTCTCTGAAACGGAGATAGGCGAGCAAGGCCTTCTTTTCTGAAGAAAAGAAGCAAAAGGCTTTTGGTCCTGCTGTCGCGGAGTCTCCCGTAGCGTCTACTCAAGGGAACAAAAATTCCCGGTCCTACTCAAAGAAGAACTGCTTTACTGGCCTGTCCTCGGTCGAGAGTCGTTCAAGAGCGCGGTAACTCCCCGACATGCTCAGGCATTCTCCTCGAAGGATTGCCTCTGCTTCTAGGACCGGGCGTTACCAGACAAGTTCCGCAGGCTGCGTCGAACGGTCCGCGACAGCCGAGACAAAAGATTTTTGCTTCTTTCTCTCGAAAAAGAAGCGCTTGCCTAGCCTCAGAACGGCAGCAGAATGTCCAGCGCCTGCTGCCCATACCGCGCCGTCTGCAGATCCGTCAGCGTCCCCCGCCCGCCGTAGGAAATCCGCGCCTCGGCCATCCGGTCATGCGGCACGGTGTTGTCGCTGGCGATGTCCTGCGGGCGGATCACGCCGCTCACCTGCAGCTCGCGCAGCTCGCTGTTCACCCGCATTTCCTGCCGCGCGGCGACCACCAGGTTGCCGTTCGGCAGCACCTGGGTGATCACGCCGGCCAGCCGCAGCGTCACCGCTTCGTTACGCTTGATGGTGCCGGTGCCGTTGTTGGAGTTGGTGCTGCTGGCGTTGACCAGCGTGCTGGCGCTGACCGCCTTGCCCAGAAGCTTCGGCAGCGACGCCTCCAGCCCGAACAAATTGGGCAGGCCCTCGGTCTCGGTGCCGGTGCGGGTCGCCATCGTCTGGTTCTGCATGTTGGCGGCGTCGGTCGTGTTGACCAGCACGGTGACGATGTCGCCCACCTGCGCCGCGCGCTGGTCCTTGAAGAACGCGCGGCTGCCGCTGCGCCACAGGCTGGCCGGCTCGCTCGGGGCAATCTCGGCCCGCGGCATCGGCATCGTCACCGGACGCCAGTGCGGATCGGCTGTCGGGTCCGAGGTCGCCGTCATCACCGGCGGGCGGCCGATCTCGCCCAGCCGGGTGAAAGTGTTGCAGCCCGACAGCACCATGGCCGCCGTGCACAGCAGGATGGCACTCCTCATGGCGCGGACGCCAGTGCGACGACGGCGCCGCGCGGCGCCACGCGCACTTCGCCGGCCCCCGTCACCTCGCCCACCACCATCAGGTGGGACAGCGGGTTCTCCACCCTGATGCGGTCGCCGCGGCCGCCGGACTCTGCAGCGATCCCCTGCGCCGTCAGCGACAAGCCGTCGCTGCTCAGCGACATCCGCACCACCGCGCCACGCTGCACCAGCATCGGCCGGCTGACATCGAGCAGCGTCAGCACCTGGCCTGGCTGCACGTCGTGGCGCATCGACATGCCGATCGCGGCTTCGGCGTCCACGCTGTGCGCGCCGTGCAGCATGGCGGCACGCACGCGGGCGGGGCGCAGGTCGCCGTCTTCCAGCACGGTGCCGGGCGACAGTCGTCGCGTGGCCACCGACGCGCTCGCCATCTGGATCAGCTGGCCGGAGACGCGGATCTGCACCGCGTCGGAGTCCGGGATGTCGATCGAGACGAGTGCCGTGAAGTGTCCGTCAGCCTGCGTGCTCAGCTGCGAAATTGCCGGTTCCGGGTTGCTGCCGACCGGCACCAGCACCGGCTGGATGTCGGGCGAGACGACGTCGAAATCGCCGGCGGCACCCGCAGCGATCAGGGCCGCACGGATCGCGTCGCTCACGCGTGCCTGCGGCAGCACGTCGGCGCGGCGTTCGACGACGGCGTGCTCTCCGCCGGTCTGTGGCCGCCAGTCCACGTTGAAGTCGCGCGCGATGGCGGCGAGCTGCGGCGAGCCCACCACGATGCGCGCGCCGGGTGCCGGTGCGGTGCCCAGCACGCGGTCCGGTGTCGCACCGAGTTCGTCGAACAAATCGCCGAGCCGGACGGTGCCGGCGGTGATGCGGCTGAATGGCCGCAGGATGGCGGCGTCGGCGGAGGTGGCGACGCTCGCGCAGGCGAGCATCGTTGCCAGGAGAAGCTGTGTGCGCATGCGAAGTTACCTCAGGTTGGAGAGTGTCTGCAGCATCTCGTTGGACGAGGTGATGACCTTGCTGTTCATCTCGTAGGCGCGCTGGGCGGTGATCAGGTTGGTGATCTCGCTGACGACGTTGACGTTGCTGCCTTCGACGTAGCCCTGCATCACGCCGCCGAAGCCGGGCGCACCCGGGGTGCCGGTCACCGCGCTGCCGGACGCGCCGCTCTGCAGGAACAAATTGTCCCCCTGCGCGTCGAGGCCGGCTTCGTTGGGGAATGCCGCCAATTGCAACTGCCCGAGCGTCTGCGGCGTGGTCTGCCCGCTGATCGTCGCCTGCACCTGGCCGGACGCGTTCACGCTCACACTGACGGCGTTGGTGGGCACGGTGATGCCGGGGGCGACGGGGTAGCCGTCCGCGGTGACGATTGTGCCATCAGGCGCCATCGCGAACGTGCCGTCGCGGGTGTAGGCAGTCTCGCCGGACGGAAGCGTCACCTGGAAGTAGCCGTTTCCCTGGATCGCCATGTCGAGCGTGTTGCCTGTCTGCACCAGCGTGCCCTGCTCGGTGATGCGGTAGATCGCCGCGGTCTTTACGCCCAGGCCGATCTGCGCGCCGGACGGCACCACGGTGCCGTTGTCCGAGCTGTTGGAGCCGACGCTGCGCATGTTTTGGTAGATCAGGTCCTGGAACTCGGCGCGCCGGCGCTTGAACCCGGTGGTGCTCATGTTGGCGATGTTGTTGGAGATCACCTCCACGTTGGTCTGCTGCGCCTGCATTCCGGTGCCGGCGATGTCCAAGGCGCGCATGGCGGTCCCTCCTTATATATAGTGTGTGGTGTCAGGACGCGGGTGCAGCGATCTTGTCGATCGCCGACTGCCGGCGCTGGCCTTCGGCTTCCACCATCTGTGTGACGAACTGGAAGTCGCGCGACGTGGTCATCATCCGCACCAGCTCGGACACCGGCTGCACGTTGCTGTCTTCCACCGTGCCTTGCAGGATTTTCGGCCGCGCCATCGGCGACGTCGCGGTGTCGGCGCGAAACAGCCGGCTGCCTTCCGCCGTCATCCGGTTCGCGTCGTTGGGCGTCACCACGCCGATCTGGCCGATCGTGCCGTTCTGGCTGCGCAGCGTTCCGTCCGCCTTTACGGTAAGGTCGGTGTCCGACGGCGAGACGGTCATTTTCTGGCCGCTGCTGTCGAGCAGCGCGTCGCCGGCCTCGTCGGTGATGGTGCCGTCTTTCTGCAGCGTGAAGCGGCCCGCGCGCGTGAGGCGATTGCCGGCAGCCGTCTGCACGGTGAACCAGCCGTCGCCCGACATCGCGAGATCGAGCGGGTTGCCGGTTTGCGTCAGCGCGCCCTCGGTGTGGTCGCGGTAGGTGGCGCGCGTCTGGGTAAAGGCGATCACACGGCCGCCGCGCGGCTCGGCGGAGGCGGGCTCGCGCTGCAGCCAATCGGCGAACACGCTGCGCTCGGCGCGGTAGCCCGGCGTGCTGGCGTTGGCCAGGTTGTTGGCCACCACGTCCATTGCCTGGGACTGCGCCACCAGGCGGGAAAGGGCGATGTTGGTCGTGTTGTCCAAGTGCTGCACTCCGTGCCGGTGGTCCGCCCACATCACAGCGCAAGCCGCGTGCCAGGCCGCGCACCCCGGTTTGCCTGGGTGCGACCCGGTGGCTGGGCATTTCCTGCCGGGCGCATCCTGCCCAGGCGGCGGGAAGCGGCACGCATTGCCGGTCCGCGATCGTGCACCGCGGCACACGGCAGCGTGCGGGAAACCGGCCAGACCGCTCGCGTTTGCCTCGCACCGGCGGGTGCGCTCAGGCGCGTCTGGCCGCAAACAACAAAGAGGATCCGACGATCATGCGGACGTTGAAATTGACGGCGCTGGCTCTGTGCGTGGCGGGCTTGGCCAGCGGTTCAGCCTGGGCGCAGGCGGCCGGCGGCGGTGGCGCGGCAGGCGGTGCCGGCGGCGCGGGAGCAGGTGCTGCGGGCGGCGCCAGCGGTGCAGGCGGCACCGGCAGCTCCGGCATGGGCACGGGCACCGGCAACCCCAGTGGCAGTGGCGCCGCTGGCGGCAGCATGGGCGCGGGTAGCAGCGGCGGCAACATCGGCACCGGTGCGGGCACTGGCACGGGCACGGGCACGGGCACGGGCACCGGAATGGGTATGGGCACCGCCACGCCAAACGGCATCACCAGCGGTGCCGGCGGGACTACCAGCTCGGGCGGCGCCGGTAGCGGCACCAGCACGCCAAGCACGCCCGGCGGCGCTCAGGGCACTACGGGGGCTGGCACCACCAACTCCACGGGTGCTCCCGGCAGCACCGGTTCGGGCACGCCGCCGCAGTGACTTTGACGCCGTGAGGCCAAGGCGAGGAATGTAACGCTCTCTTTGCTGAAGAAAAGAAGCCAAGGATTTTTGATCCTCCTGTCGCGATGCGTCCTGCAGCGCGCGCCAAGGGGATCAAAGGTTTTTGGTTTTTTTCAAAAGAGAACCGTTTGCTTTCGCCTTTCGCCGGTGGACATGCAGGCCTGCAAGCTTCGCGCATCGGCTTGCAGGCCACTACCTTCCCCTCCGACGTCCCAGCGCCTAGGTTCGGCCGCCAACCTGCCCGGACAGCACCGCGATGATTACCGCCGACCGCCTGTCTAAAATCAGCCCCAGCCAGACGATCGCCATCTCGTCCAAGGCGCGCGCGCTCAAGGCTGCCGGCCGCGACGTCATCAGCCTCTCCGCCGGCGAGCCTGATTTCGACACGCCGGACAACATCAAGCAGGCGGCGATCCGCGCCATCGAGGCGGGTGACACCAAATACACCGACGTGGCCGGCACCCCGGCGCTACGCCGCGCGGTGGCAGAGAAGTTTCGGCGCGACAGCGGGATCGACTACAAGCCCGAGGAGATCATCGTCTCCACCGGCGGCAAGCAGGTGATCTACAACGCCATGGTCGCTACCCTGAACCCGGGTGACGAGGTGGTGATCCCGAGCCCCTGCTGGGTCAGCTACCCGGACATCGTCGCGCTGGCAGAGGGCACGCCGGTGATAGTCCCCTGCGGCCAGAACAACGGCTTCAAGCTGCGCGCCGAGGACCTCGAGGCCGCCATCACGCCGGCGACCAAGTGGTTCATGCTGAACTCGCCCTGCAACCCCACCGGTGCCGCTTACTCCGCCGAGGAACTGCGGCCGATCTGCGACGTGCTGTTGCGCCACCCTAACGTCTGGGTTCTCACCGACGACATCTACGAGAAACTGGCCTATGACGGCTTTAAGCCAGCAACCATCGTGCAGGTGGAGCCGCGCCTGCGCTCCCGCACGGTGACGATGAACGGTTGCAGCAAGGCGTATGCGATGACCGGCTGGCGTATCGGCTTCGCCGGCGCACCGGTCGAGCTGATCCGCGCGATGGACAAGCTGCAGAGCCAGAGCACGTCCAGCACGTCCTCTATCGGGCAGGCGGCCGCGGTGGAAGCGCTGACCGGCCCGCAGGACACCATACCGGCGATGGTGGCGGTGTACCGCGCGCGGCGCGACCTCGTGGTGGACGCACTGAACGCGGTGCCCGGCCTGTCCTGCCACCGTCCGGAGGGCGCCTTCTACGTGTTTCCCAGCATGCAGGGTTGCATCGGCAAGGTCTCGGCCGGGGGCGCGCGGATCGACACCGACGAGGCGTTCGTGACCGCGCTGCTCGAGGAGCACGGGGTGGCGGCGGTGCATGGGTCCGCGTTCATGTATTCAGGGTATTTTAGGATCAGCTACGCGACGGACACGGAGAGTTTGCGGACGGCGTGCGAGCGGATTGCGGCGTTCTGTGGGGGGATGAGGTAAGCGCTTCTTTTTTGAAAAAAAAGAAGCAAAAAACTTTGGTCAGGCTGTCGCAGAGGTTTCTGCAGCGCGCGCCCAAGGAAACAAAAGTTTTTTGGTTCTTTTTTTTCAAAAAAGAACTGCTTTCTTGCCTTCACCTGCGTCCAAGACACACCGACCACTTAAACTCCGTCCAGTGTGCGATAGCGTATGGGTTAGGCTCCAAACCCCGTGCTGTTGCCGTTGCATGCGGAGAACTATGACAAAAGCAGCAAACTGGGCGAACCTGGCTCTGGCAGCGTCGCTCTGCACCGCCTCGCCGGTCCTGGCTGCGGAGTGGTCGACGGACACCGCGCGCATCCTTGGCGACCCGAGCTTCCTGCCGCTCGCCGGCCAGTTGGAGGGGGTGTTCGGCTATACCTACTCGGCGAACTTCTACGACAGCACCACCGGGAACGCGTTCTCGGGGCGCACCTCGAACGACCGCTCCACCAACAGTTTTCCTGCCGACGCTGCGGTTCGGCATCACCGACGACATCTCGGTGTTTGCCGATCTCGGCTTCGGCAACGCGCGTACGGTGCAGGACCGGAGCTACGAGACTTACGTGTTCCAGCCGTCGTTCGCGCTGGTGCACGCGCGCTCCCGGGTGACCTACCGCTCGCTGGGTGCCGACGATCCGGATTTCGGCGCCACGTGGCGCATCATCGACCAGCGCACGGCGCCCGTCAGCGTCGACCTCACCGGCAGCTACGCGCCCGACATCTTCCAAAACCGCTCTGCGGAGCGGCTACACACCGGCACCTTCGCCACCGGCGGACAGTCCGGGAGTGCGCAACTCGCCATCAGCCGCGAGACGCAAATCCTCACCCTGCGCGCTTAGGGAACGTTCACCTAAAACGGCCGGCGCAACGACATCACCGGCGACGGCACCGGCGACCTGCGCAGCGCCGCGCATTCGAGCTACGCAGAACCGGCGGGTGGAGATCATTCGTAGGTAGGAAGCAAACGTGCCTTTTCGAGAAAAAGAAGCAAAAAGCTTGCGTCTCGGCTGTCGCGGACGGCCGAACGACACGGTTCAACCTGGTACATCCGACGGAGACAAAAGTTTTTTAGTTCTTTTTTGCAAAAAAGAACCGCTTGCTTTCTTGCCTTGTCTCGACGATGAACCCGCCCCCGTGACCTCCCTCTCCACGCGCCAGTCCGCCCTCCCGCAGGCCGCCACCATCGCCGCGTCCGAGCGCGCCCGCGCCCTGCGCGCGCAAGGCCGCGACGTGATCTCGCTGACCCTCGGCGAGCCCGACTTCGCCAGTCCGCCGCACGCCATCGAAGCCGCCCACCAGGCGGCGCTGCGCGGCGAGACGAAATATCCCGCCGTCAGTGGCACGCCGGCGCTGAAGCAGGCGATCATCGCGAAGTTCCTGCGCGACTCTGACCTCTGCTTCGCGCCGGAGAACATCCTGGTGGGGCACGGCGCGCGGCAGATCATCTACGACGCACTGACCGCCACGCTCGACGAGGGCTGCGAGGTGGTCGTGCCCGCGCCGTATTGGAACGCCTACCCGCTGATCGCCCGGATGGCCGGCGCGGTGCCGGTTTTCCTGCCCTGTGCGGCGGAAGACGGTTTCCTGCCGCGCCCCGAAGCGCTGGCGGCGCTGGTCACGCCGCGCACGCGCTGGGTGGTGCTGAACTTTCCCAACAACCCGACGGGCGCGGTCTGTCCGGCAGCCCACCTCCAGGCGCTGGCAGCGGTGATGCGCGCGCACCCGCACCTCTGGATCATGTCCGACGACATGTACGAGCATCTGATCCACGACGGTTCGGCAAACGCGACGATGGCGGCGGTTGCACCCGACCTGGCAGAGCGCGTGCTGACGATCAGCGGGGTTTCGAAGACCTACGCGATGACCGGGTGGCGCGTGGGGTTCGCCGGCGGGCCTGCGCGCCTGATCGCGGCGATGGGCAAGATACAGGGCCAGTCCACCGGCGGCGTCTCGCCGATGGCCCAGGCGGCGGCGGCGGCGGCGCTGAGCGGACCGCAGGAAAGCGTGGCGGTTATGCGCGCGGCCTTTGCCGCCCGCAGTGCCCGCGTGGCCGCACGGTTGCGCTCGGTGCCCGGGCTGGCCTGTCATGATCCGCGGGGCGCGTTTTACTCCTACGTGTCGGTTGCCGGGCTGATCGGTCGCGTGACCCGGGCAGGCCGGCTGCTGGACTGCGACGCGGCGGTGTGCACTGCGCTGCTGGAGGAGGCGGGCGTGGCCGTGGTGCACGGGGCCGCCTTCGGCATGAGTCCCTACGTGCGGCTCAGCACCGCAGCGTCGGACGCGTTGTTGGCAGAGGCGTGCGACAGGATCGAAGCGTTCTGCAGCGACGCGACGTAGGGCTAGAAAGCAAGGCCTTCTTTTCTGCAGAAAAGAAGCAAAAGACTTTTGTTACGGCTGTCGCGGAGTTTCCTGCAGCGTCTACCGCAGGAGCAAAACTTTTTTGGTTTTTTTTGAAAAAGAACTGCTTGATTTACTTTCTACGCATGCCGAAGAAACACCTCGTTCTTCACACTTAAGCAACGTTCACGGTGGTAGGTCTGGGTCATCACGAGGACCCAATGCACCAGAACGGCCAAACACTCCTTGCCGGAACCTGCGAGGCGCCGGCCCCGAAGTTGCTCGCAGCCATCATCGACCACGTGAAGCTGGGCGTGTTCACCTTCGACAGCGCGCTGGTGCTGACGTTCAGCAACGCGACCCTGTGCACGATGCTGGGCGTGCCGGAACCGGCGCGCGCGCGCGACTGCACGCTGGCCGAGTTGCTCGATCGCGCCACGGTCCTCGACGAGACGAGTGTACAAGGCGTGCACGAGCTGTGTATCCGGGCGGTGAGCGGGCGGCAGGCGCAGGAAAGCGTCTTTCCCGCCGCAGGGCAGGGCGCGCGGACGCTCGCCGTCCACGTGGCGCAACTGGACGAGGCTACCTGGATGGCAACGTTGGAGGACGCAACGCAGCGCCAGGCCAACGAGGCCCGGGCGATCGAGCAGGCCATGCGCGACATGCTGACAGGCCTGCCCAACCGCCAGGTTTTCCAGCAGCGCGCCACGCGCGTGCTCGAGGACGCTGCTGCCCGCGAGGGCCCGACGCCAGGTTGCCCGCACGCCTGCCTGATGATGCTCGACCTCGACCGCTTCAAGCCGGTCAACGACACACTGGGTCATGCGATCGGCGACGCGGTGCTGCGCCTGGTCGCCAGGCGGCTGCGCTCTGTCCTGCGTGCCGAAGACGTGGTGGCCAGGCTTGGCGGCGACGAGTTTGCTATATTGCTGGAGGGCCTGAGCGAGGGCGAGATGGCAGAACTGGCCAAGCGTCTGGCCGACATTGTCGCCCGGCCCTACCTGGTCGACGGCCACGTCATCAACATCGGTGCCAGCATCGGCATGGCGCGCGCGCCGATGGACGGCACGCACTACGACCATCTCCTGCGCAACGCGGACCTCGCCCTCTACCATGTCAAGCGCGCCGGGCGTGGCGCGTGCAGCTTCTTCGATCCGCACATGGACGCGCGCGCCACGGCACGGCGCAACCTGGAAATCGACCTTCGCAAGGCGTTGGCGCTGGCCGAGTTCGTCCTGCATTACCAGCCGCAGGTGGATCTGGAGCTTGGTGCGATCGTCGGTTTCGAAGCGCTGCTGCGCTGGCATCACCCAGAGCGGGGCGTCGTCTCTCCTGTCGAGTTCATCCCGCTGGCAGAGGAGATCGGCCTGATCAAGCCGCTGGGCGAATGGGTGTTGCGCGAGGCTTGCCGCGAGGCGGCGCGCTGGCCGGGAGAGCTGAGCGTGGCGGTGAACGTCGCCCCGCAACAATTTGCCGATTCCGACCGTCTGGTCGGCGTGATCGCCCGCGCCCTGGCCGAAACCGGGTTGGCCGGCGAGCGGCTGGAGATCGAAGTCACCGAAAGCGTGCTGCTCAGCGACGAGGCCTCGGTGCTGGGCGCGCTGCACCAGATCCGTGCCATGGGTGTGCGCGTAGCGATGGACGATTTCGGCACCGGCTACTCGTCGCTGAGCCAGCTGAGAAGCTTCCCGTTCGACAAGATCAAGATCGACAAATCTTTCCTTCGGGCTGGTGAGGACCTCGCCGGACAGAACGCCGTCATCCGCGCGATCACCGCACTGGGCGCCAGCCTCGGCATGTCGACGATCGCCGAAGGTGTGGAGACGGTGGAGCAGCTGCAACGTATTCGTAACGAAGGCTGCGGCTCCGTCCAGGGCTACCTGTTCAGCCGACCGGTGCCGGCCGACCAGGTCGCAGAATTGATCGCCGGCTTCGTCACCCGGCTTACAAAACCGCTTGCCGCGGCAGTTTGAAAGGACAAGACCAAGTGGCCGTCATCTATCGCGTGCTCTACTGCAGCCGCAACACGCTTGTCGGCTCCCCAGCCGAAATGGAAGCCGAGATCGCGCACATACTGCAGGCCTCACGCCGCAACAACGCACGTGTCGGCGTGACCGGCGGCTTGCTGTTCAGCGACGGGTGTTTCGCGCAGGTTCTTGAAGGCCCCATCGATCGCGTGGAGTCCGTGTTCGAACGCATCCAATGCGATCCGCGCCACGCCGACGTAACGGTGCTCCAGGCCAACCCGATCGACTCGCGGGACTTCCCCGAGTGGTCGATGGCGTTCGCAGGTGGAGCCAGGCGGCACGAGGGTCTGCCGGCTGCGCTCGAAGCATGTTCGGCAATGGGCGAGGAGATATTGGGGACGTTGCGGCGGGTGGTTGGACGGGAGGCGGAGTGGCTGACGGCGGCGGAGTAGGAAGCAAGGCCTTCTTTTTCTGATGAAAAAGAAGCAAAAAGACTTTTGTTCGGCTGTCGTGGACCTCTCCGCACCGCACGTCCAAGGGAACAAAAGTTTTTTGGTTCTTTTTTTCAAAAAAGAACTGCTTGCTTTTGAGGTGTCTCCTGCATGGACGCGATCATAATCGGCGGCGGCCACAATGGCCTTGTCTGTGCCTTCTACCTCGCGCGCGCCGGCCTGCGCGTCACCATCTGCGAGCGCCGCGGCGTGATCGGCGGCGCCGCGGTTACCGAGGAGTTCCACCCGGGCTTCCGCAACTCGGTCGCCAGCTACACGGTCAGCCTGCTGCATCCACAGGTCATCGCCGACATGGCCCTGCACGCGCGCGGCCTGCGCATCCTCGAACGCCCGATTTCCAACTTCCTGCCCACTGAGGATGGCGGCTACCTCAAACTCGGCGGCGGCCTCGAACGCACCCAGGCCGAAATCGCCAAGTTCTCCACCCGCGACGCCGAACGCCTGCCCGCCTACTACGCCATGCTCGACGAAGTGGGCGACGTGCTACGCCGGCTCGCCACGCAAACGCCACCCAACCTGCCGGACGGCATCTGGGGCATGCCGCGCGCCGTGCGTCAGGGTAACCTGCTGCGCCGGCTCGGGCAGACGCGGCAGCGCGACCTGCTGGACCTGTTCACCAAGAGCGCGCGCGACGTGCTCGATACCTGGTTCGAAAGCGACCCGATCAAGGCCGTGCTGGGCTTTGACTCCATCGTCGGCAACTACGCGAGCCCAGATACGCCCGGCTCGGCCTACGTGCTGCTGCACCACACCTTCGGCGGCGTGAACGGCAAGAAGGGCAACTGGGGCCACGCCGTGGGCGGCATGGGGGCGATCACCCAGTCGATGGCGCAGGCCTGCGCCGCGCTAGGCGTGCAGATCATGCTGGACGCGCCGGTTCGCCGGGTGGTGGCGGAGGCGGGCCGCACGCGCGGGGTGGAGCTGGAGGACGGTCGCATGCTCGCAGCGCCGCTCGTCGTCTCCAACCTGAACCCGAAGCTGCTGTTCACCCGCCTGGTCGAAGCCGACGCGCTGCCGGCAGATTTCCGCACCCGCATGGCGAACTACAAATGCGGCTCGGGCACGTTCCGGATGAACGTGGCGCTGTCCGAACTGCCGGACTTCACCTGCCTGCCGGGCCGCGCGCCTGCCGAACACCACCAAAGCGGCATCGTGCTCGCACCCACGCTCGACTACATGGACCAAGCCTACCAGGACGCCCGCCGCCACGGCTGGTCGCGCGCGCCGATCGTGGAGATGCTGATCCCCAGCACGGTGGACGACACGCTGGCGCCGCCCGGTCAGCACGTCGCCAGCCTGTTCTGCCAGCAGGTTGCACCAATCCTGCCAGGACGCGACTGGGCCAGCGCGCGCGAAGAGGTGGCCGACCTGATGATCGCCACGGTCAACCAGCACGCGCCGAATTTTGCCGCCTCGGTGCTCGGGCGCAGCCTCCTCTCGCCGGCCGACCTCGAGGAGAAGTTCGGCCTGGTGGGCGGCGACATCATGCACGGGCACATGTCGCTCGATCAGCTGTGGTCGGCGCGGCCGGTGCTGGGCCACGGCAGCTACCGGGCGCCGGTGCGCGGGCTATACCTGTGCGGCGCGGGCACGCACCCCGGTGGCGGGGTGTCGGGCATGCCGGGGATGAACGCGGCACGCGAGGTTTTGCGGGACAGGAGCGTGCAGGGGCGGGTGGGAATGGCTTGGCGGCGGAGGTAGGCAAGCGATCGTTTTTGAGTGTCCCCGAGAACCGGGCGCATCCACCGACACGACTGCGGCCGCCATAAAGCTTTCAGTGTGTTTTTAGAACCGACGGCTTCCTCACACCCTGCTCCCCCTCAACCGATCCCGCACGCCCCTCAATCTCTGCTCGACGCCCGCGTGCAAGACCATAGCCACCGCCAAAGACAGCCCGACCGAAGCTGCGTAAGGCAGCACTCCACGTGCGCTCGACAAGCTGGCCAGGCACGTCAGCACCACGCCGTGGCCGATGTAAATCGGGTAGGACAGCTCACCCAACCGGCGGTCCCAGCGCCGCCACACGCCGCCCGGTGCCGGCGCGCGTGCCAGCATCACCAGGAGCGTGAACAGCACCAGCAGGATCGGCAACTGATAGGCCAGGACAGGGTGGCCGCGCTCGCCGCACAGCACAAAGGCCACCGGCACGCAGCACGCGGCCGCCAGCAGGTTCGCCCGGGCCAGTGGCAAGGCGGCTCCGCGCGCCAGGTAGGCCGCGACGCCGAAGGCGAAGAACGGGGTGTTGAGCAACTGGCGCCCGCCGGCGCCGTGCCGCAGCAGGAACACGCCGAACATCGCGTAGCCCAACACGAAGGCAGCGCCCACGATCCGCCGCTGCGCGCCTACGCCGGCTCGCGCTGCCGCCCAGCAAGTGGCATAGGCCGCCAGGTAGAAGGCAAACTCCACCCGCAACGTCCAGGCGAAGGGGACAAAGGAGAAATCCTGTCCGCTGATGCGGTGCGCCGGCAGGCCCGGCACGATCTCGGCCAACGCCGCCAGCACTACGCGCGGCTGCCACGGCGGCCCGGCCAACGGCGCGTCCAGCGGCACGAGGCGGCCGGCGTGATACAGACAGCAATCGGCCAGGATGGTCAGCAGCAGAGCGGCCAAGTAGGGCGGCACCACGCGCAGCACACGATTGGCGAGAAAGGCGCCGGGGCGGCCGGCGTAGAAGCTGTCGGTGGCTTCGGCCACGATGAAGCCGGACAGCGCGAAGAAGACGGCCACCGCCAGAGCGCCGAGCTCGAGGTCGTAGAACACCTCGCGCGCCGGCGGTTTCAGTAGCACGAGCCCGTGCTGCAGCAGCACCATCATGGCAAGCGCGAAACGGAACGCGCCGAACGGCCTGTATTGAGGGGTGGTGCCCATTTCCGTACACATTCGATACGCAGTCGGGATGCGTCGCGCAAGAGGGGGCGTCGATGTTCGGCCGCATGAGGCCGGGCGAGGCGTCGATGGACAGGTTGCGCCGGCTCAAGCCGCCGCGCTGGTTTCTGCCGTTACCGGGCCGTGCCGCTATCTGTCATGAGGAGGGACGGCTTTGCTGAGTGCGGGCGCGTGCCAAGCACCGTGCGTGTCGCCCGCAACAGCGCCCACACGTGAACTCGGAACCTCGGGAAATCGGCTGACCCGGATACTGCTATCGACGCCGACGCGGTATGCATCGGGCTCCACGACCGCCTGGAGTCTGTCTGCAACCGTCTAGTTACTCCAACTGCCCGAAACCCTCGACCGGTGACAGACAAGGCAGGCAGTTCTTTTTGAAAAAAAGAACCAAAATTTTTGGTCTCAGGAGTACACGCTGAGGAAAACTCCGCGACAGCCGTAGCAAAAGTTTTTTGCTGCTTTTTTTCAAAAAAGCAGGCCTTGCCTTCCTTGGCGGACATCAGTCGGTCAAGATGTAGGGCCGCTGGCATCGCGACGCGTAGTGATCGCTAAGTCTCCTCGTGAGAGTTTTTCCTGTTGCCTTGGCGCTGCAATTGCCACCAGCTTGCAACTTGTCCAGGTGATCTGAAAGGCGCATCACCTGCTTCATTCGCGAACAAGAAAAAGAAAATAGCCCTGTCAGTGCGGTCGAGAAATCGTCACCCGACGTGCCCCCAAAAAACAATTTTTCTGGTTATCTCTTTCAAAAAAGAACCGCTTGCTTGCTCACTTCAAAACGCTAGCCAGCTTCATCGCAATTCCGGTATTCCCCTTTACCTTCAGCTTGCCCGTCATAAACGCCATTGTCGCATCCAGCTGGCCGTGCATGATCTTCTCCAGGTCGTCGGGGTTCACCGCAATCGTGCAATCGGCGTCTTCATCGTCGTGGTTCATCACCGCCGGCGTCTGCGTGCCGTCGATGAACAGCCGGTCGTCGCCGAAGTCGAACTTCAGCTTGGCGCCGAGCTCGCTGAACTTGTCCAGGCGGGACGCAAAGGTGCTCTCGATGTCGGCGACGGACATGGCTGGTCATCCTGTGGCTGGCGGAGCTGGCAGGCTACCGGCCTGGGGTAACGCTGTAAACCGAGCCTGCTTGCCGGCATGACGGCGCAGTTCCTGGTGGGTGCTGCGGTGCTGTCGGGTGGCGCGTGGCTGGCCCGGCACGGCGTCCTGGTCGAGGGAGGCCGCATCGCAGCCCTGCTGCCGGAAGGCGAGGCGGTGGGGTCCGACCGGGTGCAGTTGCCGCCTGGCAGCCTGCTCGCACCCGGGCTGGTCGACATCCAGGTCAACGGCGGCGGTGGCGTGCTGTTCAACGACCGTCCGGACCAGGCCTCCGCGCGCGCCATTGCGGCTGCACACCGCCGGCTCGGCACCACGCAGGTGCTGCCCACGCTGATCACCGACACGCGCCAGGCGATGCGGGCGGCCAACCTTGTCGCGCCGGAGCCGGAGGCCGGCGTGCTCGGCATCCACTTCGAGGGCCCGTTCATCAGCCCCGCGCGCCCCGGCGTGCATGCGGCCGACCTGATCCGCGCGCCGGACGAGGCCGACCTCGACATGCTGTGCGCCCGCACCGGCCCGACGATGTTGACGCTGGCGCCGGAGTGCGTGGAGGACGCGGCCATCCGGCGCCTGGCGCGTGCCGGCGTGCGCGTCTGCGCCGGCCACAGCGCAGCCTCCTGCGAGCGTGTGACGGCCGCCATCGCCGCCGACCTCAGCGGCTTCACCCACCTGTTCAACGCGATGCCGCCGCTCTCCGCCCGCGAGCCCGGCATCGCCGGCGCTGCGCTGGCCGACCCCGAAACCTGGTGCGGCGTGATCGCCGACGGCATACACGTCCACCCCGCGATGCTGCGGCTGCTGCTTGCGGCCAAGCCGGGCCGCACTATCCTGGTGTCCGACGCCATGCCGCCCACCGGCACGCCGATGACGGAGTTTCAGCTGCAAGGACGCACCATCCACCGCGCCGGTGGCAGCCTGCGCACCCCGGACGGCACCCTGGCCGGCGCCGACATCTGCCTCGCCGACGCGGTGCGTTTCTGTGTGCGCAGCCTGGGTGTGCCCGCGGCCGAGGCAATCCGCATGGCCAGCGAGGCACCGGCCGCGTTCCTGGGGCTGGACGGCCAGGTCGGCCGCATCGCGACCGGCGCCCGCGCGGACCTGCTTCTGCTGGACGAAGCGCTGGGGGTTCTGGGAACCTGGCTGAGCGGCGTCTGGCAAAGCGAGGCGGCGTTGCCCGGCGGGCGAGGGCCTGCTGATGCGGGGCAGGGCGGTCCGATGGCCGGCAACACGTTGCCTGGCGGCAGCGACAAAGCCTGCGGAGAGTTCAAGGCCGCGTCCGCGTGAGCCGCCAGGCGGTCACAGTCGCCAGGTCGGCAGCGGCTCGACGCTTCGCACGGGTGAGTGGCCCGATACTCTGCACCCGCTCGGCAGCAGCGGTTAAGCTCGGGGCCGCGTGCACAAGACGCGCCGGCTGTTACACACATCGAGCCGGCGCCGGCCCGAGGCTTCGCACGGGTATGTGGCCGACGCTTTGCGCCCGCCTGGCAGCAGCTTCTGCGGCGCAGTCCAGGGCCGCATGGGCGTGAAGCACCGACCGTTACAAATACGGTGCCGGCGGCGGTTCGGCGTCGCGCGGGTGAGTGGCTCGACACCGTGGTTGCAGCTCCGGTGACAGTCATGACTTCGGTGACAGCCGAAACCCGGCGCGTGCATGGTCCGACGCTCGCGTGCTCGACAACCCACGCGGTCCGAGGCTGCGTGCGATTCCGCACCGCCAGGTTTTGGCTCCGCCGGTGTGACCGGCCTTGCGGGGGCGTGCACGCATGAGCGACGTCGAGACCGCACGTTTCGCCACCTACGTGGCGACGCTCGGCCGCGGCCCGGGCCGGTCGCGTGCGCTGACCCGCGCGGAGGCGCACGACGCGATGCAGATGCTGCTCGCCGGCGCGGCCGACCCGGTGCAGGTTGGCGCCTTTCTGATGCTGCTGCGCTACCGCGGCGAGGACCCCGAGGAGATCACCGGCCTGGTAGAGGGTGCGGCAGACGCGACGCACGTGCCCGGCGCGCAGGCCGACCTCGACTGGCCGTCCTACGGCGCTGGCCGCACGCGCGGCGCGCCGTGGTTCCTGCTGTCGGCGCTCGCCCTGGCCGATGCGGGCGTGCGGGTGTTGATGCACGGCACCAACGAGTTCACCGGCGGCACCAGCGTCGCCGACGCGCTGGCCCAGCTCGGCCGCACGCCGGCAGTCAGCGCCGAGGATGCGCGCGTGCGGCTGGACCGCGACGGCTTCGCCTACCTGCCAGCCGAGGTGATGAGCCCGGTGCTGGCCAGGTTGCTGGGCCTGCGCCGGCTGCTCGGCCTGCGCTCGCCGTTGAACACGGTAGCGCGGCTGCTGGACCCGGCAAACGCTCCGGCCGCGGTGGATGGGGTGTTCCACCCGCCCTACATCGAGACGCACCTCGCGGTGGCCGAGCGGCTGGGCCGCGCGCGGCTGCTGGTGCTGAAGGGCGGCGGCGGCGAGGCCGAACGCAATCCCCGCCGGCCGGTGAGCGCGCATTTGTGGGTGGCAGGCGAGGGGCGGCAGGAGTTGGCACTGCCGGCGTTGGAGGTGGGCGAGAGCGCGGAGGAGCCGCCGGACATCGCCGCGCTTTGGCGAGGCGAGGTGCGGCACGCGGAGGCCGAGGCGCGGGTGGTGGCGACCGTAGAGCTGGGGTTGCTGGCGATGGGGCGGGGACTCGATGCGCGGGCGGTCTGGGAGGGGCGGAAGCGCGGTTAAACAAAGCCTTCTTTTTCGAGAACAAGAAGCAAAACGCCTTTGTCTCCGATGTCGCGCGCTCGCCGGACGGGTCCCCGACGGGGAGCAAAAGTTTTTTGGTTCTTTTTTCAGAAAAGAACTGCTTGCTTGCCTTGGCTGCGCTAAGCTGCGCCCGCGATCAGGGAGGTCATCAGTTGAACATCGTTCGCGGCGCGAAGCGACTTGCCCAGGCCGCCATCCCGCCTTTGCTGTTCCTTGGCCTGACCACATATTTCGGCTGGAACGCGCTGCGCGGCGACCATGGGTTGCGGTCCTACGCAATGCGCCAGCAGCAGCTGGTCACCGCCAGGGCGGAGCTGGTCGCTGCCGAGGCGGAGCGTCAGGCTTGGGAAGTTAGGGTAGCCGGGTTGCGCGCCAACCATATCGACCCGGACACGCTGGACGAGCGGGCGCGCGCGATGCTGAACGTGGCGGACCCTAGCGACGTGGTTGTGCCTTATGGCCAGGGGAAGAAGCTTTATTGAGGGCAGGCAACCAAGGCCTTTTTTTTTCGAAAAACAAAGCAAAGAACTTTTGGTTTCGCTGTCGCGGGTTGATCCGGTGATGTGCACTTCAGGGAATACATGTTGTTTGGTTCTTTGAAAAACGAACCGTTTCCTTACGGGTTTCAGCCACGCGGATCCGCAACAGATGGACGACAAGCGGCGTCGAGAACAGGCACGACACGCACAACCCTGCTGCAACAGACACATCCTCTCCGCATCCGCGGCCGACGCAGCCAGTTGCCGGGACCGCCGTCAGCAACCCCACGCTCATGGTGCCCAAAACCGGCAGCGCCGTTGCGATCGTACGAAGCGTTGCAGTGATTGCTCGGCCGCTACTCGGCCGGCTCGGCGCCGTCATGCGCCGCAACACCTCCACGCAGGCGGCGTAGGCGAAACCGGCCATCACAACACCGGTGGTGGCAGCCGCGCTCCAGGCACCAAGCGACGCCGCGATGCCGGTGATCAACACCAACGGCTAGGACCAAACGGGCAGCAGCGATCCTGACGCGCAGCGGACGGCGTCGGCCGGGCCCACGCTTACCTAGCGGTCCCGTTCGCGCGCGTACAGGGTGCCCTCGTTCAGCCACGCAACCCCGCAGCTCGGGTCGAGCACTTGGTCGGTGAATTGGCAGAGGTGGTCGGCGGCTTCTGGCGCGGTGTCGTAGGGTCCCACATCGATGGCGGGATGGCTTGTCTTGTGCACATGCAGCCGGTCGCAGGTTGCAGAGACCGGTTTGATGTCAGAACGGAAAAGCCATTGCGCTAGTTGCAGATGGCTTGGCGGCATGCGCTCACCCATGCCAGCCCCGCACCCGCAACCCTTGTTGACAGGACTTTGCGCGCTAAGGTCTCGGTTGACGCGCACCCGGAGCCCCGAATGGCCGACGCCACCGCCACCGACCCAACTAACCGTCTCCGCCAGGCCTGGGCTGACATGCTGCGCATCCGCCGCTTCGAGGAGAAGGCCGGCCAGCTTTACGGGATGGGCCTGATCGGCGGCTTCTGCCACCTCTACATCGGCCAGGAGGCGGTGGTGGTCGGCGTGCAGTCCGCACTCGCACCCGGCGATCAGGTGGTCACCTCCTACCGCGACCACGGCCACATGCTGGCCACCGGCATGGAGCCGCGCGGGGTGATGGCCGAGCTCACCGGGCGCGCCACCGGCTACAGCCGCGGCAAGGGCGGCTCGATGCACATGTTCAGCCGGGAGCGCAACTTCTTCGGCGGCCACGGCATCGTTGGCGCCCAGGTCAGCATCGGCACCGGGCTCGCGTTCAGCAACCACTACCTCGGCCGTGCCAACGTGGCCGTTGCATACATGGGCGAGGGTGCCAGCAACCAGGGCCAGGTGTTCGAAAGCTTCAACCTGGCCGCGCTGATGAAGCTGCCCTGCCTCTACGTCATCGAAAACAACCGCTACGGCATGGGCACCAGCGTGGAGCGGGCCTCGGCCTCGCGCGACCTCTCGCAGAACGGCGCGCCGTGGGGCATCCCCGGGCGCCAGGTGGACGGCATGGACGTGCTCGCCGTGCACGACGCGGCGGCGGAGGCGCTGGCCCACTGCCGCGCCGGCAACGGTCCCTATCTGCTGGAGATGAAGACGTACCGTTTCCGCGGCCACTCGATGTCGGACCCGGCGAAGTACCGCACCCGCGAGGAAGTGGCCGACATGCGGGAGCACCACGACCCGGTGGCCGCAGCGCGCGCCAAGCTGCTAGCGATGGGCATCCCCGAAGCCGAGCTGAAGGCAGCCGAGGACGAGACCCGCGCGCTGGTCAACGATGCGGCCGACTTCGCGCAGTCCAGCCCGGAGCCCGACCCCGCCGAGCTGTGGACCGACGTCCTGGTGGAGACCGCCGCATGACGCAGGTGCTGATGCCGGCGCTCTCGCCCACGATGACGGAGGGCAAGCTCGCGCGCTGGCTGAAGAAAATCGGCGACGAGGTGCGCGCCGGCGACGTGATCGCCGAGATCGAGACCGACAAGGCGACGATGGAGGTCGAAGCCGTCGACGAGGGCCACCTCTCGCAGATTCTTGTGGACGAGGGCACCGACGGCGTTGCGGTGAACACGCCGATCGCCGTGCTGGGCGAGGGTGGGGGGCAAGCCGTGCCAGGCCGCGAGGGCGCGTCTTTCGTGCAGGCCGGCGCGGGGTTGCACGCTGCCCAGCCCGGCGCTGGTCCGAATGCTGCCCAGGCCGGTGCAGTCGCATACGGTGGCCAAACCGGCGCGGGCGGGGACGGCATCCAGGCCGGTGCGGCTCAAGCCGCCCCCCGGCTTGGCAGCGCTGCGTCCGCTGCCCAGACTGGCACCGGTGGCCTTGCTGGGCAGGCCGAGCGATCCGCGCCGGCGCTGCCGAACGTGGCCGCAGAAGGCGAAAGCGAGCGCAATATCGCCGACCGCGCCGCGCAAATACGTGCGCCGGATACTGTGGCTAAGCCCGCGCCGGAGCCCGATTGGGGTGCGACGCGTGCGACCACCGTGCGCGAGGCGCTGCGCGACGCGATGGCCGCAGAGATGCGCGCCGACGACAGCGTGTTCCTAATGGGCGAAGAAGTCGCGCAGTACCAGGGCGCCTATAAGATCAGCCAGGGATTGCTCGACGAGTTTGGCGCCCGCCGCGTCGTCGACACGCCGATCACCGAGCATGGTTTCACCGGCATGGCGGTGGGTGCCGCGATGGCCGGCCTGCGCCCGATCGTCGAGTTCATGACCTTCAACTTCGCCATGCAGGCGATCGACCAGATCATCAACTCGGCTGCCAAGACGCTGTACATGTCCGGCGGCCAGATGGGCTGCCCGATCGTCTTTCGTGGGCCCAACGGTGCGGCGTCCCGCGTGGCGGCACAGCACAGCCAGGACTATGCGAGCTGGTACGCGCATTGTCCGGGGCTGAAGGTAGTGGCCCCATACTCCGCCGCCGACGCGAAAGGATTGCTGCGCGCGGCGATCCGCGATCCGAACCCGGTCGTGTTCCTGGAGAACGAAATCCTCTACGGGCAGAGCTTCGAGTGTCCGGTGGCCGAGGATTTTATCCTACCGATCGGGCGCGCGAAGATCGAGCGCGCGGGCCGTCACGTCACCATCGTCGCCTACTCAATCATGGTGGGCGTGGCGCTGAAGGCCGCAGAGGCGCTGGCTGTGCAAGGCGTGGAGGCAGAGGTGATCAACTTGCGCACGCTGCGGCCGCTCGACATCGACACGGTGGTGGACAGCGTCAGGCGCACCAGCCGGCTAGTGACAATTGAGGAGGGTTGGCCGTACGCCGGTATCGGCAGCGAGGTGGTAATGCAGGTGGTCGAGCGCGCGTTCGACTGGCTGGACGCGCCGCCGGTGCGGGTGACCGGGTTAGACGTGCCGCTGCCTTATGCTGCCAATCTGGAGAAGCTGGCGTTGCCGCAGCCAGGTTGGGTGGTGGATGCGGTGCGGAAGATTGTCTAAGCAAGCGGTTCTTTCTTTCCCGCGAGCGCGCGACATCGGAAGCAAAAGCTTTTTGCTTCTTTTTCTCGAAAAAGAAGGCCTTCCTTTCTCCCTGTCCAGGGCAACGAGACATGTCCACCAACATCCTGATGCCTGCGCTCTCCCCCACCATGACGGAAGGCACGCTCGCCCGCTGGCTGAAAAAGGAGGGCGATGCCATCCGCGCCGGCGACGTGATCGCCGAGATTGAGACCGACAAGGCGACGATGGAGGTCGAAGCCGTCGACGAGGGCGTGCTCGGCCAGATACTGGTGGCTGACGGCACGCAGGGCGTGCGCGTGAACGACCCGATCGCGGTGCTCGTTGGCGAGGCGGATGCGGCGGCGTCAACTGCCAAGCCGCCGCCGAAGCAGGAGGCGGGCGAGGTGGCCGCCCCTGTGCAGACGGCGCCGTCCGCGACGTCTGGCTCTGCGACATCAGGGCCGGCACCGCACGCGCACGCACCAACCCCAATCGCGAACGGCCATGCGCCCGACGAGCGCGTGTTCGCCTCACCGCTGGCACGGCGGATGGCGCAGCAGGCGGGCATCGAGCTCTCCTCGTTGAGGGGATCGGGGCCGAACGGCCGTATCGTGCGCGCGGACGTGGAGGCGGCACATGGCGGCGCCGCAACCGCGCAACAGCCGGTGCCGCGCCCGGAGGCGCCTGAAGCCACGACGTCGCAGAAACCCGCATTGGAGGCGGCCGCACCTGTGGCAGCTCCCGTATCGGCAGCCCCGCCTATCGCCGCACCGGGCAAGCTGGTTCCGCTCAGCACCGTCAAGCGCGTGACCGCGCGGCGCCTGGCGCAGGCCAAACAGACCATCCCGCATTTCTACGTCAGCATCGACGTGGAGATCGACGCGCTGCTGAAGCTGCGCGCCGAGCTGAACGCGCGTTCGCCGAAAGACGGGCCGGGCAGCTACAAGCTTTCGGTCAACGACATGCTGATCAAGGCGTGTGCCATAACGCTGCGTCGCGTTGCCGGCGTGAACGCAAGCTTCACCGAAGACGGCATCCTCCACTACGACGACGTGGACATCTCGGTGGCAGTTTCCATTCCCGACGGGCTGATCACACCGATTATCCGAAGAGCCGACCAGAAAGGCCTCGCCGCCATATCCAACGAGGGCCGTGCGCTGTTCGAGCGCGCAAAGGCCGGCAAGCTGAAGCCCGACGAGTTCCAGGGCGGCGGCTTCTCCATCTCCAACATGGGCATGTTCGGCGTGCGCGACTTCGCCGCCATCATCAACCCGCCGCAGGCCGCCATCCTAGCCGTCTCCGCCGGGGAGCAGCGGCCGGTGGTGCGTGACGGACAGCTTGCGGTGGCGACCGTGATGTCGTGCACCATCTCGGTGGACCACCGCGTCATCGACGGTGCGCTGGCTGCCGAGTGGCTGGCCGCGTTCCGCGCGCTGGTGCAGGACCCGCTCGGCCTGATGCTGTGAAGAACACGGTCTCGCCCACGGGCTTTACCCTGCGTGACGCGGCGCCGGCGGATACGGCCGACATCGCACGCCTGGTGCGCGAGCTCGCCGAGTTCGAAAAGCTGCTGCCGCAAGCACGCGGAACTGCAGAGACGTTCCACGAACAGCTGTTCGGTCCGCGTCCCGCAGCCTACGCGATGGTGGCCGAAATCGGCGGCCACGTCGTCGGCCTAGCGCTGTGGTTCTACAATTTCAGCACGTTCGCGTGCTGCCGCGGACTATACGTGGAGGACGTCTACGTCGAGCCGCAACACCGGGGCCTGGGGATCGGCCGCGCGTTCTTCCGCGCCATGGCGCAGCGGGCGCTGGAGGAAGGTTGCGCCCGCATGGAGTGGTCCGTGCTCGACTGGAACACGGACGCTATCGCCTTCTACCGAAGCCTGGGTGCCGTCAGCATGGAGGAATGGACCGTACAGCGCCTCTCAGCCGACGGTATCGCAATGCTGGCACGTGGCGGCGACGGCGCCTGCGCGGGTGAGCGCTGATGGCCGAGCGGCAGGAATTCGACCTTGCCGTCGTGGGCGGCGGCCCTGGCGGCTACGTGGCCGCCATTCGCGCCGCCCAGCTTGGTATGAAAGCGGCCGTGGTGGAACGCGAACATCTCGGCGGCATCTGCCTGAACTGGGGTTGCATCCCCACCAAGGCGCTGCTGCGCTCGTCCGAGATCAACCACCTGCTCGCCAACCTCGGCGAGTTCGGTTTCGCTGCCGACAACATCCGCTACGACCTCGACCGTGTCGTCAAGCGCTCGCGCGCGATTGCCAAGCAGCTCGCCTCCGGCGTCGGCCACTTGCTGCGCAAGAACAAGGTCACCATCATCGACGGCCACGCAAAACTTGCAGGCCCACACTCGCTCGAGGTCACCAAGGACGGCAACCACGTCGCCACCGTCGGTGCCCCGCACATCATCCTGGCCACCGGCGCGCGCGCGCGCCAACTGCCCGGCCTGGAGAGCGACGGGCGCCTGATCTGGTCCTACAAGGATGCCATGGTGCCAAAGGAAATGCCGCAGCGGCTGCTGGTGATCGGCTCCGGCGCTATCGGCATCGAGTTCGCCAGCTTCTTTCGCAACATGGGCGCCGAAGTTACCGTCATCGAAGTACAGGATCGCATCCTGCCCGTCGAAGACGCGGAGATCAGCGCGTTTGCCCAGAAGGCCTTTAAGAAGCAGGGCATGAAGTTCCTGCTCGGCGCCAAGGTCACGCAAGCGAAGAAGCAAGAGAACAGCGTAACCTTCACACTCGAAGCCGGCGGCACCACGCAGCAGATGACCGTCGACCGCGCCATCTCGGCAGCCGGTATCGTCGGCAACGTGGAGAACCTGGGCCTGGACGGCACCAGGGTCGCCGTCGAGCGCACCCACGTCACAATCGACGCGTTCTGCCGCACCGGTGAGCCCGGCATCTACGCCATCGGCGACCTGGCCGGCGCACCCTGGCTCGCCCACAAGGCCAGCCACGAGGGCGTCATCTGCGTGGAGAACATCGCCGGCCTTGACGTGCACCCGATCGACTGGACCAACATCCCAGGATGCACCTACTGCCGTCCGCAGATCGCCTCGGTGGGCCTGACCGAAGCGCGCGCCAGGTCTGAGGGACATGAGGTGCGCGTGGGGCGCTTTCCGTTCAACGGCAACGGCAAGGCGATCGCGATGGGCGAGCCGGAAGGCATGGTGAAAGTGGTGTTCGACGCGAAGACCGGCGCGTTGCTGGGCGCGCACATGATCGGCGCCGAAGTCACCGAGATGATCCAGGGCTACGCCATCGCGCGCACGCTGGAGACCACCGAGACGGAGCTGATGCACACGGTGTTTCCGCACCCGACGGTGAGCGAGACGATGCATGAGGCTGTGCTGGATGCTTACGGTCGGGCGGTGCATTTTTGAAGGCAAGCAAGCAGTTCTTTTTTGAAAAAAAGAACCAAAAAACTTTTGCGTCCGCTGTCGCGCGCTCACCGGACATAACCGCGACAGCCGCAGTAAAAGCTTTTTGCTTCTTTTTCTCGAAAAAGAAGGCGTTGCTTTCTTTGTTGCCAGCACCCCCGCCTTGAACCAGCCCGTTACACTCACCGGCCAGCACGTAACCCTCGTCCCGCTCTCACACGCGCATCACGACGCGCTGGTTGCAGCTTCCGCCGATGGTGAGCTGTGGCGGCTGTGGTACACCTCAGTCCCCGAACCAGGCTGCATGCGCACGGAGATCGAACGCCGCCTGCAAATGGCTGAGGCCGGCTCCATGCTCCCGTTCACCGTGCTCGAAACACCGTCGGGCGACGTTGTCGGCATGACCACCTACATGCACATCGACGCTGTCCACCGCCGCGTGGAGATAGGCTCCACCTGGTATGCCAACCGCGTGCAGCGGACCGCGCTGAACACCGAGGCGAAGCTTCTGCTGCTTGGCCATGCGTTCGACGCGCTCGGCTGTATCGCCGTCGAGTTCCGCACGCACTTCCTGAACCAACAGAGTCGCCGCGCAATCGAGCGTCTGGGCGCAAAGCTGGACGGCATCCTGCGTAGTCACCAGCGGGCGAAAGACGGCAGCCTGCGCGATACCTGTGTCTACAGCATCATCGCGGCGGAATGGCCGGCCGTGCGCACGCATTTGGAATGGAGGCTGGTCAAGAGGTAAAGCAAGCAGTTCTCTTTTGAAAAAAGACCAAAAACTTTTGTCTCCTAGATACCCGTCTGCTGAGAGGTCCGCGACAGCAGTGATAAAAGTTTTTTGCTTCTTTTTTTCAAAAAAGAAGCGCTTGCTTGCCATGAACGGCGAACACGTCAGATCGCGGCTTACTCGCCGAGTAGCGCCATCTCGCCCACGTAGCGCTCGACGTATTGCTGTGTGCCCGGCTCCATCAGGGAGAACGGGCCAGGCTGGTAGGCGCGGGAGAGCACGCCGGCCTGGTTGCGCTCGATGATCGACTTGTCGGCCTGGCTGGTGACGTCCCACAGCCAGGTCAGCGCGCCGGTATCGTAGTCGGCGCCTTCGCGCGCGTCGCCATGCACCAGCCAGATCACCTCCATTTCCGTGGCGCGCACGTCGCGCGGGATGAAGCGGTAGATGACGCCGTGATCCGGGTAGGCGAGGAACGCGCTGAGGAAGCCTATCTCGGCGAACACGCAGGCGCCGTCGAAAGCTTTTCCCATCAACGGGGCGAGCGGCTGGCCGTCGCGGCTTGCGGTGCTGGCGTATTCGGACACCGCCGAGTGCATCAGGCGAAACACTTCCTGGCCGTCGGGGCAGGCTGGCCAGGCTTCCACGTCGTCGCCGTCGATGCGGCGGTTCCCGGGACGTGCGAGCATGTGCAGGTCAGCGAACTCGGGGTGCGCCGGGCCGCAATGGTAGCACTCGTGGTAGTTCTCCATCACCAGCTTCCAGTTGGCGCGCACGGTGTAGATGCGGCGGGCGGCTACGCGCGCACGCTCCCAGCCGTAGTGCCGCGTCATGGCGGACAGCGTCTCTGCGGCGCGGCCCAGGTCCGGCGGAGCGTCGCCGAAGCTGATGAAGATGAGCCCGCCCACCAGGCGCAGCGGCAGCGCGAGCAACCCGTGCGCGGCGGGGTCGAACCCGGCAGGCATCTCGCGCGCGTGTCGCAGGCGGCCGTCCAGATGGTAGGTCCACGCGTGGTAGGGGCAGGTCAGCACCGCGGCGTGGCCGTGCGGCTTGCTGCAGATGCGTGAGCCGCGGTGACGGCACACGTTGGCCAGGGCGCGGACCTCGCCGTCCGTGCCGCGCACCACGATGGCGGACTCCAGGCCGAGCTCTGCAAGCAGGTAGTCGCCGGATTGAGGAATGTCGCTGGCGTGGCCGGCGCAGAACCAGCGTCCGAGCAGGAGGTCCATGTCGCGGGCGAATAGGCCACGGTCGGCGTAGAAAGCCTGCTCGAGCGTCTGGCCCGGCTGATGGCTGGCGATCAGGTGAGGCAGGGAGACGGGCTGCATGCCCGCAGAATAAAGCAAGCGGTCGTTTTTGGAAAAGACAACGACGCGTTGTCCGGCCGGGTCGCACCGTTTGCGGGCGAGAAGAAGCAAGGCCCTTCTTTTTCGAGGAAAAGAAGCAAAAAAAGCCCTTGCGAGCGCTGTCGCAGCAAGCTGAAACGACACGCCTCGCCACTGCGCACCCAACGAGAGCAAAAGTTTTTTGGTTCTTTTTTTCCAAAAAAGAACTGCTTGCCTTGCTTTCGTTCCAACCCCGGCGGTCGGTATCACCCAACCGGCAGCAGCGTCATCTCCTCGAGCCGAACTCCCGCCACCCGGTTCCGCCCGGCGCTTTTCGCGTGGTAGAGCGCTTCGTCGGCCTCCTGCAGCAGCACGGCCAGATCGGCGGTCCCGGCAGCCACGCCCACGCTGACCGTCATGCGCACCTGCCCGCGCGGGTGGTCGACCGACAGGCGCTCCACGCTCTCGCGAAGCCGCCTTGCCACGTGGTAAGCCACCGTTTCCGTCGTCTCGGGCAGCAGGACTGCGAACTCCTCGCCGCCCATGCGGCCGACCACGTCGCCGGGGCGCACCGCGTCGTCCAGCGCATGGGCCAGGCCGCGCAGCGCCGCGTCGCCGCCGGCGTGCCCGTAGGTGTCGTTGATGCGTTTGAAGTGGTCCACGTCGAGCACCAGCACGGCGAACGGGCGGCGAGTCCGGCGCGCGCGCGCCAGTTCCGCCGCACCGCGCTCGAGGAAGCTCGCGCGGTTCAGCGTGCCGGTCAGGCCGTCAATGGTGGCCAGCCGCATCAGTTCGCGCGCGCATCGGGCGAGGCGGCGCACCATCGGCCGGAAGATCAGCAGCGCTTCGACCGCGAGCGTCGTCAGCACCACGGCGAGCGTGATGCCCTGCAGCGTTTCGAGCTTGCTCAGCTGCGCCTCGCTGTCCTGCTGGTGGCGCACCACCACCTCGTGCAGGCGGGTCAGCAACGGGGCACGCGCCTCGGCGAACAGCTTGTCCAGTGTCGGGTCCAGCGCCGGGCCAGGGCTCTGTGCGGCCACCTGGCGGGCGAGCACGACGTAGGCGTCAACCTCTGCGTCCAGCGGCTTCTCGCCGCCGAAATAGAGGGTCCGGAAAACGCCGGTGTTGTGGCGGCCGGAGCCGTCCACCGTGCTGGCGGCGAGGAGGTTGCGGTGCGCCGACTCGAACTCATCCACGGTGGTCAGCAGGTCGGCGCGCGCGGTGGCAAAGCCCAGCCGGTACTGCGCGGCCAGGCTGGCGATACGCTGGGACAGCATGCGCTGTCGGCCGGACATGTTGACGATGGCCGCAGATCCCTCGTGGGCGGAGAGCACCCTGTTCAGGGTCAAGTCGGAGACGATGGTCAGCAGGGCGACAAGGCTGAGCGCCGCGACGTAACACAGCGTTAGGTGACGCTCTGAGAACACCCTGGTCCAGTTGGGAGTAGCAGACTGCCTGGCCATGCACGTCGCCTCGTTAACGAAGTGTTATGGCTAGCCGTTTTCTTTACGACTGTCTAACAAAATTAGTACGCCGTCAGCCAGACAAGGATGGCCTTCTTCTTCGAGAAAAAGAAGCAAAAAGCTTTTGCGACCGCCGTCGCGGACAGCTGAACCAACACGTTTCACCAACACGTGCCCGAGGAGACAAAAGCTTTTTGGTTCTTTTTTCAAAAAAGAACCGCTTACTTTCCTTTGAACTCGGCTTTACGTTTTCCCAAAAACGCTGCCACGCCCTCGTGAAAATCCGCACTCCCGCCCGCCTCGCGCTGCAACGCCCGTTCAAGGTCCAACTGCGAATCGAAGTCCGACGACAACGCCGCCCAGGCCGCCTTGCGGATCAGCCCCAGCGCGCGTGTGGGGCCCTCCGCCAGCGACGCGGCGAGTGAGGCCGCGACCGCCTCCACCTCGGCGTCGTCGGCCACCCGGTTGATCAGCCCCCAGGCAATTGCCGTCTCCGCGGGCAGCTTCTCGCCCAGCAGCATCAGCTCCATCGCCCGCACCCGCCCCACCGTGTGGGCCAGCAGCAACGCCGAGCCGCCATCCGGCACCAGGCCGACCCGGCGGAACGCCTGCAGGAAGTAGGCGCTGCGCCCGGCCACGATCATGTCGCAGGCCAGCGCCACCGAGGCGCCAATGCCGGCGGCTGCACCACGTACGGCGGAGAGGATCGGCACCGGCGAGGCCTTGATGGCGCGCAGCAACGGGTTGAACGAGCTCTCCAACCGGGCGCCGGCGTCAAACGCTTCGCCGTCGCCGGGCGCGCGGGCCGCGCTCAGGTTGGCGCCGGAGCAGAAGGCGCGCTCGGAGCCGGCGAGCACGATGGCACGCACCGTGGTGCCGGCCTCCAGCAGGTGCGCCGTCAGCGACTCGGCCATCGCCGCGTCCATCGCGTTGAGTGCGGCCGGGTTGTTCAGGCGCAGGGTGACCACGTCGCCTGCCCGCTCAAGGAGGATCGCATCTGCCATGAAGCCGCCTCGTGTTGGTGGCGGGCAGGTGAGCGGCTAGCGTGCGGCGCTGTCAAACCCGGGAACGCTCGCATGCTCCGCACCGCCCTGCTCGCCACCACCTGCACCGTGCTGCTCGCCGGCGGTGCTGGCGCCCGCACGATGACTCCGCACGACCTGGTGACGCTGGACAGGGTGTCGGACCCGCACCTCTCGCCGGACGGCAGGACCGTGGTGTATGACGTCCGCAGCACCGACTACGCTGCCAACAAGGGCGTGCACGCGATCTGGATGGTGTGCACGCGGTGCGCCGGAGCCGACGCTACGCCCTGGCGCCTGGCGGCGTCCGACAAGGGTGCCACGTCGCCGCGGTTCTCGCCTGACGGTCGCGCGGTATTCTTCCTCTCGTCGCGCTCCGGCAGCAACCAGCTCTGGCGCACGGATTTGGCCGCGAGCCGCGACGGCGCCGCACCGGTGCAGGTGACGCATTTGCCGCTCGACATCGGCAGCTACCGTGTGTCGCCGGATGGGCACACGCTGGTGGTCTCGATGTCGGTGTTCCCGGATTGCGACACGCCGGACTGCACCAGGAAGCGCCTGGACCAGCGCCACGCCGAAAAGGCAAGCGGTGTGCTCTACACGCGGCTGTTCGTGCGGCACTGGGACGAGTGGGCGGACGGCACCCGCAACCAGCTCTGGGCGGCACCGCTCGAGGCGCGCGGCCAAGCCGGCACTGCCAAGCCGCTGATGCGCGGCTTCGACGGCGACAGCCCCAGCAAGCCGTTCGGCGGCGACGCCGACTACGCGATCTCGCCGGACAGCCACACGCTGGTGTTCTCCGCCCGCCTGGCCGGCAACAGCGAGCCGTGGAGCACCAACTTCGACCTCTACCAGGTGCCGTTGGACGGGTCAGCGCCGCCGCGCGACATCACCGCGGGCAATTCGGCCTGGGACGCCGCACCGCTGTTCTCGCCGGACGGACGCAGGCTGGCCTACAAGGCGACCGCGCGGCCCGGCTTCGAGGCGGACCGGTTCGCCATCATGCTGCGCGACGTGGCCACCGGGGCGACCCACGCGCTGGCGCCGCGCTGGGACCGCTCTGCCGACGCCATGGCCTGGTCGGCGGACGGGCGCACCCTCTACGTCACCGCGGCGGACACCGGCCATCAGGTGTTGTTCGCGTTGGACACCGGCACCGGACAGCCGACGGCGCTCACGGCCGACGGCCACATCTCCGAGCTCGACGTGGCTGGCACGGAACTGGTGTACGCGCGCGACAGCCTGGCGGGCCCGACGCAGCTCTACGCGATCACCTCCACCGGCGCGTCGGCCGTCACGCCAATCGCCGGCGCGCCCTCCGGCACGACGACCACCGGCGCCCCTTCTGACGCGACGCCCGAAGCGCCTGCCGGGCACGTGCCGCAGCAGGTGCAGCGGCAGGACGCCGCCAGGCAGCTGACCCACGCGGATGCCGACAAGCTCGCCGGCGTGACGCTGGCGCCCTACCAGCAGTTCAGCTTCACCGGCTGGAACAACGAGACGGTGCACGCCTACGTCATGCCGCCCGCCGGCGCGAAACCGGGTCAGACATACCCGGTGGCGTTCCTGATCCATGGCGGGCCGCAAGGCAGCTTCGGCGACAGCTGGAGCTACCGCTGGAACCCGCAGACCTACGCCGCGGCCGGCTATGCCAGCGTCTTCGTGGATTTCCACGGCTCGGAGGGTTACGGCCAGGCCTTCACCGACTCGATCAGCGGGCACTGGGGAGACCGTCCGCTGGCCGACCTCAAGGCCGGCTGGTCGGCCGCGCTCTCAAAGTTCGCCTACCTCGACGCCAACCGCGCCTGCGCGCTTGGCGCCTCGTATGGCGGCTACATGGTCTACTGGATCGCCGGGGTGTGGCCGCAGCCCTGGCGCTGCCTGGTGGACCACGACGGCGTCTTCGACAACCGCATCATGGGATATGCAACGGAGGAACTGTGGTTCTCCGAATGGGAGAACGGCCACGCCACGCCGTGGGAGAGGCCGGAGAACTACGAGCGCTTCAACGCCATCGACCACGTGGCGGACTGGCGCGACCCGATGCTGGTGATCCACAGCGCGCACGACTACCGCATTCCGCTGGAACAGGGCCTGGCCGCCTTCACCGCGATGCAACGCCGCGGCATTCCCAGCGAGTTCCTGACGTTTCCCGACGAGAACCACTGGGTGCTGAAGCCGCAGAACTCCGAGCTGTGGCAGAAGACCGTGCTGGCCTGGCTGGACCGCTGGACAAAGGCGGGAACGGCTAGAGTCGCGCAGTGAGAGCAGTCGCAAAGGCCCGAAGAGAAAGCAGGGCCTTTTTTTCTGAAGAAAAGAAGCAAAAGGCTTTTGTCCCTGCTGTCGCCGAGGTTTCTGCAGCGCGCGCCCAAGGAAACAAAAGTTTTTCGGTCCTTTTTTTCAAAAAAGAACTGCTTGCCTTGCTTTCTACGATTCACTTCGGCGCCGCGGCGTGAGTCGCGCCGTGCCGGTCGCGGTGGGGGCACTCGCGGTGGCCATGGTGTCGTTGCAATTCGGCGCCACGCTGGCGACGGGCCTGTTCCCGGCGGTGGGCGGGCAGGGCGCCACCGCGCTGCGCCTGGTGATATCCGCCGCGATGCTGGCCGCCGCGATGCGTCCGTGGCGCAGCCTGCCGCCGCAAGCCGCATGGCCGTCGCTGCTCGGCTACGGTGCGTCGCTGGGCGGGATGAACCTGTGTTTCTTCATGGCGATCCGAACGATCCCGCTGGGCGCGGCGGTCGCCATCGAGTTCTGGGGGCCGCTCGCGGTGGCGGTGCTCACCTCGCGGCGGGCGCGCGACTTCGCCTGGATCGGCCTGGCGGCGCTGGGCCTGCTGCTGCTCTGCCCGCCGGTCCGCACCTCGCACCCGCTGGACCCGGCGGGCGTGGTCTTCGCCTTTGCCGCCGGCGGGGGCTGGGCGGCCTACATCGTGTTTGGGCAACGCGCGGGCGGCGCTCTCGGCACGCAGGCGACCGTCTGGGGCATGCTGGTGGCGGCCTGCCTCGTGTTGCCAGTGGGCGTGGCGCACGCGGGCGGCGCGCTGCTGCGCCCGTCCATCCTGTTGCGCGCGCTGGGCGTGGGGCTGTTCTCAAGCGCGCTGCCCTACTCGCTGGAGATGGTTGCGCTGACACGCGTGCCGGCGCGGGTCTACGGCACGATGACGAGCCTGGAGCCAGCGATCGGCGCGCTGATGGGAATGCTGCTGCTGCAGCAGCACCTGTCCGTAACGAAGTGGGGCGGCATTGCAGTGGTGATGGCGGCGGCGGCGGGTGCTGCTGCTTCGGTCAGAGGTTTGGCGGTTTCGCCGGAGTAAGAAAGCTAAGGTCTTCTAGAGAAAAAGAAGCAAAAAGCTTTTGTCTCGGCTACCGCGGAACTCTCCGCAGACGGGTAGTCGAGAGAAAAGGTTTCTAGGTCATTTTTTCAAAAAGAACTGCTTGCCTTCTTGCAAGAACGCAAACTGAAGGTCGCGTCTCGGACGCTGAACTGAGCATCATTCTGTCGCTGACACAGTTCAGATACGCCCAAGCACGAGAAGAATGATGATGACCACCAGCACGAGCCCGAGGCCGCCTGACGGGTAATAACCCCAGCCGCTGCTGTAAGGCCAAGCCGGCAATGCTCCAAGCAGGAGCAGGATGAGAATGACCAGCAGGATGGTGCCCATATGCAAACCTCGATACGACTGACACACAAATAACGTTGGCAAGCCGTGCCGGTTCGCACGTCGTGAGGTATGGCGCACCTTGACAGGCCGGTGGGCGATGCACGCGGCTTGAAACCGGCAGCCAGAAAGCAAGGCCTGTTTTTCGAATCAAAGCAGCGAACATTTTGGTCGTGCCGCCGGAGTTTTCCTCAGCGTAGACTCACGAGAAAAAAGTTTTTGGCGCTTTTTCCAAGAAAGAACCGCTTGCTTTGCGAGACATGGCAGTCGCGTCTAGTGCAGGTGCTGCAGGTGTTCGGTGTGACGCCACTCGCTGCGGGTGATGATGCGGCTCCCGGCCAGGCGGACGGAGTGCAGCTTGCCGTCGAGTCTGCGCGACCAGAAATCCAGGAACTTGTGCAGCACGGGGAAGCGCGGCGCGATGTCGAGGTCCTGCCACAGGTAGGTCTGCAGCAGCCCGGGGTGGTCGGGCATGTGGTAGAGGATCTCGGCGGTGGTCAGGCGGTAGCCGTTAAGTTGCTGGTCCAGGCGCATGGGTGTCCTCGGGTGGTGGAAGTCGGCCGGTAGGCGGCCGTGCGGCATGTTGCGTCCTTGTTGCGACGGTTGTTGCCCCGCCTGATGGCCCGGGACTCTGCTGACCCGGGTTACCGATCCTGCGACAATCGAAAGCCTCGTGGCAAAGGAAAAATGAAGTGTTAACAAAGCCTTAGCACTCTTTGCACAAGAGTGCTGCTGACGTCTTGACAGTCAGGGACCGCCCTTCTATCTGCCTGGCACTCTCCGTTGGAGAGTGCCAACGGACCGTCACGCACTGGTGTTTTCCGGTGTGCGGCTGGGTAAACGTTGGCTGCGACATTCGAAGGAGCGATCAGCATGGCGAAGTTCCGTCCCCTGCACGACCGCGTCGTCGTCCGCCGCATTACGGCGGAAGAGAAGACGGCTGGCGGCATCATCATCCCCGACACTGCGCGCGAGAAGCCGCAGGAGGGCGAGGTGATTGCGGCCGGTGCCGGTGCGCGCAACGAGCAGGGTCAGATCGTGGCGCTGGACGTCAAGGCCGGCGACCGCGTGTTGTTCGGCAAGTGGTCCGGCACCGAGGTGAAGCTCGATGGCGAGGAACTCCTCATCATGAAGGAGAGCGACATCATGGGCATCGTCGAGGGTTCTGCCGCCGCAAAGGCTGCGGCCTAGTCGTTCGTCGATAACATCCGCTGGCGGTCGGCTGACACGGCATTGCTGCGGTCCGGTGCTCACGGCCCGCTCCGGTCCAAGCAATACCGGGATTATCTGACTAACCATCAAATGTTTCCGAACGAACGCCATGAATCGGTGTCCAGAGGCCGACTGGCCTTTGGTGGGGTCCGGGGCAGCGCCCCGGTGAGATGCATCAGGAGAAAACTTAAGATGGCTGCAAAAGAAGTACGCTTCGGCGGTGACGCCCGTCAGCGCATGCTGCGTGGCGTGGACATCCTCGCCGACGCGGTGAAAGTGACGCTAGGCCCGAAAGGCCGCAACGTGGTGATCGACAAGTCCTTCGGCGCGCCCAGGATCACCAAGGACGGTGTGACGGTCGCCAAAGAGATCGAGCTCGCCGACAAGTTCGAGAACATGGGCGCCCAGATGGTGCGCGAGGTCGCCAGCAAGACCAACGACCTGGCCGGTGACGGCACCACCACGGCCACCGTGCTGGCCCAGGCGATCGTGCGCGAGGGCTCCAAGGCGGTTGCCGCCGGCATGAACCCGATGGACCTCAAGCGCGGCGTGGACCGTGCGGTGGAAGCCATCGTGGCCGAGCTGAAGGCCAAGTCACGCAAGATCACCAACCAGAGCGAGACCGCGCAGGTCGGCACGATCAGCGCCAACGGCGAGGCCGACATCGGCCGGATGATCTCCGAAGCGATGCAGAAGGTCGGCAACGAGGGCGTCATCACCGTCGAGGAAGCCAAGGGCATCCAGACCGAGCTCGACGTGGTCGAGGGCATGCAGTTCGACCGCGGCTATGTCAGCCCCTACTTCATCACCAACGCCGAGAAGATGGTGGCTGACCTCGAGAGCCCTTACATCCTGATCCACGAAAAGAAGCTCTCCACATTGCAGCCGTTGCTGCCGCTGCTCGAAGCCGTGGTGCAGAGCGGGCGTCCGCTGCTGATCCTGGCCGAGGACGTGGAAGGCGAGGCGCTGGCCACGCTCGTGGTCAACAAGCTGCGCGGCGGCCTGAAGATCGCCGCGGTAAAGGCGCCCGGCTTCGGAGATCGTCGCAAGGCGATGCTGGAGGACATCGCGATCCTCACCGGTGGCCAGGTGATCAGCGAGGACCTCGGCATCAAGCTGGAGAACGTCACGCTGCAGATGCTCGGCCGCGCCAAGAAGGTGCTGATCGAGAAGGAGAACACCACCATCGTCGAGGGTTCGGGCGAGAAGTCCGGCATCCAGGGGCGCTGCAGCCAGATCCGCGCGCAGATCGAGGACACCACGTCGGACTACGACCGTGAGAAGCTGCAGGAACGTCTGGCCAAGCTGGCCGGCGGCGTCGCCGTCATCCGCGTCGGCGGGGCGACCGAGGTCGAGGTGAAGGAGCGCAAGGACCGCGTCGACGACGCGCTGCACGCAACCCGCGCGGCCGTCGAGGAAGGCATCGTGCCGGGCGGCGGCGTGGCGCTGGCCCGTGCGTCGAAGATCCTCGAGACGCTGAAGAGCGAGAACGCGGACCAGAAGTTCGGCATCGACATCGTGCGCCGCGCGGTGCTGACGCCGCTGCGCCAGATCGCAGAGAACGCCGGCGAAGACGGCGCTGTCATCTCCGGCAAGGTGCTGGAGAACGACAGCTACGACTACGGCTTCGACGCGCAGACCGCCGAGTACAAGGACATGGTGGCAGCCGGCATTATCGACCCGACTAAGGTGGTGCGGACGGCGCTGCAGGACGCGGCATCCATCGCGTCGTTGCTTATCACTACAGAGGCGATGGTGGCCGAGAAGCCGGAGAAGAAGGCGCCGATGCCTGCAGGCGGCGGCGGCATGGGCGGTATGGGCGACATGGACTACTGAAGTCCGGGTCGGTCTGGCTTTGCAAGTTGGGGGCGTGTCGCAGGGCACGCCCCCTTTTTTCGGGCGCAGCAAGCAAGCGGCTCTTTTTTGAAAGAACCAAAAACTTCTGTTCCCTTGGGTTAAGCAGGTTCTGTTAAAGCCGGTTTCGGCGTTTGCATCTCTGCGGGGAACTCGTGTGCGGCAGAAGGTCATCGGCCTGATCGGCGGGCTGAGCTGGGAGAGCTCGGCCGAATATTACCGCATCATCAACCAGACGGTCCGAAGCCGCATGGGCGGGTTGAGCTCGGCCCGTTGTCTCATGTGGTCGTTCGACTTCGGCGCGATCGAAGCGCTACAGCGCGCCGGACGATGGGACGATGCCGCCGACGAGATGATCGCAGCCGCCAAGCGCCTGGAACGCGGCGGCGCAGACTTCGTGCTGATCTGCTCGAACACCATGCACCGCATGGCCGACCAGGTTCAGGCCGCAATCGGACTGCCGCTGCTGCACATCGCCGACCCCACCGCCGAGCGGATCAAGGCGAACGGGCTGACAAAAATTGGCCTGCTCGGAACAGCCTTCACCATGGAGCAGGACTTCTTCAGGGGACGACTGGCGCATCGGCACGGTCTGGAAGTGCTCGTGCCAGGCGACGACGACCGCGCTCTGGTGCACCGGGTGATCTACGAGGAACTGGTCCGCGGCCTGGCCGAACCGCGCTCCCGCCAGGCCTTTCGCGAGGTGATCGCGCGGCTGGTGGAGCGCGGCGCTGAGGCGGTGATCCTCGGCTGCACAGAGATCATGCTGCTGGTGACACCGGCGGACAGCGCTGTGCCGATCTTTGACACAACAGCTCTCCATGCAGAGGCTGCGGTCGACCTGGCCGTCGCAGCATCGCCGCTCTCGGACCTGGGTAGGTAAGCAAGCAAGCGGTTCTTTTTTGAAAGAAGAACCAAACTTCTGTTCCCTGGTGTGTAGGCTGCAGAAACATCCGCGACAGCAGAGACAAGTTTCTTCTGCTACCAACGTCGAAGCAAAGACCTGGCTTTCCTTTTTCCAATGGTGCGTCGCGCGCGTAGCAGTTCGACCCGCGGCTTTAAGTCGAACCCTTCAAAGTTCGGCGAGGAAGGCAAGGCCTTGTTTTCTGACGAAATGAAGCAAGAGATTTTAGGCAAGGCTGTCGCGGAGGTTCCTTCAGCGCGCACCCTCGGAAACAAAAGTTTTTTGGTTCTTTTTTTCAAAAAAGAACCGCTTGCTTTCTCCTCCCAGTCAAAGTCTGCGTAGCGTCCGACACGCAACCGGACGCACCACCCGCATGCCCCCACGCCTGACACTGCTCGCCCTGCTGCTGGTCAGCACCGCCGCCCTGGCCAGCCCGCCACTCCCCACCCCGGTCCCGCAGCCGCCGCCGATCCCGGCTCCGCAGGAGCGCCCGTTCGCCGGGCAGATCGACCTGCACGTGGACGCCACCGACCTCGACCGCCATGTCGTCCGCATCACCGAGACCATCCCCGTGCCGGCCGACCAGGCGCTGACGCTGCTCTACCCGAAATGGCTTCCCGGCAACCACGGGCCGACGGGCCCGATTGCCTCGCTGGCCGGCCTCACCATCACCGCCGGCGGCCAGGCTGTCGCCTGGACGCGCGACGCGGTGGACATGGGCGCTTTCCACGTCGCCGTGCCGGCGGGTGCCAAATCTGTGCAGGTGGCGTTCGACTATCTCTCGCCGCTGGAGAGCAGGGAGGGCCGCGTGGTGCTGACCGCCAACATGCTGGACGTGCAGTGGCGGCCCGAGCTGCTGTTTCCTGCCGGCACCTACCAGCGCAACGTCGAGGTGCACCCGACGCTGAACATCCCCGCCGGCTGGCAATACGCAACCGCGCTCGACACCGTACATGCGGAGGGCGGCGTGATCGACTTTCACCCGCTGCCGCTCGACACCCTGCTGGATTCGCCCGTCTACGCCGGCGCCTACGTCTCCCGGCTGGACCTCGACCCTAACGGTCCGGTGCCGGTCCACCTGAACGTCTTCGCCGACCGCCCGGAAGACCTCGCCGTCAGCCCGGCCGACCTCGCCGCCCACCGCAACCTGGTGACACAGGCGTATCGCACCTTCGCCTCACACCATTACGACCACTACGACTTCCTGTTCTCGGTCAGCGCCGAGATGGGCAACATCGGCCTCGAACACCAGCGCAGCAACGAGACCGGCGCCGGCGAGGCTTACTTCACCGACCCGGCCGCCTCAGCCCCGGGCCGGGAGCTGCTGCCGCACGAATACGCGCACTCCTGGAACGGCAAGTTCCGCCGCCCGGCCGACCTGTGGTCGCCCGACGACCACGTGGTGCCGGAGCGCGACAGCCTGCTGTGGGTCTACGAAGGCCAGACCGATTACTGGGGCCAGGTGCTGGCCGCCCGCTCCGGCATCCTGAGTGCTGCGCAGGTGCGCGACCTGATCGCGCTGGAAGCCGCCTCGCTCGATGCGGGCACGCCCGGCCGAACCTGGCGCAACCTGCAGGACACGACCAACGACCCGATCATCTCCTGGCAGCACCCCTCGTCCTGGCAGAGCTGGTCGCGCTTCGGCGACTACTACACCGAGGGGCTGCTGATCTGGCTCGACGCCGACACGCTGATCCGCGAACACACCAACAACGCGCGCTCGCTGAACGACTTCGCCCGAGCGTTCTTCGGCGTGGACAACGGCGTCTGGACCACCGAGACGTACACCTTCGACGACGTCGTGCACGCGCTGAACCAGGTGATGCCGTACGATTGGGCCGGCTTCCTGCGCACCCGGCTGAACAGCCACGCCGCACACGCGCCGCTGGACGGGATCACCCGCGGCGGCTGGCGTTTGGCCTACACCAGCCAGCCCTCCGCGCTGCAGAAAAGCCGGGACGCGGCCAGGAAAGTCACCGATTTCACCTACTCGCTTGGCCTCTCGCTGGGCAGCGACGGCACGGTCGCCTCCGTGTTGTGGGGCGGCCCCGCTTTCAACGCCGGGCTGGCGCGCGGCACACGGCTCGTGGCTGTCGATGGCCTGGCTGCGGAGACGCCGTCGGCGCTCAGCGACGCGGTCACCCGGGCAACGACCAAGAAGGCGCCGCTGGTGCTGCTGCTGCGGCAGGGCAAACGGTATCGCGAGGTATCGATCGACTACCATGGCGGGCTGCGGTATCCGCATCTGGAGCGGGTGGCGGGGACGGCGGATCGGTTGGACGATGTACTGGCGCCGCTTGAGTAAGAAAGAAAGCAGTTCTTTTTCGAAAAAAAGAACCAAAAAACTTTTGTTCCCTGGGTATTCGTTGCCGAAGATTCCGCGACAGCCGTGACAACAGCTTTTGCTTCTTTTTCTCGAAGAACAGGCCTTGCCTCGCTTTGACTTGATCCCTCCCCACCGAACAGGCAGGGTCCGCCCCCTGATCCAAACGCCGGGAACCCGCCCATGCTCGCACGCACTGAACTCGATCCGCAGGAGGCCCTGGTCTGCACGATGGTGCTGGTCGGTGCGGCCGAGACGCAGGGCATCACCGACCGCGAGATCGGCGTGATGGCCACCCTGGTGCAGACCCTGCCGGCCTTCGAGGGCTTCTCCGCCGAGCAGCTGCAGCATGCCATCGACGCCACGATCGGCCTGCTGCGCGAGGAGGACGGCCTGGCCCATGCCGGCCGGCTGATCCGCGAGGCGCTCGAGCCGCGCCTGCGCGAGACCGCCTACACCCTGGCGTGCGAGGTGGTGGCCGCCGACCGCGAGCACGGCCAGGCGATCCTGGAGATGCTGGAGTTCCTCGGCAACGAGCTGAACCTGGACATGCTGGTCGTCTCGGCGATCGAGCGGGGGACGCGGGCGCGGTATCAGCGTTGCAGGTGAGGCGAGGCGTCCTTTCTGAAGAATAAAACCAAATTACGCCGTTAGCGGGAGCTTGCCGTGCGGAAAATCCGCTTGGGCGAGAGAAAAAGTTTTTCGGTTCTTTTCTCACGAACGAACATCCTTCACGCCCGCCTGGCGTTCTTCGGCAAACCTCCAGGATTTGATGCGATGCCGAGCGACACCAACCAGAGCCCCACCATCAACAACTCCATCCAGGAAGTGCAGGGCGTGTTCTCTACCGACGCTGCGCTGCAGGACGCGGTTGGCCGGCTCACCCGTTCGGGCTTCGACCGCGCTGCCATCAGCCTACCGGTTGCCAACCCCGAGGCAGGCCAGGCCACGCCCACACAGGGCGCCGACGACCCGGTGACCGAGGACGACCAGCGTCAAACCCGCACGATGAACACCAGCATGGCGGCGACGGCAGCGGCGTTTGTGGGCGCCGGCGTCACTGTCGCGACGGGCGGAGCTGCTCTGGTGGCAGGAGCCGTGGCGGCCGGCCTGGGTGCGGCCGCTGGCGGTGCCGTGCAGGCGGCCCACACCGTGGCCAACGCCTCCTATACCGAGGAGCGCGACAGGAAGGGTGCAGCCGGCGAACTGGTGCTGGCGGCGACGGCGCATGACCCCGACGCGGTGATGAAGGCGACGCAAGCAATGCAGGCGGCTGGGGCGACGCGCGTGGTCACGGTCACGCGCGAGGGTGGCGCACTCGCGTAAGAAAACAGTTTTTTAGAGGCAGAACCAAGAAGCTTTTGTTCTCTGGCGTACACAGAGCCCAAACGTTCTGCGACAGCCGTGACAAAAGCTTTTTGCTGCTTTTCCTCGATAAAGAGGGCCTTGCTGACGCTTCGTTACCCCGGTCACCAAACCGGCAGCACTTTTGGACGCGATACGCGGTGTCGAAGCACTTAAATCGATCACGCTGCGCACGAGGCCAGACTGGTATTTTGACGATGGAGTGACATTGACCCGGGTCAGTACACATTCAGTGCAGAAGACGACAGGTCTCGGCGTCGGTGCTCGCTATGCTGCGTGGCGGCCAACGGGTGTGCACGAGGGCAGCGCAACGCCGGCGTGCATCGGCAACCCGCAGCGCGAGCCCGACTACGGTCGGGCTGCGCCTAGCGAGCCGGCCTGATCCAGCCAGGCCCGGCGTCCGGGCTGACCCAGTCTGCGTCAGACCAGTTTGAGGTTGGTCGCCGCCGCCTTGCCGCGCTCCATCACCACTTCGTAGGTCACTGCCTGACCGTCGTTCAGACCGCGCAGCCCTGCCGCCTGCACGGCCGTTATGTGGACGAAGACGTCCTTTCCACCGTCCGAAGGCATGATGAAACCGAAGCCCTTGGTGGTGTTGAACCACTTGACCGTGCCGTTCGCCATTGTCGCTCTCCAAAACAACCGGCCCACGATAGGGCCGGCCGGTTGCCAACCTGGCGTCAGGCAACTTGAGGCGACCGGTGAAGCGGGAGCGCAGCAAGGCAAGCCGAAGCGTCGATTGCGTTAACATGGGGACAGAAACGAGCAACCCTGTCAAACATGAAACCTGCCGCCGACCCGGCGCTCCTTTGATACTAATCACTAACGATCCGGTGTGTCACTCGCGACCGACATCAATCGTTGCGTTTCAAAGAACACCCAAACGGGCCGTCTGTCGGCCGCGGTATCTGGCCCTTCATGCGAGGTCTCGACTGAGTGGTAGGGCAGGGGTTAGGCTGGCACCTGCGGGATGGATGGCCGAGTGGTTTAAGGCAGCGGTCTTGAAAACCGCCGAGGGTGCAAGCCCTCCGTGAGTTCGAATCTCACTCCATCCGCCAGTGATCACGTCCGAGGCCCTGTGCCGGTTGAGAGCGGGTCCGGCCAGCGACGTGGTGCTGCTGCCGGAACCGATCAGCGCCGCGGTATAGATTTGCCTGTGCACGGAGCTGATCTGGGCAAAACGCTGTCACTCCGGTCAAACCAAGCCGTCGGTCTCTCAAGAGACGAGGCGGGCGCCGGCTGGAACGACACGCCTCAACACGCGAGCCTCAAAGGAGTAAAAGTTTTTTGTTCTTTTTTCAAAAGAGAACTGCCTTCCTTCTCGCCAACCAGCAATCGCGTCCGCTCGCCAAGAACCCGCACTGCGGCGCCAGAGCGCTCCTTCTGCCGCATAACAGCAAAGAACTGCTTGCCTTGCGCCGTGCCGACCAGCAAACACCTTTCGTCCGCGACTCAACCCGTTCAGGCCGCGGCCTGAGCGGGCGCCCACGATGGAAGGCCCATGATGAACCTCGCCGCGATCCCGATCGGCAAGAACCCCCCCGAAGACGTCAACTGCATCGTCGAGGTTGCCATCGGCGGTGAGCCGATCAAATACGAGATGCACAAGGAAAGCGGCGCGCTGCTTGTTGACCGTTTCCTCTACACGCCGATGCGCTACCCGGGCAATTACGGCTTCGTGCCGCACACCCTTTCGGACGACGGCGACCCGATCGACGTGCTGGTCGCCAACACCCGTCCCATCGTGCCGGGTGCCATCATCAACGTGCGTCCGGTCGGCGTGATGAAGATGCAGGACGAAGGCGGCCACGACGAGAAGATCATCGCCGTGCCGTCACCCAAACTGACCCAGCGCTACACGCACGTGCACGAATACACTGACCTGCCGAAGATCACGCTGGACCAGATCCAGCATTTCTTCGAGCACTACAAGGACCTCGAGCCCAACAAGTGGGTGAAGCTGATCGGCTGGGGCGGTTCGGCTGAGGCAAAGCAGATGATCGTGGATGCGATTGCGCGGGCGAAACAGTAAGCAAGCGGTTTTTTCAAAAAAAAGAACCACAAAACTTTTGTGTCTTTGGTTACCCGTCTGTGGAAAGGTCCGCGACAGCCGTGACAAAAGTTTTTTGCTTCCTTTTCAAAAAAAAAGGCCTTGCTTTCTTTCTTTTGCCACTTTTGCAAGATCGCGAGCTACCTCAACCACAGGATTTTCCCAACCCCCCGGACGCGTCTGCCGGTAAAGCCGCAGCGTCGGATACCAAGGGCTGTCGCTGCGTCCAGCGAGCCACCGCCAGCACGCATCGTAGCGCGACATCACCCAGACGGGCCGGCCGAGTGCTGCGGCCAGGTGCGCCACCGCGCTGTCCACCGAGATCACCAGGTCGAGTGCTGCCACCAGCGACGCGGTGTCGTCGAAATCCCGCATCGCCGCCATCGGGTCGAACAGGTGCAGGCCGGGAACTTGCGCGGCCTCCGCGGCGCCGTCCAGTTGCAGGCTGACGAAGCGAACGTCCGCCACCCGTGCCAGGGGTTCCAGTTGCGCCAGCCGGACGGAGCGCCGGAGGTTCATCGCACGAGCTTCGGGCATACCCAGCCGCGCGGATCCGGCCCAAACCAGGCCAACGTTGAGCGACGGCCGGCCCCGCTCGGCCGCAAGGCGCTCGCGCCAGCGTGTTACGGCAGGCGCTGCGGCCGCCAGGTAGGGCGCGCGGCCAGGTAGACCCTCGATGCCGATGCCGAGAACGGCGGGCAGGCTGAGCATGGGGCAGTGCAGGTCGTGCGGAGGCAGCGCGTCCTCGTCGGAAACGATGGCGTCCAAGCCCGGCAGGTTACGTCGCAGCAGGCGGAGCAGCGGCGCCTGCACGCGCAGGACCATGCGCACGCCGCGCGCTGCCAGCAACGGCACGAAGCGGACGAACTGCAGCGTGTCGCCGAACCCGCCCTCGTCGTGCACCAGGACGACGCGGTCGCCTGTGGCATCGCCACGCCATTGCGGCACCGTCATGCCGTGCGGTGTCATCTTGGGACAGCGCCACCGCCATTCGAACTCGGCGAAGCCTTCCTCGTAGGCACCCGCGGTCAGCAACGCGATCGCGCGGTTGTTGCGCACCTCGGGGTGGTGCGGCGCCAGCTTCAGCGCGGCGTTGTGGGCGGTCATCGCGCCGTCCATCCGCCACTGCTCGGTGAGGACCACGCCGAGACTGGTCCAGGCGGACACGTTGGCCGGGTTGGCGTTCACCGCCGCGATGTAGGCGCTCGCGGCCTCGTCCAGCCGGTCCTGGCGGTGCAGGGCGCCGCCGAGGTTGGCCAGCGCCGCCCAGTAGCCGGGCTGGGCCGCCAGCGCCGCGCGGCAGGCAGCCTCGGCGGCTTGCGGGCATTGCGCGGCGTTCAGCACGCCGGCCAGGTTGCTTAATGCCTCGGCGTCGTCGGGGGCGTCCTGCAGGATTTGGCAGAAGGTGGCCGCGGCCGCCTGCAGGGCGCCGGCGCGGTACTGGCCGGCACCGCGGTCTAGAAGGTCCGAGCGGGTCATTCGACCGGTTTATCGGCAAGATGTTAAGACAACGGAAAGTAAGGAAGGCCTTCTTTTTTGGAAAAAGAAGCAAGAAACTTCCGTCCCCTGCGCTGTTCCGGGCGCTTCGACCTTTCCGGAGATGCGCGGCTGCTGTTCCCCAGGCTAGGACGCAAACGTTTTCTGCTTTCTAAAACGCTGCACACGCCCGCCGGCTCACCACACCCACAGACACCTGGTGAAACTGCGCACGATAGGCCGCGATCACTCCCGTCACCTGGTTCGCCGGCGCGGTGCCGAACACTTGCACCACCCGCGTGCGCTCTCGCACCAGCCGACCCGTCGCAGCGTCGCGCCATTGCCCGGACGCATCGTACTCGGTGAAGCCGTCGGGGAAAGCCGGGGTCAGCACCCGGCCGGCAAAGTCGGCCCAGGCCGGCGCGTCCACCTGGCCGCCACCCGGGGTGTCCTGCCCGAAATACAGCACCAGCTCCGCCATCGGCACCTGGCCAGGCAGCGGACACTGCCGCGTGCAGCCGCCGGCCAGCACCGAAACAAGCAGCGCCCCTCTAGCCAGCCTGCGCGTTGACCCCATTAGACCTATCACCTATCCACGATGCATCGCATCACGCCCGAAAGCCGCCGCGACAAGCAGGGAGTCCGCCCTCAAATGAACGATATCCGCGATGCCCTGCTGGTGGCCAGGAACAGCCAGGCCAAGCTGGTCCAGCGCCCGGTCTCCCCGCATATCGGCGTCTATCGGTGGCCGATCACCATGTTCGCCTCCATCATGAACCGGGCCACCGGCATCGCGCTCTCGGTGGGTTCGCTGTTGCTGGCCTGGTGGCTGGTGGCCGCTGCGTCTGGGCCGGTCGCGTTCGCCACCGTGCAGGGCTTCATCGCCTCGCCGCTGGGGCTGGTGCTGCTGCTCGGCTGGACCGCCTCGCTGTTCTATCATTTCTTCGGCGGCATCCGGCACCTGGTGTGGGATTCCGGCCATGGCCTGGCCAAGTCGAGCCTGAACCCGTGGACCTGGGTGGTGCTGGCTGCCACCGCGGTGTCCACGCTGGCGGTATGGGTCGTGGGCTACCTCTCCCTCGTGGCGGGCTGAGCCGATGGGTGCCGGCACTAACACCAGCAAGCCGAAAGGCCAGCCGGGGCACGTCACCATCATGCGCAGCCAGCTGGGCCGGGTGCGCGGCTACGGCTCGGCGCATGCCGGCTCGCACCACTGGAAAGCCGAGCGGGTCACCGCCATCGCCCTGGTGCCGTTGACCGTCTGGTTCGTCATCGCCGTGCTGTCGCACCTGGGCGCTGAGCAGCCGGTCATCGCCGCCTGGGCCGGTCGTCCGCTCAACGCGGCGCTGCTGCTGGCGCTGGTGGCGATGACCTTTCACCACATGCACCTGGGTTTGCAGGTCGTCTACGAGGACTACATTCATAGCATACCGCGGCGTGAGGCCGCGATCCTCGCCACCAAGGGCATTTGCCTGCTGCTCGGCCTGATGGCTGCGGTGGCGGTCCTCAAGCTCGCCGTGACGGCACACTGAAAGCTCAACCCCGATGAACGCCATGTCCAAGCCATCACACGCCGCCTACACGATCGTCGACCACACCTACGACGTGGTGGTGGTGGGCGCCGGCGGGTCCGGCCTGCGGGCCACGCTGGGCACCGGCGCCGCCGGGCTGAAGACGGCGTGCCTGACCAAGGTGTTCCCGACGCGCTCTCACACCGTGGCGGCCCAGGGCGGCATCGGCGCCTCCCTCGGCAACATGGGCGAGGACGACTGGCGCTGGCACATGTACGACACCGTGAAGGGGTCGGATTGGCTGGGCGACCAGGACGCCATCGAGTACATGTGCCGCGAGGCGGCGCCGGCGGTCTACGAGCTTGAGCATTACGGCATGCCGTTCAGCCGCACCGAGGACGGGCGCATCTACCAGCGCCCGTTCGGCGGCCACATGAAGGAATACGGCAAGGAGCCGGCGATGCGCGCCTGTGCGGCCGCCGACAGCACCGGCCATGCCATGCTGCACACGCTCTACCAGCAATGCCTGAAGCACGAGGTGGAGTTCTTCATCGAGTTCATCGCACTCGACCTCATCATGGACGAGGAGGGCGTCTGCCGCGGAGTGACCGCGTGGTGCCTGGAGGACGGCTCCATCCACCGCTTCCGCGCCCAGCTCGTCATCCTGGCCACCGGCGGCTACGGCCGCGCGTATCTCTCCTGCACCTCCGCTCACACCTGCACCGGTGATGGCGGTGGCATGGCCATGCGCGCCGGCCTGCCCACGCAGGACATGGAGTTCGTGCAGTTCCACCCGACCGGCATCTTCCCCGCCGGCTGCCTGATCACCGAGGGCGCGCGCGGCGAGGGCGGCTACCTCACCAACGCCGAGGGCGAGCGCTTCATGGAGCGCTACGCCCCGACGGCGAAGGACCTGGCCTCGCGCGACGTGGTCAGCCGCTCGATGACCATCGAGATCAACGAGGGACGCGGCGTGGGGCCGAACAAGGACCACATCCTGCTGCACCTAGAGCACCTCGGCGCCGACCTGCTGCACGAGCGCCTGCCCGGAATCTCGGAGACCGCGCGGGTGTTCGCCGGCGTGGACGTGACCAAGGCGCCGATCCCCGTGCTGCCCACCGTGCACTACAACATGGGCGGCATCCCCACGAACTACCGCGGCGAGGTGATCAACCCGACCCGCAACGACCCGGACGCGATCGTGCACGGCCTGATGGCGGTGGGCGAGGCGGCCTGCGTCTCCGTGCACGGTGCGAACCGCCTGGGCACCAACTCGCTGCTCGACCTGGTGGTGTTCGGCCGCGCCGCCGGCCACCGGGCAGCCGAGATCGTCACCCCTGGCGCCAGCCAGGCGCCGCTGCCGGCGCGCGCCGGCGAGGCGAGCCTCGACCGCTTCGATTGGACACGCCACGCCAGCGGCGCCACACCAGTCTCGCACCTGCGCGAGACGTTGCAGCGCACGATGCAGCGCCACGCGGCCGTGTTCCGCGACAGCCGCAGCATGACCGAGGGCGTGCAGAAGATGACCAATCTGTGGGGCGGCCTGTCCGACATGTCGGTCAGCGACCGCAGCCTGATCTGGAACTCCGACCTGGTCGAAGCACTCGAGCTGCAGAACCTGGTGCGTAACGCGGCGGCCACGATGGTCAGCGCCGAAGCCCGCAAGGAAAGCCGTGGCGCGCAGGCGCATGACGACTACCCGGACCGCGACGACGCCGAGTGGATGAAGCACTCGCTCGCCTATGTCGGCGACAACGGCGAGGTGGCGCTGGATTACCGCCCGGTGCGGATGCAGACGCTGACCAACGAGGTCCAGGTGTTCCCGCCGAAGAAGCGGGTCTACTGAGGCGAGCCGGTCCGGCCTGCGCCTGATTTTCTGTTTGGAGACGTATCGTGGTTGAGCTCGCGCTCCCGAAGAACAGCCGTGTCGGCCGCGGCCGCACCTTCAAGGCACCCGAAGGTGCGACGCGCACCAAGGAGTTCCGCATCTACCGCTGGAACCCCGACGACGGGCAAAACCCCGTCATCGACACCTACACGCTCGACCTCGACCGCGTGGGCCCGATGGTGCTCGACGCGCTGATCTACATCAAGAACGAGATCGACCCCACGCTCACCTTCCGCCGCTCCTGCCGCGAGGGCATCTGCGGCAGCTGTGCCATGAACATCGACGGCGGCAACACGCTTGCCTGCCTCAAGCCGACCGACGAGGTGAAGAAAGCGGTCACCATCTACCCGCTGCCCCACATGCCGGTGATCAAGGACCTGGTCCCCGACTTGTCCACCGCCTACGCCCAGCTGCAATCCATCCAGCCCTGGCTACAGGCAGACAGCCCCGCGCCCCCGGACGGCGAGCGCCTGCAGTCCCGCGAGGAACGCGCCAAGCTGGACGGCATGTGGGAGTGCATCCTGTGCTACTGCTGCACCACCTCCTGCCCCAGCTACTGGTGGAACGGCGACAAGTACCTGGGCCCGGCAACGCTGCTGGCCGCCTACCGATGGATCGCCGACAGCCGCGACGAGAACACCGGCGCCCGCCTCGACGCGCTGGAGGATCCCTTCAAGCTCTACCGTTGTCACACGATCATGAATTGTACCCAGACCTGCCCCAAGGGCCTCAACCCCGCTCAGGCGATACAGGAAATCAAGCAGATGATCGTCGAACGTCAGGGCTGACGCAGGCCTCGTCAGCGCCTGGCACTGGCCCTCGTCGACCCTTCGCTGCTACCTGACGCCCATGTTCGCAGGTGACCTCTCATCGCCGCGCGGCCGCGCCAGGGCGTGGTCGGATTCGCTGCTGGTCGACCACGCCGTCTTCCGCGTGCTGTGGGACAACTTCGCCGAGGTGTTGCCGGGCCGCCTCTACCGCTCCAACCACCCCACGCCCGCCCGCCTCGCCGCCGCCAAGCGCCGCCACGGGCTGAAAACCCTGGTCAATTTGCGTGGCCACCGGCGCTGCGGCTCGGACGCCCTCTCGCGCGCCGCGGCCCTCAGGCTCGGCCTGGTCCACGTCGACATGGCCTTCGAAAGCCGCGGCGCCCCGCACCGCGACCGCATCCTGCGCTTCGCCGAGATCTACCGCACGCTGCAGATGCCCGCCCTGATGCACTGCAAATCCGGCGCAGACCGCGCGGGCCTGGCCGCCGGCCTCGCCATCCTGTTCGAAGGCGGCACGGCCGGGCAGGCGCTCGCCCAACTCTCCTGGCGTTACGGCCATTTCAGCCGCTCGCGCACCGGAATCCTGGACGCGTTCTTCCGGCTGTATCAGACCGAGGGGGAAGGGCGGATCGGCTTTCTCGACTGGGTGCGCGACGAGTATGACGAGCTCGGGCTGCGGCATGGCTTCAAGGCGCAGAAGTTGTCTTCGTTCGTGAACGATACGCTGGTTCGGCGAGAGTAGAAGCAAGCGCTTCTTTTTCGAGAAAAAGAAGCAAAAAGCTTTTGTTTCGGCTGTTGCGGACGGCTGAATCGTTGCGTTTTACCGACGCTCACCTGCTCAGAACAGACGTCTTCAGCCTTCAGCGTTTTGGCGCGTCAGGCAGTATAAAAGGTTAGCTTGTAAACAGGTGATTCTTGCTGGAACGACAAAGGCTTTTCATCTTGAGAGGACGCGTCGCAGCAACCGTCGAGACAGTAGGTAAAAGTTCTTGCTGCGTTTTAGAACAGGAGCCCGGCGAAAAACCGAAAGTGCATTTCAGCCAGCCCGGCCGCCGCCTCGACCCTGAACGGACTTAAAGTTCAGTCACCGGGCCGCTTGGGATACCGCGTAGCTGTCTTCCATCATATGAAAACGCACGATTCTCCTGTCAGAGATAGTCAGGATCAGTGCAAAGTAAGTCTGGATGACCTTCGTGGTCTTTATGACAGTCGAAGACAACTCTCCCAGAACAACCGCTCTCGTGTCGTTGTGCAGAATGTCGTCCACCCTAAACGCCTCGGCATTCACCAGCTCGCGCTGATCCTGAATGAAATCTGCGAATGCCTGTCGCCCGATCTTCGGAGGTCCGACCCAGGGCATAGCCGTCGCATCACCAGCAACCTCAAACACCAGGTCATCGCTCACGAGGTCGTTGAACTCCTTGATCGGCGCCCGTTTGCCGATCTTCTCCAGGAGCTCCTGCGCCACGGCCAAGTTCTGTTCGCTCATTTTTAGCATTCTCACGATGGAGGTAGCCAACCACAGCCCGATAAGGATGTGGGGCGACGCTTTGCCTAGCGCCAGCACTTACCTAGAAGTAAGCGTTGGGGACGGACGCTTCCTTCCCGAGATGCAAGCTTATATTTTTTCAAAACAGACAACGACATTCACGTCTTTCCGTGACGACAGTCGTGCATCTCAAGACCAGCAGAGACGCTTCCGACAGCGCAGGGACAAAAGTTTTTTGCTTCTTTTTTTTCAAAAAAGAAGGCCTTTCTTGCTGCCCCTAAGCACCAGGACGTTGCACCCAACGGCAGACCGTCTTTCCAGACAACCGTTCAAGAAGCGAGATCTTTGAGCACCCCCGGCAGCAGATCCGGCAGGTCCTCCGCCATCAACCCCGGCCCGAACGACGCAGCCGCCGCCCCGTGCATCCACACCGCCGCGCAGCCCGCCTCGAACGGCGCCATCCCCTGCGCCAGCATACCCAGCACGAAGCCCGCCAGCACGTCGCCGGAGCCCGCTGTGGCCAGCGTCTCCGGCGCGTTGGTGTTGATCGCCGCGCGTCCGTCCGGCGCGGCCACCACCGTGTCCCCGCCTTTCAGGATCAGCACGGCGCCGCTGCGCACGGAGGCGGCGCGGGCGCGGGTGAGCTTGTCGCCGGCGCTGTCGAACAAGCGGGCGAACTCGCCCTCGTGCGGGGTCATCACGCACGGTCCCTGGATCGCGGCGAACAGCCTGTCCGGGTCCGGCTTGAACACGCTGAGCGCGTCGGCGTCCAGCACCACCGCGCGACGTGTCGCCAGCATGGCCAGCGCGTGGGCGCGGGTCTCGTCGGTGACGCCGGCGCCCGGCCCGATCAGCATGGCGTTGATGCGCTGGTCCGCCAGCAGCTCCGCCAGGTCGCCGTCCGCGGCGAGCGGCCGCACCATGATGCTGGTCAGCGCAGCGGCGTAGACGGTCCAGGCGCTCTGCGGCGCTGCGATGCTGGTGAGCCCGGCGCCAGCGCGCGCCGCCGCCCGCGCCGACATGCGGGCCGCCCCCGTCGTTACCGCGCCGCCCAGGACCAGCGCGTGGCCGCGGTCGAACTTGTTGCCGCCGGGCTGATGCTGGGGCAGGGCGCTGAGCCACAATGAAGGCGTGTTCTCGAATACGGTCGGCACCACCTGGCCGAGCACGTCTCCCTCAATGCCGATCTGGCTGACCACTAGCGCGCCGCAGGCCAGCCGCCCCGGCATCAGCAGGTGTCCTGGCTTCTTGCGGAAGAAGGTGACAGTCAGGTCGGCGGCCACTGCACCTTCCGCCGTGCCGGTGTCGCCGCAAACCCCGCTCGGCACGTCGATCGCTACGATGGCCGCCCCGCCATCACGCGCGGACTGCAGGGTGCGTCGGACCGTGTCGTCGGGCGGGCGGGACAGCCCGGCGCCGAACACCGCGTCGACCACCAGCCCTGCGCCGGACACTGCGTCCGGCCCGAACGGGGTCAGCCGCCCGAGCCAAGGTGCCGCGTGGTGCGCGGCGTCCGGCGAGACGCGCGCCGGGTCGCCCAGCAGCGCCACGCTGACCGCCCAGCCTGCTTGTTCCAGCACGGTGGCCACGACGAAGCCGTCGCCGCCGTTGTTGCCCGGCCCGCACAGCACGCAGACGCCACACGGGGCGTAGCGGCTGGTGATCTCGCCCGCTACCGCGCTGCCGGCGTTGCGCATCAGCCTATGGGATGCCAGGCCGGACTCGATCGTCAGCTGGTCAGCTTGGCCCATCTGCGCGTTGGTCAGCAGCGCGTGGCTGGTGTCGGGCGGTCGGCTAGGGTGAACGGGCAAGCGACGTACTCCTTGGGCAGAAGCAAAGGTCTTCCTTTTCGGGAAAAGCAGCAAAAAGCTTTTGTCGCGGCTGTCGCGGACGGCTGAACGACACGCCTCAACTCGGCGCACCTACAGAGAACAAAAGTTTTTGATCCTTTTTTTCAAAAAAGAACCGCTTGCCTTGCCTTCGCCAGCAGACACCCGATAGCTGACTGGTATCGCGCCAGGCCCAAGCCTAGGCTGCGCGCCCGCACAGCAAGGGACTACAAGGTGAGAACAGCGTCGTGGGCCCTTCCGTTCCTGGCAGCACTCGCCTGCGGCACCGCCTTGGCCGCGCCGCCCGGCCCTACCGGCAGCGTGCCCGGCGGTCCGGGTGGCGTCATGCGCGCCACGCTGGACAACGGCCTGCGCGTGGTCGTGGTGCCCGACCACCTCGCCCCCGTGGTGACCACCGAGCTCAACTACCTCGCCGGATCCAACGACGCGCCGCAGGGCTTCCCCGGCACCGCCCACGCGCTGGAGCACATGATGTTCCGCGGTGCCACCGGCCTCGACCGCGACCAGCTCTCCGAGCTCGGCGGCCTGCTGGGCGGCGACTACAACGCCGACACCACTGAGACCGTCACCCAGTATTTCTACACCGTGCCGGCCGCCAACCTGCCCGTCGCCCTGCACGTGGAAGCCCTGCGCATGCGCGGCCTGGACCTTAGCCAGGCAGACTGGGAGCACGAGCGTGGCGCCATCGAGCAGGAGGTCAGCCGCGACCTCTCCAGCCCGATCTACACCTACCTCGAGCAGCTGCAGACCATCATGTTCGCCGGCACGCCATACGAGCACGACGCGCTAGGCACCCGCCCGTCCTTCGACAAGACGGACGCCAAGCTGCTCCGCTCCTTCTACGACCGCTGGTACGCGCCCAACAACGCCATCCTGGTCATCGCCGGCGACGTGGACCCGCAGCGTGCGCTCGACCAGGCCAAGGCGGCGTTCGGCGGCATCCCCAAGCGCGACATCCCGCCGCACCCGCCGATCACCGTGAACGCGGTGCTGCCGAAGACGCTCACCTTCCCCACCGACCTGCCAATCGGCCTGGTGACGCTCGCCTACCGCATGCCCGGCGAGCGGTCGAAGCAGTTCGCCACCGCCGACATCCTCGGCGACGTGCTCGGCAGCGAGCGCGGCGCGCTCTACACCATGACCACCAGTGGCCACGCGTTGCTCTCCGAATTCGCCTTCCAGCCCAAGGTGGACGTGGGCTTCGGCCTGGCCGCCGCCGCCTTCCCCAAGGGCGGCGACCCGGCGCCGGTGCTGGCCGAGATGAAGTCCATCCTGGCCGACATCGCCGCCCACGGCGTGCCCGCCGACCTAGTGGCCGCCGCCAAGCGGCAGGAGGTGGCCCAGCTCGCCTTCAAGAACGACAGCATCTCCGGCCTGGCGGAAAGCTGGTCCAACGCGCTGGCCTTCCGCGACGCCAGCTCGCCCGACGACGTGGCGGCCGCCTACCAGGCGGTTACCCCGGACGACGTCAACCGCATGGCGCACGACCTGCTGGACCCGAGCCACGCGGTGACCGCCATCCTGACCCCGCAGGATTCCGGCAAGCCGGTCATGGGCAAGGGCTTCGGCGGTGCGGAATCCTTCGGCGGCGCGCCGAGCAAGCCGGTGGCCTTGCCGCAATGGGCGTCCGAGGCGCTGGCCACGCTGCACGTGCCGGATCTGGGTCCCGCGCCGGCCGCCAGCGTGCTGCCGAACGGGCTGCGCCTGATCGTCCAACCCGAGCATGTGGGCCGCACCATCTCCGTCTTCGGCCAGATACGGCAGCGCACCGAGACGGAGGAGGCTTCCGGCAAGGAGGGCGTGGGCGACGTCACTGCCAAGCTGTTCGACTACGGTACCGCGCATCACGACCGCCTGGGCTTCCAGAAGGCGCTGGACGACATTGCCGCCCAGGAGAGTAACGGCCCGCGCTTCACGCTGAAGGTGCTGACCCCGCAATTCGAGCCCGGCATGAAGCTGCTGGCGGAGGGCCAGCTCGCCCCCGCCTTCCCACAGGACGACTTCCAGATCGTCCGGCGCCAGGCCGCCCAGGGGCTGGCCGGGTTGCTCGCCTCGCCCGACTACCTGTTCAAGCGTGCCATCGTCGCCGCCGTGGTGCCGAAGGACGACTCGTCGCTGCGGCAGGCCACGCCCGACACGGTGATGGCTTTGAAGCTGGACGACGTGCGCGCCTACTACGCCACCGCCTATCGGCCGGACCTGACCACCATCGTGGTGGTAGGCGACACCACGCCGGAGGAGGCGCGCCGCGTGGTCGACGAGACGTTCGGCGGTTGGAAGGCTGCTGGGCCGGCGCCCAAGGTGGACCTGCCGCCGATCGGCGCCAACCGTGCCACGTCCGCGCACGTGCCGGATTCCTCCAGCCTGCAGGACACCGTGGCGATGGCCGAAAGCGTGCAGCTGCCGGTGACCAACCCGGACCGTTACAACCTGATGGTGGGTAACACGATCCTGGGCAGCGGCTTCTCGTCGCGCCTGTATCGCGACCTGCGGGTGCGCACCGGTTACGTCTACAATGTGGAAAGCGAGCTGGATTGGAGCCGCACGCGCTGCGATTACAGCGTGAGTTTCGGTGCCGATCCGGACAAGGTCGGCAAGGCTCGGGCGCTGCTGGTGCAGGACATCCGCGACTTGCAGACCAACAAGGTGAGCGATGTTGAGCTGACGCGGGCCAAGGCGCAGATGCTGCGGCGTTTGCCGATGCAGCGCGCCAGCGTGGATGCGGTGGCAGGTCTATACCTGCGGCTGGTGGATCTGGGGTTGCCGCTGGATACGCCGCAATTGGCGGCGCAGCGGTATTACGATGCGACGGCGGAGCAGGTGCAGGCGGCGTTCAAGACGTTCCTGCGGCCGGATGACCTGGCGGAGGTTGTGAAGGGGCCGGCTGTTTCGCAGTAGGGCAAGGCCAGGGGCTCTGCCCCTGGACCCCGCTGGGGCCCGCGGCCCCAGACCCCGGGCTGCGCCCCTAAGGCAGTGGGGTCTGGGGCCGACTGGCCCCAGCGGGGTCCAGGGGCAGAGCCCTTGGCCCTCATAAGGTTCCAAGACATGGACGACGATTTCCGCCAAGCCGCGCTGGACTACCATCGCTTTCCCCGCCCCGGCAAAATCGCCATCGAGCCCACCAAGCGCATGGCCACCCAGCGCGACCTCGCACTCGCCTACTCCCCAGGGGTCGCCGCCGCCTGCTCCGCCATCGTTGCCGACCCGCGCGCCGCACGCGAACTCACCGCGCGCGCCAACCTCGTCGCCGTCATCACCAACGGCACCGCCGTGCTGGGCCTGGGCAACATCGGACCCCTCGCCGGCAAGCCGGTGATGGAAGGTAAAGCCGCGCTGTTCAAGAAATTCGCCGGCATCGACGTGTTCGACATCGAGGTGGACGCCACCGACCCCGAGCTGTTCATCAACGTCGTCGCCGCGCTGGAACCAACCTTCGGCGCCATCAACCTCGAAGACATCAAGGCGCCGGAATGCTTCGTCATCGAGCGCACCCTGCGCGAGCGGATGAAGATCCCCGTCTTCCACGACGACCAGCACGGCACCGCCATCACGGTCGCCGCCGCCGTGCGCAACGCGCTGGTGCTGCAGGAGAAGAACCTCGCCGACGTGCGCCTGGTCACGTCGGGCGCGGGTGCCGCCGCCATCGCCTGCGTGGACCTGCTAGTCGCCATGGGCCTGCCGGCGGACAACGTGACGCTCACCGACATACGCGGCGTGGTCTACGCCGGCCGCGACCCCGACATGCCGGACAACATGGCCCGCTACGCCCGCCACACCGACGCGCGCACGCTGGCCGACGTGATCGAAGGTGCCGACATCTTCATGGGCCTCTCGGCCCCACGCGTGTTCCACCCCGACTGGCTGCCGAAACTCGCCGCACGGCCGGTCATCCTCGCACTGGCCAACCCCGACCCGGAGATCATGCCGGAACTGGTGCGCGCCGCCCGCCCGGACGCGATCGTGGCGAGCGGGCGCAGCGACTATCCGAACCAGGTCAACAACGTCCTCTGCTTCCCCTTCATCTTTCGCGGCGCGCTGGACGTGGGGGCCACCACCATCAACGAGGCGATGAAACTCGCCGCCGTCGAAGCCATCGCCGAACTGGCGCGCATGGAGGCCAGCGAGGTGGTCGCCCGCGCCTACGGCGGCGCCGCCCCGGTGTTCGGGCCGGACTACATCATCCCCAAACCCTTCGACCCCAGGCTGATCCTTCAAGTCGCCCCCGCGGTAGCGCGCGCGGCGATGGACAGCGGCGTGGCACAGGACCCGATCGCCGACTTCGACGCCTACCGCTCGGAACTGGAACGTTTCGTCTTCCGCTCCGGCCAGCTCATGCGCCCGGTGTTCGAGGCGGCGCGCAAATGCGGCATGCGCGTGGTCTACACCGAGGGCGAGGACGAGCGCGTGCTGCGCGCCGTGCAGACCGTGGTCGACGAGGGGATAGCGCTGCCCATCCTGCTCGGCCGACGCGAGGAGATCGCGCGCCGCATGCGCGGGATGGGCTTGCGTATGCGGCTGGACCACAACGTGCAGGTGCTCGACCCCGCGCAGGACGGCGCCGTATTCCACCCGTTGGTCGCCCCCTATCACGCGCTGGTGGCGCGCCGCGGCGTCACCCCGGACGCGGCAGAACGCCGGATGCGGCTGCGCCCAATCGTGGCCGGAGCGATGCTTTTGCAAACCGGCCAGGTAGACGCGGTGCTGTGCGGCGGCACCGGCGCCTGGTTCCGGCAGATGGACTACCTGCTGCCAATCATCCCGAAATCGCCCGCGGTGACCCGCATCTTCGCACTCTCCGCGCTGATCCTGCAGGGCGGCGCCATCTTCCTGTGCGACACACACATGAACATGGAGCCGACCGCCGAACAGATTGCCGAGATGACGCACCTGGCCGCAGCAGCGGTGACCGGCTTCGGCGTGGTACCGAAGGTGGCGCTCGTCTCACACTCCAGCTTCGGCGGCAGCAACTCGACCAGCGCGCGCAAGATGCGCCAGGCGCTGGCGCTGATCCGGGAGGCCGACCCGGACCTGGAGGTGGACGGCGAGATGCACGCCGACGCCGCCCTGTCCGAAGCGATCCGCGACCGGGTCATGCCGGCGAGCACGCTGTCCGGGGTCGCCAACCTGCTGGTGTTCCCGAACCTGGACGCGGCCAACATCGCCTTCAACCTAGTGAAGGCCGCAGCCGACGGCCTGCCGATCGGGCCGCTGCTGCTGGGCATGTCCAAGCCGGCGCACGTGCTGGTGCCGAGCGTCACCGCACGTGGCATCGTCAACATGACGGCGCTGGCAGCGGTGGAGGCGGGCGCGGCAGCCGCTGGGTGATGCTGGGTTGCTGAAGGAAAGCAAGGCCGTCTTTTTCGAGAAAAAGAAGCAAAAAGCTTTTGCGAGCGCTGTCGCGGAGGTTCCTGCGACACGCGTGCAAGGAAACAAAGTTTTTCGGTTTTTTCCAAAAAGAACCGCTTGCTTTGCCTCTCATGATCGGAACTTTGAGCAATTGTCGAAGATAACTGCGGGCTCGCGGCAAGCCTGCGAATGGGCCTGGATGTTGACCACTGCGAAGCAAGCAAGGCCTTCTTTTTTGAAAAGGAAGTAAAAGACTTTGGGAAAGCTGTCGCTGATCCGTCCGGAGGCGCGCGACAGCGGAGTCAAAAGTTTTTTGGTCCTTTTCTTCAAAAAAGGACTGCTTGCTCGCTGTGACTCAACATCCAAGCCGGTTGAGATACAGGATACGAACATAGACCTCTGTGTCTGAGGGTAGGCGATGCGGGCGCCTCCGCGGCAGCTGGTGTAAAATGTCTTGCTGCTTTTTTCAAAAAAGCAGGCCTTGCTTTCCAGACCAACTCGTTGCTGGTGACACACGTCCAACCTAAACCAAACGGAGAAAGGCCTTTGCGTCGCAACCTTCACGTCTGTGCAATCGCTGTCGTTCTATCGACCGGTGCGGTCTCGGCGGCACCCCTGCAAGCCACCGGCCACCTGACGGCTGAACAGGTTCGCGCTGCCGTGGGCAGCATGCCGAAGGGCAAGGCAAACCTGCACGGCAGGGACATGAGCGGTGACGACCTGACGGGCCTGGACCTGAGCGGGGCGAACCTGACCCACGCGAAAGTGGTCGGGGCTAACCTGCACGGCGTGAAGCTGGTGGGCGCGGATCTTTCCTGGGCGGACCTGACAAAGGCCGACCTCACCGAGGCGTGGATCATGAAAGCGAAATTCGACCACGCGAACCTTCATGGCGCAACGCTGCAGGTCATCATCACCTCGGACGGCATGGACAACACTGCAGAGACTGCCGCCAGCTTCGTGGGTGCCGACCTGTCCGACACGTTTGCGACGGTGCATTTCAGTTACGACGATTTGCGTGGTGCAAACTTCACCGATACGAACATGTCGGTCGTGCTGGCGAACCAGTCCATGGGAATGCTGCGCAGTGAGTTCAAAGAGGCTCGTCTTGACGGGGCCAACTTCACCAATGCCAAACTCGGACGGATCACGTTCGAGTTCGCCCGGCTCGACGGCGCGATCTTCCGCGGAGCTGACCTGACCCTGGCGGATTTCACCGGTGCATACCTCAACGGCACGGATTTCACCGGTGCAAAACTCGACCGCACGATTTTCGACCAGGCCACGTTGACGGGCGCGCGAGGGCTTCCAGAAAGCACCGCCACGAAGTAGCGACCCGAAGGCAGGGTCAGTAAAGCAAGCAGTTCTTTTTGAAAGAAGAACCAAAAACCTTTTGCTTCCCTGCGCGCGCTGCAGGAACTCCGCGACAGCCGTAGCAAGAGTCTTTTGCTTCTTTTCTTCAGAAAAGAAGGCCTTGCTTTCGCTCAAGCCACCAGCCGCAACCCCCGCCGCCGTCCCTGCGCCGGCAAATCCAGCGGCAGCAGCGGCGTGGCACCGCTCTCCCGCACCGCCTCGCCCACCTCCGGCTCCGGCAGCGTCCGGCGCAGGTAGGTGATCGACAACGACCGGAACACGTAGTCCAGCACCGAGGTCGCACGCTCCACGTCCGGGTCGCCGTCCACCACGCCGGCCGGACCGAAGCGGGTGAAGGCGAACGCGTCGACGAACTCCTCCAGCGCCACGCCGTGCTGCAGGCCGAGGCTCACCGCCTGCGCGACGCAATCGGCCAGGCAGCGCACGGCCGGACTCTCCCGCGGCAGGCTGATGGCGACCTCGCCGAGCCTGCCGTCCTCGTACTCGCCGGTGCGCAGGAACACCCTGTGCCCGCCCACGCTCGCCTTCTGAGTCAGTCCCGAGTGGCGCGCCGGCAGCTTGCCGAAGCGCTGCGGCCGGACCGGCGCCGCGTCTCCCCGTGCGTTCGGCGCGGGCAGGCTGGCGACCTCGGGCATCGCGTCCAGGAACGGCGCCACCGCCGCGTGCATCGTCCGGTAGGCGTGCGCGCCGGCGACCGGCAGCGGCTGCTCGCCCACCAGCACCGCCGCCAGCGCCGCCTCCGGCGACATGGAGGCTGCCGCCAGCCTGTCCTGCGCGGCGCGGGTCAGATGCAGGTCGGACACCGGCGAGAAGGCGGGCGCGATGCCGCCGGTCTCCACTCCCAGCAGCGCCTCTGCAGGTCCGGGCGCGAACACCCCGGTCGCCCGGATTGCGTCCGGCGCGCGGGAGATTGCGCTGCGGGCGGCCAGAGCGGCTTCCGCCAGGCCGGGGACCACGCAGGTCCGTGGCGGTGCCGGCCACGGTGCGGGCATCGCCAGCAGGTCGCGCTGCTCGCTCTCCAGCGCCTGCTCCACGCAGGCCCGCAGCAGCGCTGCCAGGCATGCCGCCAGGTCGTGCGCCGCACGGCTGTCGTAGGATACGCCCAGGCAGGCGAGCAGGTCGTCCAGCCCGGCCAGACCGATCTCGATCCGCTCGGCGTCGGGGCAAAGCAGGCGACTGGCCCGGGCAACCGCGCGCGCAGCGGCGGCGAAGCCGGCCACGTCGTAGCCGCTCTGGGCATCGTGGAAGCCGGCAGCGTTAAGGCGGAAACCCGGCACGCCGGGCTCGCACCGCCACACCGCAGCGTTGGGGGCTGCCTGGCGTTGCCCGAGCAGCGCGTGCAGGTGCACGGCAAGCGCCTCTGCGGCGGGTGTGCCGATGCCTGTCTGGCGCGCCCGGCTGGCCACCAAGCCGAGCCACACCGACGACGCGGCGGCTAGGCTCGCTGGACCCTCGCCGGGGATCAGCGCGGCCAGAGCGTCGGCCGCGCGGTCGTCCCAGCTCACCGGCAACGTCACCAGGCGGGCAGGCTGGTCCGGGTCGGACCGCGCCGCGACCTGCCGCATCCTGGTGCCTTGCCACAGCCGGATCGCTTTCATGCGCGCAGGTAAGCACGGATGGTGCGACTCGGAAACACAGATTTTGCGGTCTGGGCGGCCCAGGGCCACATCATCTTGAATCGGGGCGCTGCAAAGTAAGCAAGCAATTCTTTTTTGAGAGAAACTTCAGCGTCCGCCGTTGCACGCTCGCCGGAGAGGACCGCGACAGCGGAAGCAAAAGCTTCTTGCTTCTTTATTCGAAAAAGAAGGCCTTGCTTGGCTTCCTTGTGGCACCCCGTTCACGCACCTATACAAAGCCCATGGACATAGGCACCCGGCTGTTCACCTACTTCCGCGGACAGCAGGTCGGCCACGACTCTGTTGGCAACCGCTACTACCAGGAGCGCAAGCACCGCCCCGGCCTGTTGCGCCAGCGGCGCTGGGTGATGTTCAACGGCCCCAAGGATGCCACCATGGTGCCGCCCGAGTGGCATGCATGGTTGCACTACACGGTGGACGCGCCGCTGGCCGAGACCGCCCGCCGCGTCTGGCAAAAGCCGCATCTGCCCAACTACACCGGCACTGCGCTCGCCTACCGGCCGCCCGGCCACGACTACAAGGGCGGCCACCGCGCGGTTGCCACCGGCGACTACGAAGCCTGGTCGCCGGAGGACGGTGCTGACGGCGGCGCGCTCACCCGCGAAGCGCGTGCCGTCCAGCCGGACCACCGCTGATGGCGCGTCACAGCGCGGTCGAGATCGCGACCGGTGCGGTGGTGTTGCTGGTAGCCGGCGGGTTCCTCGTCTACGCAGTGGCCAACACCGGCCAGCATCTGGGCGGCGGCGGCTACGACCTGCACGCCAGCTTCGACCATGTGGACGGGCTCTCCCCGGGTGCGGAGGTTCGCATCGCCGGCGTGCGCGTGGGCAGCGTCGATGCGATCACGCTTGACCCAAAGACCTTCAACGCTGACGTCACCTTCAGCGTGCAAAACGCTGTGCACCTCACCACCGACAGCAGCGCCACCGTGTCCACCGACGGCCTGCTCGGCGGCAAGTACCTCGCACTGGCCACCGGCGGCGAGGACAAGACGATACCGCCGGGCGGGCGGATCACCATCACCCAAGGCTCGGTGAACCTCGAGGAGCTGATCGGTAAGTACATCTTTGGGTCCACCGGCTCGAAGAGCAGCAGCGCGCCCGGCAAGTGAACGTGTCCGCCAGCAAGCTGTGGCCCGGTGCCGACGGCGAGCCGGTAAGCTGCCGCGAGAAGGTCGAGGTGCTCGAGGAGAACTACGACGAGTTGCGCCACGTCATGCAGGACGCGTTCGAGGACGCGGTGCTGATGGGCGTCGACGAGGCGTTCATGCGGCGGATTATCGCCGAGCTGGTGGCCGGGTTGAGGACGCCGAAAAGATGAAGGCAAGTAGTTCTTTTTTGAAAAAAAGAACCAAACAACTTTTGTCTCTGGGGTCCTCGCCTGCGGAACGGTCCGCGACGGCGCTCGCAAGATTTTTATTGCTTCTTCTTAAAAAAAAGAAGGCCTTGCTCCTTCTCTTCGTGACGTTCCCCGCGTTCGCCGACCCAGTCACCCCCCCAGACATATCGCCACCCGACACCTGGCAACCCCGCCAGTCCGGCACTCTGCGGCTGCTCAACAAGCTGGACTCAACCACCAGCACGCTGACGTTGCACGTGGGCGAGACCCGGCGCGTGGAGTCGCTGTCGATCACGCTGAAAGCCTGCGACGTGCGTCCGCCCGACCTGCCGCAGGACGCCGCCGCCCAGCTCACGGTCGCCGACAGCCGAGAGGGCGCACCGGGTTTCGACGGCTGGATGCTGGCCAACGAACCTGCCGCGGCGATGCTGGAGCATCCGGTGTACGACATCCGCCTTGCAGGCTGCACCTGAAAGGTCCGCAAGCGGAACCACGAACACCGGATCGTTTCAGAAACCGTCACGCTTCTTAACGTGGCCGTAAGCACCCCGCGTCATCCTGTGTCCATCGACATAACGAATGGACACCGCACGCCATGGCGACCGCAAACCCGAATCCTTTCGACGCGGCCACGATCTATTCCGGCCAGGGCCAGGCTGGCAATCTTTCCGACCCGAACAACTGGGTCGGCGGCCAGGCACCGGGGCCCAACGGTTTCGCCCTGATCACCACCAGCGCCACGCTGAACGGCTCGTTCACCAGCGGCATCTTCATGGGTCTGGGACAGGGCACGGTCACGGTGAACGGAACGCTGACCACCACGTCGACCAACGCGTGCCGCAGCTTCATGGTCTGCAACCACTCGAACTTCGTCTTCACCCCCGGCGCCGTGCTGAATGATGCCGGCGGCTTCATCGTCGGCGCGATCTCCACCGGAACGTTGGTTGCCGAAAGCAGCGCCACCGCGCAGAGCCAGCTCAACACGGGTTCAGTGAAAATCGGCCAGCAGGTCGGCGGCAACGGCACGGTCACGATCGACGGTGCGACGTTGACCGATTCGCAGAACATGTATGTCGGCCAGTTTGGCCAGGGCGTGCTGAACATCACCGATGGCGGCACCGTCAGCGTGGCGGCCGGCTTGGCCGTCGGCGCCGAGCCGGGTTCGGTCGGCAGCGTGGACGTCACCAACGCCAGCACCTACGCGGTGCAGGGCGGTGCCCGTATCGGCGGCGGGGCGCCGGACGCGCCGGGTGGCGTAGGCGCGGTGACGGTCGGCAACGCCAGCAGCTTCTCCGTCGGCGGCCTGCTGCAGGTCTCGTTCGACGGCACCCTGAACCTGGCCGGCGGCTCCGTGACCGCAGGCGGCGCCCGCGGCAACGTCTGGGTGGCGCAGGGTGGCAACATCACCGGTTTCGGCGCGCTCTCGCAGACTGCGTCGGGCGGCACCATCAGCGACGGCGGCACCATCACCGCGTCCGGCGGCACGCTGGCACTGTCCGGACAGCTGGTCGGCGTCGGCACGCTCGACGTCGGTGCGAACAGCACGGCGCAGGTCACCGGCGGCACGATCGGGGTCGCCGGCATAGCGTTTGTTGGCCAGGACGCCACGCTGGCCGCACAGGCGATCTCCAGCCACACGCTGATCAGCGGTTTTGCCGCTGGCGACAGCCTGCTGCTGTCGGGTGCGACGGCGCTGAACTGGGATGCCAACCACGACGTGCTGAGTGTGACCAACGGCAGCCAGGTAGTGGATCAGCTGCACTTCACGGGCAGCTACGCCGGCGAGACGTTCAGTCTGTCGCATTCGGGTAGTGAGGCGGTGATCAGCGTTGGGCCTGTTCTGACCCATCACTGAAGCAACCAGTTCTTTTTTGAAAAAAGAACCAAAGAACTTCTGCTTTCGCTGTCGCGCGCTCTGCGGAAAAGTCCGCGACAGCCGAGACAAAAGTCTTTTGCTTCTTTTCTTCAGAAAAGAAGGCTTTGCTTGCTTCGAAACCATTCCGCCGCCACGCGCTTTGCGGCGGAATGGACCTACCGACCCCCAACCGCGCCGCCTACCTGCTCGACTTCGACGGCACCCTGGTCGACATAGCACCCGCGCCCGACCTCGTGAGGGTGGACCCCCAGCTCCCCATATCGCTCCGCCGCCTGCGCTTGCTGTGCGGCGATGCGGTCGCCATCGTCACCGGCCGCCCGATCGCACAGGTGGACGCGTTGCTGCCGGACACCGCCTACGCCATCGCCGGCGAGCACGGCACCGCGCTGCGGACGTCTCCCGACGCTGAAATCGTGGTCTCCGTTCTGCCGCCGCTGCCGCCGCTCTGGCTTGAGCGTGCGGCGTCTCTGGCAGCCGGCCATCGTGGCGCCGTGGTGGAGCACAAGCGCCACGGTTTTGTGCTGCACTACCGCGGCGCGCCGGACGCGGCTGTGCAGCTTCGTACTGGGGTAGAGCAGTTGCTGGCCGGCGTATCCGGCTACGAGCTGATGGCAGCGAAGATGGCCTGGGAGGTCAGGCCGGTCGGGATCGATAAAGGCAGCGCCGTGCACGCGCTGATGTGCGAGCCGCCGTTCCTCGGTCGGGTGCCGATCTACGTCGGCGACGACGTGACGGACGAGGATGGCATGGTGGCTGCGCGCGCGTTGGGGGGGGTCGGTTTGTGGGTGGACGAGGCGTTCGGCTCACCGGATGGCGTGAGGCGTTGGTTGAAGGAAGTAGGCCAAGTGGTTCTTCCTTAAGTAATAACCATAAGACTTCAGTTCCTGGGATACATGCCAGCGGAGCGGTCCGCGACAGCCGAGACAAAGGCTTGTTTGCTTCTTTGTCTCGAAAAAGAAGACCTTGCTTCCTTTACCGTTTCTTCGCCCACCCTGCGTCATCATGCACCCCGACCGGCCCCAAGCCCACGCCGGCGGAGGCCCGATGGACGACCTGCTGCCTGAATTCCTGGCTGAGACGAACGAAGCGCTGGCCGAGCTCGACCTCGCCCTCGTCAAGCTTGAGTCCGACCCGGGCGACAAGCCGACCCTGGCGCTGATCTTCCGCATGGTTCACACCATCAAGGGCACCTGCGGCTTTCTGGGACTGCCCCGGCTGGAGCACGTCGCGCACGCTGGGGAGAACGTGCTTGGTCGGGTAAGGGATGGCGAACTGGCCGCCACTCCCGCAGTGGTCAGTCTGGTCCTCAAAGGGTTGGACCGGATCAAGTCGATCGTGGAACAGCTTGGTGCCACGGGTGCCGAACCACCGGGCGACGATCAGGACCTGATCCTGGCCCTCAACCGGATGGCTTCCGGCGAGCCTGAACCGGCGGTGAACCTGGCAAACCCGGCGCCAGAGCCGATCCCCCAGCGACCGCCTGCTGAGGCAGAGCAGGCACCCAGCAAGCACGAAGGCGAGGCGCCGGCCGTTGCGCCTCCCGCAGCCATGCCGCAGCCGGCAGCTCCGCAAACCGCGCAAACATCGGCTGCGGTGCAGGAGACCCAAACGATCCGCGTCACCGTCGACGTGCTCGAGGAGCTGATGACGCTGGTCGGCGAGCTGGTGCTGACACGCAATCAGCTGATGCAGATCGCGCGTACGGAGACCGCGGCCGAGGGTGCCACGAGCGCTTTCAGCGCGCCGCTACAGCGCCTCTCGCAGATTACCAGCGACCTGCAGGACGGGGTGATGAAGACGCGCATGCAGCCGATCGGCTCGGCCTGGAACAAGCTGCCGCGGCTGGTGCGCGACCTGGCTCAGGAGACCGGCAAGATCATCAGCCTGGAGATGCAAGGCCAGGATACCGAGCTGGACCGCCAGGTGCTCGAGCTGATGCGCGACCCGTTGACCCACATGGTGCGCAACAGCGCCGACCATGGGCTGGAGACGCCGTCCGTGCGCCGTGCCGCCGGCAAGCCGGATTGCGGCCGCATCAAGCTGAACGCCTACCACGGGGGCGGCCAGATCATCGTCGAGATCAGCGACGACGGGCGCGGCATCGACGTCGCCCGCGTGCGCGCCAAGGCGCTGGCACAGGGCCTTGCCACCGAAGCCGAGCTGGCCACGATGACGGAGGCGCAAATACGCGCATTCATCTTCCGCGCCGGATTTTCGACCGCCGAGGCGGTGACCGCCATCTCCGGCCGCGGCGTCGGCATGAACGTGGTGCGGGCCAACATCGAACGTATCGGCGGCACCATCGACCTGGCGAGCACGCAAGGCGCGGGCTCCTGGTTCACCATCAAGATCCCGCTTACCCTGGCCATCATCTCGGTGGTGATCGTGGAGGCCGGCGGCGAGCGCTTCGCCATCCCGCAGACCGCCGTGCGCGAGCTGGTGCGCGTGGGCGAGAGCGGGCGAGGCGCGGCAGGGACGGCCGGTGCACGAGCTGCGACGACCATCGAGCAGGTCGGCGGGGCGGCCGTGCTGCGCCTGCGTGACGAGCTGCTGCCGCTGGTCGACCTGGCAACGCTGCTCGAGCTCGACGCACCCACACGCGCGCAGGCGACGGCCGAGCAGGGCACCACGGTGGTGATCGTCTCGGTCGGCCAGGTGAAACTCGGCATCGTGGTCGCCCAGGTTTTCGACACCGAGGAGATCGTGGTCAAGCCGGTGGCCCCGGTACTGCGTCACGTCACCATGTTCGGCGGCAACACCATCCTGGGCGACGGCTCGGTGATCATGATCCTTGATCCGAACGGCCTGGCCCGCAGCGCCGGCATCGTCGCCCGCCCTGCCTCGGGCGCGGCCGACGCCGTGCAATCCGCCGCCCGGGACGGGTCGGAGGAGCGGGTTGCAGTGCTGCTGTTCCGCGCCGGAGGTCCTGGCGTCCTCGCCGTTCCGCTCAGCCTGGTGGCCCGGCTGGAGAAGATCGAATCCGCACGCATCGAGCATTCCAGCGACGGGCTGGTCATCCAGTACCGCGGCGCGCTGATGAAGCTCGTCTTCATGAACGAGGACACAAGGCACGCGCCCAAGCCGGTGCAGCCGGTGCTGGTGTTCGCCGACCAGGCGCGCAGCATGGGTCTGGTCGTCGACGAGATCATCGACGTGGTGCACGGCCAGCTGCGCGTCGAGATCGGCAGCAGTCGGCCCGGCGTGCTTGGCACCGCCATCGTGGCAGGCCAGGCAGTCGACGTGCTCGACACGAGCCACTGGCTGACGCTGGCGTTCCCGGACTGGTTCAGCGCCGGCGCGGGACGCAGCGAGAGACGCCGGCGCGTGCTGGTGGTCGAAGACAGCGACTTCTTTCGCCAGATGCTGGTGCCCACCCTGTCCACCCACGGCTACGAGGTCATCGCCGTGCGGGACGGCCGCGCAGCGCTGGCTTTGCGCGAGAGCGGGCTGGTGATCGATGCGATCATCTCCGACATCGAGATGCCGGAGATGGACGGTCTCGCCTTCGCCACGGCGGCGAGGCAGGCGGGCGCCTGGTCACGCGTGCCGCTCATCGCGCTGAGCGCCAACGGCGAGGCTGCCGACGTGGAACGCGCGCGCCAGGCCGGCTTCTCCGACTACGTCGAGAAATCGCAGCGCGACGCGCTGATCGCCAGCTTGCGTGCCTGCCTGGAGCCGCAAGCCGGCCAGGGGTTGCTGGTGTGCGGACCTGAGGGGACCTGACATGCGCCAGACAGGAACCACGCTGGACGGCGGCAACCCATCCCCGGCCACCGCCGCCTACGTCACGCTCACTTTGTGCGGCCAGCTCTGCGGCCTGCCGGTGACGGCGGTGCGCGACGTGCTCGCAGACCAGAAGGTCGCTCGCATCCCCCTCGCACCGCCGGAAGTCGTCGGTAACCTGAACCTGCGCGGGCGCATCGTCACCGCGATCGACCTGCGGCAGCGGCTGCGCCTGCCGCGGCGCGAGGCAGGTGCGCCGTCAGTATCGGTCGTGACCGAGCACGGCAGCGAACTCTACGCGCTGGTCGTCGACCAGGTACACGACGTCGTGCACCTGCCGGCCGCGCGCCTGCAACCAAACCCGCCCACTCTGCCGCCGGTCTGGGCCGCGCACAGCCGCGGCATCCATCGAGTGGAGGAGCGGCTGATGGTCGTCCTCGACTTGGGTCTACTGCTTCGCCTGGACCTGGGCGTTGCCGCGTGAAGCTCGATTTTCCGGCGGCCTCGGCGCAGGCCGGGCGTGCCGTGTCGTGCCTCATCGTCGACGACAGCCGGGTGGTCCGGCGCGTCACCCGGCGCATCCTCGAGGCGTCCGGCTTCGCAGTCGCTGAAGCCGAAGACGGCAGCATGGCCCTGGCACAGTGCCGGACGGCGATGCCCCGGGTCATCCTGCTCGACTGGAACATGCCGGTGATGAACGGCATCGAGTTCCTGCGCACGCTGCGGGCGGAGTTCGGGCCCGACGACCCGGCGGTGATCTTTTGCACAACGGAGAACGAAGTCGGCTGCATCGAGCAGGCCATCGAGGCAGGCGCGCAGGAATACATCATGAAACCGTTCGACGCGGAGATCCTGCGCGGCAAGCTCGAACAGGTCGGGCTTTTTTGACCGCACTCTTCGCGACGGCACCGGCTTCTCCCGGCCGAACCAGCCGTGCCCGCGTGCGGGTGATGGTCTGCGACGATTCCACCGTCATTCGCAGCGCTATCTCGGCAATCCTATGCGCCAGCAGCGAGATCGAGGTGGTCGCCCGCGTCCCCAACGGCCGCGCCGCGCTCGAAGCGCTGCGCATGCACGACGTGGACGTCGTGGTGCTCGACAACGAGATGCCGGTGATGGACGGGCTTACCGCGCTGCCGCTGCTTCTGGCCGCCTCGCCAGGCCTCGCCGTCATCATGGCCTCCACCCTGACCACCCGTGGCGCCGAGACTTCGATGCGCGCGCTCCGGCTGGGTGCGGCCGACACCATGCCCAAGCCGAGCGCGCTCACGCTCGCGCAGGACCACACTTTCGCACCGGAACTCGTTGCCAAGGTGCTCGGCCTGGCGCGGCTGCGGCGCGCGCGCGCCGCAGGGCCGGCACGGCCGGCCGAGGTCGCGGGGGCAGGGTTGCAGCTCAGGCCGCCGCCGGCGGCCGCACCGCTCCTGCTTGCCATCGGCAGTTCCACCGGCGGTCCCAACGCGCTGTTCGAGCTGGTCCGCTCGCTACGGCCCGGCCTGGCCGTTCCGGTGGTGATCACCCAGCACATGCCACCCGCGTTCACCCGGATCCTCGCCCAGCACATCGACACGTTGGGCGTGCTGCCATGCGCCGAGGCGCAGGACGGCGAAGCGATCATGCCCGGACGCATCCTGGTGGCGCCAGGCGGGCGCCACCTGCTGGTCCGCCGCCGCGCCGGCCAGCTCTGCGTCCAGCTTTCGGACGGCCCGGCGGAGAATTTCTGTAAGCCGTCGGTGGACGCGATGCTCCGTTCGGCCAGCGAGGCGATGGACGGACGCGTGCTGGTGGCGATGCTCACCGGCATGGGCCAGGACGGGCTGGCCGGTTCAAGGCAGGTCGTCCAGGACGGCGGCTTCGTCGTCGCTCAGGACGAGGCTACCAGCGTGGTCTGGGGCATGCCGGGTGCGGTTGCCCGGGCGGGGCTGGCGTGCGCCATCCTCCCGCTCCCGCAGATCGGCGCGAGGTTGCAGGCGATGCTGGGCGGCCCGGCAAGAGGCGCACGCGCGTGACCACCGCCTTCGCTGCCATCACCAGCACGCTGAGGGCGCGCTCCGGCCTGGCGCTCGGCCAGGACAAGCTCTATTTGCTGGAGACGCGTCTGGCGCCGCTGATGAAGCGTGAAGGCGTGCGTACGCTCGATGAGTTGGCAGCGCGCCTGCGCCCCGGCAGCGCTCTCGAAGGCGAAATGGTCGAGGCGATGACCACCAACGAATCGCTGTTCTTCCGCGACGGCAAGCCGTTCGACACGTTGCGGCATATCGTGCTGCCCAGACTGCATGCGGCCCGTCCGGCCGGGGCGGCGCTGCGTATCTGGTCGGCCGCCACCGCCAATGGACAGGAAGCCTACTCGATCGCCATGGTCGCTGCCGAAATGGCCCCCTTGCTGGCCGGAACACCGATCGAGATCGTCGCAACCGACATCGCACGCGAGCCGCTGGCACGCGCCAGGCAAGGCCTTTATTCGCACTTCGAAGTGCAGCGTGGCTTGCCGATGAACATGCTCGTCAAATACTTCACCAAGCAGGACCAGCAGTGGCGGGTGAAGCAGCACTTGCGTGACATGGTCAGCTTCCGCCAGTGGAACCTGCTGTCCGACCTGCGTGCGCTTGGCGTCTTCGACGTGGTGTTCTGCCGTAACGTGCTCATCTACTTCGACGCACCAACGAAGACGGGCGTGCTGGATGCAATCGCCCGCCAGCTCCAGCCTGACGGCACCCTCTTTCTCGGCGGTTCTGAAACCGTCCCGGGAATCAGCGAGGCCTTGTGTGCGCGGGATGCCGAGCTCGGCTACCGACCGCGCGGACGCCTGCAACCCGCCGCCTGATCGACTGCGAGGATGTGACACGGCGTGCGCTGGCTTTCCGCGAACCGCAGGTCTGCTACTTTCACGGTCGCAATTGAGCTTCCGGCGTGCTTAGCAAGGGACATGAGGAAACGAGTCGCCATCTGCCTGACCATCTGCTGGGCCGGCACATGGCCAGGCAGTTCGGCTTTTGGCGCCTCCGGCTGCGACTTGTCGGCAGCGCCTGTCGTCCCAGTCATCAAGGGCTTGAGCTACGACGAGGCACGCACGGCGCTGCTGACGGCTGGCTGGCAGCCCGGCCACGTCTCGAAGTTCGCGGGTGTGGCCGGCAACGAGTCGGTTTTCCATGAGCGCGGCTACACGGAGCTGGTGTCCTGCACCGTTGCCAGCGGAGCACCCTGCCGCTTCCAGTTTAGCGGCAAAGGCAACACGTTGCTGACGGTCACCACGTCGGGTGAGGAAAACAGCCTGCTGGACTCACGGGCGGTGGTCAGCGGCGCAGACCTAGGATGCCGGAATTAGGCGTGTTGTCGTGATCACGTTGAGTGCGGACAGCTGAGAGACGGCTGGCCAGACAACACTCCAAAGAAAGCAAGGCCTGCTTTTTCGAAAAAGCAGCAAAAACGTTTGTCTCTGCCGTCGCGGACTCTCCCGCACCGCCGGTCGAGGGAACAAAAGTTTTTCGGTTCTTCTATTTTAAAAAGAACCGCTTGCCTGGCCTATTCGGCCTGTCGGTTTCACAACCGCACCACGCGCGCCCCAGGCAGGAACTCCACCTTTAACGCCAGCTCCAGGTTCGACAGCGCCGCAATTGCCACTGCGGCTGGCACCCCCGAGCGCCGAACCAGCTCGTCCAGTCCGGTGGGCGCGGGGCCGAGCAACGCCAGCACGGCGCGCTGTGCAGCCCGCATGCCGGCGTCGCCGTCGCCTGTGTCGTCCCACGCCGCGCCTGGTTCGGCAAAGCCCTGGCCCACCTCGCGCGCGAACAGCGGGTTGCGCGCGAGCCCTTCCCGGCGCGGATCGTCCGGCAGGTTCGCCAGCACGTCCTCGGCACTCTCCGTCAGGTGCGCCCCTTGCCGGATCAGGTCGTTGGTGCCGCGGCACCGCGGGTCCAGCGGCGAGCCCGGCACGGCGAAGATCTCTCGGTTGGCATCGTGCGCGAGCCGCGCGGTGATCAGGCTGCCGGAACGCAACGCCGCCTCCACAACCACCAGCCCCAGCGACAAGCCTGCGATGATCCGGTTGCGCCGCGGGAAATGCCGGCTTTGCGGCGCAGTACCGAACGGCGCCTCGGTCACCACGCAGCCGCGTTCGGCGATGCGCGCCTGCAGGTCCGCGTGTTCAGGCGGGTATGGCTGGTCCAGCCCGCCGGCGATGGCCGCCACCGTTAACCCGACGTGCAGCGCGCCCTGGTGCGCCGCCCCGTCGATGCCGCGCGCCAGGCCCGAGACCACCACCAGCGCGTGCGAGGCCAGGTCCGCCGCCAACGCCTCGGCCATGCGGCAGCCGTTGGCAGAGGCGTTGCGCGCGCCGACGATGCCAACCGCGCGGCCGTGCAGGGCCGTCACGTCGCCGAGGATGGAGAGCACCGGCGGCGGGTCGTCCAGCAGCGCCATCATCGGCGGATAGTCCTCACTGCCGACGAAGATGATTCGGCCGCCCAGCTTGGCCACCTGGGCGGCCTCGCGCTCGGCCTGGCGGACCGAGGGCGTGGCCGGTGCCTCGGCGCGTCCCCCGGTTCTGGCCAGGGCGGGCAGGGCGGCTATGGCATCGGCGGGGATAGGGAATTGTTCCGTCAGGCGACGGTAGGTGACTGGGCCCACGCCTTCGGTGCGGGCCAGGCGGAGACGGTCGAGGTCGGATGCGTTCAAGAAGCAAGGCCTTCTTTTTCTAAAGAAAAAGAAGCAAAAAGACTTCTATCACGGCTGTCGCGGACCTCTCCGCACCGCGCGCCTACCGGAACAAAAGTCTTTTGGTTCTTTTTTTCAAAAAAGAACATTCTTGCTTACTTCCCAAACTTCGGCTCGGTCCCCGCCACCAGGCGCGAGATGTTCCCCGCGTGCCGCCACCAAACCAGCATCGCAATGACGAGCGGCGCCGTCCACCAGACCGGCGGCAGCAGCACGCCAGCCAGCAGCGGCGCCGCGGCGAACGCGGCCAGCGCGCTCGCCGAGCTGATCCGCGTGGCCGCAAACACCGCCAGCCACACGCCGCAGCACGCCAGCCCAAGCCGCCAGTCCAGCGCCAGCAGCGCGCCAAGGCCGGTGGCCACCCCCTTGCCACCGCGAAAGCGCAGCCACACCGGGTAGCAATGGCCGAACACGGCGCAGATCGCGGCCAGCGGCATCCAGACGACGCCGCTGAGGTATCCCGCCAGCGACACGGCGAGCACCGCCTTCGCCGCGTCCAGGACGAGCGTGCCGACGGCCAGCCCGCGCCGGCCGGTGCGCAGCACGTTGGTGGCGCCGATGTTGCCCGAGCCGACCTGGCGTATGTCGCCCAGCCCCGCGGCGCGCGTCAGTAAAAGCCCGAACGGGATGGAGCCGAGCAGGTAGGCCAGCGCGGCGGTGCCGAAGCTCACCGCTTCGAGGTGCAGCCAGATGCTCATCCGAACACCCGAACCCCGGCTTTCCAGGTGCCCAGCACCCGGCCTTCCAGCGCACGGCCGTCGAACGGCGTGTTCTGCGCCTTGCCCGGCAGCCGGCCGGCCTGCACCTGCCAAATGCGCTCGGGGTGGAACAGGCACAGGTCCGCCGGCGCCCCGCGCGCCAGCGTGCCGGCGTCCGAGCCGAGCAGGCGCGCCGGCCGGTAAGTGAGCAACGCGATTGCGGCGGGCAAGCCCAGCCGGCCGCCATGGTGCTGCACCAGGGTGATGCCGAGCAGGGTGGCCAGCCCAGCGCCGCCGGCCGAAGCCTGGGCGAAGGGCAGGCGTTTGTCGTCGGCGTCGCGCGGCTGGTGGTCGGAGGCGACCGCGTCGACGGTGCCGTCCACCAGCGCCTCGGCGATGGCGCGGCGGTCGGCCTCGGGGCGCAGCGGCGGGGACAGTTTGGCGTAAGTGCGGTAGTCGCCGATCGCCGTCTCGTTCAGGTCGAAATACGGCGGCGCGGTGTCGCAGGTGACGTCGAGCCCCTCATCCTTGGCGCGGCGGATCAGCATGACCGTCTCGGCGGTGGAAACGTGGGCGAAGTGCAGCGCGCCGCCGGTGAGCCGGGCCAGCCGGATGTCGCGCGCCACGATGATCGATTCGGCCACCAGCGGGATGCCGGGCAGGCCGAGCCGGGTGGCGAGCTCGCCCTCGGTGGCCGCACCGCCCTCGGCCAGGCTCGGGTCCTCCGGGTGCTGCACGATGCGGCCGCCAAAGGCGCGCGCGTAGCTCAGCACGCGGCGCATCATCTGCGCGTTGGCGATGGCGCGCTTGCCGTCGGTGAACGCGGCGGCCCCCGCCTCGCGCAGCAGGCCGAGCTCGGCCATCTCCTCGCCGCGGCAGCCTTTGGTGATGGCGGCGTAGGGCAGGATGGTGAGGCTGCCGGTGGCCTCGCCGCGGCTGCGCAGCAGGAAGACCAGCGCCGGGTCGTCGATGGCCGGCGCGCTGTCCGGCAGGGCGGCCAGCGTGGTGATGCCGCCGGCCGCCGCGGCCTCTGCCGCCGAGGCGATGGTCTCGCGGTACTCGAAACCGGGCTCGCCGAGGGCGACGCGCATGTCCACCAGGCCGGGGGCGAGGATTGCGCCGTCTGCGTCGATGACCTCGGCACTAGCCGGGCGGCCGAGGTTGTTGCCGTGGTCGGCAATGCGGCCCTGGCGGACGAGCAGGGCGCCCGGTGCGTCCAGGCTGCTGGACGGGTCGAGCAGGCGCGCGTTCTCGATCAGCACGTCCATGCTTGGTGCCTTTTGTAGGCGCGCGTCTGGCGTGCGGGCGTAGGAAGATTGACCACGAAGGCGCGAGGGAAACGAATACGGAGCGGCAACATGCACACTCGTGAAGAGACGGATGCGGATGTATCCGGCCATCGGGTTCGCGTGCTGCGAATCGTCAGGGGCCTGCGGAGGTGGAGTGAGTCAAATAGTCTTTGTGCGGAGGCAAGGAATTGAGCAGGCTTGCGGCGGACGAAGAGACGAGCAAGGCGCGCAGTTCTTTTCTGAAAAAAAGAACCAAAAAATTTTTGATCTCGTGAGACCCGTTGGGGTGAGGCGTGTCGTTTCAGCTGTCCGCGACAGCGCGCGCAAAAGCTTTTTGCTTCTTTTTCTCGAAAAAGAAGACGCTTGCTTCTGCTCAGTCGTTGCGTCTGTGCGTCGGTCCACATGATTGTTGGCACGTGTAGCCCTGACACGCTCTTCGTGTCCTTCGTGCCTTCGTGGTTTGACTTTCTTTCAGTCGCGACGAGCGTCATTCGCATGCGCCAACACTTCCTGCAGTCAGCCAAGTGCGTCCTATCGGAACATTTCGCGTGAGCCGCCCCTAGCGAACGGTTTTCAGTGCTTTTTCTCAAAATCGACATGCGCGCTAGACGTTCCGCCGCTGGCTGCGCCCGAGCACGTCGAGCACCGCCATGCGCACCGCCACCCCCATCTCCACCTGCTCGCGCACCAGGCTCCGCTGCGGGTCGTCGGCCACCGCGCTGTCTATCTCCACGCCGCGGTTCATCGGCCCCGGGTGCATCACCAGCGCGTCCGGTTTGGCGCGTGCCAGGCGTGCCGCGTCCAGCCCGTAGAAGCGGAAGAACTCGCGCGCGGACGGCACCTGGCCGCGGGACATGCGCTCGCGCTGCAGGCGCAGCATCATCACGATGTCGACGCCGTCCATGCCTGCGTCCATGTCGTGGAACACCTCGATGCCCAGCCGCTCGATGCCCGGCGGCATCAGCGTGGGCGGCCCGATCAGCCGGACGGTCGCCCCCATGGTGGTCAGCAGGTAGATGTTGGAGCGCGCCACCCGGCTGTGGGCGATGTCGCCGCAGATGGCCACCACCAGGCCCTGCAGGGTGCCGCGCCGCCGGCGAATGGTCAGCGCGTCGAGTAGCGCCTGGGTGGGATGTTCGTGGGTTCCGTCGCCGGCGTTGATGACAGCAGCCTCCACTTTCTGCGCCAGCAGGGCCGGGGCGCCGGACTGGTCGTGGCGCACCACCAGCAGGTCGCACTGCATGGCGTTCAGCGTCGTCGCCGTGTCCAGTAGCGTCTCGCCCTTGTTCACGCTGCTGGCGCTGACCGACATGTTGATCACGTCGGCGCCCAAACGCTTACCGGCGAGCTCGAAACTGGTGCGGGTGCGGGTGCTGTCCTCGAAAAACAGGTTGATCAGGGTGCGGCCGCGCAGCAGGTCGCGCTGCGTCTTGCCGGAGCGGTTGAGCAGCGCGTAGCTCTCGGCAAGATCGAGGAGCTGGCCGATCTCGGGGGGGTACATGCCCTCGATGGCGAGCAGGTGTTTGCGGGGCTGCACGAGGCTTCGTGTAGCGGGCAGGCAAGGCAAGGCAAGCAGTTCTTTTTTGAAAAAAAGAACCAAAAAACTTTTGCTTCCGCTGTCGCGCGCTCGCCAGAAGAAACCGCGACAGCGGAAGCAAAAGCTTTTTGCTTCTTTTTCTCGAAAAAGAAGCGCTTGCTTGCCTTACAACCCCATCCCGCTCAACCCCGGATGCCCATCCGGCCGCCGCCCCAACGGCCAGTCAAACCTCCGCTCCGCCGCAGCAATCGGCGAGTCGTTTATGCTGGCGATCCGCCGCGTCATCAGGCCGTGCGAGTCGAACTCCCACTGCTCGTTGCCGTAGGAGCGGAACCAGGTTCCGCTGTCGTCGTGCCACTCGTAGCAGAAGCGCGCTGCTATACGGTTCTCGTGGAAGGCCCAGACTTCCTTGATCAGCCGGTAGTCCAACTCGCGGGCCCATTTGCGCGTGAGGAACGCCTCGATCTCGGCGCGTCCGGTGACGAACTCGGCCCGGTTCCGCCACTGGCTGTCCGGCGTGTAAGCCAGCGCCACGCGTGCGGGGTCGCGGCTGTTCCAGGCGTCTTCGGCGAGCCTGGCTTTCTGGGCCGCGGTTTCCAGAGTGAACGGGGGTAGGGGCGGGCGGTCCTGCAAGGGTCGTTCTCCTAGCAACAAGAAAGCGGTTCTCTTTGAAAGAACCAAAAATCTTCGTCCCCGGGGTACGCGCTGGCGGAGAGGTCCGCGACAGCCGAGACAAAAGCTTTGTTTCTTTTTCTCGAAAAAGAACCGCTTACTTGCTTTAATTCTCCGCGCCCACCGCCGCGTTCGTCCGCGTCCCCACCGCCGCCTGCTGCAGGTAGGCAACCCCGCCGATGTGGCTCACATCCGGCGAGAGGAACAGCCCGCCGAAGCTGAACGCGTCCGACATGTCGCCGAACCCGGCGGCAAGCGCAAAGGTCCCACGGTAGTCGTCCACCGCGTTGCCGTTCGGGCAGTAGCCGACAAAAGCGTTGGAGCTGACCTTGAGGTTGGCGACCGGGAACCCGGCCGCACCCGGCACCTGTTGCGGGTAGAAGAACGACATGGGCACCGGCGGGTGCTGTCCGTCGATCGTGTTGGAGAAGGCAACGAAGGTGTTGAACTCGATGTCGACCGAGTTCGTCCTTGGTTCGTGACGCGGCCCGTCCGCCGGGCTGGACGGCACGCCTTCCTCGCCATAGTCCAGTCCGAACGCGCCGCTGTTGTAGCCGGACATGGTCTTGACGAATACGTTGCCTCTGGCCACGAGCTGGCCGGCGTTGGGCACGTCGGCGTTGAAGGCTTCGGCTTGTTTGTAGGTGCCACCCTGCGGCAGCCCGCCCTGGAAGTAGTTGCCGAGCAGGTAAGTGTGCTGCGCGCGGCTTTTCGCGTCGTGCCCGAAGAACTGGTCGTGGAACCAGTTGCCCTTGAAGACGGCGGTGAAGTCGGGGTCGTAGGTGGCGTTGCCGGACTCGGTGTTCGAGGCGTCGATGTAGATGCCGTGTGCAAGGCCGGAGCTATTCTGCGCGCCGGAGCCGCCGTTGTGGTCGATCTGGTTGAACAACAGCTCGAGCCGGCCGCCGCCTGTGGGGTCGGCGGTGATGCCGTTGGCACCGCCGGATTGCGCCTGCTCCTGTTCGAAGCCATAGACATGCGCGTGCGAGATGATCGTGCGGTTCGGGCCTGCCCCCAGCACCGGCACTTTGAGGCTGTTGCCGAACTGGTCGTAATCGTTGTAGCCGGTGTGCAGCATGTAGATGCCTGAGGCCAGCACGTAGCCGGCCGACCCGAGGGTGACGCTGATGTTCGAGAAGGTGTCGTTGGCGCCGCCCTCGATCTCGACGACGTCCTTGCTGGTCTCGCTGTCGCCGGCGCCCGTGTCGTTGCGCACGATCACCGGGCGGATGCCGTTCTGTGTAACACCGACGATGCTGATGTTGTTGGGCGGGTAGACCGGATTGCCGCTACCCACGTAGTAGTCGCCCAGAGGATGCAGCGTGATGTTGTTGTTGGAAACCGGACCCTTCGAAGTCTGCGTGGTGGTGTAGACGGCCGGGTAGACTTCGAACGTGTCGCCCGGCAGCCAGAGCCTGAACAGGTCGACATGCGACGTATTGCCGAACGGTCCGCAGCCGGTGTTGGCGATGGACTGCAGTGCTGCCGGGGTGAACGGCAGCTCCTGTGCAGCGGTGTAGGGCTGGCCCGACGCTGGCTGCTTTGGCGGGGTGCGAAACGGCTCCGAGCAGGTGTCGGGGTTGGAGCTGAAGCTGTGCCACACGGCCACGACCTGGTCCGCCCCGTGCACCAGGCGATGCTGTTCGATGCGCGGCGTGAGCTTGTCGCTGGCCGTTGCGTCGCGCGGCTGCCTGGCCTGCAGGCCGGTCCAGGTGAACTCCGCCGGGTAGGCTGCGCCGCCGGAATGGCACATGGCCGCTTGCTCGGCGGCGGCGTTTGGTGTGGTTAGGCCTGCGGCGGAGAGCACGGTTTGCGCAAGGGCCGGGCTAGCCTGCGCCAGCACAGCGCAAGCCAGAAGGCAAGTTCTGGACATCAATTCTGCCTTGTAAGGATATTCGTTATTTGAAGATGGCGGCGATGAAATGGCCTAACACGCGGAAAATTACGAAGTAAAGCAGAAAGTCACGGCTCCGTGTCAAACGTATCAATTGTAGTTAGATAACAATTGTATCCGCGTTGTAAGTGTAACTGTCTCTATCAGAAATGTAGACCAACTAGTCCAAATAAAAAGATGCTATTGGTTGCGTCCCGGCTTTCGTGACTTTGTTAGAACGTAACGATTTGTGTTTGCGGCGGACGCGTTCTGCCTCACAAGCTTGCCGTTCGTAAGAACATACGAGCAGGCAGAGGTTCGATGCCGACGTCGTCCTTTTATTGTAATGTACTATGCCGTACTTGACTGCTCTGGCGGCGGCGCTTCGGACCAGGGCGTCGGCATCGCCGAACAGAGCGGTCCTTTCCAGCCGGACACGCCGCGCGGCTCGGCTCGGCTTTTGCTGCACTGACGCGTTTTGCACCGCGCATGCCCAGGCATGACGACCCACGCTGCACATCGGATTGGCAAGGAGCATAGGCACCAGGTCGGATGACGGCGGACTGGAGTGTGCCACCTACGCGGCAGGCCAATCCTCGTGCCACGCCACAAACTCGGACTGACTGCTCCACGTTAGGTGGACGACACGCTGTAACAGCCGCCCTGAGCGAAGGCGAGGCTGCATACCTTAGTAACGGCGTCATCGTCATCAATCGTGAACCAGCGCTCACATGGTCTCACGAACGGGTCACGCCGTTGAACAGGTCGACCGGGCGGAACGCGTCGTCTCCGGTAGGCAACCGTCTCAGTTGCTGACGCTGCGTTCTGCGCGCGTTGAACCGCAAGCTTGAAACGAGTTAGCGCGAGCCCGGCGCAGTGTTCATCGTGCTAGCGCGCCGTCGCAAGAACAGTCTCCCGACCGGCTCCGTGACACGTCTGCACGTTGCCGGCGACCATTTGCCCCGCAGTCTCTGACCGAAGACAGCGTAGACAAACCATAGGTTCGAGCCGCCGTGTATCTTGGCGGTAGCACCTCCCTGCAGGCAGGTGCTACCGGAGCCTACTTCTTAATCTAAGGGGCACTTCTTGCCGACTACGCCTTGTCCAATTCCTTTACGCTCCGGATGACCCGAGACATCATCCCGTAAGCGATCGCCTCTTCCGCGCTCATCCAGTAGTTGCGGTCGGTGTCCTTGGCCACCTTCTCGTAGCTCTGGCCCGTCTCGTCGGCGATCAGCCGGTTCAGCCGCTCGCGCATCTTGACGATCTCGCGCGCCTCGATGGCGATGTCCACCGCAGGACCGCGCACGCCGCCCATCGGCTGGTGCAGCAGAAAGCGCGTCTGTGGCAGGCTGAAGCGGCGCTCCTTCTTGCCGGCCAGGAAGATCAGCGCGCCGGCGCTGGCGACCCAGCCGGTGCCGATCATCCGCACCGGCGCCTCGGCGTCGACGAAGCGGATCATGTCGTGGATGGTGTCGCCGCTTTCCACGTGGCCGCCGGGCGAGTTGACGTAGATGTCGATCGGCTCGGCCGAGGCGCCGGCCAGGGCAAGCAGCCGCCCCGTCACGTCGCGCGCAACCTTGTCGTTGATCGCCCCGAAGATCAGCACCTTACGCTGCTTGAGCAGCCGGTGCTCGAGTTCGTTGATCGGCGAGGACAGCGTGCGATTGTCGTCCGGCTCCTTCTGGTCCGGGCCCATCGGCTCGGGCACGTCGGGGCCGTCGGGGTCTTGGTCCGGCTCCTCCTCGTCCATCCTGGAGCGGAGAGAGGGATACCAGGTCGGGTCAGTCATTCCGTGCACATGCTCCTGCTTGCGCGATTGGGCGGAACGTGGTGCAGGCCGGCTTGATTGTCGAGGGCTGACGTAGCGCCGGCAGCCCGCGCGCCCGGCCGGCTGTATTGCGGGCCTGACCGCCGCTTGCCATCGTGCCCTTTAACCAACCATCCACGCCGAGGTGACCACATGAGCAAAACCGCGCTTCTCGCCGCATCGGTCTTCCTGCTGGCAGTCGTCGTGGTGCTCCTCGTCGCCAGGCCGCTCACCCCGCCAGCCAGCCGGCCGGCTGCCGCGGTGCCCGCGCCGGTCCCGACGCTGCCGCCAGGCTCCGCGCCTTCGGCCGCGGTTACGCCCGACCCGGGCGACCTTGCGCTGGCCAAGGACTCGACCGACCCGAACGTTGCCGGGTTCGTCGGCAGCTTCCGAACCTCCAGCCAGGAATCCTGCCGCAACAGCACCAACGCGACGCTGAAGATCTCAGCCAACCCGGAAGCGGCAGCCCGCATCGGCGCTCTGTGCGACTGTGCTACCGACCGCACGCTGGCAACCCTGACCGTGGGCGACGTCCGCGCGGCGATGCTGGGGACACTGGCCGCGGCGGACAGAGCAACCAATCCGGCCATCGTGAAGCTTCGGGCGGGGTACACGGAGGCGGCAAAGGCCTGCGTGGCGGACCGGGCTGGGAGGTAAGCAAGCGGTTCCCTTTTTAAAAAGAAGAACCAAAAACTTTTGTCTCGGCTGTCGCGCCGGGGTGTGAGAGTTAGCTTCGGACGATGGCGTCCAGGCCGTCGGGGCGTTCGGGGAGCATGGTTTCGGGCAGCATGCGCTGCAGCTCGGGCTCGCGGTCCAGCCACTGGTGTTTGAGCGCGCCCAATACGTGGAGCGCGAAGAACGCCAGCAGCGCGGTGCCGAGTGCGCTGTGGATGGCGAAGAACAGGTCATGGATGTGCTGCTTGGTTGCCGAGTCCTGCGACTTGATGAAGCCGATGCGGAACCAGGGGATCACCCAGTAGAGGTTCAGCGGGTTGGTGGCGGCGTTCTTCCACGCGCTGTCGTGGATCCAGCCGGTGATCGGCAACAGGAAGATCAGCGCGTACAGCACGTAGTGCACACCGTGCGCCAGGCGGCGTTCCCACGGCGCGTAGTAGCGCGGCATGGCCGGCGGCGGGTTGGCGTAGCGCCACAGCACACGCATGATCGCCAGGCCCAGCACCGTCAGGCCGATGGATTTGTGCAGGTCGACCATTGGCCGCTCGGCGGATTTCGGCAGGCTGTCGACCACCCAGACGATGACGAAGTTGGCGGCAATGCCGAACGCCACGAGCCAGTGGAACAGCATGGCAGTGCCGGTGTAGCGGGCTGCCGGTGCGTGTGCGGCCATCGGGACTCCTGCGGGGCTTTCAGAATTAAACATACGCGTGCATCAAGGAAGGCAAGCAGTTCTTTTTCGAAAAAAAGAACCAAAAAACTTTTGCTTCCGCTGTCGCGCGCTCGCCGGATAAAACCGCGACAGCGGACGCCACAGCTTTTTGCTTCTTTTTTTCGAAAAAGAAGGCTTTGCTTGCCTTACGTCGGCCACCCCCGCATCGCCAGGTCCGCCACCCGCAACAGCTTCTCCCGCGGGGCGCCGTCCCGCGCCAGCGTGGACATCCCCTGAATCACGCACATCACGTGGCCGGACAGCGCGTCCGCATCGATTCCGTCCGGCATTTCGCCAGCGCTGACCGCCCGCGTGATCCTCTCGGTGAGCCGGGCTTCGATGCCGCCGCGCAAGGCGGCAAGCTCGCTCTGCACGCCTGCGGCACTGGACGAGCAGCTGATGGCAGCGCTGGCCAGCAGGCAGCCGGGCGGCGTGTCCTCGCCGGTGAAGCCGATTGCCGCCGACCGCAACAGCGCGGCGGCTGCCTCACGCGCGGTGGGCGCCGCGTCGATCAGCGTGGCAGCGGTGACCGGACCCGAGAGGTAGCTGGACACCGCCTCGAGGAACAGCCGCTTCTTGTCGCCGAACGCCGCGTAGATGCTGGGCGGTGTCACCGACATCGCGGCGGTGAGGTCGGCGATCGAGGTGGCCTCGTAGCCGTGCCGCCAGAACAGCAGCATCGCCTGGTGCAGGGCGGCGTCACGGTCGAAGGAGAGCGGCCGGCCGGGGCGCCTGGTTTGCGCATCAGGCGTTCGGGAATGCATAGTGGGCACTATGCAACTGTTGACGGCGTTCGGCAACCGGTCTAGCCGTTTTGTATCGACCATTATGGATATACCAGAATGACGCTCTCCGACTACCGGACCCTGGGCCGCTCCGGCTTGGTGGTGAGCCCGCTGGCGCTCGGCACGATGACGTTCGGCACGGCGCGCTGGGGCACCGGGCAAGACGGCTCGCGCGCGGTGTTCGACGCGTATGTCGAGGCTGGCGGCAACTTCGTGGACACCGCGGACGTGTATTCCGGCGGCCGCAGCGAGGAGATGCTGGGCGCCTTCATCGCCGAGCGCGGGCTTCGTGATCGGATGGTGGTGGCCACCAAGGCAGGCTTTGCCAACGGCTCAGGCGCGCAGGCCGGGGGCGCGAGCGCCAGGCACCTGCACGCAGCCCTGGAGGGGTCGCTGCGCCGGCTGCGGACGGACTACGTGGACCTCTACTGGCTGCACGTCTGGGACGGTGTGACACCCGCCGAGGAACTGCTCGAGACGATGAGTTGCCTCGTTCGGTCAGGCAAAATCCGCTATTGGGGCCTGTCCAACTCGCCGGCGTGGTTCGTGGCGAAGGTGGCGACGCTGGCGGCAATGCGCGGCGTGCCGGGGCCGGTGGCGCTGCAGTATTTCTACTCGCTGGTAGCTCGTGACATCGAGGACGAGTTCGTGCCGCTGGCAACCGAGTTCGGCATGGGCATCGTGCCCTGGAGCCCGCTCGCCTACGGGCTGCTGACCGGCAAGTACGACCGCGCGACGGTAGAGGCGGCCGCGCCGCGCACCGGCGGCCTGCCGCGCGACGCAGCGAGCGGAGAGGCAGCGCGCCCAGCCGACGACAAGCGGCTGGACGGCAACAACCCGTTCGGCGACACACTGTTCACCGAACGCAACTGGACCATCGTGGACGCAGTGCGCGTCGTGGCCGAGGAGAGCGGGCAGAGCGCGGCGCGTGTGGCGCTCGCCTGGGTGGTCGGGCGCAAGGGTGTCACTACCACGCTGATGGGCGTGAGCCGCGCGGAGCAGGTGGGTTACAACGTGGCCGCCCTGGGCGTGGTGCTGTCCGAGGAGCATCGGGCTGCGCTGGACGAGGTCAGCGCGCGTGACGGGCGGAGGTTATACTCGTTGTTCACGCCGGCGATGCGGCGGGGGGCGGTATTTGGCGGGTATGACGTGACCGGGTGGAGGGAGTAGGAAGCTAGCGCTTCTTTTTCGAGAAAAAGAAGCAAAAAGCGTTTGCGAGCGCTGTCGCAGAGTCTCCGGAGACGGGTGCCCAAGAGAACAAAGGTTTTTTGCTTCTTTTCTTCAGAAAAGAAGGCTTGCTTTCCTCACTTCCGGATCCTGCATCCTCGCTCCCAGCACCTGCCGAAACGGCGGCAGGTTGCCGACGCGCAACGCCGCATCCCGCAGCAGCCGCGCCGGCAGACTGTCCCCCGCGGCGTAAAGCCGCATCACCGCCTCTGACGCGGTGAAGAACAACCGCGTCTCGCCGCGATGCGCAGCCTCGTAACGGTGCAGCCCCGCCGGGTCGGCCGAATCGAGCCCGGCCTCTGCGCTGCGGCGTATTTCGGTGGCCAAGGCGTGCTGGCCGAGCAGCCCGAAGTTCAGCCCGTGCGCGGTGGTGGGGTGCATGCCGACAGCGGCGTCGCCGAGCAACGCGAAGCGGTGGCCGACGAAGCGTTGCGCGTAGGCGGTCACCACCGGCACCGCGTGCCGCGCGCCCACCGGCCGCATCGGGCCCAGGCGGCTGCGGTAGCGGCGCGTGAGCTCCTGGCCGAACGCCGCGTCGTCCAGCGCCAGCAGGCTGGCCGAGTCCGCCGGGTCGAGCGTCATTACCGCAGAGGAGCGGCCGCCGTTCAGCGGCAGGGTGACCAGCGTGCGGCCGTATTCGAACCAGGCGGTGGCGGTCTCGTGGTGCGGCTCGGGGTGCGCCATCGGGCAGACGAGCATGTGCTGCCCGTAATCGTGCAGGGTGGCGCGGATGCCCTGCGAGGTGCGCAGGCGCGAACGCCGAGTGTCCGCCGCCACCACCAGGCGGGCACCCAGGCTCTGGCCGTCGGACAGTGTGGCGTGGGCCGCCTCGCGCGTGGTGCGCAGCGCGGTCACGGAGCGGCCAGCCAGGATGGCGGCGCCCGGCTGCGCCTGGACCACGCGGTGCAGCGTTCGCCGTAGCCAGTGGTTGGGCGCAAAGCGGGCGAGCAAGCCTTCGGCATTGCGGGCGCCGCCGAACTGCATGGCGTAGTCCGACGGGCCGTTGAGCACCTGCATGCGCCGCAGCGGGGCAATCTCCTCGGGCGGGATGGCGTCCCAGGCGCCCACCTCGCGCAGCATGGCGATGGAGCGGTCCGTCAGCGCGATCTCGCGCCCGTCGTCGGCCGGGTCGGCGAGGCTCGCTTCGGGCTGCGGGTCCACCAGAGTTATGCTCAGGCCGGTGCCGGCGAGGGAGGCGGCGAAGGCAAGGCCGACAGGGCCGGCGCCGGCGACGAGGATGTCAGTATCGGTCAAGCGGGGCAGGTGCCTCTGGAGGAAATGCGGGCTCGAATGGACACCGGCTTAGATCGCTACTGAGTCTCGGGCTACAAGGCGGCATGGCGCACGCACGAAAAGCAACCGGTTCGGACGTCGCAAACTGCGTCATCGAAGGTGTCGAACGGGCTGTATGATCGTGTCCGACACGTCGCAAAGTGTCGGTTGAAGCAGATCATGTTGGTCGACACATGCTTCGTGGAGCAAGCGTTCATCCCGTCCCGGCTTTTGTTCGTAAGCTACGGCGTGATTACGTCCCGCCACACTGATCCTCGACGCTCGACAACTCGGACGCCATGCAAAGCCGCAGGATCGCGGCGTCGTCGAAGTCTAGGAGCAAGCAGGCAAACTATCGTTCCCTAGGTGCACCCTGATGGAGACTCCGCGACAGCCGGACCAGAAGTTTTTACTGCTTTTTCAAAAAAGCAGGCCTTGCCTGGTTTCTTTTATTACCGCAACGACAACGCCTTGCCCTGCGCCAGGTGCAGCGTTCCCACGATAGCCGCGAGCGTGAACCCAGCATCCCGCACGCGTCGCAACACCATCTCCGCGTGCCGCTCCGCCACCGCGACCAGCAGTCCGCCGCTGGTCTGCGGGTCGCACAGCAGGCCGCGCTGCCAGTTCGGCAACGCCTCCGCACCGTCCACGTCGGCGCCGTAGCTGGCCCAGTTGCGCGACGCCGCCCCGGTTGCCACCCCGGCGCGGGCCAGCGTCGCAACCCCCGGCAGCACTGGCACCGCGCTGGCTTCGATCACGCCGGACACGCCCGACCCGCGGCACACCTCCAGCGCGTGTCCCAGCAGGCCGAACCCGGTAACGTCGGTAGCCGCGTGCACCCCGTCCATGCCGGCCAGCTCGGCGCCCACCGCGTTCAACTGGGTCGCCGACGCGATCATCGCTGCGTAGCCGGCCGCATCCAGCTCGCCGCACTTCAGTGCCGCGCTGAAGATGCCGATCCCCAGCCCCTTGGTCAGGATCAGCACGTCGCCGGCCAGCGCCCCGCTGTTGCGCAGCATGCAATCCGGGTGGACCAGGCCCAACGCCACCAGCCCGTAGAGCGGCTCCGGACTATCGATGGAGTGCCCGCCGGCCACCGGTATGCCGGCCTGCCCGCACACCCCCGCCCCACCGGCCAGTATGCGCCCCACCGTCTCGGCCGAGAGCTTGCCCAGCGGCATGCCGAGCAGCGCCAGAGCCAGGATCGGCGTGGCACCCATCGCGTAGACGTCAGACAGCGCGTTGGCCGCTGCGATCCGGCCGAAATCGTGCGGGTCGTCCACCACGGGGGTGAAGAAGTCGGTAGTGGCCACCAGCGCCTGGGTGTCGGACAGGCGGTAGACCGCGGCATCGTCGCCGGTCTCGGTGCCGACCAGCAGGTTGGCGAACGGACCGGCTTGCGGCGTGCGGGCGAGCAGGTCGGCCAGCACGGCGGGCGAGAGCTTGCAGCCGCAGCCGCCGCCGTGCGCCAGCGTGGTCAGCTTGGGTTCGGTTTGGGGCAAGCGGATATGTCCTAAGCAAAGGAGGCAAGCAGTTCTTTGTCGAGATAAAAACCAAAACTTTTGTCTCTCTCGGGTGTACCAAGATGAAACAGGTTGTTTCAGCCGTCCGCGACAGCCGCGACAAAAGCTTTTTGCTTCTTTTTCTCGAAAAAGAAGACACTTGCTTCTGCGCGACCGGTCACGGACAGGAGCACTTATGGCGGACGGAGCGCACGGGCCAATCACGGATGCGCAGGTGCTGCTGCGGCGGCTCCCCTCGGTGCAGTCGCTGCTGGAGCACCCGTCGGCCGCCGACGCGCTGATCACCCTCGGCCATGCCGCGCTGACCCACGCTCTCCGTGATGAGCTGGCGAAGCTGCGCGCGGCGATCCTGGCCGGACGTGCCGACCACTTGCCGGACGCTGCCCGCATCGTTGCCGCGGCTGCTGCGGCGTGCTGCCAGCCGGCCGGCCTGCGCCGGGTGATCAACGCCACCGGCATCGTCGTTCATACCAACCTCGGCCGCGCGAAGCTGGCCGACGCAGCGGCGGCCGCGGCGGCGGAAGCCGCTCGCAGCGCCTGCAACCTGGAGTTCGACTTGCAGACTGGCCGCCGCGGCCCGCGCGGCGCCGGCGCCGAGGCGCTGCTGTGCCGGCTGACCGGCGCCGAGGCGGCACTCGCCGTCAACAACAACGCCGCCGCCATGCTGCTGGCCCTCTCCGCCCTGGCCGGCCCGGGCACCGAGGTGGTGGTGTCCCGCGGCGAGCTGGTGGAAATCGGCGGCGGCTTCCGCATCCCCGACATCATCACCCAGGGCGGCGCCAGGCTGGTAGAGGTGGGCACCACGAACAAGACCCGCCTGGCCGACTACGAGGCTGCCATCACGCCACAGACGCGCCTGTTGCTGAAGGTGCACCAGAGCAACTTCCGCATGGTGGGCTTCACCGCCGAGGCGAGCCTGGCCGAGCTGGCCGGCCTGGCCCGTGCACGCGGGCTGCTGCTGCTGGACGACCTTGGCAGCGGCACGCTGGCCCATCTTCCGGGCAACCTCGCCCAGCTCGAGCCTACGGTGCGCGAGAGCCTCGACGCCGGCACCGACCTGGTCGCCTTCAGCGGCGACAAGCTGCTTGGCGGCCCGCAATCCGGCCTGCTCGCCGGCCGCGCCGACCTGGTGGACCGCCTGCGCCGCCACCCGCTGATGCGTGCACTGCGCCTGGACAAGATGACCCTGGCAGCCCTGGAGGCGACCCTGCGCCTGCACACCGACCCGGCGCGCGCGGCCGAGATCCCGGTGCTGCGCATGCTCGGCCAGTCCACGGCCGAGCTCGCCGCGCGCGCCGAGCGGCTTTGCGCGCTGCTGGGAGCGGTCTGCGCGGCCGACGCGGTCGCATCCACCGGCCACGCCGGTGGGGGTGCGCTGCCCGGCCAGGACGTCGCCAGCCGCGCCGTGCGCCTTGCCGTGCCCGGCTGCTCGCCGGACACGCTGGCCCACGCCCTGCGCGCACAGACGCCAGCGGTCGTCGGCCGCATCCATGGCGGATGCCTGCTGCTGGACATGCTGACGGTAGCCGAGGCCGAGCTGCCGGAACTGGCTGCCGCCGTGGCCGACGCAGTGCTCAGGCAGCATCCCGCATGAGCGGGGTGGCCGAGGCCGGCCTGCCAGGGCAAGCAAGGACAGCAAGGCCTTCTTTTCTGAAGAAAAGAAGCAAAAGACTTTTGGTGCGGCTGTCGCGGCGTTTCCCTCAGCGTGTTCTTCAGCGAACAAAAATTTCTTGGTTCTTTTCAAAAAAGGATTGCTTGCCTTGCCTTCTGGCGGCCGAGATCCCGGCATGAGCCGCATCGTGCTGGGCGTGATGGGCCACGTCGACCACGGCAAGACCGCGCTGGTCCACGCGCTGACCGGCATGCACACAGACCGCCTGGCCGAGGAACAGGCGCGCGGCATCTCCATCGCCCTGGGCTTCGCCCATTTGCGCGTGGGCGAGCACGAGGCCGACCTGATCGACATGCCCGGCCACGAGCGCTTCGTCCGCACCATGGTCTCCGGCGCCACCGGCATCGACGCGATGCTGCTGGTGGTGGACGCCGCCCGTGGCGTCATGCCGCAGACGCGCGAGCACGTGGACGTGGCCCGCCTGTTGGGCGTTCGGCGCGCGCTGCTGGCCATCAGCCGCGCCGACCTGGCGGAGCCGGGCAGGGCGCAGCAGACCACCGGCGCGGCCACCGCGCTGCTGGCTGCGGCCGGCGTGGAGGTGGCCGCCGCGGTGGCTTGTTCGGCGCGCACCGGCCAGGGGGCGGCGGCGCTGCGCGAGGCGATCGGGGTGCTGGCCGCGCGCGCCGTGGCCGCGCCGGATGACGGCGCGCCGTGGCTACCGATCGACCGCTCGTTTTCTCTGGCAGGGCACGGCACGGTGGTGACCGGCACGCTGCGCGGCAGCACGCTGACCGCCGGGGACACGTTGGAGGTGACGCCCGGCGGAATGGCGGTCCGCGTACGCACGTTGCAGGTGCACGGCGCCAGGGTCGGCATGGCCCTGCCGGGCCAGCGCGTGGCGGTGAACCTGCGGGGTGTGGAGCCGGCGCAGGTGACGCGCGGGGCGGCGCTGGCGGCGCCCGGTGCGCTGGTGCCGTCCGCGTGGCTGTCCGTGCGGCTGCACGCAGTGGCCGATTCGCCGAAGCTGCCCACCGGCGTCAGGCTGCGCCTGCTGTTCGGCACGGCCGAGGTGGACGCCCGCCTGCGCCTGCTCGGCTGCGACGTGCTTGAGCCGGGCTGCTCCGCCCTGGCCCAGTTGCACTGCGAGTCGGCGGTCTGCGTGCCGGCCAGGGCACGCTTCGTGCTGCGCGCCGCCTCGCCGCCGCGCACCCTGGCCGGCGGCGCGGTGCTGGACCCGCAGACGTCGCGGGCCAGGCGGCACGCGCCGCTCGTGCTTGCGCGCCTGGCCGCGCTGGACGGGACAGCACCGTCGCAACTGGTGGCGACCGGGCTGGCGCAGGCCGGCACCACGGGCGCCTCTCTGGCCCGGCTGGCGCGCCTGTCCGGCCTCGGCGCGCCGCGCGTGGCGGCAGCTCTGGCCGCACAGACCGCGGTGGTGACCCGGTCAGGCGAGGCGGCCTCCGCAGATGCGTTCGCGTGCCTGCAGGACGATCTGGCCCGCGCCCTGGGCGCCGCGCCGTCAGGCGTCGCGCGCACCGCGCTGGCCGGCCTGCTGCCGGGTGCGGGGGCC
>CAXSZX010000003.1:0-299277 GCA_964242115.1 uncultured Acetobacteraceae bacterium | reverse complement strand
ATCCTGCCGGACGCCAAGTTCGGCGACATCGTCATCACGCGTTTCATGAACGCGCTGATGTACGATGGCAAGAAGTCTGCCGCCGAAGGCATCGTCTACGGTGCGCTGGACGTGATGAAGAAGCGCGGCGGTGCCGCCGCCGACCCGGTGCGCATGTTCCATGAGGCGCTGGACAACGTGAAGCCGGCCGTGGAAGTGCGTTCCCGCCGCGTTGGTGGCGCCACTTACCAGGTTCCGGTCGAAGTGCGCACCGAGCGCCGCCAGGCCTTGGCGATCCGCTGGCTGATCGACGCCGCGCGCAAGCGTGGCGAGCACACGATGGAAGACCGCCTGTCGAACGAATTGTTCGACGCGGTGAACAACCGCGGCAGCGCGGTAAAGAAGCGTGAAGACACCCACCGGATGGCCGAAGCCAACAAGGCGTTCAGCCACTACCGCTGGTAACTGTAAGCCCACAAGCCCCGATCGGGCGACGGAGAGACGACGATGGCAAAGGCGAAATTCGAGCGCAACAAGCCGCACTGCAACATCGGCACCATCGGTCACGTGGACCATGGCAAGACGTCGCTGACGGCAGCGATCACCAAGGTGCTGGCAAAGTCCGGTGGCGCCACCTTCACGGCCTACGACCAGATCGACAAGGCGCCGGAAGAGCGTGCACGCGGCATCACCATCTCCACCGCTCACGTGGAGTATGAGACCGCCAACCGCCACTACGCTCACGTCGACTGCCCCGGCCACGCCGACTACGTGAAGAACATGATCACCGGCGCCGCGCAGATGGACGGCGCGATCCTGGTCGTGTCCGCCGCCGACGGCCCGATGCCGCAGACCCGCGAGCACATCCTGCTCGCCCGCCAGGTCGGCGTGCCGGCGCTCGTCGTGTTCCTCAACAAAATGGACCTGGCCGACCCCGAGCTGGTCGAGCTCGTCGAACTCGAAGTGCGTGACCTGCTGAGCAGCTACCAGTTCCCCGGCGACGACATCCCCATCGTGCACGGCTCTGCCGTGTGCGCGCTGGAAGGCAAGCAGCCGGAGATCGGCGAAGAGGCCGTGTTGAAGCTGATGGCCGAAGTGGACCGCTACATCCCGCAGCCCGAGCGCGCGATCGACCGTCCGTTCTTGATGCCGATCGAGGACGTGTTCTCCATCTCCGGCCGCGGCACCGTGGTGACCGGCCGTGTCGAGCGCGGCATCGTCAACGTAGGTGACGAGGTCGAGATCGTTGGCATCAAGAACACGGTCAAGACGATCGTCACCGGCGTTGAGATGTTCCGCAAGCTGCTGGACCGCGGAGAGGCCGGCGACAACATTGGCGCCCTGCTGCGCGGCACGAAGCGTGAGGACGTCGAGCGCGGCCAGGTCCTGGCCAAGCCCGGCTCGATCACGCCGCACAAGAAGTTCAAGGCCGAGGCTTACGTTCTGACGAAGGAAGAGGGCGGCCGTCACACGCCGTTCTTCACCAACTACCGTCCGCAGTTCTACTTCCGCACCACCGACGTCACCGGCGTGGTGCAGCTGCCGGAAGGCGTGGAGATGGTAATGCCGGGCGACAACGTGTCGATGGACGTAGAGCTGATCCAGCCGATCGCGATGGATGAAGGCCTGCGCTTTGCTATTCGCGAGGGCGGCCGCACGGTTGGTGCGGGCGTCGTCGCGAAGATTATGGACTAAAAAGCAAGCAGTCCTTTTCTGAAGAAAAGGACCAAAAGACTTTTGCTTCCGCTGTCGCGGTACTCTCCGGCGAGCGCGCGACAGCGGAGACAAAAGCTTTTTGCTTCTTTTTCTCGAAAAAGAAGCGCTTGCCTTGAACTAGGTAGACGAGAGTTATGGACAACCAGAACATCCGCATTCGCCTCAAGGCGTACGACCACCGCGTGCTGGACAACAGCACGAAGGAGATCGTCAACACGGCGAAGCGTACGGGTGCCCGGGTACGCGGCCCGATCCCGTTGCCCACGCATATCGAGCGTTTCACCGTGAACCGCTCCCCGCATGTGGACAAGAAAAGCCGCGAGCAGTTCGAGATACGGACGCACCGCCGGCTGTTGGACATCGTGGAGCCCACGCCGCAGACGGTGGACGCGCTGATGAAGCTCGACCTGGCTGCCGGCGTGGACGTCGAGATCAAGATCTGAAGCGGCGAGCCGAGGATCGGAGGCAGACATGCGCACGGGTTTGATTGCACGCAAGCTGGGGATGACCCGGCTGTTCAAGGAAGACGGCAGCCACGTGCCCGTCACCGTCCTGCACCTCGACGAGGTCGCGGTTGTGGACGCACGCACGCGGGAGCGCGACGGCTACACCGCCGTGCAACTCGGCACGTCCATCGCCAAGGTGAAGAACGTGACGAAGGCAAATCGCGGCCACTACGCCCGCGTTAAGGTGGAGCCGCGCCGCAAGCTGGTGGAGTTCCGCTGCGCCGCCGACGCGGTGCTCGAGCCAGGTGCAATCATCACTGCCGCGCATTTCGTGCCTGGCCAAAAGGTCGACGTCACCGGCACCACCAAGGGCAAGGGTTTCGCCGGCGCGATGAAACGCTGGAACTTCCGCGGTCTCGAGGCCTCGCACGGTGTGTCCGTCAGCCATCGTTCGCATGGCTCGACAGGCAACCGCCAGGATCCGGGCAAGACCTTCAAGAACAAGAAGATGGCTGGCCACCTCGGGCAGGAACGCGTCACCACGATGAACCTGTCGGTGGCGCGCGTGGACGCCGAGCGCGGCCTGATCATGGTGCACGGCGCCATTCCCGGTGCGAAGGGCGACTACGTTCTGGTGCGCGACGCGGTCAAGCGCGCGCGCCACGCCGACGCCCCGTATCCTGCCGCGCTGGCCGGCTGAGGACGCCTCCGATGAAGATTTCCATCAAGACGCTCGACAACGGCGAGGCCGGCGAGGCCGACCTGCCGGACGAGATTTTCGCTGCCAACCCGCGCGCAGACATCATGGCGCGTGTGGTGCACTGGCAGTTGGCCAAGCGCCGCAGCGGCAACCACAAGGTGAAGGGCATGGGCGAAGTGTCCGGCACCACCAAGAAGCCATACAAGCAGAAGGGCACCGGCAACGCGCGTCAGGGCAGCCTGCGCTCGCCGCAGTTCCGCACCGGCGGCGCCGTGCACGGCCCCGTCGTGCGTGACCACGGCTACAGCCTGCCGAAAAAGGTGCGTCGCCTCGGTCTGATCAGCGCGCTGTCGCAGAAGCAGGCCGAAGGCAAGCTGATCGTCATCGACACCGCGACCGCCACGGCAAAGACCAAGGAGCTGGCTGCGAAGCTGAAGATTCTTGGCTGGACCAGCACCCTGGTCATCGACCACGCGGTCGACGCGAATTTCCTGCGCGCCAGCGCCAACATCCACCGCGTGGACGTGCTGCCGACGGTTGGTGCGAACGTCTACGACATCCTGCAGCACGATTTGCTTGTGCTGACCACCGCCGCGATCGACGGCCTGCGGGAGCGCTTGGCATGACGGTGATCGCCAACGTGCGCCGCAAGGCCGCCAACCTGTCGCGCGAGGCGATGTACGAGATCGTCCGCGCGCCGGTGATCACTGAAAAGGCGACGCTGCTGACGGAGCGCAACCAGATGGTATTCCGCGTGGCGCTGACGGCGACCAAGCCGGAGATCAAGAACGCCATCGAGACGCTGTTCGGCGTGAAGGTTCTCGGCGTGAACACGCTGGTTCAAAAGGGCAAGACCAAGCGCTTCAAGGGCCGGCCAGGCGTGCGCTCGACAGTTAAAAAGGCCTACGTGCAGCTCGCGGAAGGTCAGTCGATCGACCTGACGACGCGGCTTTCGTGACGCAACGGGCCTGAGGGTAGGATAGATGGCACTCAAGCAATTCAAGCCGGTAACGGCGAGCCTGCGCGGCACGGTCCTGATCGACCGGTCCGAGCTGTGGAAGGGCAAGCCCGTCAAGGGTCTGACCGAGGGCAAGAGCAAGTCCGGCGGCCGCAACAACCACGGCCGCACCACCAGCTTCTTCCGTGGCGGCGGGCACAAGCAGAGTTACCGCATCGTCGATTTCAAGCGTCGCAAGTTCGACGTGGCAGCGACGGTCGAGCGGTTGGAATACGATCCGAACCGCACTTCGTTCATCGCGCTGATCAAGTATGCTGATGGCGAGCTCGCCTACATCCTCGCACCGCAGCGCCTCAAGGCCGGTGACAGTGTGGTTGCCGGCGCCAAGGTGGACATCAAGCCCGGCAACGCGATGCCGCTGGGTGCCATCCCGGTCGGCACCATCATCCACAATGTGGAGATGAAGAACGGCGCCGGCGGCAAGATGGCGCGTGCTGCCGGCACCTACGCCCAGCTCGTCGGCAAGGACGCCGGCTACGCACAGGTCAAGCTGCAGTCTGGCGAGTTGCGCATCGTGCGCGCTGAGTGCATGGCGACGGTCGGCGCCGTGTCGAACGCCGACAACATGAACCAGAGCTTCGGCAAGGCCGGCCGTGCACGCTGGATGGGTCGCCGTCCGCACAATCGTGGCGTCGTGATGAACCCGATCGACCATCCGCATGGCGGCGGCGAGGGCCGCACCTCCGGCGGCCGTCACCCGGTTACGCCATGGGGCAAGCCGACCAAGGGTGCCAAAACACGCGTCAACAAGCGGACGGACAAGCTGATCATCCGTCGCGCCAGCAAATCCAAGTAAGCGAGGGCAAGCAAGATGGCACGTTCCGTCTGGAAAGGCCCGTTCGTGGACGGGTACATGCTGGGAAAGGCCGAAAAGGCGCGCGCCTCGGGCCGCAACGAGATCATCAAGATCTGGTCGCGCCGCTCGACGATATTGCCGCAATTCGTGGGCCTCACCTTCGGCGTCTATAACGGCCACAAATTCCTGCCCGTGCAGGTCAACGAGAACATGGTCGGCCACAAATTCGGCGAGTTCTCGCCCACGCGCACCTTCACCGGTCACGCGGCCGACAAGAAGGCGAAGCGCGGATGAGCAAGCCCAAGGCACCGCGGCCCGTCGCGGAAACCGAAGCGCAGTGCGTGCTGAGCAACCTTCGTGTCAGCCCGCACAAGCTGAACCTGGTTGCCGGCCTGATCCGCAACCAGAAAGCGTCCACTGCGGTGGCCACGCTGACCTTCAGCAAGCGCCGCATCGCGCATGCCGTGCGCAAGGCGCTGGAGAGTGCCATCGCCAACGCGGAGAACAACCACCAGCTCGACGTCGACCAGTTGGTCGTTACTCGGGCAGAGGTGGGCCGTTCCATCGTCATGCGCCGCTTCCACGCGCGTGGCCGCGGCCGTGCCGCGCGCATCGAGAAGTGGTTCAGCCATTTGAAGATCGTGGTCGCCGAGCGCGCAGACGCGCCGGAACCCGAAAAGAAGGCGGCCTGACATGGGTCACAAGGTAAATCCAATCGGGCTGCGGCTCGGCGTCAATCGCACCTGGGATTCGCGCTGGTTCGCTGGTGCGGACTACTCCAAGCTGCTGCACGACGACCTCAAGCTGCGGGCCCACCTTCGCAAGAAGCTGTCCGGCGCCGGCGTCTCCCGCGTGGTCATCGAGCGTCCAGCCAAGAAGCCGCGTGTGACCATCTACGCCGCGCGTCCCGGCGTGGTCATCGGCAAGAAGGGCCAGGACATCGAAGTCCTGCGCAAGGACCTGGCCAAGATGGCGAAGGCCGAGGTCTCGCTGAACATCGTCGAAATCCGCAAACCGGAGATTGACGCGACGCTGGTGGCCGAGAACATCGCCCAGCAGCTGGAGCGCCGCGTGGCGTTCCGCCGCGCGATGAAGCGCGCCGTGCAGTCCGCCATGCGCCTCGGCGCCCAGGGCATCCGTATCAATTGCGGCGGCCGCCTCGGCGGCGCCGAGATCGCCCGCGTCGAGTGGTACCGCGAAGGCCGTGTGCCGCTGCACACGCTGCGCGCGGACATCGACTACGGCGTCGCTACTGCCAAGACCACGTACGGCACGTGCGGCGTGAAGGTGTGGATCTTCAAGGGCGAAATCCTCGCGCACGACCCGCAGGCTCAGGACCGCCGTGCCGCCGAGCAGGCGCCGCAGCGTTAAGGACGAAGAGAAATGCTCTCCCCCAAGCGGACCAAGTTCCGCAAGGCCCACAAGGGCCGCATCCACGGCCTGGCAAAAGGCGGCACCGCGCTGAATTTCGGCCAGTTCGGCCTCAAGGCGCTGGAGCCCGAGCGGGTCACCGCACGTCAGATCGAGGCCGCGCGCCGTGCGATCACCCGTGCGATGAAGCGAGCAGGCCGTGTATGGATCAGGATCTTTCCCGACGTCCCCGTCTCGTTGAAGCCTGCCGAAGTGCGCATGGGCTCCGGCAAGGGCGCGCCGGAGTTCTGGGTGGCGCGCGTCAAGCCGGGCCGCGTGATGTTCGAGATCGACGGCGTGCCGGCAGACGTGGCGCAGACCGCTCTCACGCTGGGCGCTGCCAAGCTGCCGATCAAGACGAAGTTCGTAACCCGCCTGGGTGAGGGCTGATCATGACCAAGCCCGCCGACATTCGCGCCAAATCCAACGACCAGTTGAACACCATGCTGCTGGACCTCAGGCGCGAGCAGTTCAACCTGCGGTTCCAGCGTGCCACCGGCCAGAACGAGGGCACTGCGCGCGTCCGTGAAGTGCGCCGCGACATCGCGCGCGTGAAAACAATCCTGGCGGAGACGCAGTCTTCCGCCGCCAAAGCCTGAAAGGAGCCTTGAGCAATGCCAAGGCGTGTACTCACCGGGCGCGTGACGAGCGACAAGATGGACAAGACGGTTACCGTCCTCGTCGATCGCCGAATCATGCACCCGCTCTACAAGAAGTTCATCCGCCGCTCGAAGAAATATGCGGCGCATGACGAGGTCAACACCTGCAAGACCGGCGACACCGTGCGCATCGTCGAGTGCCCGCCGATTTCCAAGCGTAAGACCTGGACCGTGGTCGAGCGCAACGGCACCGTGCTCGAATCCGCACCTGCTGACGCGCTGGCGTCGCTGACCGCGCGCGCCCACAGCCACGTCGGTGCCGCGGTAACGAGCTCGGACGCTGTAGGAGTCGGCGAGACACATGCGGGCGCCACGCACGCCTCCACCGGTGCCGCGTCTGACGCGCCCAGCAATGCCCTCGCATAGGAGCGCCGAGCGATGATCCACGCAGAATCCAACCTGGAAGTAGCCGACAACTCCGGCGCGCGCCGGGTTCAGTGCATCAAGGTGATCGGCGGCTCCAAGCGGAAGTTCGCCTCCGTTGGCGACGTCATCGTGGTTTCCGTCAAGGAAGCCATCCCGCGCGGCAAGGTGAAGAAGGGCGACGTGCACCAGGCCGTCATCGTGCGCACCAGCTTCCCGGTGCGTCGTGCGGACGGCAGCGCCATCCGCTTCGACACCAACGCCGCCGTGCTGATCAACAAGCAGCAGGAGCCGATCGGCACCCGCATCTTCGGGCCCGTCGTGCGCGAGCTGCGCGCGAAGAAATTCATGAAGATCATCTCGCTCGCGCCTGAGGTGCTGTGATGGCAGCGCGTATTCGCAAGGGCGACCGCGTCGAGGTCATCACCGGCTCGGACCGTGGCAAGCGCGGCGAAGTGCTCGTGGTGATGCCGAAGGAAAACCGCGCGGTGGTTCAGGGTGTCAACATCGCCAAACGCCACACGAAGGCGTCCGGAATGGGCCAGCCAGGCGGCATCATCGAGAAAGAGGCGACCATCCACCTCTCCAACATCATGCTGATCGACCCCAAGACGGACAAGCCGACCCGCATCGGCTTCCGTGTGCTGGACAACGGCAGCAAGGCCCGCGTCGCCCGCGCGACCGGCAACCTGATCGAAGGCTGAATCCCATGAGCGAAACAGCAGAGAAGCAAGAACCCCGCGCCAAGCCCCGCCTGCAGGCGCGCTACGCCGAGCACGTGCGCCCCACCATGCAAAAGGAGTTCAACTACAAGAACCCGATGCAGGTGCCGCGGCTGGAGAAGATCGTCATCAACATGGGTGTCGGCGAGGCTGCCGGCGACCAGAAGAAGCTCGACGCCGCGGTCGCCGACCTCACGCTGATCGCCGGCCAGCGCCCGGTGAAAACGATCGCGAAAAAGGCTATTGCCGGCTTCAAGATCCGCGAGGGCCTGCCGATCGGCACCAAGGTGACGTTGCGCCGCGCCCGGATGTACGAGTTCCTCGACCGTCTGGTCACCATCGCCCTGCCGCGCGTGCGCGACTTCCGCGGCATCTCCGGCAAGGGTTTCGACGGCCGCGGCAACTTCGCCATGGGCCTGAAGGAACAGATCATCTTCCCGGAGATCGCCTACGACAAGGTGGATGCGGTCCGCGGCATGGACATCGTCATCGTCACCACGGCGAAGACCGACGCCGAGGCCAAGGCGCTGCTGAAGGCGTTCGACTTGCCGTTCGTCACCGCGACGACAGCGGCCGGCTGATTTGGGCAAGCCTACACTCACGCGAGTGATGCAGACGCACAGCCAGGCGCGGATCGCCCAGACGACGCGTAAGCAGACGAGTTTCGAGCAACCGAGTTTGGGAAAACCCCTGGCGCAGGCCGGCAGGTTCCGGAGGACCACACAGGATGGCTAAGACGTCCGCCGTCAACCGCAACATCAAGCGGGAGAAGATGGCCAAGCGCGACCGCAGCAAGCGCAACAAGCTGAAGGCGCAGATGATGGACCGCGACGCCCCCGTCGAGGAGCGCTTCGAAGCCTCGATGAAGCTCGCGCAATTGCCGCGCAACGGCAGCCGCACCCGCGTGCGCCTGCGCTGCGAGCTCACCGGCCGCGCGCGCTCCAACTACCGCAAGTTCAAGCTCTGCCGCATAGCATTGCGCGACCTGGCCAGCTCGGGGCAAATCCCCGGCATGGTCAAGGCGAGCTGGTAAGGATCGCCGCACATGATGACCGATCCGTTGGGTGACCTGCTCACCCGCATCCGCAATGCCCAGGGCAGCCGCCACGCCTCCTGCGTCTCGCCGGCTAGCAAGCTGCGCGCCAACGTGCTCGAGGTGCTCAAGCGCGAAGGCTACATCCGCGGCTTCTCCGCCGAGGAGCTGCGCCCCGGTGTCGCGCAACTGCGCATCGAGCTGAAATACGCCGAGGGCGAGCCGGTGATCAAGGAGATCCACCGCGTCTCCAAGCCGGGCCGCCGCGTGTATTCCAAGATCCAGGAACTCCCACGCGTCTACGCCGGCTTGGGCGTGTCCATCCTTTCCACGCCGCGTGGCGTGCTGAGCGATGCCGAGGCGCGCGCTGCCAATGTTGGCGGCGAAGTCCTCTGTCGCGTGTTCTGAGGGAGGCACAGCAATGTCTCGCATAGGCAAATACCCGGTCGACGTCCCGTCGGGCGTCACCATCGCCATCGCCGACAACATCCTCACCGCCCGCGGCAAGCTCGGCGAGCTGACTCTCGCGCTGACCGACCACGTCGAGACCACGGTCGAAGACGGCAAGGTCAGCGTGAAGCCGCGCAGCACCGCCGCCCAGGCGCGGATGATGTGGGGCACCACGCGCGCCAACATCGCTAACATGATCAAGGGTGTGTCCACCGGCTACGCCAAGACGATGGAGATCACCGGCACCGGCTACCGTGCCTCGGTGCAGGGCACCAACCTGGTGGTCAATCTCGGGTTCAGCCATGACGTGGTCTACCCCGTCCCCGCCGGCATCAAGATCACCACGCCGCGTCCCACCGCCATCACGGTGGAAGGCATGGACAAGCGCCAGGTCGGCCAGGTCGCCGCAGAAATCCGCGGCTACCGCCCGCCAGAGCCCTACAAGGGCAAGGGCGTGCGCTACGACACCGAGACGATCCGCCGCAAGGAAGGCAAGAAGAAGTGAGCGCCCGTATCGACATCAGGCTGCGCCGGCGCCAGCGCCTGCGCTACCAGCTGCGGCAGAAATCCGTCGGGCGCCCGCGCCTCTCGGTGTTCCGCTCCGGCAAGAACATCTACGCCCAGGTCATCGACGACGCTGCCGGCCGCACGCTCGCCGCCGCCTCTACGCTGGACGCGAGCCTGCGCGAGGGCCTGCGCACCGGCGCCGACAAGGAGGCCGCCGCCTCCGTCGGCAAGCTGGTGGCCGAGCGTGCGCTAGCCGCCGGCGTCACCCAGGTCGTCTTCGACCGCGGGTCCTATCTGTATCATGGCCGCGTGCGCGCGCTGGCCGAGGCTGCCCGCGAGGGCGGCCTGTCCTTCTAAGGAAACCGAACATGGCACGTGAAGCCAGAGAAGGCGGCGACCGCGGCCGCCGTGGCGACCGCCGCGACGCCCCGCGCGACCGCGACGGCGGCGACGAGCTGGTCGACAAGCTGGTCACCATCAACCGCGTGGCCAAGGTGGTCAAAGGCGGCCGCCGCTTCGCTTTTGCCGCCCTCGTCGTGGTCGGCGACCAGAAAGGCCGCGTCGGCTACGGCGCCGGCAAGGCGCGCGAGGTTCCCGAAGCCATCCGCAAGGCCACCGACCGTGCCAAGCGCACCATGATCCGGGTGCCGATGAAGGAAGGCCGCACGCTGCACCACGACAGCTACGGCCATTTCGGCGCCGGCAAGGTCATCCTGCGCACCGCGGCCGCCGGCACCGGCATCATCGCCGGCGGCCCGATGCGCGCCGTCTTCGAATCCCTCGGCATCGGCGACGTGGTCGCCAAGTCGCTCGGCAGCCGCAACCCGCACAACATGGTCAAGGCCACGTTCGCCGCGTTGCAGGGTGCTGCCAGCCCGCGCTCGGTCGCCAACCGACGCGGCAAGAAGGTCAACGACATCCTCGGCAAGCGCGAGAGCCCCGCCGCCGGCGAGCCGGCCGCACAGGAGGCCAGCGATGTCTGAGACCGCCGCCAAGAAGACCGTCCGCGTCACCCAGACCGGTTCGCCGATCGGCCGCAAGCCCGGCCAGCGCGAGACGCTGGTCGGCCTCGGCCTGAACAAGATCCGCGCGACACGGGTGTTGGAAGACACGCCATCGGTCCGCGGCATGATCCGCAAGGTCGCCCACCTGCTCCGCGTCGACGACGAGCTGCACCCGCTGCCGGCCAACCACGCGCCACGCACCGCCCGTGCCGGCCACCCCGGCCATGTCACCCATCACGAGCGTGCGGAGCTGACGCACCCCGAGCACGCCGGCCAGCCCACGCCCGCCCACGAGAGCAACTGAGATGACCACCCCCCACCTCAAGCTGAACGAACTGCGCGACAACCCCGGCGCCCGCCCGAAATTCAAGCGCCTCGGCCGCGGCATCGGCTCCGGCAAGGGCAAGACCTCCGGCAAGGGCGTCAAAGGCCAGAAGGCGCGCGAAGGCGTGGCCCTGAACGGCTTCGAAGGCGGCCAGCTGCCGATCTACCGCCGCCTGCCCAAGCGCGGCTTCCACAACCTGTTCCGCGTGGAGAACGCGCCGGTCAACCTCGGCACGCTCGACAAGGCCATCGAATCCGGCCGGCTGCCTGCCGACACCCCGGTGACCGAGGAGGCCTTGCGCACGGCCGGCTTGGTGCGTGGCGGCAAGGCGGCGCTCGGCGTGCGGTTGCTGGCCAAGGGCGAGATCACCCGCGCGGTGCACATCACCGTCACCGGTGCCTCGGCGGCTGCCGTGGCGGCTGTTGAGGCGGCGGGCGGAACGGTGACCGTGGCGCAGAAGGCGGCATCGCCGGCAAGCTAAGCAAGCGCTTCTTTTTCGAGAAAAAGAAGCAAAAAGCTTTTGTCTCCGCTGTCGCCATCCTCTCCGGCGAGCGCGCGACAGCGGAGTCAAAAGTTTTTTGGTTCTTTTTTTCAAAAAAGAACTGCTTCCTTGCTTCGCTATATATAAAAAGCCCATCCAGCCGAGGAACCGCGCCCAATGGCCTCCGCAGCCGAGCAACTGGCCTCCAGCTTCAACCTCGGCACCTTTTCCAAGGCCACCGAGCTTCGCAAGCGCATCTGGTTCACGCTCGCCGCCCTCGTCGTCTACCGCGTCGGCACCTACATCCCCGTCCCAGGCGTGGACGCCGCCGTGATGGGCGAGATGATGCACTCCCACGGCGGCGGCTTCCTGGGCATGTTCGACATGTTCACCGGCGGCGCGCTCGGCCGCATGACCGTCTTCGCGCTGAACATCATGCCCTACATCAGCGCCAGCATCATCACCCAGCTGATGACCACCGCCATCCCCTCGCTCGAGACGCTGAAGAAGGAGGGCGAGAGCGGCCGCAAGAAGCTCAACCAGTACACCCGCTACCTCACAGTGCTGATCGCGCTGTTCCAGTCCTACGGCATCGCCGTCGGGCTGGAGAGCATGCACGGTGCGTCCGGCGCCGCTGTCATCGACCCCGGCCTGTTCTTCCGCACGTCCTGTGTCATCACCCTGGTTGGCGGCACCATGTTCCTGATGTGGCTGGGCGAGCAGATCACCGCGCGGGGCATCGGCAACGGCACCAGCCTGATCATCTTCGCCGGCATCGTCGCCAACCTGCCGCACGCGCTCGGCTCGCTGCTGGAGCTGGGGCGCACCGGCGCCCTCTCGCCCATCTTCATCATCGCCTTTCTGATCATCGGCGCCGGCGTCATCGCCTTCATCGTGTTCATGGAGCGCGCGCAGCGCCGCGTGGTCATCCAGTATCCCAAGCGGCAGGTCGGCAGCCGCATGTTCGGCGGCGACAGCACCCACATGCCGCTGAAGATCAACACCGCCGGCGTCATCCCGCCCATCTTCGCCAGCTCCATCCTGCTGGTGCCGGTCACCATCGCCGGCTTCTCCGCCAACATGACCGCGCCCGCCTGGGTGCCGCGCTGGCTGGCCGAGGGTGCGGCCAGCGTCGCCAGCCAGCTCGCCCAAGGCCAGCCGCTCTACATGCTGACCTACGCGGCGATGATCATCTTCTTCTCGTATTTTTACACTGCGATCGTCTTTAACCCGGAGGAGACGGCAGACAACCTGAAGAAATACGGCGGCTTCATCCCCGGCATCCGTCCGGGTGCCAACACCGCCAGCTACTTCGACCACATCCTCATCCGGCTCACCACGCTCGGTGCGTTCTACCTGGTGGCCGTCTGCCTGCTGCCGCAGATACTGATCACCAAGTACAGCCTTCCGTTCTATTTCGGCGGCACCAGCCTGATGATCATAGTGTCCGTCACCATGGACACCATCACCCAGATGCAGAGTCACCTGATCGCCCATCAGTACGAAGGGCTGATCCGCAAGAACCGGGTGAAAGGCCGCGGCCGTTGAGCGCTGGGCCGTCAAGCCGCGAGCAACCAAGTGCCGGGCCGTTGAACCTCATCCTGCTAGGGCCGCCAGGCGCGGGGAAAGGGACCCAGGCCAAGCGGCTGGAGCAGCGCCGCCACGTGGCCCAGGTCTCCACCGGCGACATGCTGCGCGCCGAGGTCGCCGCCGGCACCGAAATTGGCCAGCGCGCCAAGGCGATCATGGAATCCGGCGCTCTGGTGCCGGACGAAATGATCATCTCCATGCTCGCCACCCGCGTGCGCCAGCCCGACTGCGCCAGCGGCTTCATCCTAGACGGCTTCCCGCGCACCGTCCCGCAGGCCCAGGCGCTGGACGACATGCTGGCCTCCATGGGCATCGCACTCGACGCTGTCATCGAGCTCCGCGTGGACGACGCTGCCCTGGTCGACCGCATCGCCGGCCGCTTCACCTGTGCCAAATGCGGCGCCGGCTACCACGACAGCTTCCAGCCCACCCGCACCGGCGGCGTTTGCGACGTTTGCGGCAGCCACGACTTCGTCCGCCGCGCCGACGACCGTCGCGAGACCGTCGCCGCCCGCCTGGAAGCCTACCACCGCCAGACTGCCCCCATCATCCCGCACTACCTTAGCCGTGGCCGCCTGCACGTGGTGAACGGCATGGCGGAGATGGACCAGGTCACCGCGTCCATAGACGACGCCCTCGAACACCTCCCCCGCCGGGAGACAATCACGACAAGTTGATGCAAGCGCGTTGACTTGGGCCAGCCCCGGCTTTAAGTCGGGCCATCGGCGCAGTCCCCCCGGATATGCGCCATCAATGCATTTCGGTGTGTTCTCAATCAGCCCTCGGGTGAGTAGTCCTTGGGTGCAGTTTCGCGTGGTGCCAGCCGGCATTGCGCAAGGAGTGACGGGCGTGGCGCGTATTGCCGGGGTGAACATCCCCACCAACAAGCGGGTGACCATCAGCCTGCGCTACATCTTCGGCATCGGCCCGCAGAAGGCGCAGGACATCTGCACCAAGCTGAACATCCCCGACGACCGCCGCGTCAACCAGCTCAGCGACGACGAGATCCTGCGTCTGCGCGAGCTGATCGACCGCGACTACCGCGTCGAAGGTGACCTGCGCCGCGAACTGGCGATGAACATCAAGCGCCTGATGGACCTCGGCTGCTACCGCGGCCTGCGCCATCGCCGTGGCCTGCCGGTGCGCGGCCAGCGCACCCACACCAACGCCCGCACCCGCAAGGGCAAGGCGGTGGCGATCGCCGGCAAGAAGAAGGTCACCAAGTAGCATGGCGAAGCCGGCAGCCTCTTCGCGTCCGAAGCGCAAGGAACGCAAGAACATCATTTCGGGCGTGGCCCACGTGATGGCGTCCTTCAACAACACCATGATCACCATCACCGACGCGCAGGGCAACGCCATCGCCTGGTCGTCCAGCGGCAGCCAGGGCTTCAAGGGCAGCCGCAAGTCCACGCCCTACGCCGCCCAGGTAGCCGCCGAAGACGCCGGCAAGAAGGCGCGCGAGCACGGTATGGAAACCCTCGAGATCGAGGTGAGCGGCCCCGGCTCCGGCCGCGAGAGCGCGCTGCGCGCCCTGCAGGCGGTCGGCTTCTCCATCACCGCCATCCGCGACATGACTCCGATCCCACATAACGGCTGCCGCCCGCGCAAGCGCCGGCGCGTCTGAACTTAGTCGTCAGCAGCCAGCCTTCACTCGTCTGATGAAGGAGGCCGCTCTCTCTCCTGTTCGCTGACGCCTGTTGGCTGTTGGCACCTGAAAGGTAGTTGCGTTGGTTATCCAGAGAAACTGGCAGTCGCTGATCAAGCCGGAGAAGCTGGAAGTCGAGCCCGGCACCGACCCGCACCGCATCGCCACCGTGGTTGCCGAGCCGCTGGAGCGCGGCTTCGGCATGACCCTCGGCAACGCCATCCGCCGCATCCTGCTCAGCTCGCTGCAGGGCGCCGCCGTCACCGCGCTGCAGATCGACGGCGTGCTGCACGAGTTCAGCTCGGTCGCCGGCGTGCGCGAGGACGTCACCGACATCGTGCTCAACATCAAGCAGCTCGCTTTGCGCATGCACGGCGAGGGCCCCAAGCGCATGTCGCTGACCGCCACCGGCCCCGGCGAAGTGCGTGCCGGCCAGATCCAGGCCGGCCACGACATCGACATCATGAACCCTGACCTGGTCATCTGCACGCTCGACGAGGGTGCCAAGCTCGGCATGGAGCTGACCGTCCAGCTCGGCCGCGGCTACGTCGCCGCCGCCGCCAACCGGCCCGAGGACGCGCCGATCGGTCTGATCCCGGTGGACGCCATCTACTCGCCGGTCCGCCGCGTGTCCTACAAGGTGGAGCCTACCCGCGTGGGCCAGGTCACCGACTACGACAAGCTGCTGCTCACGGTCGAGACCAACGGCGCCGTTGGCCCCGAGGACGCGGTCGCCCTGGCCGCTCGCATCCTGCAGGACCAGCTCAAGCTGTTCATCAACTTCGACGAACCCCAGCAGGTCCGCGCCGAAGAGCAGCACGACGACCTGCCGTTCAACCGCAACCTGCTGCGCAAGGTGGACGAGCTCGAACTGTCCGTCCGTTCGGCGAACTGCCTAAAGAACGACAACATCGTCTACATCGGCGACTTGGTGCAGAAGACCGAGCAGGAAATGCTCCGCACCCCGAACTTCGGCCGCAAGTCGCTCAACGAGATCAAGGAAGTGCTGACCAACATGGGTCTCGCGCTCGGCATGAACGTGTCCGGTTGGCCGCCGGAGAACATCGAGGAACTGGCCAAGCGGCTGGACGAGCCGTTCTAGGCAAAGCATACAAGCGGTTCTTTTTTGTAAAAAAGAACCAAAAAACTTTTATTACCGTACGACCCGACTGTTGAACGGTCCGCGACAGCCGAGACAAAAGTCTTTTGCTTCTTTTCTTCAGAAAAGAAGGCCTTCCTTCCTTCGGAGTAGAAAATGCGTCACGGAGTAGCCGGCCGAAAGCTCGGCGTCACATCGACCCACCGGCTTGCCATGTTCCGCAACATGGCCGTGGCGTTGCTCAAGCACGAGCAGATCACCACCACCCTGCCCAAGGCCAAGGAGCTGCGTCCGGTCGCCGAGAAGCTCATCACTTTGGGCAAGCGCGGCAGCCTGCACGCCCGTCGTCAGGCTTATGCCGAGCTGCGCGACAACACCATCGTCACCAAGCTGTTCGACACCCTGGCCAACCGCTACAAGGCCCGCGCCGGCGGCTACACGCGCGTGATGAAGGCCGGCATGCGTTACGGCGACGCAGCCGACATGGCGGTCATTGAACTCGTTGACCGCGACCCGTCCGCCAAGGGCCAGGACAGCGGCCCAGTGCAGGAAGTGCCGGAGTCCGAAGCGGAGTAAGGCAAGCGGTTCGTCATCGAAGAAGCGGACCAAACTCTTCAGTCCCGTCGGGTGTGTCGTGAGGGGCCGTTTGCTTCGACTCCCCGCGACGGCGCTCCCGAGCGCTGTTCGCTTCTTTTTCTCGAGAGAAGGCCTCGCTTTTGTCTAGTCACATACAGCCGACAAGACGTCCAGAACTCTAGACCAACCAAAACAAAGGGGCCGGAAGATACCTTCCAGCCCCTTTTTCGCGTCTTACTTGCCGCTGCTGTCAGCAGGCGGGGTCGCGCTATCAGCCGGTGCCGCCGTATCGGACGACTTGGCCGCGGTCGACTTCTTCTTCGCCATGTGGTGCGACATCTTCTTTGACGAGGACGCGTGCGCTTCCTCCTTGGCGGCCGGCGGCGTGGCTGACGGCGTGAACGGCTTGCCGGTCTTGGCGGAGTCCAGGCTCTGGGAGTTCAGGTCGTCGACCGCTTTGTCGCCGGCCTTTGTCGCCACCAGCTTGCCATGCGACTTCATCGCCTTCTTGTGCATGTGCATCTTCTTCGCCGGCTTGGCGGAAGACGTGCCGGTGTCGCCAGACGGCGCAGCGGGAGTCACGTCGGCCGGCGGGGAAGCTGGCGCGGGCTCGGGTGCCGAAGGAGCCGCCGCGGCAGGAGCAGCAGGCGTGGGCGCCGGCGTCTGGGCGAATGATGCGAACGGCATGGCGGCGGTTGCCAGCGCCAGGAACGTTGCTCCGAGTAGATTTGTCTTACGCACGGCCGACACTCCTATGGTGGTTGACGACAGACACGGCGCGGTCCGGTCTGCGCTCACAACGAGTTACATTCTGTTTGGTCGCATCGACAAGACGAGCGATTAGGGTTGCGCTGCACAATAGCCGCAGTGTGTGACAAAACTGACGCAACTGCCTGCTCGTTGGGACAGCTATCCACATCGATCGGCGAAACCGCAGGTTGCGTTCCCGCGCGCTGTGCGGCTGCCAGTGCCAGCTTTGCCGCGCATCAGCGATGGTGCAGAACATCGCCATGGTCCTGATGCCAGAACATGCGGACATCGCCTCATCAAGCAGAAGAAGAGGCCTTCTCGTTCGAGAAGAAGCACAAAGCTTTCGCGAGCGCTGTCGCAGACGGCTGAAACACCACATCCATCGCGGCACACCCGACGAGAGCGAAAGTTTGGTTGTTTTTCTCAAACAAGCACCGCTTGCCTTTCTTTCCGCGCCAACATCAGCAAGTCCGCCCGATGAGCGGCAGTAACGGCCTCCAATCCGGCCTGTTCTCCGAAGGCCCCGCCCGTCTTAGCCCCGACCCAGCACGCCCGCTCGCCGACCGCCTCAGGCCGACCAGCCTGACCGAGGTAGTGGGCCAGCAACACATCGTCGGCCCCACCGGCGAGCTGACCAACCTGCTCAAGCTGCCTCAGCTGCCCAGCCTGATCCTGTCCGGCCCCCCGGGCGTCGGCAAGACCAGCATCGCCCGCCTGGTCGCCGCCGCCTCCGGCACCCTCTTCGTCCAGCTTTCGGCACTCTCCTCGGGCGTGGCCGACCTCAAGCGCGTCTTCGAGGAGGCCAGCCACCGGCGCGACACCGGCCAGACCACGCTGCTGTTCGTCGACGAGATCCACCGCTTCAACCGCACCCAGCAGGACAGCTTTCTCTCGGTCGTCGAGCAGGGGCGCATCATCCTCGTCGGCGCCACCACGGAGAACCCATCCTTCGCGCTCAACGACGCGCTCACCTCCCGCTGCGCCGTGCTGCTGCTGCGCCGCCTGGACGACGCCGACATGGAAGCCCTGCTGCGCCGCGCCGAGGCCGAGCTCGGCGCCCCCCTCCGCCTCACCGCGGAGGCCCGCGCCTCGCTCCGCGCCATGGCCGACGGCGACGGCCGCTACCTGCTCAACATGGCCGAGCGCGTCGCCGCCCTGGCCGCCGCCGAAGCGCCGCTGGACGAGGCCGCGCTGACCGCCCTGGTCGGCCGCCGCGCCGCCCTCTACGACCGCGACCGCGACGGCCACTACAACCTCATCTCCGCCCTGCACAAATCCCTGCGCGGCTCGGACACCGACGCGGCCCTCTACTGGTTCGCCCGCATGCTCGAAGGCGGCGAGGACCCCCGCTACATCGCCCGCCGCCTGGTCCGCTTCGCCTCCGAAGACGTAGGCCTGGCCGACCCGCAAGCGCTCGTGCAGACCCTGGCCGCCTGGGAAGCCTACGAACGCCTGGGCAGCCCGGAAGGCGACCTCGCCCTGTCACAAGCGGTGATCTACCTGGGCACCGCGCCGAAATCGAACGCCGCCTACAAGGCGCACAAGGCGGCCGCCCGCGCGGCCAAGAAGACCGGCAGCCTGGCTCCGCCGCCGCACATCCTCAACGCGCCCACGAAACTGATGAAGCAGTGGGGCCACGGCGAAGGCTACGCCTACGACCACGACGAGGAAGACGGGTTTTCCGGCCAGAATTACTTCCCGGACGGGATCGACCGGGCGGAGTACTTTCAGCCGGCCGACCGCGGGTTCGAGCGTGAGCTCGCCAAGCGGCAGGCTTACTGGTCGGAGCTGCGGGCGAAGAAGAGGTAAGCAAGGTCTTCTTTTTAGAGAAAAAGAAGCAAAAAGCTTTTGTCTCTGCTGTCGCGGACCCTCCCGCAACACGCATTCCAAGAAACAAAGTTTTTTGCTTCTTTTTTCAAAATAGAAGCGCTCGCCTTTTTGTCAGGCGTAAAACCAATCGTTCAACTCAACGAACGCCGTCGCAATCGCCGCCTGTTCCGCTTTGGTAAATCGGGCGGTGTACTCGAACGGTATGCCGGCGCAGATCGAGCCCTGACGCGTGTTCTCGTAGCGCACCCCGGCCAGCACCATGTAGGCGGGATCGAACGCGCAGCCCGCCACCGCGTAGACGCGCTCGCAGGTCCGCCGCGTGTCCAGGCACAGGGTTTCCAGCCGGATCGGACACATGCGCGGGTCGGCCGCCTCGACCGCCGCGCGATAGCTGGCGTAATGCGCACGCAGGTAGTCCAGCTTGCCGGGCGCGTAGGCCTCGAACCAAGGCGAGAAAGGCGGCGCGCCCGCCTTGCGCCAGTCCGAGCAGACCAGCGCGCGCGGGTCCTTGAACACTACCAGGAACGGCACCGGCATCTTGTCCATGCAGTCGGCGAGCCGGCTGAGGTAGCGGGGCGTCTTGTCGAAGATGGTGTGGGTGCCGGGCTTGAGCACGGTGGAGGCCGCGTGCAGGCGGTCGTAGAACTGCGCAAAATCGTCAGTGTCGCAGCACGTATCCAGCGCCGCCGCGTCGATACCCCAGCCCCAGCGTGTGATCTCGGCGTGCACGTCCAACGCGGGAAAGCCGCGGGGTGATGATGCGAGCAGAACGCCGACCTCGAAGCCGGCGTCGATCCCGGGCACTTGCCGGAACAGGTCGGAGACCAGCGTGGTGCCGCTGTGCTCCGGGCCGCAGATGACGAAGCGGATCAAGCGGAGACTGTTCGGCGGCAAGAAAGCAAGGCCTTTTTTTCTGAAGAAAAGAAGCAAAAGACTTTTGCTCCGGCTGTCGCGGAGGTTTCTGCAGCGCGCGCCCAAGGGAACAAAAGTTTTTTGCTTCTTTCTTTCAAAAAAAAAGGCCTTCCTTAAACCGAGAAGTACTTGGCAGCCGGATTAACCACCACGATAGCACTCGTGCTCTGCTCCGGATGCAACTGGTGCTCGTCCGATAACGAAACACCCACGCGCTCCGCGTCAAGCAACCGCAGCAGCATGTCCTGGTCCTCGATGCGCGGGCAGGCGGGGTAGCCGAACGAGTAGCGCGACCCGCGATAGCCCTGGCTCAGCATCTTTTCCATGTCGCGGTCGTCCTCGCCGGCAAACCCCAGCTCCGCGCGGATGCGCTTGTGCACGTACTCCGCCATCGCCTCTGCCATCTCTACGGAAAGCCCGTGCAGATAGAGGTAGTCCTGGTAACGATTGTCCTCGAACCACACGCGCGCGGTGTCGCTGGCCGCCTGGCCGACGGTCACCACCTGCAGGCCGATCACGTCGCGCTCCGCCTCGTCCACGTCGCGGAAGAAGTCGGCGATGCAGTCGCCGTCCTCGCGCGGCTGGCGCGGCAGGTGGAAGCGCGCCACCTCGGTGGTGCCGTCCTGCTCGAACACGATCAGATCGTTGCCCTGTCCTGCAGCTTTCCAATACCCGTAAATCGCCTGCGGCTTGAGGATGCTTTCCGCCTCGCACAGCGCCAGCATGCGCTTCATGATCGGCCGCAGCTCCTGCTTCGCCCAGCCGAGGAAGTCGTCGAGGCTCTTGCCCTGCTTGCGGAACCCCCACTGGAATTGATACAGGCTGCGCTCGTTGAGGAACGGCACCACCGCTTTCGCCGGCGCCTCGATCACCCGCGGTCCCCAGAACGGCGGCTCCGCCACAGCTACGTCCTGCGTCAGCCGTCGCCGCCGCGCTTGCACGCTCGCCAGATCGATCGGCCGCCACGCTCGTTCGTCCGCGGTGCCGATGCTGCGCTTGGTGTTCTTCGCTTTTCCGCTGCGTTTGGCCTGCAGTGCTGAGAGGTAATCGTCGAACCCGTTGCCAGTCACCTTGTCCATCAAATGCAACCCGTCGAACGCGTCGCGCGCGTAAGCCACACGGCCCGACGCGTACGCCGCCACGCAATCATCCTCCACGTAGTTGCGCGTCAGCGCCGCCCCGCCCAGCAGTACGGGTATCTCCAAACCCTGCCGGCTCATCTCTTCCAAATTCTCACGCATGATCACCGTGGACTTCACCAGCAGCCCGCTCATCCCGATGGCGTGCGCGTGGTTCGCCTTCGCAGCCTCCACCATGTCGGCCAGCTTCACCTTGATGCCGAGGTTGACCACCCGGTAGCCGTTGTTGGTCAGGATGATGTCGACCAGGTTCTTGCCGATGTCGTGCACGTCGCCCTTCACCGTCGCCAGCACGATGGTGCCTTTCTCCTGCCCGGCGATGCGCGTCATCATCGGCTCCAGGTAGGCCACCGCCGCCTTCATCGTCTCTGCCGACTGCAGCACGAACGGCAACTGCATCTTGCCGGCGCCGAACAGCTCGCCCACCACCTTCATGCCGCCGAGCAGGATGTCGTTGATGATCGCCAGCGGTTCGTGGCGCTGCAGCGCGTCGTCCAGTTCGCTCTCCAGCCCCTTGCGGTCGCCGTCCACGATGCGGTCGCGCAGGCGGCCCTCCACGGTCTCGCTCTTCGCCCGCTTCGCCGTCTCGGCCGCCTTGCGATCGGCAAAGATCTCCAGCAGGCGCTGCAACGGATCGTAGCCCTCGCGCCGGCGGTCGAAGATCAAATCCTCCGCCACCTGCACCTCCTCGGCGGGGATCAGGTGCAGCGGCCGTATCTTGCTGACGTGCACGATCGCACCCGTCATCCCCGCACGCACCGCGTGGTCGAGGAACACGCTGTTCAGCACCGCACGCGCCGCCGGGTTCAACCCGAAACTCACGTTGGACAGGCCGAGGATGATCTGGATGTCCGGAAACTTCTCGCGGATCATCCTGATCCCGTCGAGCGTCCACTCCGCCAGCTTGCGGTCGTCCTCGTTGCCGGTGGCAACGGTGAAGGTCAGCGGATCGATCAGCAGGTCACTCTGCGGCAGGCCGAACTTGTCGCACGCGAACTCCACCAGCCGCTCGGCAATGCGCAGCTTGTCCTCCGGCGTCTTCGCCATCCCCGTCTCGTCGATCGTCAGCGCGATCACCGCGGCGCCGAACTTCTTCGCCAGCTTCAAGCGATCGATTGCCGCCGCCTCGCCGTCCTCGAAGTTGATCGAGTTGATGATCGGCTTGCCGCCATGCAGCTTCAGCGCGCTCTCGATCACCGGCGTCTCTGTGCTGTCGATCACCAGCGGCACGTTCACCGAGTTGGTGAACCGCCTGATCACCTCGTCCATCTCGCGCTTCTCGTCGCGCCCGACGAACGCGGTACACACGTCCAGCGAACTCGACCCCTCCGCCGCCTGCTCGCGCCCGACGGACACGCAACCGTCCCAGTCGCCGGCCTCCTGCAGCTCGCGCCATTTCTTCGAACCGTTGGCGTTGCACCGCTCGCCGATCGAGAAGAAACTGTTCTCCTGCCGCAACGCCGTCTGGCTGTACAGGCTCGCCACCGACGGCACCCACACGCTGGTCCGCCGCACCGGCGCCGGCCGGAACCCGCCACGCCGCCGTAACATCGCGTCCAGCGCCTGAATGTGCGGCACGTCGGTGCCGCAGCAGCCGCCGATCAGGTTCAGCCCGTCTTCGGCCACGAAGCGTTCCACCCAGCTTGCCATCTCGGCGGCCCCGAGCGGATACCGCGTGCGCCCGTCCACCAGCTCCGGCAGGCCCGCATTCGGCTGCACGCTGAGCAGGCCTGGCCAGTTGGCCGCCAGCCAGCGCACGTGCTCGGCCATCTCTTGCGGACCGGTCGCACAGTTCAGCCCGATCAACGGCACGTCCAGCGCGTGCACAACGGTCGCCGCCGTCGCGATGTCCGGCCCCACCAGCAGCGTGCCGGTGGTCTCCACCGTCACCTGCACGAAGATCGGCGTGTCGCGCCCCGCCTCGGCGCGCGCAATCTTCGCCCCGTTCACCGCCGCCTTTATCTGCAGCGTGTCCTGGCACGTCTCGATCAGGAACGCGTCCACCCCGCCATCCACCAGCCCGCGGCACTGTTCCGCCAGCCCCGCCTCCAGCGTGTCGTAATCCACGTTGCCCAGCGACGGCAGCTTGGTCCCCGGCCCCACGCCGCCCAGCACCCAGCGGTGCCGCCCGTCGGCGAACTCGTCGGCCACCTCGCGCGCCAGCTCGGCCGCCACCCGGTTGATCTCGCGCGCCCGGTCGGACAGCCCGAACTCGCCCAACGTGATCGGCGAGGCACCGAACGTGTTGGTCTCCACCATGTCAGCGCCGGCCTCGAAGTAGCCGCGCGCGATCTCGCGCACCAAATCAGGCCGCGACAGGTTCAGCACGTCGGTGCAGTTCTCCTGCCCCCAGTAGTCGCGCTCGGTCTCCAGATCCATGGATTGCACGCGGCTGCCGGTGCCGCCGTCGCACAGCAGGACCTGGTCACGCAGCGCGTCGAGCAAATGGGGTCGGGTCAAGTGGACGCCTCTTTCGGATTATGCGTGATGGAAACAAGCCTCGAAGCAAACTCGAGCGAGGCCTCAGGACGCAGCAAGGAAGGCAAGGCCTTCTTTTCTGAAGAAAAAAAGCAAAAGACTTTTGGTCCTGCTGTCGCGGACTCTCCCTCAGCGCGCGCCCAAGGGAACAAAAGTTTTCTGGTTCTTTTTTTCAAAAAAGAACCGCTTGCCTTCTCTTTCCACCGGTCAAGATCTCGGGTCTTCAACATGAGCCCGGACGCACGATCATCGCCGCACGAATGCAGCCCCTGTCGGACGGACCCGTTGCAAAACGCCCACCCGGGCGCAGTCTGCGATGCGCTGCCGGCTGGGCGGACGTCGCTCAAGCGAACACCGCTTCGCTCACTGCAGGAATGTCGGCCGGCGCCGTGCCCTGCCAGATGCGCACGCGCAGCGCGCCCTCCTGGCCAGCCGATGCGGCCGTCCCGCCGGCATCCACAGGGCAGGCCGCCAGCAGCCGCGCGCCGCCGAACAGCGCCAGCATCTCCGCGTCCGAGAACCCGGCCCTGCGGTGCCCCATCTGCGCCAGCAGCGCCGTATTCGCATGCCGCGCCAGGTCCACCACCACCAGCCGTCCGCCCGGTGCCAGCACGCGGCGCGCCTCGGCCACCACGGCCGCCGGCTCCTCGGCGTAGTGCAGCACCATCTGCAGCAGCACCAGGTCAAAGCCCGCATCGGGCAGGGGCAGGGCGTACATGTCGGCCAGCCGCACGCTGCAATGGCCCAGCTCCTGGCGCGCCAGCCGCACCCGGGCCAGCGCCAGCATCGTCCGGCTGGCGTCCACGCCCAGCCCGCTGGCGACACGCGGCGCCAGCAACTCCAGCAGCCGCCCGGTGCCGGTGCCCACATCCAGCACCCGGCCCAATCCGCCTTGCGGCAGGATTTCCAGCAGCGCCGCCTCGATCGCCTCCGCCGGCAGGGACAGCGCCCGCATCTCGTCCCAATCCGCCCCCTCGCTGCGGAACTTCTCCGACGCCGCCCTGGCGCGCTCGGCCAGCACCCGCGCCGCCCCGCGTCGGTCCGCCGCCAGCACCGGCTCGCCCTCCGGCATGTGCCGCAGCACGTCGCGCGCCAGCGCCCCGCCCATCCCGTGGCCCAGCGAGAACCACGCGCTGGCCCCCTCGCGTGAGCGCTCCAGCAGCCCCGCCTCGCACAGCAGCTTCAGATGGCGCGACAACCGCGGCTGGCTCTGCCCGAGTATCTCGCAGAAGTCGGAGACGCAGAACACGCCACCGTTCGCCAGGGCCAGCAGGCGCAGGCGGGTCGGATCGGCAGCGGCGGCGAGGGCGGCGAGAAGCGGCTCCATGTGTTGCATAGATATATAAAGCTGTCTTTATATCAACACCGACCTTGCCGCTGTGTTCGGGAGCAAGCAAGCAGTTCTTTTTTGAAAAAAAGAACCAAAAAACTTTTGCTCCCTTGGGCCCGCATTGGCAGGACCGTCGCGACAGCAGGACCAAACGTCTTTTGCTTCTTTTCTTCAGAAAAGAAGGCCTTGCTTGCTTGCCGCCGACCAATCGCTCCAACCCATACTATATATGCAACGATGCTCCACATTGACGCCCGTATCCCCGTCGTCCTCGACGATCACCCCGGCACTCTCGGCACCGACGCGACGCTCGAGGAGGGCGGCGTTACCGGCGGCACACGCGCCGGCTTCGACGTCTCGCTGGGCCACGCAGCCGGCTGCACGTGTTGTGCCACCCGCAGCAACGCAGGCCGTGCGCTGGCTGCCCTGCTGCACGACCGTGCTCGCGGAAAGACCGTGTTCTTCAAACGGGTGGTCGCGATCCCGCATACCCCGGCCGGCCGCGCCGAACTGCTCGACGCGTTGCGGAACGACCCGGTCGGCAGCGCCTGCTTCAGGCTGTCCGAGTAGGCGGCGTCCCGTCGCCGGCGCCCAGCGCGCGTTGCATCACCACCACGTCCAGCCAGCGGCCGAACTTCACCCCGCAGGCGCGCATCACCCCGGCGCGCTGGAACCCCAGGCTCGCGTGCATGCCGATCGAGCCGATGTTCTCCGAATCCCCGATCAGCGCCAGCATCTGCCGAAAGCCGCGCGCCTCGGCCAGGCGCAGCAGCTCGGCCACCAGCGCTTTGCCCACGCCTTGCCCGCGCACGTCGTCACGCACGTAGACGCTGTCCTCCACCGTCCAGTCGTAGGCGCTGCGCGCCCGGAACGGCCCGTAATAGCCGAAGCCCAGCACGCCGGTCGCATCCGTTGCCACCAGCCAGTCGTGCCCGGCAGCCTGTCCCGCCTGCCAGCGTCCCGTCATCTGCTCAATGTCGGGCGGCACCTCCTCGAACGTTCCGGTGCCGGTCAGCACGTGGTGCGCGTAGATCGCCTGGACGTAAGCCAGGTCGCTGTCCTGTATCGCTGATATCTGCAAACCCGGGCCTCCGATGCGCCTGACTAGACGACACGCACGCGGAACAGGCCAGCCTGGGTGCGGAAAATTATGCAACTCTACAGAAACCCGTGATAAGAACCGACGAAGGTGCGCCGGGCACGGTGTCGTGATGTGCCGCCGCGCGCCCCGTCCAGAGCGCGAGACAAAGGGACCGATCCTTGACCGAGACCAGCCTGAACCCTGACGGCGAGCCCCTCCAGATCGAGACCGACGTGCCGGAAGTGCTCACGCCAAAGGAACTCCGGCTGCGCGCCGTGGTCGCCGCCGCCCGTTTCCACGGTGTCGACCTCGACATGTCCGAGTTTCGCGGCCCGCCCGGCGAGCCCTACCCGTCGCCCGCCTCGCTGGTCGCCTGGCTGCGCGAGCAGGGCATGGTGGCCCGCGGCATGCGCCTGGCCTGGCGCGCGCTATTCCGCTTCCGTGACGCCGCACCCGTGGTGCTGCTGCTGAAGGACGGCACCGCCGGTTTGGTGGTAGGCGCGGACGTCGCACGCGACGTCGTCTGGCTGAAGAGCCCCACCGCACGTGATTCCGAGCCGCCTGTCGCCGTCGACCGCCTACGGCTGGAGCAGGCCTGGGCCGGCGACGTCATCCTGGTCAAGCGCCCGTTCGGCCAGGCCGAAGGCGAAGCTCCGTTCACCATGGGCTGGATCTTCAGCAAGGTTCTCGAGGAGAAGAAGTTCCTCACCCAGATCAGCTACGCCTCCGTGGTGCTCTCGGCGCTGTCGATCCTCCCGGCGCTGATCGTGATGGGCACCATCGACCGCGTGCTGGAATACAACAGCATGTCCACCTTCACGATGCTGGTCGCCATCATGGGCACCATGATGTTCTTCGACATGGTGCTGGGCTGGGCACGGCGCGAGCTGGTGCTGGTGATGTCGGCCAGGCTGGACGTTCGGCTGAACCTGCACGTCTTCGGCCGGCTGCTCTCGCTGCCGCTCGACTTCTTCGAACGCAGCCAGGCCGGCGAGACGATCTCCCGCTTGCGCGAGGTGTTCCGCGTCCGCGACTTCCTCACCGGCAAGCTACTCTACACCTTCCTCGACGGCTTCACCCTGCTCGTGATGCTGCCCTTCATGTTCTACATGGAGCCCACGCTCGCCTGGGTGTCGGTGGCCATCGCCGGGCTGATCGCGCTGATCATCATGGTGTTCCTGCGTCCGGTCGGCGCGCTGGTGGCCCTGGCCATCCAGGCGCAGCACCGCATGGGCGCGGTGATGAGCGAGACGGTCTACGGCATCCGCACCGTGAAATCCCTCGCCCTTGAGCCGCAGCAGAAGGTGATCTGGGACGAGCGTGTGGCCGACGCCGGCCGCTGGCGCCTGGCCGCCGGCCGCCTGGGCAACTGGCCGCAGACGCTGATCGACCCGCTGCAGACCTTCATGGGCCGCGGTGTGGTGCTGTTCGGCGCCTTCCTCGCCTTGCAGAACGACACCACCGTGGACAAGGGCGGGCTGATCGCCTTCATGATGCTGTCCGGACGCGTGGCGTCCCCGCTGGTGGGCTTCGCCAAGCTGATGGAGGACTTCCACGAGGTCCGCACCGCGGTGGGCCAGATCGCCAAGGTCCTGAACAACCCGACCGAGACGCGCGCGCAGACCGACGGCATGCGCCCGCAGTTCGAAGGCCAGGTGACGTTCGAGGACGTGACCTTCACCTACCCGCTCGGCCAGCGCCCTGCGCTGAACAAGGTCAGCTTCTCCATTCCGCCCGGCACCATGCTGGGCCTCGTCGGCCGTTCCGGCTCGGGCAAGTCCACCATCACCCGCCTGCTGCAGGGCATCAACCGCGAGTATTCCGGCGCCGTGCGCATCGACGGTGCAGAGCTGCGCGAGATCAACCTCTCCCACCTGCGCCGCAGCTTCGGCGTGGTGTTGCAGGACAACTTCCTCTTCCGCGGCACCATTCGCGACAACATCACCGCCGGCCGTGCCGGCCTCACGCTGGAGGACGCGGTGCGTGCCGCCCGCCTGGCCGGCGCCGAGGAGTTCATCGAGCGTATGCCGCAGGGCTACGACACCTGGATCGAGGAGGGGTCGGCCAACATCTCCGGCGGCCAGCGCCAGCGCCTGGCCATCGCGCGCGCCCTGATCACCAACCCGCGCATCATGATCCTCGACGAAGCGACTTCCGCGCTTGACCCGGAGAGCGAGGCGCTGGTCAACGCCAACCTCACCCGCATCGGCAAGGGCCGCACGATGGTGATCGTGTCGCACCGTCTGTCCAGCCTGGTGAACTGCGACCTGATCATGGTGCTCGACCGCGGCACCGTGCTCGACGTCGCCCCTCACGACGTGCTGCTGGACCGCTGCTCGGTCTACCGCACGCTGTGGAACCAGCAGAACCGCCACATCGACCCGGTCCGCGCGGCCGCCGCCCTGGCGCAGGGGGAGTAGACCATGTCCGTCACCACCACCGAACCGGCCCGCCCGGGTCAATCCAGCCCGCAAGGCGCGCCGGGCGGCAAGTCCGGCTGGCTGTCGAACCGCGCCGGTCGGGAAGACGCCGTCCCGCAGGAGATGCTGGAGTTCTACTCGCCCTCCACAGCGCTGGCGGCGACCCGGCCGATCCCCGCCGCGCGCAGCGCGGTGCTGATCATCGCCAGCATGGTAATGATCATCCTGGTGCTGTTCGCCGTGCTCCATATCGACCGCATCGTGGTGGCCCAGGGCAAGGTCATCTCGATGACGCCGGAGCAGGTCGTCCAGCCGCTCAACACCTCGGTGGTCAAGACCATCGCCGTTTCCGTCGGCGACGTGGTCCACAAGGGCCAGCTGCTGGCCCAGCTCGACCCGACCCTGACCACGGCCGACAACACCGCGGCACTCGAGCAGGTTGACCGCTACGCGACGGAGATCGACCGGTTGACCGCCGAGAACCGGCAGGTCGCCTACCGCCCGCGCCAGCTCACGCCCGGCGCCCTGGTGCAGGAGGGCATCTTCGCCCAGCGCGCGTCTGCCCGCGAGGCCGAGCTGCGCTACTACCGCGGCCAGATCGACGCCCAGCGTGCCCTGCAAGCCCAGGCCGACGCCGACATCCGTCAGTACGCCAAGGAGACCGGCGTCGCGGTTGACGTGGAAAAGATGCGCGTCCAGTTGGAGCACGACCAGGTCGGCAGCCGCATCGACACGCTGACCGCGGTCAACGCGCGGCTCGAATCCGAGCGCCAGGTGCTGACGAGCGTGCAGCAATCGGAGAACGCGCGGCAGACCGTCGCCTCCCTGAAGGGCCAGCTCGACAACTACAACCAGCAATGGTTTGCCGACGTGTCGCAAACCATCACCAGCGACTCGGTCCAGCTCGCCACCTATCGCGACCAGCTCGAGCACGCGGCGTTGAACAGCAAACTGATCGACCTGCGGGCCGAGCAGGATGCCACCGTGCTGTCGGTCGCCGCCGTCTCCGTGGGCTCCGTGCTGCAGGCTGGGCAGACCTTCTTCACCCTCGTGCCGTTGAACGCGCCGCTGGAGATCGACGCGCAGGCGGACGCCAGTGAGACGGGCTTCGTGACCAACGGCATGCCGGTGACGCTCAAGTTCACGACCTTTCCGTCCACGGAGTTCGGCAACGGCGAGGGCTCCGTGCGCATGGTCAGCTCGGACAGCTTCCTGACCGGCTCGGCCAGCAATTCCGCTGGTGCGTCCAGCGCCGGCACCGCGGCAGACTCGGTGTTTACCGGGCAGACGCCGCTCAGCCCCTACTTCTACGACGTGAGGGTGACGCTGGATCGCCTGGCGCTGCGCCACATAGCCAAGGACACGCGGATCGTGCCGGGCATGCCGGTGGAGGCCGACATCAAAGTCGGCGAGCGCACGATATGGGACTACCTGATTGAGCGTCTGATGCCGATCGTGAAGGAGGGAATGCGGGAGCCTAGCTGAGACTTGGGCAAGCGGTTCTGTTTTGAAAAAAGCATCGACAAACTCCTGTCTCCGGGAGATGCGCAAGCGGAACGATCCGCTTCTCCCGGGATAACAGCGTCTTGCTGCTTCTTTCCAAAAAAGAACGCCTTACACCCCGTGCTTCCCTTTTTCACAACGCTCCAGTAACCTTCCTGCATACGACGCAGCCAGGGTAGAGCAGGACCGACGGACAGGCATGCTGACGCTTATCGACCGGATCGTCTCGGCGGGCTCGCCCGCCGCAGCTCTCAAGCGCGCCACACACCTCGACGAGGCCGGCCAGCACCGCCGGGCGTTCAACCTGTTCAGCAGGGCAGCCCGCGCCGGCCTGCCGGAAGCCCAGTTCTGGGTCGGCCGCGCCTACCTCAAGGGTGCCGGCGTGCCAGTCAGCCGCCGCGACGGCGCTGCCTGGCTAGAACGCGCCGCCCAGGCCGGCTGGGTGGAAGCCCAGACCCTGCTTGCCACGCTGTTCCTCTACGGCCTGGCCGGGAAGGGCACCAAGACCACCCCGGGCAGCCCGCTGTTCATCCGCGGCGTGGGCCCCGCCACCGACGAGCCCGACTTCCCCGCCGCCATGAAGTGGGCCCGCCAGGGTGCCGAAGGCGGCTCGGCGGAAGCCCAGGCCCTGCTGGGCTACATCCTAACCTCCGGCCCTGACAGCCTGCGAAACCTCGCAGAGGCCGACCACTGGTATGACCGCTCAGCAGCGGCAAACTGCCCGCAGGGCCACCTCGGCCGCGGCCTGTCCCTGCTGCGCTCGGCCACCGACCAGGAGGGCCACGCCGCCGCCGCGTCGGTGCTGAAAAAAGCAGCCGATTCCGGCCTGCCAACCGCGCTCTACCTGCTCGGCGTCATGCACGAGCGCGGCGCCGGCGTGGCCCCCAGCATCGAAAAATCCGCCACATTCTACAAAGCCGCCGCCGAGAAAAACGTGCGCAGCGGCCAGGCCCGCTGGGGCCTCGCCCTGCTCGAAGGCCGTGGCGTGCCGCGCAACCCCGTCGAGGGCGAATCCTGGCTGCGCCGCGCCGCCAACGCCGGCGACCGCGAAGCCGCCGCCCTGGTCGGCGACATCTACGCCCGCGGCGGCGACCTGCCGCCGAACTACGCCGAAGCCGCCATCTGGTACAACCGTGCCGCCGAGTCCGGCCACGCCGCGGCCGCCCGCGCGCTCGGCTTGCTGTTCCTGACCGGCGCCGGCGTCCACCGAGACCCGGAGGAAGCCGGCCGCTGGTTCCGCCGCGCCGCGGAGGGTGGCGACCGCCAGGCCCAGGCCGACCTCGCCAACCTGTTGCTCTCCGGCGCTGGCTCGTCGGAGGACGGCCAGCGCACCCGCGAACTGTTCGAGCAGGCAGCCGGCTCCGGCGACCTGGTCGCCGCCTTCAACCTCGGCGTCTGCTTGGCCGAAGGCGTGGGCGTCGAGCGTGACGACCGCCGCGCCATGCTCTGGCTGCGCCGCGCGGCCGACGGCGTTGTCAACGCGCAATACTGGTATGGCCGCATGCTGGCCGAAGGCCGCGGCATAGAGGCGGACCCGGCCGAGGGCCGCGTGTGGATCGCGCGCGCCGCCGCCTCCGGCATGCTGGACGCCGAGGTGGCCATCGCCGAAATGTCGCTGAACGGCACCGGCGGCCCGAAGGACCACCCGGAAGCGCTGCGCCTGTTCCGCCGCGCCGGCGAGCAGGGCCATGTCGGTGCCATGTTCGCCGTCGGCGCCATGCTCGGCGGCGGCCACGAAGTGCCGGAGGACCGTAGCGAGGCACGCGGCTGGTATCGCCTGGCCGCGGAAAAAGGCCACGCCCACGCGCAGATGATGCTGGGCCGTTTCTTGGCACGCGGCCTTGGCGGCGCGGCCGAGCCGCGCGAGGCCCGCATGTGGCTCGAGCGGGCCAAGGCGGCCGGGGTGGAGGAGGCGAGCTACGACCTGAACCAGATGGAGGCTGAGCTCCGGCCGGTCCTGCACTAGGCGAGCACCTGTTCTTTTGTGAAAACCTCTACCTCTGGGTTGTGCGCCGGCTGGGTAGTCCGCGACGGCGCGGATAGAAGCTTCTTGGTTCTTTTTTTCAAAAAAGAACTGCTTGCTTGACTCTCTCCCGCGCCCCCAAACGCCGCCCCAAGCCCCCCCAAGACCTCGCCCCGCTCACCGCCCGAGCCCAGGCCGCCTGGCGCCAAGGCGAAGTCCTTGCCGAGCAAGGCGACCTCTGCGCCGCCCTCCGGTGGCTGGACCGCGCCCACCGCCTGGCCCCCTCCGACCAGAACCTGCGCTTCGCCCTGGCCTGGCGCCTCCTGCAGGCAGGCGACCCGGCCACGGCCGCCCCGTTTTTCGCCGACATGGCGCACCGTTTCGGCTCGCCGGAGTGCTGGGCCGGCCTGGCCGCCTGCCACTTGGCAACCGGGGATGCGCAAGGCGCCAGGCAAGCCGTCGCCAACGCCCTGTCCACCACCGCCGCCGACGCCGCCCTGGCCAGGCTCGCCGACTCGCTCGCCGGCCCGCAGGGCTGGTGCAGCCTGGACGTCGCCGGCACGCTGCTGGGCGCCGAGCCCGCCACGCTGGAGCTGATCCTGGACGGCGTGCCAACCTCTTGCCTGAAGCCGCCCGAGGCGCGCCGCCTGCCGCCGCATTGGCGCGCCGCCCGCCGGCTCGACGTGCTGCGCCACGGCGCGCCGCTCCTCGGTTCGCCCATCTCGCTCGCCGCCATCACCCGCATCGAGGGCGTGGTAAGCCGCCGGGGCAGCCGCATCACCGGCCACGCCTGGCAGCCCGCCGCGCCGGAGGCCGACCCCCACCTGCGCGTGCTGACCGAGGCCGGTGCCGAGCTCGCCCGCCTGACCGCCGCCCAGCCATCGGAGACCGTCGACGGCACCACTCCGCTGGCCCGCCCGCGCAGCTTTTCCTGCGACGTGCCCGCCCACCTCACCATCCGCGTGGTGGGCTCTGACGGACGCGACCTCCTCGGCAGCCCGTTGCCTCCGGACGATTTCACGCCACCAGCCGTCCGGGCTCCGGCCACAGCCGCTTGCCTCCCGCATCCGGCCGACGCCCCGCCCAGGCCGCGTGCGGCCAGCGCCTCGCCCATCTCACCTGCGACCGAGGCCGCTCTGGTCCCGTCTCCGGCCGAAGCCCCTCGCGGCTCGATTGCAGCCGCAGCCTCGCCCGCCCAGCTCCCGGCAGCCGCGTCTGCACAGTTTCCGGTTGCGACAGAGTCCGTCTCGGCTTCGGCAACGGGTTCGGCCGACCCGCTTCCCGCCGAACCTGCGTTGGTCTCGCTGCCGGCCAAGACGCCTGTCCTGCCTCCCGCCGACGCCCGACCGGTCTCGAGCCCGGCCGACGCCGCATCCGTCTCGCCTCCGGTCAACCCCGCCGACAACCCAAACCCAGCTATCTTCGCGCCACCAACCCCGCCCCGGCATCCCCCCATCCGCACCCCGGACGCCACCCTTCCGGTCAACGTCGTCATCCCCGTCTACCGCGGCCTGCAAACCACGCTCGACTGCATCGAAACCGTGCTCGCCACCCTGGCACTTCCCCACCGCCTCACCGTCGTGGACGACAACACCCCGGACCCTGACCTCGCCGCCGCACTGGACCGACTTGCCCAGCACGGCCGCATCCACCTCCTGCGCCCGCACCCCACCCGCAACCTCGGCTTCCCCGCCGCCGCCAACGCCGGCCTGGCCGCAGCCCCCGGCCACCACGCCGTCCTGCTCAACAGCGACACCCTGGTCGCCCCCCTCTGGCTCGAGACCCTGCGTGCCGCCGCCTGCAGCGCGCCGGACATCGGCACCGCCACCCCGCTGTCCAACGAGGCCAGCATCTTCAGCTACCCCAATCCGGAGGGCGGCAATCCCGCACCCGACCTGGCCGAAACCCACCGCCTGGCCAGGCTCGCCGCCCGCGCCAACCCCGGCCGCCCGGTCGAAGTCCCCACCGCACACGGCTTCAGCATGTTCATTCGCGCCGACTGCCTGGCGGAGACCGGCCTACTCGACCAGGCCACCTTCGCCCAGGGCTACGGCGAGGAGAATGACTTCACCGAACGCGCCCGTGCCCTCGGCTGGCGCCACGTCGCCGTCCCCTCGGTGTTCGTGGCCCATCTCGGCGGCGTTTCGTTCGGCGGCGCCGGCGCGCAGCTCCTGCGCCGCAACCTCGCCATCCTGGACCAGCGCTACCCCACCTACCGCGCCCGCATCGCCGCCCACATCGGCGCCGACCCGCTCGCCGCCGCCCGCCGCCGCCTCGACGCCGCCCGCTTCGCCGACCGCCCGGCCACCAGAGGCGCCGACCGCCCGGCCAACGCCAGCGCCGATTGCCCGGCCGCAACCGGCGCCGTCCTGCTTATCACCCACGGCGGCGGTGGCGGCACCGCGCGCATCGTCGCCGAACGCGCCCAGGCGATCGCAGCGGAGGGTGCGGACCCCATCCTGCTGCGCGCCGCGGGCGGCCTCTGCGAGGTGAGCGCGCCGGACGAGCCCACCCCCAACCTGATCTTCGAACTGCCGCGCGAGACCGGCGCGCTGATCCGCCTGCTGCGCCAAGCCCGCCCCATCCGCGCCGAGCTGCACCACCTGCTCGGCCACCACCATAGCGTGCTCGGCGTCATCGCCGGCCTGGCCATCCCCTACGACGCCTGGGTGCACGACTACGCCTGGTTCTGCGCCCGCCTCTCGTTCACCACCGGGCAGGGCCGCTTCTGCGGCGAGGCGGAACCCGCCACCTGCGAGGCCTGCCTGGCCACCTGGGGCCGCGGCATCGAAGACCCGGTCTCCCCCGCCGAGCTGCGCCGCCGCAGCGCTGCAGACCTCGCCCGCGCCCGCGCCGTCATCGTCCCCTCCGCCGACGTCGCCCGCCGCGTCGTTCGCCACGCGCCCGCCGTCCGACCGGTCATCCAACCCTGGGAGGACGACCCGCCTTTCGCCTCGCCCAGCATACACCGCCGCGCCGCCGGCCCCGTCCGCGTGGCGGTAATCGGCGCCATCGGCCAGGAAAAAGGCTACGACGTGCTGCTGGCCTGCGCGCGCGACGCCGCCGCCCGCGCGCTGAACCTCGCCTTCACCGTCATCGGCTACACCGAGGACGACGACACGCTGATGGCCACCGGCCGGGTCTTCATCACCGGCGAGTTCACCCGCGGCGAGGCACGCAGCCTCATCGAGGCGCAGCACGCACATCTGGCGTTCCTGCCCTCCGTCTGGCCGGAAACCTGGTGCTACGCGCTGAGCGACGCCTGGTCGGCCGGGCTGTCCGCCGCGGTGTTCGACATCGGCACGCCGGCCGAGAGGGTGCGCAGCGCGGGCCGTGGCTGGGTGTTGCCGCTGGGCCTGCCGCCGGCCATCGTATGCGACGCACTGTTGCGGCTCTGTGGCGAAGCGGCTTAGTAAGACAAGGCCTTCTTTTTTGAAAAAAAGAAGCAAAAAACTTTTGACCCCGCTGTCGCCGCAAGCTGAAACAACTCGTTTCACCTCGGCGCACCCAAGGGAACAAAAGTTTTTTGGTTCTTTTTTTCAAAAAAGAACTGCTTCCTTTCTTTCTTGGAGCCGACCGAGTGAGCGACCAGAAAACCCAGGCGATAACCGGCGCGCCCGCCTCCAAGCCCATGCAGCGCGTGGTTACCGAGCTGAAAGTCTCGGCCAACCTGATGACGCTCGATTCCGGACTGTTCTGCATCTTCAACGCGCCTGGCAGCGCCTTGCCGGATGCCGGCACCGGCCTGCCCGGCGTGCGCGTCTCCCTGCCGCCGGGCCCGGTGTTCCGCCCGGACGCCGTCACCATCACCAGCTTCCGCGACGACGGCTGGCTGGGCGGCTGGAACGGCGCCGCCCTGGTGCGCGTCACCCGCGGCCCGGCGCAGATCCTGGTCACCATCTACCAGGCTCCCAACACCACGGCCGACGCGCCCAAGCTGCAGATCCTGCGCCTCGCCGAGGCCACCGCCCTGCCGCCGCTGGGCATGCCGGCCGCAGCACCCCAGCAGGCGCCGCCGCAAGCTTTGCCCAACCCGGCCAACGCACCGCGCCCGGCCGCTGCCCCGAACCCCGCGCCGGCCGCGGTCACCTCGCCCCAGACTGGGCCCCAGACTGCGCCCCAGACTGGGCCCCAGACTGGGTCCCAGACGTCACCCCAAAACACGCCAGCCGGCGCCCAGACCAGCGGGGAGGCCTCCAAGGCCGCCGAGGTGGTCGCCCACATCCAGGGCCGCGGCGACGTGCTCACCCCGCTCGGCGAGTGGATGGGCACGCCCGGCAGCAAGGCCTGGATCGAAGGCTTCGCGGTCGCCCCCAAGAGCCCCGTAGGACCTGCCGACATCGAGTACCAGGCCGTGCTGGGCCGCGGCTGGCTGAGCCCCTGGGCCGAAGGCGGCCAGTATTGCGGCAGCCGCGGCATGAGCCTGCCGATCCTGGGCCTGCGCATGCGCCTGCGCGGCGAGGCCGCCGAGCGGTTCGACTGCGTGGTGGAAGCCAGCTTCGTGGACGGCACCCGCGTCGGCCCGCTGGACAACGGCGAGCCGTGCCAGGCCGACAGCATGTCGCCGCTGGAGGCGTTCAACATCAAGCTGGTGGCGCGCGAGGATGCCGCCGAGCCGGAACCTGCGCCTCGCGTGGTGACGCCCAAGCCTAAGGCGAAGCCGCGAGGCAAGAAGTAAGCAAGCAGTTCTTTTTTGAAAAAAGGAACCAAAAAACTTTTGTTCCCTCGGGTACACGCCGAGGGAAACTCCGCGACGGCCGAGACAAAAGTCTTTTGCGTCTTTTCTTCAGAACAGAAGGCCTTGCTTGCTAGCCCGCGCCCGGCATGAGGTACCTCTTCGTCCACCAGAACTTCCCAGCGCAATACCTGCACCTGTTGCGCCACCTTGCGGCGCAAAACACCCACGACCTGCTGTTCCTGACAGAAGCCCCGCGCAACCAGCTCGCCGGCGTGCGCAAGATCGTCCGCCCGCAGCCGCGCAACCCTAGCCAGAACACACTGCCCAACGCGCGCGAGATCGAGCTCGCACTCTCGCGCGCCGAACTCGTCGTGCAATCCTGCGAAAACCTGAAATCGCTCGGATTTACGCCGGACGTCATCATCGGCCATCACGGCTGGGGCGAGCTGCTGCACGTGAGCGACGTCTGGCCGGACGCGCCTCTGCTCGGCTACCAGGAGTTTTACTATAACCTGCACGGTTTCGACGTGGGCTTCGACCCGGAGTTCCCGCCGAACCCGGACATGCCGTCGCGCATCCGCACCAAGAACGTCGTCAACATGATCTCGCTGAACAACCCAGGGCTCGGCCAGACGCCCACGGACTTCCAGCACAGCACATACCCGAACTGGGCGCGCGACAAGATCGCCGTGCTGCGCGAGGGCGTGAACCTCGACATCTGCCGGCCCAACCCGGACCTGCGCCGCCGCACCGTGACACTGGGCGGCTACAAGGTCGCACCCGCAGACAAACTCGTCACCTACGTCGTGCGCGACCTCGAGCCGTACCGCGGCTTCCACGTGTTCATGCGCGCCCTGCCGCGCATCCTCGACGCGCGCCCGGACGCACGGATCATCCTGGTGGGCGGCGACGGCGTCAGTTACGGCGCCAAACCCGCAGCCGGCACCTGGCGCGAACACATGCAGGACGAACTGGCCGGCAAGCTCGACCTCTCGCGCGTGCACTTCGCCGGCCGCGTGCCGTACGACACCTACGTGAAACTTTTGCAGCGCTCGGACGCGCACGTGTACCTCACGTATCCATTCGTCGCGTCCTGGTCCTTGCGCGAAGCGATGGCGTCCGGCTGCGCGCTGGTGGTGAGCGACACGGCGCCGGTGCGCGAGTTCGTCACCGACGGCGTAAGCGGTCGCCTGGCGGCGTTCCTGCAGCCCGACACGATCGCCGACCGTGTGCTGGAGTTGCTGGAGGACTTGGAGTTGGCCGCGCGCATCCGCACGGGCGCGCGGGCCTGGGCAGAGGCTAATTTGGACATGGGTGTGTACATCAGGAACTACGAGGCGCTGATTGCGCGGGCTATAGCGACGTAAGCAAGCAGTTCTTTTTCGAAAAAAAGAACCGAAAAACTTTACGGCGGCTGTCGTGGATTCTTCATGCAAAGTCCGCGACCGCGGAGGCAAAAGTTTTCCGGTTCTCTTATTCAAGATAGAACTGCTTGCTTACTCGAGTGGCACCACCAGCAAGTTCATCGAATAGCCCGGCACGCTCACCGTCGCAGCCCCCGCCCTGAACGTGACGTTGGCCAGCTTGTGGATCGCCGTCAGGTCCGCGCCGCTATAGCTGTACACCTGCGCGCCTACGTTGCCCGTCTGCCCCGCCACCGTAACCGGCGTTGCCAGCGCGCCGGCCGTCTTGTTGATCAGCACCAGCGTGAGCGACCCCACGTTGCGCAGCGCCGCGTACGCCGAGACTGATCCCTGGTCCGCGCTGGTGGCCTGCACGGACGTGCCGCCAAAGCCCGAGCCCCTGCCGTCGAAGTTTCGGTACAGCAGGAAGCTGAACGCGATCGGCGCCGTGGGCGCGGGCGGGTTCCACATGGTAGCCAGTCCCACGCCCTGCCATCCGAAGATGCCCAGCACGTCGGCCTCTGCCAGCGCGTCGGTGATCAGTCCGTTGCCCGAATCGATGGAGTATTCCGAGATGGCGAGCTTGGTGCCGGGATAGTATTGCGCAATCCACTGCTGAAACCGTGGGATCAGCATCATCGGCCCGTCGAAGTAGTACTGCTCCACCCAGGTGCCGCCGTTGTAGGTCGGGTCCCACAACGTGCGCGTGGAGGCGAGCTGGCTCGCCACGTCGGTGAAGTTGAAGTAGTAGTGCTCGTCGAAGTAATCCAGCACGCGCCGGTGTGCCGCGCCGAACGCCGCCATCTGCTGCAGGTAGTATTGCCCGGCGTAGAGGTTGTTCTGCGCTGACGGCGTGCCGATCCAGCCGCCTAGCGTGAAGTCCGACGGGCCCAGTATCTGCGCCGAAGCGTCCTGCTGCTTGACGGCAAGCGCGTAAGACTCGCCGAGGCTCGCAATGCTGGCGTACGTCGCGCCGTTCGGCATCACGTCGCGATGCGTGTTGCCCCAGCCGAGCGGCTCGTTGTCCAACTGGTAGAACCGCACGCCGCCCTTGTTGGCGGTGCCGAAGGTGCTGGTCAGGTGAGCCACCCAAGCCTTTTGGAAAGAAGGGGTGTTGGCCTGGTTGTTCGCCGAAACATCGGTGTCGGTCAGTTGCGCGCCGGAGGGCGCGATGCTGTTGCCGCAGGTCTCGCCGGCGGGGAACACGTAGGGATTGCTGGCTTGCTGCGCGCCGTAGCTCGGCTGGCCGGTCGGCGTGCCGCTCACGGGAAAGCTGCAGGACCAGGCGGCGGAATTGTTGATGTAGGGGATGATCGGGATGGTCAGCAGGGTGGCCGACTTCGTCGCCTGATCGGCGCGCACCAGCGCGTCCGGGCCGGCGCTGGGCACTGGGTTGGCGTTGCCGTCGCCGCCCATGAAGAACCAGTCGAAACCGGCGTTGCTGCTGTCCACTTGCCAGTTGTAGCGGGTGGCGCCGTCGCCGCCCCAGCGCAGCACGGACAGCCGGGCCGCCTGCTGGTAGGCGGGCGAGACGCCGGAATTGGCCATGCCGTAGATGTATGGGCTGATTGGGTGCTGGTTGGCCGTCGGCGTCACGGTAACAGCAGGCCCGGTTGCCGGCGCCTGGGCGAAGGCCGGGCGGACGCAGGCTGCAGTGGCAAGGACCAGCAAGGCAAGCACGCGCGGGTACATCAGGCGCGCTCCGTTCCGATTGCGTGTGCACTTAACACCTGCAAAAAGGCGAAGTCACTACCTTAAGTTGTGCTGGCGCGGTGTCACCGGATAGGTCGGTCTCTCGTCATATAAGCAACAAGAAAGCGAGGCCTGCTTTTTTAAAAAAAGCAGCGAAAAACTTTTGGTCCTGCTGTCGCGGAATCTTCCTCGGCAAGTAACCAGGGAAACAAAGGTTTTTTGCTGCTTTTTTGAAAAGAAGCGCTTGCCTTGCCTACCCCACCCGGTTCTCCACCAGCTCCGTCACCACCCCCGGATCGGCCAGGGTCGACGTATCTCCCAACCCATCCACCTCGTTGGCCGCAATCTTGCGCAGTATCCGTCGCATGATCTTGCCGCTTCGCGTCTTGGGCAGCCCCGGCGCCCACTGGATCGCGTCCGGCGCCGCGATCGGCCCGATCTCGCGCCGCACCCACGCCACCAGTTCCTTGCGCAAAGCCTCCGTCGGCTCCACCCCGTCCTTCAGCGTCACGTAAGCGTAGATCCCCTGGCCTTTCACGTCGTGCGGAAAACCCACCACCGCGGCTTCCGCCACGTTGCCGTTGCTCACCAGCGCGCTCTCCACCTCGGCTGTGCCCATGCGGTGGCCGCTGACGTTGATCACGTCGTCCACCCGCCCGGTAATCCACCAGTAGCCGTCCGCATCACGCCGCGCGCCGTCACCGGTAAAATACTTGCCGGGATACGTGGTGAAGTAGGTCTGCACGAACCGCTCGTGGTCGCCGAACACGGTGCGCATCTGTCCCGGCCAGCTGTCGGCGATGCAGAGGTTGCCCTCCACCGCCCCCTCCAGCTCCACCCCTTCCGCGTCCACCAGCACCGGCTTTACCCCCGGCAGCGGGAAGGTGGCCGAGCCAGGCTTCAGCGCCACCGCGCCGGCCACCGGGCTGATCAGGATGCCGCCGGTTTCCGTCTGCCACCAGGTGTCCACGATTTGGCAACGCTCGTCGCCCACTACCCGGTAGTACCACATCCAGGCCTCCGGGTTGATCGGCTCGCCCACGCTGCCCAGCAGCCGCAGAGACTTTCGCGACGTCGTCCTCACCGGCGCGTCGCCCTCGCGCATCAGCGCGCGGATAGCGGTGGGCGCGGTGTAGAAGATGTTCACCTGGTGCTTGTCGATCACCTCCCAGAAGCGCGCGCTGCTGGGGTAGGTCGGCACGCCCTCGAACATCACCGTGGTGCCGCCGTTGGCCAGCGGCCCGTACACGATGTAGGTGTGCCCGGTCACCCAGCCCACGTCCGCGGTGCACCAGAACACCTCGCCGGGCCGGTAGTCGAACACCAGCTCGTGGCTGAAGCTCGCCCAGACCATGTAGCCGCCGGTGGTGTGCAGCGCGCCCTTCGGCTTGCCGGTGCTGCCGCTGGTGTACAGGATGAACAGCGCGTCCTCCGCGCCCATCTCCTCCGCCGGACAGTCCGGCGAGGCCGCCGCCACCAGCGCCGCGTAGCCGTGGTCGCGCCCCGCCTGCATCGGCACCGCCGCCCCGGTCACCGGCACCACGATAACGCTGGCCAGCGTCGGGCACTGCGCCAGTGCCGCGTCCGCGTTGGTCTTCAACGCCACCGTCCGCCCGCCGCGTCGCCCCTCGTCGGCGGTGATCAGCATGGTGGACCCGCAATCCTGTATCCGGTTGGCCAGGCTGTCCGGCGAGAACCCGCCGAACACCACGGAATGGATCGCACCGATGCGCGCGCAGGCCAGCATGGCGACAGCCGCCTCCGGCACCATCGGCAGGTAGATGGAGATCCGGTCGCCCTTCTTCGCGCCGAGCTGCTTCATCGCGTTGGCCAGCCGGCACACCCGCTCGTGCAGGTCCCGATAGGTGATCTTCTGCGAGGCCGCCGGGTCGTCGCCTTCCCAGATGATCGCCACCTGGTCGCCGCGCTTTGCAAGATGCCTGTCCAGGCACGTGGCGGACGCGTTCAGCGTGCCGTCCTCGAACCAGCGTATCCGCACGTCGCCCTCGAAGCTGGTGTTCTTGATCACCTGCGGGAAGCGCATCCAGTCCAGCCGGCGCGCCTGCTCGGCCCAGAAATGATCCGGGTCGGTGGCGGCGTGGTTCACCATCAGCCGCAGATGGGCCGCGTCAACGCTCGCATCGACAGCGGTGGCGGGTTTGACGTGGAACAGCAGGTCTTCGGACATGGCGGCGTCTCCGTCGGCTCCGGCCGGAGTTGGCCTCCGGTCTGGCGTGATACGCCCAGCATGCCACCGGGCCCGCCCGGTTACCAATGCGGACGACACGGTAGGGCAGGGCGCCCACGTTCGGCTGCCCCATCACGCCGTGCGCCGCTGCTACTCCGGCCAGCCGCGCTGCTGCGCCCGCCGCAGGTTGGAGCGCACCACCACGCGGTGGAATAGCCGTGTAACCATTAGATACGTCCGGCCCAGCATGTTGTGGCAGTGCACCATGGTCGTCGTCACCAGCTCCCTGCCGTGCCGACCTTCACACGGCCGCAACAACAGCGAGACGGCGAAAGTCGAGATGCGCGTCGTCCTCGCCCAGCACCACCTCGCACTCGGTGCGCGCATGCACCGGAAAGAAGCTGACATGCTCCCGGCCGGACTGTCGCGCCGCCACACGGATCTGGCCGGACGTCTTCACCCCGAAGAGGGCAACCGCACCGTCGCGCAACGCCATCAACCGCCGAGCCACGCCGGCGGGCAGTCGAACACCGCCGCGGCAAGCCGTCCGACGTCGGACGTGGCTCCGTCCGGCGACAATACGGCGTAGGCACCAAGCAGGTCGGCGCCTGGGTAGAGGCCAGCGATCAGGCTGTCTGCTGGTGCTTCGATGCGGCGTAATCGTGGGGTCGGGAGAGGCATAGGGGAGAAGAAAGCAAGCGCTTCTTTTTCGAGGATCAGAAGCAAAAAGCTTTTGCTCCGGCTGTCGCGGGAAGCTGAAACGACGTGCCTCACCGAAGCGCTCAACGGGACCGAAAATAGGATGCTTGCCCGCACCGGCTCTGCGCCGCGCTGACCATACCGGCTAGCCGGCCTGCCACGCGCTCCGAGTGCAAGGCCTGCAAACAAGCGCATCATGCTTGCACACGACCGAACTGCCGGACACTCCGAGGAAGACAGCGCCTCCCCCGAAGTATCGAAACGACCTCTTCAGACAGCCGTCACGAACGGCGAACGCCGCTGCGCTGGCGCCTAGGTCCGACCGTGTTCACGGTAGTGGTGCCCGCCGCCGGCATCGTCGCCTCCGGTGTCCTTCATGTGCTCGGCTTCCGACCCTGGGTGCCCGCCGCCTTTCTTGTGCCCGGTCTCCTGGTGGTTCTTGCCCGGGTGTTCGCGGTCCTGGTGGCTGCTGCCCGGCCCGCCGAAGCGGCCGGTATGCTCGTTCTTGTCTGGCATGAATGCTCCTGTAGGCGCGCCACCTGAACGGCCCCGCCCCGGCCGAGGTTCCGTGGAGCAATGCAGCCTTCGCGAACCCCGGAGAACAAAGCTTTTTGGTTCTTTCTTCCAAAAAAGAACCGCTTTCTTGCCCTACTTCCCCGCCGCCCCAGCCGTAGCATCCACCCCAGGCGCATCATCCGGCACCGCAGCGGCCACCGGCGCCGCCTGCGGGCTTGGCCAATCCGCCGGCCGGCTCGCCTGTGTCGGCAGCGTGTCCTGCGGCAGCGAGCTGTCGATCACCACCAGCAACCGCCCGGCCAAAGGCGTCGGCGTGTGCGCCCCGGTCAGCAGCGCCTTGTAGCGCGCGTCGGTCTCCGCCACCCGTTCATAATCCGCGTCCAACACGCCGTTATGGTCCATGAAGCGGTTCAGCGCGGTAGAGACCCGCACACAGCCTTCGGACGCCGGCCGGCCAAGCCGCCCCTCAAGGTATTTCGGGTCCGTCGCGTGCATCTGCAGCCGGATGTCGCCGCCTTCGCCGTCCGTGTGCCAGCCCTTCTTGGCCCACTGCCAGCCAAAATCCCACACCCGCATGCCGGCGATGCCGATGCCGCGGATGTGGTGTTCGTTGAACGTCCCCAGCGCCCGGAAGTCCAGGATGGCGTCCGAGTGCAGGAAAACGCCCACCGGCGTGATGTAGTAATCCACCCGCCCCGCCTGCCCGGTAGAGACGTGCGACGCGCCCATCACCCGCCAGCGCTCCGCTCCGCCAGGCCGTGCCAGCATCAGGTACAACCGTTCCACGGCCGGGTTGCGGTCCACCACCACCACCATCTGCGGCGCGGCCACCGTCTGGTTGGCGGCCTGCAGCATCGCCACCGCGCGCTCCGCCGCGTCGGCGACCGCATGGCGCGAGGGCGTCTGAATGCCCGGCACGTCGTGCAACAGCGCGGTCCGCAGGCTGGTAAACGCCGCGGCCACGTCCGGGTCCAGCGGGTCCGCGACCACAGCGCCGGTGGCCGCCGCGCGCGGCGGCGGCACGCCGTAGCCGTTGCGCACCAGCAGCGACACCGTCTGCGGGTGGCTCGCCGCCACAATCCCCACCGGCGGACGAAGATGCGGCAGGCGCCCCGGCTGTCCCTGCGCCAACGCGCTGGTCGTCTGGTCGACCGGCGGCGGACTCGCCAGGCAAGGCGTTCCGGCCAGCAGGGCCAGCGCGGTCAGCAGGCGGGCGAGGGTGGGCGGAAGCGGCATGTCATGCACTCTCACGCGGCCGCTCGTCGCATGCCTGCAAATTGCTCGTCTCGATATGGCCGCCAGGACCGCCGATTGTAAAGCAGCCGATTTGCCGAAAACGCAGAAAATTCAACGTGGGATACCAGACGGAGGCGGCACCATCCACAGGCCAGCGCCAGTCCGCGTCGTCCTTCAGCAGCACCGTGGCACGGCACCCCAGCGCGCCGGCCAGGTGCGCCACAACCGTGTCCACGGTTACCACCTGCGCCGCGCCGCAGATCAACGCCGCGGTCTCCACCAGATCGGTGTCGCAATCTCCGGCGTTGCTGAACCACGCGGCACCCGCCTCCACTGCCGCCGGCCCGCGCTGCAGGCTGACGCATCGCCGCCGCACTGACCCCACCGCCGCCAGCAGCTCGCCCAGAGGCACCGACCGCGCCGGGTCCCACCCCCCCGCCTGCCAGCACAGCGCCACCCGGCCCCCCGCCCGCCGCCGCCCGCGCGCCAGCCGCCCCGCCGGCACCGCAAGGTAGGGCACCGCCACCTCCCCAGGCGCTACCCGCAGCATGTGCGCCAGTTCCATCACCTCCACGTCGCATGCCGAAGGCGGCAACGGACGCGCCGTGTCGAACGCCACCAGCCGGTCGACTCCAGGCACGCCGGCCAGCAGCTCACACAATTCCGGCTGCACCTCCAGCGTCACGTGTGCGGCGCGTGCACGCAACGCCGGCAGGAAACGCACGAACTGTAAGGTGTCGCCGAGGCCGTGGTAGCAGCGCACCAGCACGCGGCTTCGGTCCGGCGGCGTGCCGTCCCAGACCCAGCGGAGGTGGTACGGCGTGCCGGGGTCGTCGCGTGTGGCGGGGTCTCGGGCGGCCAGCACCGCGTCGCTGATGCGCCAGGCTTGCTCAAAGTTTCTGGCGCGCATGCAGGCAAGCCAAGCAAGGCCTTCTTTTTTTGAAGAAAAAGAAGCAAAAAGACTTTTGTCCGGCTGTCGCGGGCCGTTCAACACGGCGCGCTCAGGGGACCAAAAGTTTTTTGGTTCTTCTTTTCAAAAAAGAACCGCTTGCCTAGCCTCTGCACGCACACCCCGTAATCCAGCTACTCCGCCAAACGTGGCACCTACGCCCAGCGTTGCGCCGCACATGGTCCTCCACATCGTCCGCCGGCAGGCCGGCACGCTCGTTGCCTTCCTGCGCAGCGAGGCAGCCGGCGGCCTCTTCCTCATTGCCGCCTCCATCGCCGCCCTTATCTGGTCCAACTCCGCCGCCGCTCCCGCCTACAACCACCTGCTGAGCGTCTTCGTCGGCGCGCGCGGCATCGGCGTGCCGGTGCACAGCCTGGTCAACGACGGGCTGATGAGCCTGTTCTTCCTGCTCGCCGCCCTCGAGATCCGCCGTGAGATGACCCGTGGCCGCCTGGCCAGCGCGCGCAGCATCGCCGCCCCCGGCATCGCAGCACTCGGCGGCATGATCGTGCCCGCGCTGATCTACCTGGCCATCAACCACACCGACCCGCATGCAATCCGCGGCTGGGCCGTCCCAGTCGCCACCGACATCGCCTTTTCGCTGGCCGTGCTACGCCTGCTGGGCCGCCGCGCCGGCCTCTCCCTGCGAGTGTTCCTCACCGCGTTGGCCATCCTGGACGACCTCGGCGCCATCGCCGTCATCGCCGTGTTCTACGGCAACGGCCTGCACGGCACTGTCCTCGCCGCCGCCGTCGCACTCTGGCTGGCGCTGCTCGGGCTCCGCGCCGTCGGCGTAAAGGCGCTCTGGCCCTACCTGGTGGCCGGCGCCGCCCTTTGGCTGCTGGTGTTCAACAGCGGCATCCACGCGACGCTGGCCGGCGTGGCACTCGCCCTGGTGGTGCCCCGCCACGCGGCCGACCGGCTGGAACACGCGCTCTCCCCCCTGGTCGCCTACGTCATCCTCCCGGTGTTCGGCCTGGCCAACGCCGGGCTGGACCTGCACGCGCTCCACCCGGCCAGCCTGCTGGCACCCGCTCCGCTCGGCGTGCTGCTGGGCCTGTGCCTGGGCAAACAGGCCGGCGTGTTCGGCGCCACCATGCTGGGGCGCAGGCTCGGCGTGCTGCGGCTGCCCGCGGGGATGACCGTGCCGCAGCTCTACGGCGCGTCGTTGCTGTGCGGCATCGGCTTCACCATGAGCCTGTTCATCGGCGACCTGGCGTTCCGCGGCGGAGAACTCCAGGAAAGCGTGAAGCTGGCGGTGTTCTGCGGGTCGATCGTTTCGGCCGTGCTGGGGGTTTGCGTGCTGGCCTGGGTGTCGCGGAAGCAAGCGTAAGCAAGCGCTTCTTTTCAAGAAAAAGAAGCAAAAAGCTTTTACTGCGGCTGTCGCGGTCCTGTCCGGCGAGCGCGCGACAGCGGGGACAAAAGTTTTTTGGTTCTTTTTTTCAAAAAGAACCGCTTCCTTACTCCGCCGCCAATGTCGCGGTCTTGCCGAAGTACTGACCCAACCGCGCACAAGCCTCGTCCAGCACCTCGTCCTTCTTGCAGAACGCAAACCGCACCCATCCAAGCGGCGCGTCCCGCTCGTAGAACGCCGAAACCGGGATCGCCGCCACCCCGGCGTGCTCGGTGATGTGTCGGCAGAACGCCAGGTCGTCCCCCTCGAACCCCAGCGCGCTGTAATCCGCGGTCACGAAGTAGCTCCCCTGCGCCGGCAGCACCCGGAACCCGATCGCCGACAGCCCCGCGCTCAGCCGCGCGCACTTGGCCGCCAGGCTGCCCGCCAGCCCGTCGAAATACGCATCCTCCATCGCCAGCCCCTTGGCCACCGCGCGCTGCAGGTTCGGCGGCGTGGTGAAGGTGAGGTTCTGGTGCGCCTTGGCCACCACCGCGGTCAGCGCCGGCGGACCGCTGACGTAGCCCACCTTCCACCCGGTCAACGAGAACGTCTTTCCCGCGCTGCCCACCCGCAGGCAGCGCTCCGCCATCCCGGGCAAACCCATCAGCGGCACGTGGCGCGCCGGCGGGAACACCAGGTGCTCGTACACCTCGTCGCAGATCGCCACCGCGTCGTGCCGAACGACCAGGTCCGCGAGGAACGCCAGCTCGTCGGCGGTGAAGACCTTGCCCGTCGGGTTCATCGGCGTGTTCAGCAGCAACGCCCGGGTGCGCGGCCCGAAAGCCGCCGCCAGCGCCGCGCGCGGCAGCGCCCAGTCCAGCGGCTCCAGCCGCACCAGGCGCGGGGTGGCGCCCAGCAGCCGGACCACTGGCAGGTAAGTGTCGTACAACGGCTCGATCAGCACGATCTCGTCGCCGGGGTTCAGCGTCGCCATCAGGCAGGCCGCCAGCGCCTCGGTGGCCCCGCTGGTCACCACCACCCCGGCCGTTGGATCGATGTCCAGCCCCCAGAACCGCCGGTTGGCACCCGCCACCGCCTCGCGCAGCTCCGGCACGCCGGTCAGCGGCGGATACTGGTTGCGCCCGTCCATCAGCGCGTCGGCCGCCGCCTGCAACAGCTCCGCCGGCCCGTCCGTGTCCGGAAAGCCCTGGCCCAGATTGATCGCGCCGTGCCGCACCGCCAGCGCCGACATCACCGTGAAGATCGTCGTGCCAGCCGCCGAGAGCAGGGTGTTCATCGCGTCGACCTCCAGGATGCGCCGGCGCCAGCCGGCGGCAAGCGGTCCAGCCGCGGCACCGGCAAGGACCAGACTGCACGTAAAACAGGCACATGCCGAGCCGGCTTGCGGGCCGAGCCCAGGCCTGCGCCGCCGGCCGGCACGGCGTTGCCCTTGGCCCGCGCCGTATGCAACACCTGCCCAAAACAAAATCGGCCCGGAGGCCCGCCCAATGAAGAAAATCGAGGCAGTGATCAAACCCTTCAAGCTGGACGAGGTGAAGGAGGCGCTTCACGAAGTAGGCCTGCAGGGCCTGACCGTCATCGAGGCAAAAGGCTTCGGCCGCCAGAAAGGCCACACCGAGCTCTACCGCGGTGCCGAATACGTGGTGGACTTCCTGCCCAAAGTGAAGATCGAGGTGATCTGCGACGATGTCACCGTAGAGCGCGCCGTGGACGCGATCGTCGCCGCCGCCCGCACCGGCCGCATAGGCGACGGCAAGATCTTCGTCACCGCTATCGAGGAGGTGGTGCGCATCCGGACCGGCGAGCGGGGGGACGCGGCGCTGTAAGGAAAGCAAGGCCTTCTTTTCTGAAGAAAAGAAGCAAAAGACTTTTGTCCCTGCTGTCGCGATGGTTCTGCCAGCCCGCGCCCAAGGGAACAAAAGTTTTTTGGTTCTTTTTTTCAAAAAAGAACTGCTTGCCTTGCTTGCCCCCGGTCAGCAGGGACGCTGACCTCGTCGAGAGCCGGGCCGAACATTTTTCGCTTCTTTCCCGGCCCCAATCTTGCTCGCACCGCCTGGCAGTCGCACAACCCACCCCGTAACCACAGGACGAACACCAACCATGGCGAAGAAGGTGCAGGCAGCCGAGCCCAACGCGACCGGCAAGTGCCTGGAGATGATGCGCGAGAACTCGGTGGAGTACGTCGACCTCCGCTTCACCGACCCCCGCGGCAAGTGGCACCACACCGCCCAGCACGTCTCGACCATCGACGAGGACGCCTTCCGTGACGGCATCATGTTCGACGGCTCGTCCATCGCCGGCTGGAAGGCGATCAACGAGAGCGACATGATCCTGATGCCGGATCCCGCCAGCGCGGTCATGGACCCGTTCGCCGCCAAGCCGAGCATGATCCTGTTCTGCGACATCATCGAGCCCAGCACCGGCCAGGCCTACGCCCGCGACCCTCGCAGCACCGCCAAGAAGGCCGAAGCCTACGTCGCCGCCTCCGGCGTGGGCGACACCGCCTTCTTCGGTCCGGAAGCCGAGTTCTTCATCTTCGATAGCGTGAAGTTCGGCACCGGCGGCAACTACGCCACCTACAAGGTGGACAGCATCGAGGGCCCCGAGGCCGCGATGAAAGACTACCCCGAGGGCAACATGGGCCACCGCCCGGTGGTCAAGGGCGGCTACTTCCCCGTCCCCCCGGTCGACAGCGAGAGCGACCTGCGCGCCGAGATGCTCTCCGCGATGGGCGAGATGGGCCTGCCGATCGAGAAGCACCACCACGAGGTGGCGCAAAGCCAGCACGAACTCGGCACCAAGTTCGGCCCGCTTGTGACCTCGGCCGACCAGATGCAGATCTACAAATACTGCGTCCACAACGTGGCCCACAGCTACGGCAAGACCGCCACCTTCATGCCTAAGCCGATCTACGGCGACAACGGCAGCGGCATGCACGTGCACCAGTCCATCTGGAAGGACGGCCGCCCGGTCTTCGCCGGCAACGCCTACGCCGACCTGTCGGAGACCGCGCTGCACTACATCGGCGGCATCATCAAGCACGCCAAGGCGCTGAACGCGTTTACCAACCCCAGCACCAACAGCTACAAGCGGCTGATCCCCGGCTTCGAGGCGCCGGTGCTGCTGGCCTACTCGGCGCGCAACCGCTCTGCCAGCTGCCGCATCCCCTACGCCACCAACCCTAAGGCCAAGCGCGTCGAGGTCCGCTTCCCCGACCCCACGGCGAACCCCTACCTCGCCTTCGCCGCCATGCTGATGGCCGGGCTAGACGGCATCCGCAACAAGATCCACCCCGGCGAGCCGATGGACAAGGACCTCTACGACCTGCCGCCGGAGGAGCTGAAGGACATCCCCACCGTCTGCGGCTCGCTGCGCGAAGCCCTCGGCGCCTTGGCGGCCGACCACGAGTTCCTGCTGGCCGGCGACGTGTTCAGCCGCGACCAGATCGAGAGCTACATCGCGCTGAAGTGGACGGAAGTGTACCGGTTTGAGCACACGCCGCATCCGGTGGAGTTCGAGATGTACTACTCGGTGTGAGTGTCCGTTTGCAAAGCCGCCCTGGGTGGCCATCCGACGCGGCTCTCCTGTTGCGGTGCTTTTGGCCGTAGAGGCCATTCCGCTCCGGTGCTCGAACCACGCCAGCCGGCTCATGAGGCCGGCTTTTCAAACAAACGCTAAGCAAGGCCTTCTTTTTTGAAAAAAAGAAGCAAAAAACTTTTGCTCCCGCTGTCGCGGACCGTTCTGCAGCCTGCTACCCAGGGCGCAAAAGTTTTTTGGTGCTTTTTTTCAAAAAAGAACCGCTTGCTTTCTTCCCCGTGAAAGCCACGATTCTCACCGAAGACTTCCTGCTCTGGCTCGCCGCCGAACGCCGAGCCTCCCCGCTGACCGTCGCCGCCTACCGCCGCGACCTCGGCTTCCTGCTCACCTTCCTGACCGGCCACCTAGGCGCCGATCTCACGCTCGCCGACCTCGCCGCCCTCCGCCAATCCGACCTGCGCGCCTGGCTCGCCTACGAGGCCGGCGCCGGCCGCGGCAACCGCACCCGCGCGCGCCACCTCTCCGCGGTGCGCAGCTTCTACCGCTTCCTCGCCCGCCGCCACGGCGTCAGCAACCTCTCCCCCGGCCTGGTCGGCTCGCCCAAAATCCCCGCCACCACACCGCGGGCGCTCGCCCCTGCCCACGCGCTCTCGGTCGCCACCGACATCGGCGACGCATCCGACCTCGCTGTCGTGCAGGCGCGCGACGTGGCCCTGTTCACCCTGCTCTACGGCTGCGGCCTGCGCATCGCCGAGGCACTGGCACTCTGCGTGGCCGACGCGCCCCATGCCGAGCGCCCCCTTCTGGTCACCGGCAAGGGCGGCAAACAACGCGTGGTGCCGGTGCTGCCGGCGGTGGCCGATGCGGTGGCAGCCTGGCTGGCCCTGCACCCCCAGTCGGCCGACCCGTCGGCGCCGCTGTTCGTTGGCGTGCGCGGCGGTCGCCTGAACCCCGGCGTCGCCCAGCGCACCCTGCGCGACTACCGCCGCCAGGCCGGCCTGCCGGAACACGCGACGCCGCACGCGTTACGGCACTCGTTCGCCACGCACCTTCTGGCCGGCGGGGCAGATCTGCGCACCATCCAGGATCTGCTCGGGCACGCCAGCCTGTCCACGACTCAGCGTTACACGAGCGTGGATGAGGGGCGGCTGCTGGAGGTTTGGAGGAGGACACATCCTGGGGCGAAGTAAGCAAGGCAAGCAGTTCTTTTTTGAAAAAAAGAACCAAAAAACTTTTGTCTCCTGCGCACCCGTCGCCGGCTGTGCTGCGACAGCAATGACGAAAGCCTGGTTGCTCGAACATCTCGACTGCAAATACGGCTTATCAGCTCAACAAAGCGAAGCTTCGTTTCTGACAGCAACTCTAAAACACTTAGGCTCTCTCATTCTCGACGAGAGAAATGTATGAGCAGGTCATTATGGCCAGGCTAAAGGCTGAGAAACCTTCAACTCGGGCGGCAGGACTCATGCCTGGTAGGGATTTGCGGAAATGAATGACAGCTCGATTTTGCCGTTGAACACCTCGCGAAACACTTCGTCTTCAGACCTGCCTCAGACAGGTTCTGTCCTTGGCATTGACGTCGGTTTTTCACCTACAAGACGATCAAGTGCAGTGTGCCGCCTTGATTGGGACCAGCATTCTGTCCGCTGGAATATCCGTCGCTTTCGAGCGACGCATGACGAGCGATGCGCGACCATCAACGCTGTCGTGGGCGATAGTCCACTCCTGGCCGCCGGCCTGGATGGTCCGTTGCGTGCCGGCTTCAACGTCATCGGCCATTATAGGGTAGCCGAACGCATGTTGACGCGGCGCCTGGGCTCACGAATCGGCAAGCCGGGACAGGCAAGCGCGCCTGTTGGAAAATTACTCAATGCTGCCGCGAACGAGTGCGCATCCGTTGTAGTGAAAAGCGCACGACTAGAAGCCTCAAGGCACCATGTGCAGATCGATCATCTAGCTATTGTCGAAGCTTTCCCGAGTAGTTTCCTCGGCGTCATGCTGGCAGACCCCTCGGCAGTGACTGCCACGCGCGGAGATCGCTCCGATACCTACTTCAAGTACCTTGCTGGCAATGGGGAGCTTGAGAGACTGACACGACATTTGTTGCCTGGCCGAACCTTGGCCGGAGCCTTGTCCGAGATCACCAACCACGACGACCGTGCCGGCTTAGTATGCGCTCTGACTGCTCTGTCGGTCGCGGCGAATGATTATACGGCGGTCGGCGACAGCGATGGTTGGATTGTCTTGCCTTCGGCAGCATTCATCCAAGACTGGGCATGGGCAGACCTGAAGGCAAATGCCTCAGCAGAAAACCTTGAATACTTGTATCAAAGCACTCTTCGGGAACCTGCTTTGGATTGATCGATCGCGGTGAAAACGTGCCTGCGTTGCACCGAGTTCCAGGCGCTTGCTGATCCGGTTCCGTGGGAGTGGCGACCAGATTGACAAGCGGCACAACGCGCGATGACTCCTGCAGGTCAAAGCCCCGCTTCTTTCACTTCTTCCCCGGCACCAACGGATAAACCAACTGCCCGCCCAGGCTCTCCGGCAATTTCGCGTCGATGCCGTAAACCCCAGGTAAGCGCCCTGGCAGGTAGAACGACCCGAACAACCGGTCCACCCAAGGCAGCATGGCCGCGTAGTTGCGGTTGATCACCTCCGGCCCGTCGTTGGTGTGGTGCCAGTGGTGAAACGCCGGCGTCGCCGCCAGCTGCTCCAGCCAACCGAACCGCCAGCGCAGGTTGGCGTGGATGAAGAACCCCCACAGGCTGCCGATCAGCGCGAACAGCAGCGGCACGCTGTCCAGCCGCCCGGCCATCGGCTGCGCCAGGCCAAGCAGGTACAGCGGCGCCAGCCCGCACAGCCGGCCGAACACCGTGTCGAGCGGGTGCGAGCGGGTGTTCACCAGCCAGTCCATGTCCTCCGCCGCGTGGTGGATGGCGTGGAAGCGCCACAGCACCGGCACCTCGTGCATCCAGCGATGCCCCCAGTAATAACCCACGTCGCCCACCACCAGCGCGGCGACGAGCCGCACCACCATCGGCAAGTGCGCCACCTGCGCGTAGTAGCCGGCAGGCACGAGCTTGTGGGTGACGGCCGCCAGCACCGAGAGCGGCAGGATCAGCAGCAGCTTTGGCAACAGCCCGCCGATGACGTAGTAGCCAAGGTCGGTCCAGAACGCCGCCCGCAATATCCGCTGGCGCCGCGCGGCGCACAGCCGCTCCAGCGGCACGAAGATCGCCACCACCAGCACCAGGTAGGCTGCAAGCTTGGCCAGGTCTGTGACTTGCATCGTGCCTCCGGTCAGGAAGGGAGCTCTTCCGTCCCGCGCTACCCGAAACTACGGTTCTTATTATAATTACGCAACCCTACAGAAGATAAGCAAGGCCTGCTTTTTTGAAGAAAAGCAGCAAAAAACTTTCGTCCTAGCTGTCGCGGAACCCCCCGCAGCGCGTAGCCAACGAACAAAAGTTTTTTGCTCCTTTTTTTCAAAAAAGAACTGCTTGCTTTCTTACTTCGCGCGCCGGCGCCGGCGAGCCGCCACCAACCCCAGCACGCCCGCCGCCGTCAGCGTCAGCGTAGCGGGTTCAGGCACGTTCACCGGGTTGGTGGCGTCGGTCAGCGACACGCCGTCCAGCAGCAGGAACGGCGGCTGTGCACCGCTGCTCGCCGTGGCGAAGAACTCGAGCAGCTCGCTCGTGGAGGTGGCAACGAAGCTGAGCGTCTGCTGCGTCCAGCCGGCCGCCCCGCCGGACGCCACCGTCATGGTGGACGAGTTCTGCACGCCATAATTGGCAACGTTGAAGCTGCTGCCGTTGCCCAGCCCGACCTGCCAGCTCGACGTGAAACCGCCGGTGTAGCCGCTCTGCTCGAACGACGCCTGCCAGAACTTCAGCGTGTAGGTGTCGCCCACGTGCAGGCCCGCGATGCTCTGGTACATGTACTGTGTTTCGTAGTTCGCGTCCGACATGAACGCGTTGCTGCCGGCAACGGGCAGAGCACCGGGGTTGGTCCCGGGCGTGCTGATGTGACCGTCCTGCTGGTCATACCAGCCAGTGGAAGCCAGGTTGCTGTTGGCCAGGAACGAGAAGCCGCAGTTGCTGGCACTGCAACCGGTGAACTGCCAGGAGGCGAGGTTCGAGTTCGACGTCTCCGTGCCGACCTGAACACCGTTGTAGGTGTAGTAGGCGGTTGTGTTGTTGAAGTTGCCGTTGGTGACCAGGTTGAGCAGGTCCGCCTTGGCCGGAGCGGCCGTAGCAAGGGCTGCCACCGCCACACACGCCAAAGCCAGTGGCAACCGAGCAAGGCGGTAGAGGCCGGCTCCCTGATGAACGAGGGTCATGATGCGTCCTTACGTTACGTTGACGCATACATACCAATGTTCGAAAAACGTATCAAGTCCCGATTTTTAGAATTGCCTAAATCTTTTTCGAGACAAGTCCCGGTGGCAGCCCTGGTGGCTAGCCGAACCGCTTCAGGAACGCGCTCACCTTGTGGCGCCGCAACTCGGACCGTGCCTGGCCATCGTCGCGCATGTAGTTGAGCTGTATGGAATGCCGGCGGCCCACATAGGTGCGGTGCCCGTGCCAGGTCGTCTCGCCGTTCGGAAACACCAGCAGCGTGCCGCGTACAGGCGGCACCTCCACCGCATAATCGTCCAGGTCGTTAGCGCTGCGCAGCAGACGCAGGCAGCCATCCTGCTGCGTGAAGGACGGGTTGGGCGGGTTCAGATACAGCAGGACGGTCACGCGCTTGGCGTGCGAGTCGGTGTGGATCTGCCCGTCCTTCTCGCGCGTCGCCAGCCGCATCGTCAGCATCGTCGGCGCCCCGTCCAAGTCCAGCCCGAACTTGCCGGCGATCGCCCGTCGCAGCGTATCCCCCTCCAGTTCCCGCATCAGCGCGCGGGCGGCTGGACCCAACCGCAGGGCTTCCGGCGGAAACGACCCGCCCTTATCGAGTTGCGGCAGCTCGCCGTAGACCTGAGCCAGCGCGTCCGGCGGCACGAAGTCGGGCACAACGACGTGTGCGAACGGATCGTGCGACACCGCCGTGCGGGCCAGCGCGGCGTAGTCGAGAAGCGTGATGTCGATGGTGTCGGAGATCGCGTCCATGCGCGTCACATGCACAACGCACCGTCCGCTAGCAAGCCGGTCTCGCGCGCCTCAGGTGCGATCCCAGCGATGCACCGTCAGCAGCGTATCGGTGGACAGCAGGCGTCCGCACCGCATCTCCGGCCCCGTCGCCGTCGGCAGGTAGGCGACGTGCGACATCAGGCTCCGATGGTCCATGCAGCCCGGCGTCTGCGGCTGCCGCGTCGTGACCGCCTTGTGCACGACGCGTGCGCCAGCCGCCTCGGCAGGGCCTGCTGGCACGTAGATCGTCGAAAGCAGGATGGCCATCACGGAGGCGGTGAAACTGCGCATTGTGTCCTCGTCGGCACGGTCAACGGTTTTATGTAAGCTTAACGTCGGCCCCTTTCCGAAGTATGTAGCCTCGCGATACGTTGATGGCGCCGCAACGACGGAGCGCTCCCGCGGTTGTCCGCCGGGTGCCGCCAGGCTATCGCCGCATGGCACATGCCCCAGCCCGCATCCCCCGGCGCCCCCGCCGGACCCCACGCCCAGTCCGGCCCGCTGCAGGTGTGGCGCGACCAGGTGGCGTCCGGCAGGCTCGCCGCTGACGACGCGCAGCGCCTCGCCGCCGAACGCCTGCAGGACCTCTGGGTGAAGCTGCGCGGCTACGACCCGCCGCCGCAACCCGCCCGCGCCGGCCTGATGGGCCGCCTGCTGCGCCGCCGCCCGGCAGAAGGCGCCCCGGACGCGCGGCCGAACGGACTCTACCTCGTCGGCGACGTCGGCCGCGGCAAATCCATGCTGATGGACCTGTTCTTCGACTGCGCCCAGGTCGCCCGCAAACGCCGCGTCCACTTTCACCGCTTCATGCAGGAAGCCCACACCCGCATCCACGCCTGGCGCCAGGCCAACCCCACGTCCGACGACCCGATCCCCCCCTTGGCCGACCAGGTCGCCGCCGAAGCCTCGCTGCTCTGCTTCGACGAGTTCCAGGTCAACGACATCGCCGACGCCATGATCCTCGGCCGCCTGTTCGCCGCCCTTTTCGAGCGCGGCGTAGTCGTCGTCGCCACGTCCAACACCGCGCCGCGCGACCTCTTCCGCGGCAAGCCAGGCCGCGACGCCTTCCTGCCCTTTATCGACCTGCTGGACTCCTCGCTGGAAGTCCTCGAGCTGCAAGGCGAACGCGACTACCGCCGCGCCCGGCTGAGCGGCATGCCGCTGTGGCACGTGCCGGCCAACACGCGCGCCGAAGCCGCACTGGACACCGCGTTCCGACAGCTCACCGGCGGCAAACCTGCCGCACCGCAACGGCTGCTGGTGATGGGCCGCACGCTTGCCGTCCCGCAGGCCGCCGCCGGCGTGGCACGCTTCGACTTCGCCGCCCTGTGCGGCGCGGCACTGGGCGCCGGCGACTACCTCGCCCTGGCCACCCACTTCCACGCGCTGGTGCTGGACGCGGTGCCGCGCCTCTCACCCGACAACTACGACGAGGCACGCCGCTTCATCGTGCTGGTGGACGCGCTTTACGACCACCGGGTGAAACTGGTCGCCTCCGCCGACGCCGCGCCGGACGCGCTGTATCGGCGAGGGGAGGGGGCGCAGGCGTTCGAGCGCACGGCGTCTCGGCTGGAGGAGATGCAGAGCCAGGAATACCTGGGGTTGGCGCATCTGACTTAGGGCACGCAAGCAAGCGCTTCTTTTTTGAAAAAAAGAAGCAAAAAACTTTTGCTTTCTAGGGCACCCGTCTGAGGAACGTCCGCGACAGCGCGACGAGAAACAGATCAGGAGAACATACAGCTTGTCACGGCGCCCCCGTGATCAGAGGGATCGCCGCCAACGTCATCACCAACGCCGTGACGCCATGTATCCCGAACGCGCTTCGCGCCGAGCCTTTCGCAGCAAAAATCAGCAGCATGTCGCAGACAGGGGTGACCGCCTTGACCAGGAGAACGATGCCGACCGCTCCAGACCCGCCCCACGCCACCAAGGCAAGCACGGTCTACCCCGAGACGATGTCGCGCACCCCCTTCAGGCGCAGCCACCAGGCAATGTTTCTCCCCTCCTCGGGAAAAACTTTTGTCCCTGCTGTCGCGGAGGTTTCTGCAATGCGCCCTCAAGGGAACGAAAGTTTTTGGTTCCTGTCTTCAAAAAAGAACCGCTTGCTTGCCTTTCGCGCGACTCGCCCGCACCTACTGCGCCAGATCGTTCAAGCTCAGCATCGCCAACAACAACGAGCTCACAATCCCCGCTACTGCCACGCCCATCGTCAGAATCAGCACCGGCACCAGCAGCGCGGTCAGCCGCTGTATCCCGATGCGCGACTGCTCCTCGTGTATTTCCGCCGCGCGCAAGGACATGCCACCCAGTTGCGCCGTCTCCTCGCCCAGCCGCAGCAGGTACACAGTGCGCGTCGGGAAAATGCCGGATAGCTGCATCGGCCGCGACAGCCCGGCGCCCCCCTTCGCACTCTCCGTCGCCGCGCGCACCGCCGCCGCGGCCGCAGTGTTGCCGATCACGTCGGCAACAATGCCCAACGCGGAGACCAGCGGCACGCCGTTCTGCAGCAGCGTGCCAAGCGTGCGGGCGAAGCGCGCGGCCAGCACCTCGCGCGCCAGCGTGCCCACGATCGGCAACCGCAGCAGCGTGCGGTCCCACCACAGCCTAGGGCCAGGCCGTGCCAACGCCTGGCGCACGGCCACGAACACCACCACGCAGACAACCGCCAAGTATAGCCCGTAATTAGAAACGATAGCACCCAAACCGATGACGATCTGCGTCATCCGCGGCAGCGAGGCGCCGGCCTGCTCGAACATCGGCACGAATTGCGGCAGCACCTGCGTCAGCAGCAGCACGATCGAGCCGATGCCCGCCACCAGCAGGATGATCGGGTAGATCAGCGACGAGATCACGCTTGACCGTAGCGCGCGCTGCTTTTCCAGCAGCTCGGCCATCCGCTCCAGCGTCGGCGCCAACTGGCCGCCGGCCTCGCCGGCGCGGATCAACCCCACGTACAAATTGGGAAAGCTCGCAGGATGCCGCGTCAGCGCGGCGGCGAACGGACTGCCGTCGCGCACCGCGTCGCGTATCTGGGTGAGGATGACGCGGACGTGTTTCTTCGCAGCCGTATCCACCAAAAAACGCAGCGCGCGGTCGAGGTCCTGTCCGGCGCCAAGCATCACCGCCAGCTCGCGCGTCATCTCGGCCAGGTCCTGGCCGGAGAGACGGTTGGCACCACCGAACTCCGCGCCCAGCAACGAAGACAACACGCCGCTGCGCCCATCGGCAGGTTCGGCGCGCATCGGCAGGCTGCCCTGGCGGCGCAGGATGTCGATCACCGCCTGTTCGGTGGGCGCTTCCATCAGGCCGGTAGCGGTCTCTCCGGTGGGCGTGATGGCGGTGTAGCGGAAGCTCGGCATCAGCCGATGCAAAGCAAAAGAAAAGCGCTTCTTTTTCGAGAAAAAGAAGCAAAGAGCTTTCGTCCCGGCTGTCGCGGACAGCTGAAACACCAATTTTCACCAGCGCCAGGAAGAAAAGCCTTTTGGTTCTTTTTCTCGAAAAACAACCGCTTGCTTGCCTTACCTTGGCAAAGGTTCGAGCGCATCAGGCGAGAAAACTACCGAGCGCGGCTGCAAACTTCGCCGGCTGGTCGATCATGACGAAGTGCGCGCTGTCGTCGACGCGCACGAGCTTCGCGCCGTGCAGCCCGGCATACGCGTTGCGATACAGGAAATCCGCCTGCGCCGCGCTGTACGGCGCGTGGCTGTTCCAGGCGTAGAGCACGGTGACAGGAATCGTGATCTTCGCCAGCCCCGGGGTGAGGTCGCTCTCAATAATTTCCCGCATCGAACGGCCGGCCACGCCGTGGTCGCTGGCGAGGTTCTGCCGGGTGATTTCCGGCCGCGCGGACGCGGTCAGGATCATGCTGGAAAGGCTGCGATCCACCGACTGGCGGTAGCTGGCCGCATCGGCGTGTTCCATGCCGCCGCCGACGGCGTTGGCGAAGCTGTGCACCGTGCCAGGCGGCGCGTTCGGCGGCAGCATGACGAGTGCGAGGTTTGGCAGCATGTCCACCACCATCAGGCGTCCCAGCGCCTCGGGGTGCCGCTCAGCCAGCATCAGCCCGATGGTGCCGCCCATCGAGTGTCCGACCAGCGCCGGCCGGTTCAGTTTCTGCGCAGTAATGTAGGCCGCCAGCCCGTCCGCCACGCCCGCGCAAACGTCGCCGGCCGCGTTACCGCGCACCGGCGCGCCGGCAAAGCCCGCGATCTGCACCAGGTGGACGCGATACCGCCCACCAAGCCCCGCCACCGCCGCGTTCCAGACGTCTGCCGAGCAGCCCAGCCCCGGCACAAAAATCACGTCCGGTCCCGCGCCGCTCGTCGTGACGGTGAACCGATCCGCCGTATAAGTGTCGTCCGCCGCGAACGCGGCCGGTGCCAGCCCTACAGCTGCCAAGCCCGCCAGGAGCGTACGCCGGCCAAGTGCAGGACCCCCAGAGACAAAAGTTTTTTGCTTCTTTTTTTCAAAAAAGAAGCGCTTGCTTTCTTGCCTCACGCCTCAGCCCTAATACTACGCACCACTTCCTCGATCGTCGTCGTTCCCGCCAAAGCCGCCTCCAACCCCGCATTGAACATCGTCACCATTCCCGCCGTCACCGCCGCACGCTCGATCTCATTCTGATCCGCCTTGGAAAAGATCAGATGCTCGATCTCCGGCGTTGGCTGCAGGAACTCCGCAATCGCCTGCCGCCCGCGGTACCCCGTGCTGCGGCACTGCGCGCAGCCAACCGGGTGCCACAGGCTCATCCGTTGCCCGTTACTATACCGGTCCAACCCGAACCGCGTCACCAGTTCCGGCGGCGCGTCCGCCTCGCGCTTGCAGTGGTCGCACAGCCGGCGCACCAGCCGCTGCGCTAGCACGCCGCGCAGCACCGCCGTCAGCAGGTAGTCTTCCAGCCCCATGTCGCGCAGCCGGGTGATGGTCGCCGCCGCCGAGTTGGTGTGCAGCGTGGACAGCACCAGGTGCCCGGTCAGCGCAGCCTGCACGGCGATCTGCGCCGTCTCAAGGTCGCGCACCTCGCCTACCATGATCACGTCGGGGTCCTGCCGCAAAATCGAGCGCAGCAGGGCGGCAAACGTCAGCCCGATCTGCGGCTTGGTCTGGATCTGGTTGATGCCGTTGAGCTGGTACTCGATCGGGTCTTCCACGGTGACGATGTTGCGGCTGACCGCGTTGATCGCCGTCAGCCCGGTGTAAAGCGTGGTCGTCTTGCCCGAGCCGGTGGGCCCGGTCACCAGCAGTATCCCGTTGGGCAGCTCTAGCGCGCGGGTCCACTGCGCCACCACGCCGGCCGGCAGCCCCAGCTTGACGTAGTCGAACGTCACCGAACTGCGGTCCAGCACGCGCAGCACCACCTTCTCCCCGTACAATGAGGGAATGGTCGAAACGCGGAAGTCGATCTCGGTGCCGCGCACCGCCAGCTTGATGCGCCCGTCCTGCGGCAGCCGCCGCTCGGCGATGTCCAGCTTGGCCATGATCTTGATACGGCTGATGATCGCCGGCGCCATCCGTGCGCCCGGGCTGTCGGCCTCGTGCAGCACGCCGTCGTATCGGTAGCGCACCCGCAGCCGGTCCTCGAAGGGTTCCACGTGGATGTCGCTCGCGTGGGTCTCCACCGCGCGGCCGATGATCTGGTTGACCAGCCGGATCACCGGCGCCTCGCTGGCCAGGTCCTTCAGCCGCTCGGCGTCCTCCTCCAGGCCCGCGCCGCCCTCGCCGGCGTGCTCGCTCTCCGCCGCGTCACCTTCCGGGTAAAGCCGCCCGAACGCCGCCTCCAGCTCGATCGGCACCGCAATCTCGAGCCGCACCGGCAACCGCGTCGCCGCGGCCACCGCCGCCGGCGTGAAATCGTCCAGCGCGTCTGCCACACCCAGCACCAGCGTGTCGTCCTCCACCGCCAACGGGCAGGCCCGCGCCGTGCGCAGGAACTTCGGCTGCAGCCGGTCGGGGAACAGCGGCGCCGCGGGGAAGCGGGCAGGGCCGGCCAGCTTGGCCCCCAGCAGGGTGGCGTACGCCTCGGCCAGCCCGCGCTCGGTCACCAGGCCCAACTGGATCAGCACCAGGTCCAGCCGCTGCCCGGTCTCGGTGGCCACGCGCCGGCCGCGCTCGATGGTCTGGGTGTCGCACTGGCCCTGCCGCAACAGGATGTCGGCCAGCAGGTTCACCTGCATGTCCAGGGCCGACGTGGTCTGGGACACCTTGCCCAGCTCGCCCGCCCGCAGGTTGATGACCGAAACCGTCATGCGCCGAGAACTCCCATCCAGCTACTTATACCAAGCGGGCTTCGAGATGGACCGTTTCGAAGCAAGCAAGGCCTTCTTTTTTGAAAAAAAGAAGCAAAAAACTTTTGACTCCGCTGTCGCCGTTCTTTCCGGCAAGCGCGCGACAGCGAAGTCAAAAGTTTTTTGGTCCTTTTTTTCAAAAAAGGACTGCTTGCTTACTTTGGGTCAACATCCGACCGGTTAGTCTCAGGCACGTCGCCTGTCCGCCGCACGCAGTCTATGTGACCCCGCACAGACACAGTGTGCAGGGCAATGGTGGGCGCGGTCGAGTTAATCAACGGATGGATTCGCACCGGCGTGCTGTGGCCGGTGCTGGCCGCCCCCTTCGCGGGCAGTTTCTGCGGCGTGCTGATCGCCCGACTGCCGGCCGGGCAGGGGGTCGTAGTAGGCCGCTCCGCCTGCCCGTCCTGCGGCCACGCCCTCGGCCCCGCCGAGCTCGTGCCGATCGCCAGCTTCCTCGCCCTGCGCGGACGCTGCCGCTGGTGCGCCGCATCGATCGCCCGGTTCCACGTATGGGTCGAACTCGCCGCCCTCGCCGTAGCCCTCTGGGCCGCCACCACAGGCGCGGACGCAGCGCTGCTCTGGGCCGGCTGCGCGCTCGGCTGGACGCTGCTGACGCTGGCCTGGATCGACGCGCTCACTCTCCGCCTGCCGGACGCGCTCACCCTCCCGCTGATCCTCGCCGGCCTCGCCGAAGCGCTGTGGCTGGAGCCGGACGCGCTCACCCAGCGCGCGTTCGGCGCGGCCACCGGCTACACCGCCTTCTGGGCACTGGCGTTGGCCTACCGCCGGCTACGCGGCCGCGAAGGGCTCGGCATGGGCGACGCCAAACTGCTGGCCGCCGGCGGCGCCTGGGTGGGGCTGGCCGGTCTGCCGGCGGTGATGCTGACCGCGGCGCTGGGGGGGCTGGCCTGGGCGCTGCGGCGCGGGCGGCCGGACCCGTCGGAGCGGGTGCCGTTCGGGCCGTTTCTTGCGGCGGGGGTTTGGGTGGTTTGGCTGTATCAGTAAGCAAGAAAGCAGTTCTTTTTTGAAAAAAAGAACCAAAAAACTTTTTGTTCTTGGTTACACCCTGCAGAACCATCGCGACAGCAGGACCAAAAGTCTTTTGCTTTCTTTCTTCAGAAAAGAAGGCCTTGCTGTCTTGCCTTACCTAATGCGGCAACACAGAAGGCCGAGGCGGATACTGCAGGATGAGACTCTGAGACGAGTGCGATATCCACATGTGCACTACCTGCATCATGTCCGCGCCGAGCACCAGATCCTCACCCCCAGCCTCGCCCCTGCTCTCGTCCGGCAACAACGAACCAACGTGCACGCGGTCAACCCCGAAACCTGGTTGATCGATGACCTCCATAGGGAAATCATGCAGGACCAGCCTGCCGAGAGCCACAGTCCGAAACACGTGCGTAAACGATCTCACCGGAAAAGCGCCGATACCCCGGCTGGAATGCGTGTTCGCCGACTTCAACACCGACAGGTCGAGACCCAGACGCGAAGCCGCGCGCCGGAACATGAAAGTGGTCGGCGCCCCACTGTCGATCAACGCGCGAAAACGCCTGTCCTCAATCGAAACGTCTACTTCGGCCTGCAGGTTGCCCTTGCTGTATTCCAACGGCACCTGATAGAGCGGCTGCCCCATCGACACGGTTGGGGTCGCACAACCACCGCCCGCTTCGTAAACAATCGCGTGCTGACCAATCAAGTCCAGATCCAGGTCGTAATCCGCCAAGGCCTCCATGCCAAATAGCCCGTCGAAGCCGGATGCGCCCGCCGCCTGCGTTCCGCCGACGACCAGACCGTCCAGGTCCATCGAGGCCACACGCATGTGCCCGATGACACCCTTATAGGCGTGTTCGCTTCCGCCTATGCCGATGCTTTCAGATTCCAGCAGGTTCAAAGTCACGCCCAACTTGGACGCCGACATGATACCCAGGCTCGTCGCGGTAGACCCAGTGTCCAGCACGAGGTTGGCCTGCCTGCCGTTGACGTCGGCGGCAAACACAGGGTGCCCGTCGACGACCTTCAACCGCAGGACCGCCACCGCCTGCAACGTGCAGGTCGCACCCGCCTGAAGCGCAATGCCGAGCACAAAACAAAGCGCGACTGCCCTGCCGGCCAGAAACATGCATGTCCGACGGCGCGGCAAGTCCGCGCCGCCTTTCGCCAACCTAGTTGATGCCGAGTTCGGGCGGCGCAGGCTCGTCGGTCGGCTGCGCAATCCGGCTTCCCGTCAAATAGATCACGTCGCTCCCCGGCTTGTCGTGTGAGACGTAAGGGATGTTCAACGTGCTCGCGAGCGTCTGGTAATAACGCGCCCCGGTCAGGTTCAACGGCCTATGCGGCGCACAGTATGCAGCGGCAACCTGGAAGGGTTCGGTCCGGCCCGGAAGATCGTAAAGCTGGCCGATACAAGCAACGTCTGACGTGCTGGTATGCGATGCGACCGTCGTCCCCGCGCACCCACCTAGAAGCGGAACGACCAAGAAGAGACTTTTAAGTCCTGCCACCTTCAACTCTCCTTCCCAAACGAAAGATCCCAAGCCAGCGCATGATCGACACCGAAACGGTGGGCTCGCCCCCATGCAATGTCACTTCAAACAATCGTGACGCTGACCTTGAGCGTGGCTGGCAAGTCCGTTGGCATCTCAACAACGATAAGGAAGGCAAAAAATTCCTTCCCTGCGCTCGTTCCGTCGCCCTCACCCATCCGTAAATGCACGGCCGCTACCGCAGCCAGGAGAGCAAAAGTTTTTTGGTCCTTTTTTTCAAAAAAGGACTGCTTGCTTGCCTTGCCTAAGCCGCCTCCCGCTCCGCACTCTCCCCGTTGCCAAACAAAAACTCGATATCCCCCGCATCCAGCGCGCCCACGCTCTCGCGCTCCCCTTCATCACCCTCGCTGAACGCAATCGCCGCCAGCTCCGCCTTGCGCGCCTGCAGCTCCAGTATCCGCTCCTCGACAGTATCCGCCGCGATCAGCTTGTAGACGAACACCGACTTCGTCTGCCCGATCCGGTGCGCCCGGTCCGAAGCCTGATCCTCCACCGCCGGGTTCCACCACGGATCGTAATGGATCACCGTGTCCGCACTGGTCAGGTTCAGCCCGCGCCCGCCGGCCTTCAGGCTAATCAGGAACAGCGGCACCTCCAGCGCCTCGAAGCTGCGCACCGGCTCGCCACGGTCCGTGGTGTCACCACGCAGTTCCACGAAGGGTATGTCCACCTCGCGCAACCGCGGCTTGATCAGATCGAGCATCGACGTGAACTGGCTGAACAGCAATATCCGCCGCCCCTCGGAGATCATCTCCGTCAGCATCTCCAGCAGATCGTCCAGCTTGCTCGACGTCTCGATCTCGCGCGCCGACCGCAGCTTCACCAGCCGCGGATCGCAACACGCCTGCCGCAGCTTCAGCAGCGCGTCCAGCACCACGATCCGGCTCTGCGCCAGGCTGCGCTCTGCCACCTGTTCGCGCACCTTTTCGTACATCGTCGCCCGTATCGTCTCGTACAACTCGCGCTGGTCCGGCGCCAAGGTGATCCGCCGCAATATCGTGTGCTTCGGCGGCAGCTCTGTCGCCACCTCGCTCTTCGTGCGCCGCATGATGAACGGCTTGATCCGCCGCACCAGCTGCACGCGGCGCACCTGGTCGCCGGCCTTTTCGATCGGCGTGCGGAACCGCTTGGTGAACCCGCGCCGGTCCCCCAGCAGCCCCGGCATCAGGAACGCGAACTGCGACCACAGCTCGTCGAGGTTGTTCTCGATCGGCGTGCCCGACAGGCATATCCGCTGCGCCGCGTCCAACTGTGCCACCGCCTTGGTCGCCTTGGCATCCGGCGTCTTGATCGCCTGCGCCTCGTCCAGCACCACGACGTGCCAGTCGAACGTCTTCATCTCCAGAATGTCGCGAGTCAGCACCGTGTACGTGGTCACCACCACGTCGAAGCGGTCCATCTCCTCGCGCTTGCGGTGGCGGTCCATGCCGTGCAGCACCACCACGCGCAGCCCGGGCGCGAACTTGCCCAACTCGCTCGTCCAGTTCGCAATCAGGCTCGTCGGCACCACGATCAGCGCCGGATGCTTCATCCGCCCGCTCGCATGCTCCACGGTGATGTGCGCTATCGTTTGCGCCGTCTTGCCCAACCCCATGTCGTCGGCCAGGAACGCGCCCAGCTTGCTCGCCATCAAATGCTGCAGCCAGTCCACGCCCTGCTGCTGGTAGGGCCGCAAATCGCCGTGGAACTCCGGCGGCACGATGCTCACCGGTATCTCCGGGTCGCCGCGGAACCGCTCCGTGTAGGCCTTGATCTTGCCGGCATCCTGCCAGCGCGTCAGCAGCAGCTGCTCCAGCTCGATCACGGTCGCCGCCTCGGCCTGCGGCAGCACGATGGTGTCCTCGCGCGTCTCCGCCGCCTCGATCAGGTCGCCCATGATGCCCAGCATCCGGCGTATCCGCTCTGCCGGCAGCCGCACCACGCGGCCGTCCTCCAGCGTGGTGATCAAATCGTCGCCGACGATCTGCGCCGCCTCCATCCCGCCGCGCGCCAGCAGGTTGCTCAGCACCGGCAGCAGCGCAATGCGCACCCCGTCCACCTCGATGCCGAAATCCATCGAGAAGTTGCCCGGCGTCTCCGCACTCACCGCAACATCGGTGATGCGCAGGTCCCACTCGCCAACCTTCTGCACCATGCGCGGCCCGAAATCGCGGTCGATCAGGCTGCGGAAACCGAGCGACTCCAGCTCCGGCACCCGCTGCGCCACGAAGTGGTGCCACCGCTCCCCCGCGTCCTCCCCACGGAACACGAACACCCGCCGCCCGCGCGCGGACTTGCCGTCGCCCACCCGCATCTGGGTGAAGCCGTCCTGCCGCAGGCTCTCCAGCGCCGCCGCCTCCGCCTCCACGTTGCGCCGCACGAAGCTCGAGCCACTGGGCCCCATCACGCGGACGAACTGCCGCTCGTCGTCGCCATCGCTCAGCGTGCCGCCGTAGTCGAAATCCAAAATCAGCGCGTCCATCAGCACCAGCCGGCCGAAATCGTCCGGCGCCCGCATCCGCTGCATCCGCATCACCGGCGTCACCGGCCGTTCCACGATCGCCCGTTCGCTCTCTGTCGTCGGCAGCGTCGAGACCCCGCGTTGCCGTCCCAGCTTCGGCCGCGGCGTGATCGGCGGCGGCGGCTCCGGCCGCTTCGGCCGCAGCTTCACCCGCCCCACCGCTCCGGTGGCACCATCCACGTACCAGGGCCCGGTATCGCCCAGCAGCACCGCCGAGCGTGCCGGCAGCCTTGGAGGCTGGTCGGCGTCGAACACCCGCTCCGGCCCCGCCATCAGCCGCTTTCCCGTCGCCGACCACCGCGCGTTCTCCACCCGCAGCAGGGCTGCCACCAACGGCGCCACCGAGGCCGGCGCCAGCCCGGTGCGGCTGGTCTCCCCACCGCCCAGCAGGTGCGCCAGCGCCTTGGCCGCATCGCTCGCAGCCGCGTCGGCGATGATGCTGGCCGGCGTCGTCGCCTCGATGCGCGACGTCCGCTCCCCCACCAGGCTCAACGACACGAAGCATGCCTCCGGCGGTATCCCCGGCTCCAAATTCACCAGCAGCTTCTGCTTCTCGGCGGCCGGCGGCGCCTGCAGGCCGTCCATGAAGCTCGCCTGGTCCACGCGCCGCAGCGTCGGAAACCGGTCCAGCGCCGCGAACGCGGTCGCCGCCAAATGCGGGCAGTTCACCAGCCGGCAGCTGCAGCGGTTCTCGAACACCACGCGACGGCCCATCGCCGCGGGTATCATCCGCGCGGTGCGCCGCACCCCCTTGTCCTCGACCACGCCGGTGATCGTCTCGCCCTCCAGCGAGACCTCCACGGCGCCGATCAGCACCAGGCTGCGGCCGCGCGTCAGCGTGCGGCCCTCGAAGATGCGGCCGAGATCCTCGGAGGAGAACGGGACGGGCAACGGTCAGGCTCGCGTGTAGTGGCCGGGTGTTCTGAGGCTTTGGGCGGTCGACTGCAACCGGGAAGGTGTCGCAGCGCAGCGAAAGCAAGCAAGGTCTTCTTTTTCGAGAAAAAGAAGCAAAAAGCTTTTGCTTCCGCTGTCGCGGATTTTTCCTGTGAGCGCGCGACAGCGGAGTCAAAAGTTTTTTGGTTTTTTTTTTTCAAAAAAGAACGCTTGCTTGCTTACTGCCGCTGCGTCGCCACCGCCGGATCACCTACCGCCGCACACCTGAACGTAGCGTCGAAGGCCGTCGGCCAGTAAGGCGTCATCGGGTCGCCATCCGGCCGCAGCTCCAGCGGCACCACCGCGCGCCCCTGCGCCCGGCAGAACGCCGCGGACCTGCTCACCGCCGCCTGGCGCGCCGCCGGCCCGCCACCCGCCGCCGGCGCCCGCAACTCGGACAGCGTGTAGGTGTCCGGCCCCACCGGGATCACGCCGCTGCCGGCCGCACAGCCGCACAACGCGGCACACATGCTCAAACCCAGCCAGCCCAACCGCATGGTATCTCTCCCCAAACCCGGACATGCGCCCGTCGTGGCGGAAGATGGTGCCGCAGGTCCGCGCCACGAAACAGCGCAGCGCCGACGCAGCCGACAGATGCGTACCGAAATCGTGATAAAACCGAACGTGTCTGGTTTGCCAGCCTCCGGGTTAGGATGCTGTCCCCGCAGGCAGGTCGTTGAAGATGAATCCGTCGTTGCAGCTCGTCGCCGGCCTCGAACCGGCCCAAGGCCAGTTCACCCAGTTTCTGCCGCTCGGCGCCGTCACCTGCATGCCTACCGCAGACCAGCAGCGGTTCGAGTTCCACTGGCTCGCCTTTGCTCCGGGCAGCATGCCCTCGCGGACCACCTGCGAGCTATGGCGCTGGGTCGGGGGCGAGTGGCGCAGCGTGTTCCTGCCGGGCACCCGGTTCACCGGCGACGAACTGCACGACCAGGGTTGGAGGTATTGCCAGCCTTGCGAGCCGCTTGTCGTCACTGCCAAGGCTTAAGCAAGGCTTTCTTTCTTGCAAAAACGAACCAAACAGCTCTCGCGATGGCTGTCGCGGACTTAGCCGGAGGCATCTCGCTCGGCTTTGGGGAGTTCGCCTTCCGTGTCGGGGAAGCGCGCGTGCAGTTGTTCCACGAGGTGGTCCAGCGTCGACGTGTTGCTGAGCTCCATCGCCTCCTCGCGGCCATCCTGCGTAATCTCCAGCTTGCGGCTGATCCGGTCCAGCATCTGGATGATGATCGAGGATTCCTGTTCCGCCATCAGGTTCACCTGGAGGTCCAGGTGGTCGCGCCGGTCGGCGATGGACGACATGCGGTTCTGCTTCATCAGCACGAACGCGCTCAACACGACCGCCTCGGCCGACATCACCGCGGACAGCAGGTTGAACGGAAACCGGTCGAACGGCACGAGCCCCGACACCACACCGCTGTTCCATGCGATCCAGCCGCCAATCAACAGCAACTGCACACACACGAAAGCAAGCGTGCCGACAAACCGACCGGCCATGTCGGTGACCGTCTCGATCGGCCCCCTGCTGCGGGACGCATGCTCCTCAAGCCGCAGCACGCGTTCGATGTTTCGCCGCACCAGGGCCGGTGCTGCTTCGTCCTCACTCATCCCGGGTAGATAGGCGCGGCGGCCAAGTCCCGCCAGCGCCCGTCGCACACCATTCAGGTAGTGAGGTTGATGCCGGTGATCACCAGGATCACGAACAGCAGGAATATGGCGATCGCGATGAAGAAGAATATCTTCGCGATGCCGGCCGTCGCCTGCGAGATGCCGCTGAAGCCGAGCACGCCGGCAACCAGCGATATGAGGGCGAAGATGATAGCGTAGCGCAACATATGACGGCTCCGGTCCGGTGTTGCCAGGCCAACGCGTCTTGCGGGGTTGCGTTTGCAGAAAGCAAGGCCTGCTTTTTTGAAAAAAAGCAGCAAAAAACTTTTACCGCGGCTGTCGCGGACTCTTCATCAAACGCGAACTCAAGAAAACAAAAGTTTTTTGGTTCTTTTCTTCAAAACAGAACCGCCTGCTATCTTTCCTCTGCCCCGGTTCCGCCGCCACACATCCGCCGAAAGCCCCGTCGCAAACGTCAGCCACGCCGCCAGCGGCGTCATCGCTCCGGCCGCCAGCCGGTCGGTCCGCGCGGCAAAGGCGATGCACCCGGCACACGCCGCCAGCATGGCGCCCGAGACTACCGTGCCCGCGCCCGTCCGCCGCGCCCCGAAGAACACCGCCTGAAACCCGCCCAGCCCGGCCACCACGCCCCACCAGCCCGCCAGCGCCCCGTTGCGGTTCCTGCTTGCCGGCGCATGCATCAGCCGCGCGCCTGTCAGGCACATCAGCACCTCCAGCACGCCCCAGGTGGCCCCGATCACTGCGCCCGGCGGCGTGATCGCCGGCTTGCGCAGGCTGGCATACCAGGCCGCCGTGGCGGGACGCTGCGGCCCCTGGCTGGCGCCGGCCAGGCCTGCCGCCAGCACCGCAACCAGGCTGATGGCCACGGCCTGCCCGGTGTTCCACCCGGGTCCCGACGGCTTGGAGCCCTGACGCGTCCGCGCGCGTTCCGGCAAGGCTAGGCTCTGGCTCATGACTGCTGCTCCCGATGGCATGCTGGCCGAAAGCGCCCGGAGGCGGCGCGTTCCCACACGAAGCTGGACCCGGCCGGCCCGTCCGCTCCGCCGCGCCGTAACTCACGCTTCCGTGATAGCCCGCGTGCATCCGCTTCCGCATTGCAACCGTATCGGTCGGGTTAACCCGAGAGGCGGGAATGAACAGGCCGAGTTCCGTTGCGCAATTTCCTACGGGCGCGATTATGTTGCGTGGCCGGCTGCGTCAGTCGCTTTGCCTTGGCACCAGGCTGCACGGCGAGATCATGGTCGCCTACGAGCTCGCCTGCGAGAACCGCGAGTTCGAAATCGCCAAGGAACTGCTCGACACGTTCGAGGAGATGACGTTGCGCAAACGCGTCGCCTTTTCCGAAGCCGAACGCATGCGCCTGGTGGAGTGGCTGGTTGCCGCACAATTCCGCCTACTGGACCTGCGCACCTCCAAATAGGTCGCGAACTCCGGTCGCCGTGCAAGACCGACCTACACGCCTTATCCAAGCGCACCGGACGAGACGTTCGGTTCCTCTCGGCAATCCGTTGTAAAACTCGGCATTGCGATGCCGGCGTAGGCACTGAGCACCGGCGCGCGGATCGGCTCGCCCGCGCCATCGGTCCGAGCGAACAGGCCAACCCCCCTCGTGGCCACCGTGCCAAAACGCCCTGCAACCGCATTCTGCTGCATGGCACCACGCCGGACAGCCAGCAGGGCGGCCTTTCAAACGGCCACTCGGCAGACAACCGCTTGCGTGTTTACCCCAGCAGCGCCTGCGCGCACGCCCCTAGGATTGCATCCTGATCCAACCCGTACTCCCGGTACAGATCGGTGATGTCACCGCTCTGCCCGAACCGGTCCACCCCCAGCGGCACCACGCGCTGGCCACGCACCGCGCCCAGCCAGGCCAGCGCTGCCGGATGGCCGTCCAGTATCGTCACCAGCGCGCTGCCCGGCGCCATCGGCGACAGCACCTCCTCGATGTGGCTAGGCACCGCCGAACCGCTACGCCGCGCCCGCCCCGCCGCCAGCCAGCCCGCATGCAGCCGGTCCGGGCTGGTCACCGCCAGCAGCCCCGCATCCGGCACCTCCTCGCGCACCACCTCGAACGCCGCCTCCGCCTCCGCCGCCACCGGCCCCTGATACGCCAGCGCCAAAGCCGAGCCCTGCCCGGGCCGCACCACCCAGTGCGCCCCGGCGATCACCGCCGCCTCGTCGAGCACCCGCGCCCGATGCGGCAGCGCCCTGGTCGACAGCCGCAGCCACACCGCCGACCCGTCCGGTGCCTGCATGTGCGCCAGCGCCCAGCGCAGCAGCACTGCCAGCTCGTCCACGTAGGCCGGCTCGTAGGCCGCCAGCCTGTCCGCCGCCATGCCGATCAGCGGCGTGTTCACCGACTGGTGCTGCCCCCCCTCCGGCGCCAGGCTGATGCCCGACGGCGTGGAAACCAGCAAAAACCGCGCGTCCTGGTAGCAGGCGTAGATCAGCGCATCGAGCCCGCGGTTGACGAACGGGTCGTACACCGTCCCGATCGGCAGCAGCCGCGCCCCGCACGTCGCATGGCTCAGCCCCGCCGCCCCCAGCAGCAGGAACAAATTCTGCTCGGCGATCCCCAGCTCGATGTGCTGGCCGGACGGGCTCATCCCCCAGCGCTGCATGCTGGCCACCTTGGTGTCGCGGAACACGTCGTTGCGCGTGTGCCTATCGAACAGCCCGCGCCGGTTCACCCACGGCCCCAGGCTGGTGCTCACGGTGACGTCCGGGCTGGTCGTCAGCATCCGGCTCGCCGCCTCCCGCCACGGCCCCTCGGCCCGCCCGATCTCCCCCAGTATCTCGCCGAACCCCGTCTGCGTGGACAGCGTGCGCCCGGCCAGCTTGCCCAGCGGCACGGTGGCGGGCAGGGGCACCGGCGGCGGCGAAAACACCCGGCCACGCGGCGTGAGCGGCACCGCAAACGGCACCGAGCCCACGAAATCCCGCAGCTCGTCCGCAGACAGGTCGAGCCCCTCGGCCAGATCCCACTCGTGACCGGGCCGGATGCCCATGGCCTCGCGGAACGCCTGCATCTGCTCGCGGGTCATCAGCCCGGAATGGTTGTCCTTGTGGCCGGCGAACGGCAGCCCCATCCCCTTGATGGTGTAGGCGATGAAGCAGGTCGGCCGGTCGTCCGCCTCTGCCTCGGACAGCGCGTCCAATATCGCCTCGATGTCGTGGCCGCCGAGGTTGGTCATCAGCGCCGCCAGCTCGGCGTCGCCCAGCGGGTCGATGATCGCCCGCAGCTCCGCGCTGCGCCCCAGGTCGGCCAGCAGCGCCGTCCGCCACGCCTCGCCGCCCTGGAACGTCAGCGACGCGTAAAGGCTGTTCGGACAATCGTCGATCCAGCGCCGCAGCGCCTCGCCGCCCGGCCGTGCGAACGCCGCCTCCTGCAGCCGCCCGTGCTTCAGCCGCACCACGTTCCAGCCCATGTCGCCGAACAGCCCTTCGAACCGCCCGAACAGCCGGTCCTGCACCACCGAATCCAGGCTTTGGCGGTTGTAATCGACGATCCACCAGACGTTGCGGACGTCGTGCTTCCACCCCTCCAGCAGCGCCTCGTAGATGTTGCCCTCGTCGAGTTCCGCGTCCCCGGCAATCGCGATGTGCCGCCCCGGCGCCAACCCCTCCGGCAGCAGCCCGTGCAGCCGCACGTAATCCTGGATCAGCGCCGCAAAACTGGTCGCCGCCACCCCCAGCCCCACCGACCCGGTGGAGAAATCCACCTCCGGCCCGTCCTTCACCCGGCTCGGGTAGGCCTGCGCGCCCCCGAACCGCCGCAGCCCCTCCATCTGCGCCACACTCTGCCGCCCGAGCAGGTAGTTCGCCGCATGAAACACCGGCGAGGCGTGCGGCTTGACCGCCACCCGGTCCTGCGGCCGCAGCCTGGCAAAAAACAGCGCGGTGATGATGGAGATCACCGACGCACAGCTCGCCTGGTGGCCGCCCACCTTCAGCCCGTCGCGGTTGGGCCGCAGGTGGTTGGCGTTGTGGATGGTCCAGGCCGACAGCCACAGCAGCTTGCGCTCGATCTGGCGCAGCGCGTGGAGCTGGGTGGCCGGGCGCTCTGCGGTCAGGCTCATGGCGGGGCAGGGGTGTCCATTGGTCGCGGGATGATAGGCGGGGCGCCTGGCTCGCACCAGCGGCCTGGAACGTCGACCGGCGGCAAGGCTAGGCAAGCGGTTCTTTTTTGAAAAAAAGAACCAAAAAACTTTTGTCTCCGCTGTCGCGCGCTGCAGAAACCTCCGCGAAAGCAAGACCAGAGTTTTTGCTGCTTTTTTGAAGAAGCAGGCCTTGCCTTCCTTGCCGGATTCAGAAGGGTCAAGATCAGGGTCGCTGGACGATTGGTCGCGCTTGGCCGAAAGCGGAAGTTCCGCTTTGGAGAGGGCATGCGGGAAAGCGTACGAATGTTTGGTGCGGCTAGCCTGCCGCTATAGACCACAACACGCGCTTACAGCTACTTGTTTTGCGAAACAACAGCCAGCGCATAGAGCAGCCAGACGAGGGCTGTGAAGGCAGGTTGTGATCTCCGGGCCCGCTCCTTGGTTCGGAGAGTGTCGATCAGTCCAACGTTGCCTATTTCTCGAGCCAGAAGGTCGCGCGTAGGTAAGCTGTAACGGCTTCAAGCACTCTCATCATTCGTCGACGTTGGCATTGCGTACGAACCCGGCTTTTCAGGTCGGTAGAGGGGGCTAATATTGTTATTCTCACGCAGCCAGCGTTCATATCCCTCTATGTCGGGACCACCGATATTGATCGTAAGCTCAAGCCCGAATAGCGCCAAGGTAAAAAACCACTGCCCCCAGGATGTAGGGAGAAAGTCAAATTCATGAACCAGTTGTTTGGGCGGTCCTCCAGCGACTGAGACTTTTGCGTTAGCATCATATATTGTTCGAACATACACCGGCCATCTGGAAATCCGCCCAATGCGCGCATGGTCTCTAAGTAAATTGAGCTGTCCCTCATCCCAGATATAATCCTGTCCACCGTCATGACTGATGATGCGTTCGGCGAGCGCTTCAATCGCTACTTTCGCCATGAACCGGGACGTCACACGTTCAGGCGGTTCGCGGCCACCAAGCGGAAGGATCAGGCTACCGTCTTTCATTCCGGCGACGCGCTCAAAGAAAGCTTGCGGCACATCGACAGACGTCAGATTGATGCGCGGATATCGGGTCACCGTCACGGGCACATCAGGCATAATTAGGCCGGGTATCGACGGCACTCGACCGCGTTTATTCTCCAACTCCTGCGAAAACCGCAAACTGCGAACAGCAGGTGACATCAGAAAGGGTTTCTCGACCTCGCGCGCAAAATAGTTATTGCACTTGTCGCAGACGACGCCTCTTGGGAGAAGCCACAAGGTGTTGCCAAGCGACTCTGGAACAATATGCTCCCGACTGACCGATGCGATCGTGTCTCCTCGACAGAAGATGCACCGCATCGCCTGGTCTCCGGCAGCTATCTGCGGCCTGGTGTTGCTGCTGATAAAGCGTCAGCAAAGGCTTTCTCATCTCCGGCCGCAATGATATCCAACGGTAGGCCGAGTCTCTGATGGTATAAGTCACACATGAACTTAGCGCGCTGCTGATGGTGGAGAATCTCATCTTCGGTCCGCAAGGGCCGCACCCGCGTAGGATCGTTTTGCCGACGCTCGATGATAAGCTTAGATGACCCCTCAACCAGAACGAGATGGCACACAGCGAGGCTGGCGATGACCTCCGTCGGTATCTCGAGCAACTGTGTGCCATCATCAACGACGCAATGGCCATCGAAGATGATCGGCTTTGTCGCAGTCTCGCGTACATGTGCGAACGCCTGAATGAGGAGGGCTTGGTTGTCTAAGACAGCTCCCCTGCGTAGCTCGTCCGACGTGACTGTCTCGCCTAACAGCTCTGCCTTTGCCTCTCGCAAAAGCTGACTGCCTTGCACGTGAAGAACCGAGGCGTGCTGCGCGTATCGTCCGATCAGCCAGCTTTTACCGACGCCCGACAAGCCAAAGACGGCGATGACCGGAGCGGTCAAATTTTGAATCCAAACTGCATGCGATTCCTCACGAGCTGAAAGCGGGAAGGGGGTAGGATACAGATCGACTGTGGAGGTGTCCGGTTAAAAACGCCGCTGGCTTTGAGATCTGCTAGCAGGATAGGGGGCTCGATATGCCCGATCAGGAGGAAGTTGATAACCTTGACTGGCTTCTTTTTAGTGGCCTTGAAAGCGTCGAGCTGCTCTTCGCTGTAAACAGAGCGCTTCCCGGTTAGACGAACAAGTTCCTCATGACTTTTTGCTTTCGTCACGGATTCAACAACGCCAACACTGGTGACGCTCTGGGATGCCAGGTAGCCGACGGAGCGTGAGCGGTAGAAGACAACGATCGATCCAGCCATCAGCTGCTGCGTTGGAGCTCGACAGAGATAGACCTTTCGGATCGTATTGCCTGGCGTCCGTGTTGCAGCACCCGCTATCGCTGCACCATCAAAGAAGTCCTCTTGAATGCGGGCGGCGAGTTCGGGGAAAAGGATATTGTGATACTCGCCTTTGATCGGCACGCAAAAGGCATTTGCTGGCGGCCTGCCTACGAACCGGGGATAATTTTGACGAGCGAGATCGAACAAGTCATCGCCCGCTTTTGGAACAAGCTTCGTCGAGAGGATTCGTTTTTCGTAGACGTGCTCGCCCCCAGCATTGTTTCCTGTATGCTCGAAACCAAAGTACTTTAAGACACCAATCAGGGTTTCCTGGTCATCAAATGTCGTGAGATAGACAAGGTCGAAGGCGTTCTTTTGTGCAAACCACAAAGTTTGCTTCAAAAGCAACTCACCTAGTTTTTCGCCGCGAAACTTCGGCTTGACTTTGAACGTGCATATTTTGAGGATTTTGCTTCCAGCATAATGCGTCTCCGCCTCCGCTGCTTTCTCCTCTTTGCGAACGATGATGGATGCGAGCTCGCCGTTCAATATCGCCACCCAACAGGGGCGGTGCTGCGGCACGCACTTCTCGCGCCACCATTTATCGAAGCCGGGATAGCCTTTGCGAAGGCTGTCGAATATGTCGTCGGTCAGCGGAACTGCATGAGCCGGCCGTTCCTCGATATACGGCAGGGTGACTTTTGTCGGTTCGAAAGACGCACGTAGCCAGGCGATCGTATCAGCAATCGTGAGGACACGGTCAGTGAGGGACGGGACGCATCGTCTTGCACGCGCGTGAATGCCTTGGTCTTGCGTTACGAGAAAGTCCACGGCACCGATATCGAGCGCGTGCAGCAACGCGATATCGACCTCGTCATTTGGCTTCGGCATGGTGCCAAAGCGGGCAATAAGGTCTGCCTTTGGTGGACTAGAAATACCCGTTAGCTGCTCGAATTTATTGACCTTACTAATTGATACGCGCCGCCGCGCTGCATCCCTATCGCGTTTGATGTCTTCAAGGGCGGCCTCGTGAATGAAAATGTGAACACTATGTCGGTTGCATTGCGCGACCACACCTGCCAGTTCGGGCGCGACTTCCTTTTGGTCTTCTAAGCCAATGAAGACATTGGTATCAATAAGCAGCTTGCGATCGGTCATGCTCTACCAAGTCGCGCATATCGGACGACGCGTATTGATATGATTGTGGCGGCTCGAACCCGAACCGCTCGCGAAGCTCCGGCAGACCGACGGGTCGGTGGAGTGACTTCGCCGATCCCAACATAATCGCGTATCCTTTATCAAGGCCAGCAAAGTAGGTCTCGAAATCGATTTTACGGAGACAAGCCGCTGAGCGATGCTTGGCCCACAGATCAGGAACGGCAAGGCGCTGAACTTCCTTTATACGTGCGAAACCTGTAAGCGCGCTCGTCGGACTCGTTGTGTAAATAAGAGCGAGTGTTCCCGGCCTGATGCCGCCGGTAAATCGGCGGCGCAATTCGACCGTTTTTGTTCCATCCAGAATCTTCTCGGCATGGTTCGGTCTAATACTGAAGATGACATCACGTGTTGGCGGAAACTGGCGCGGGCCCAGTATACTTGGTAGGCAGAACTGCTCGTCATCAGCTCCGCTAACGCTCTCCGCTTGACGTTCCTCAATCTGCCACTTAGCATCACCTACCAAGCTCACGGGCTGAGAGTTGGGGAAGGACGCTGCGACGTGGAGCTTGCCGCCCAACGCCTCGATATAGGCCCGCAAACTCGATAGCTTGAGGTCGTCGCGCCGCTCCTGGTGCGATAACGCGGTCTGGCCAACCCCCAGCAAGTCAGCGAGCGCAAGTTGCGTGATACCGCACTCGTTTCGCAGACCTTGAAGGCGAACCCCGAGGTTATCCAATGAGTTCTCGATGACGGGCTCGGCTCGAACTTTTTTGCGCCGCAGATTCATGTTCCTCGGGTGGAGAGTTGATGCCACTTGAGCAGTCTACATCTTTGCCCATATGACTTGCAAATCATATGATTGGTCAATTGCGTCCGTTTTGCTATGCTCAGAATCTGATCCGCTCAACTTCCTCCTGCGTGAGTCTCTCCTTAGTGCGATCATACAGCTTGGTCGTGCGGCGACTTTCGTGCGCCGGTAACCACTGAAGCCAGCGGTATCTCAATCACTCGGTTAGCGCTCCGGGCAGATGTCCGCTTTGGAACACCGGACGTAAGTAGCTAGATGTCCGAGATTGTCGCAAAGCCGCCTCAGTGCACCCGGGTGATTGACGCACGTTCGCATCGGAGGCGATTACTAGGACGGCTGCTGGCAGTACCACCTGCGGCCCCGCCTGGCCGTTCGCGGAGTCCCCATTGGCCCTCATCATCACCATCGCCCAACAAAAAGGCGGCGCCGGCAAAACCACACTCGCCGCCAACCTCGCCGCCGCCTGGGCCCCCACCCACCGCGTCACCCTGCTCGACATCGACCCGCAAGCCAGCCTCACCCGCTGGCACGCCCTGCGCGCCCCCACCCTGCCCACCATCACCCTCTCCGCCGTCTCCGGCTGGCGCATCAAGGCCGAGCTCGACCGCCACGCCGCCACCGCCGACATCCTCCTCGTCGACACCCCGCCGCAGATCGACACCGACGCCGCCCGCGCCATCCGCGCCGCCAGCCTCGTGCTCATCCCGCTGCAGCCCAGCATGCCCGACCTCTGGGCCTCGTCCGGCACACTCCGTCTCGCCCAGGCCGAACGCCGCCGCACCGCCGCCATCCTCAACCGCGCGCCGGCCAAATCCGCCCTCCGCCTCACCGTCGAGGCCGCCCTGCGCCAATCCGGCCTGACCCTGCTTCCAACCACGCTGGGCGACCGCCGCGCCTATGCGCAGGCCTTCGCAACAGGTATGGGCGTCACCGAGGCGCAGCCCCGCGCCGTTGCCGCCGCAGAGATGTCCGCGCTGGCGGACGCCGTGTTGGAGATCGCCCAATGAATCACACCGGCCCCGAGCTTGCGAGCACAGGCCTGGCCACCGCCGGGATAGCGCATTTCACCCTGGCCGACATCCTGCTGGCCGTGCACATCCTGGCCGCCACCGCCTGGGTCGGCGGCATGCTCTACGCCCTCGTGGTGCTGCGCCCCGCGCTCGCCGTGCTGGAACCGCAGGCCCGCCTGCAGGTGCACATGCTGACCCTCAAACGCTTCTTCCTGGTCGTCTGGCACGCCATGCCGCTGATGCTCATCACCGGCTGGGCGATGATCTGGGCGGTCGGCTGGGACATGGGCCACCTGCCCTGGTACGTGAACACCATGCAGGTGCTTGCCCTGGTCATGGCCGCCGTCTTCCTGTTCGCCTATTTCGGCCCGTTCCGCCGCCTGCGCCGCGCCATCCGCCCGGGCCCCGAACTGCTGGGCCGCATCCGCCAGCTCATCACCGTCAACCTCGCCCTCGGTGTAGCCATCATTGTGGTCGCCTCCTTCGGCCAGCAATGGTGAGCCCCGCCCGCCGCCCGCACCGCCCGGCCGCGCCAACCCACAGGCCAACGCCCGCGCAAGCCGCGCCCGCCTCGCCCTGACATGGACCTCCACCTCGCCGGCAAGCGCGCGGTCGTCACCGGCGCTTCCAAGGGCATCGGCCTGGCCAGCGCCATGCTGCTGGCCGAGGAGGGGTGCAGCCTCCTCCTCGTCGCCCGCACCGCCTCGGATCTGGCCCGCGCCGCCGAAGCCATCCGCGCCGCCACGCAAGCCCACGTGCAGACCCTCGCCGCCGACCTCTCCCAGCCCGCCGGCATCGCCCGCGTCACCGAGGCCGCGCCCGCGCCCGACATCCTGGTCAACAACGCCGGCGCCATCCCGCCCGGCAACCTGCTCGGCCTGGACGACGCCACCTGGCGCGCCGCCTGGGACCTCAAGGTGTTCGGCTACATCAACCTCACCCGCGCGCTCTACCCGGGCCTGAAGCAGCAGCGCGGCGTCGTCGTCAACGTCATCGGCTCGTCGGGAGAGCGCATGGTGCCGGACTACATCGCCGGCAGCACCGGCAACGCGGCCCTCATGGCGTTCACCCGCACGCTGGGCCGCGCCGCCCCGCGCGACGGCGTCCGCGTGGTCGGCATCAACCCCGGCCCGGTCTCCACCGACCGCATCGAGATGCTGCTGCGCGCCCAGGCGGCCCGCGAGCTGGGCGACCCCGACCGCTGGCAGGAGTCCTTCGCCGACATGGCGTTCGGCCGCCCCGCCACGCCGCAGGAGATCGCCAACGCGGTCGCTTTCCTGGCCTCGCCGCGGTCGTCCTACACGTCGGGGACGGTGCTGACGATCGACGACCCGGCGCAGGGGTTCAGGTAAGCAAGCAAGCAGTTCTTTTTTGAAAAAAAGAACCAAAAAACTTTTGCTCTCTGGGGCGCGCGCTGCAGAACCATCGCGACAGCAGGACCAAAAGTCTTTTGCTTCTTTTCTTCAGAAAAGAAGGCCTTGCTTTCTTGCCGCACTCCAAACGCCAACACCCGATCAGAACACCGCCGTCCTCACCTCCAGCACCACCTCCACAACATCCGGCTCATCGGCCAACCGCCGCAGCTCGAACCCCAGGTGCCGCACGAACCCCAGCATCGGCTGGTTGTCCGCCAGCACCTGCCCGGTGATCGTCGGAATCCCCTGCGCCCGCGCCCACTCCACCAGGCGCTGCATCAACCGCAGCCCCAGCCCCAGCCCCTTGCTGTCCGGCTCCACCAGGATGGCGAACTCCCCGCTCTGCCCCGCCGCCTCGCACACCAGCCTGGCCACCCCCACCGTCGCCTGGTCCCCATCGCGCACCGCCACGAACGCCATCTCGCGGTCGTAATCGATCTGCGTCAACCGGGCCATCTGCTCGGGCGAGACCTCGCGCAGGGCGGTAAAGAACCGGTATCGCAAATCCTCGGCCGGCACGCGCCCCACCAGGGCAGCATGCGCGGCCGCATCCTCCGGCCGGATCGGCCGGATGGTGAACCCCTGGCCGCCGCCGGACCAGTGCTCGGCCAACTGGTCCGGGTAAGGCGATATCGCCAGCCGCGCCCGCTCCCCCGCGCCGCGCAAGGAGACCGTGGCCGAGCCCGCCGCCAGCACCTCGTCCGCCCGCAGCACCAGCCCGGCCAGCTCGATACGGTCGAGCTCCGGCAGGTCCACCACCATCTGGCTTACCCGCACCAGCGCGTCGGCGCAGGCCGATGCCAGTCTCGGCTCCTGCACCCCCGCGCGCGCAGCCAGGCTGCGCGCCAGCGCCAGGTTCAGCGGCGGCAGGTCGTAGGCGGCGCCGTCATGCACGCTCAGGCCGATGGCCGGGCCGAAGGTCGGGTCGTCGTGGATGGTGATGCGAAGCAAGGAAGCAAGGCCTTCTTTTTCGAGAAAAAGAAGCAAAAAGCTTTTGCGCACGCTGTCGCGGACGGCTGAAACGACACGCCTCACCCCGGCGAATCCAACGGAGACAAAAGTTTTTTGGTTCTTTTTTTCAAAAAAGCACCGCTTGCCTTGCGTGCCTGTGCCGGAACTCGCCAACCCATAGCAGGCCAGCAGAGCGCGCGCCTCGCCCCCGCTCAGCGCGCTGCCCCCACGCCCGCGGCACCCCGCCAGGATGCGCTCCGCCGCCGCGTGGTCCGGGCTCACCTCCAGCACCCGGCTCGGCGGCAGCTCCAGCGCCGCCTGCCGGGCGGCACGGTGGCGCAGCAGGTGGGCGAACGCCTGCACCGCCTGCTCGGGCGTGGCAAACACCGCCAGCCCCGCTTCGGCCACCCGCCGGCGGTGCGCCGCCGCCGTGGTCTCGCCCATGATGCAGGTCAGCACCGGCAGCCGCGCCGTCTGCGCCGCGGCGATCAGCGCTTCGGTCGCCGCCGTGTCCCCCGGCCCGGTCGGCGCCAGCAGCACCAGCACCCCGCCCACCTCGGGCACCGCTCCCACCATGGCCGCGATGCTGGCGATGTCCGTCGGCGCGGCACTCCCGGTATAGACCAGCCCCTGGGTCAGCTCGGCCGGCAGGCTGGCGGTCAGCGCCCGGTGCGACGCCTCCGGCAGCACCGCCAGGCGCAACCCGGCGCGTAGCACCGCGTCGGCCGCCAGCCTGCCGGGCCCGATCGCGTTGGTGACCACCGCCACCGCCGCCTTGCGCAGCGGCCGGGCGCGGCTGACCGCCTCCGCCGCAGCCAGAAAGGTGTCCATCTGGCGCACCAGCAGCACGCCGGCGCGCGCCAGCGCCGCCTCGAACACCGCGTCGGACTGGCCGGTCGGGTCCAGCAGCAGGCTCCCCGGATGCAGCGCCACCACCGGCCGCTGCCGGGCCGCCGCGCGGGCGGCGGAGATAAAGGCCCGCCGGTCGCGCACCCGGCGTATGTCGAGCAGGATCAGCCGCGTGCCCGGGTCGCGCGACAGCACGTCGAGCACCGCGCCGAACCCCAGCCCGACCACGGCGCCTACCTCGGCACCTGTCACCCGACCCAGGCCGCCCTCCGGTCCCGCCCCGACCAGCTCGCCGCCCCGCGCTCCCATCCTCAGGCCGACCTTGGCCCCGAGATCCGCCTCAACCCGGAACCCGCCGCCGCCTCCCAAGTCTGCCCCGATGCCGGCTCCGTCGCCTCCGGACGCCAGCCCCGCCCCGCCGCCGCCGCCGCACAGATCCGCCGCACTCCCAAACCCGCCGCCGGCCACCGCACCGTTGCCAGCCCCGCCGCCTCCGGACCCAAGGTTCGCGCCGATGCCAACCACGTGGCTGAAGCCCACCCCGTTCGGCCCGGCCCAGTCCACCACCGCGCGGGCGAGCGACGCCGACTGGGTGACCAGGGCGATGTTGCCCCCCGGCACCGCCATGTGCGACAGCGACGCGTTCAGCCCCAGCCGCGGCACCGCCAGCCCGAACGAGCTGGGTCCCATCACCCGCACCCCGCTCGCCGCGGCGAGCGCCCCCAGATCGGCCACGTGGCTGACCACGATCCCGGCCCGCCCGCCCGCCTTGCGCAGGGCAGCCAAGTCCGCACCCACCTGCGCGCCACCGCTGGCAACCACCGCCAAATCCGGCGCCGTGCCCAGCGGCGCCTCCAGGATGGTGCCGGAAAACCCGCCAGCCTCCAGGTTCGCGCGCAGCCGCATCCCCTCCGCGGTGTCGCCCCCGAACACCGCCACGCTCTCCGGCGCCAACAGCCGTTCCATCAAGCTGCGTCTGGCACGGGCCACTGTCATGCTTTGGTCCTAGCGTAGCAAAGCAAGGCAAGCGGTTCTTTTTTGACAAAAGAACCAAAAAACTTCTGCTTCCTGGGGGCGTGCTGGACAAACGTCCGCGACAGCAGGGATTCGGCTCAACCTTGACCCAGTGTCGCAACGAACGGCTCGGCGCTCGAAGCATTGCCAAGCTACTTTCTTCGTTCGGCCGTCCGGCCTGCTCATGAACAGGCCGGGCGGCCAGACAACGATCGCGCGTCGCAGCTAGCTTGCCCACCGAACCAAGGCGGTCGCCGCAACTTCCAGCAGCACGCCTTCCTTGACGCAACCGGCAGGATTGCCCATACACCGCCGCTCGCCCGGCGGCGTCCCCGCCGCGCTCCAGCCTGTCTAGAGGTCCAATACGATGTCGCGCCGCTGCCAGATGACCGGCAAGGGTGTGCTGAGCGGTAACAACGTCAGCCACGCCAACAACAAAACCCGCCGTCGCTACCTGCCCAACCTGCAGGAAACGTCGCTGCTGTCCGACGCCCTCGGCGCCCAGGTGCGCGTGCGGGTGTCCACCCGGGCGCTGCGCACCATCGAGCACAATGGCGGCCTGGACGCCTTCCTGCTCGGCACCCCGAACCGCGACCTGCCGGAAGAGGCGCAAGCCCTGAAGCGCCGCATCACCCGGGCCGGCGCCAAGCGGGCAGGGGCCGAGGCAATCTGAGGCTGGCGTTAAGCAAGCTCCTGCATTTTGAAGAAAAGCCCAAAAAAAACTTTGCGGCCTAGCTTTTCTCACCTCGTGGTCACCTCGTTAACCTGATCCTCGTACCTGGGCGGCACACTGCCCCCATGCCCAGCACGCTCGACCTCCTGCTCGCCGCCTGTGTCCTCCTGCTCCTGACTGGCTGGAGCGCCGAACGCTCTCGCCGCAAGCAGGCCACCGTCCGCGCGGCCGCATCCTGGCACGCGCGGGAGACGGTGTTGCGGCTGCTTCGCCTGGCGGTCTCCGACCAGCGTGCTATCGCACTCACCCTGTTCGGCCACGCCGATTCCGGCCTGCCAGCCGGCGCGGCGCTCACCGGCCTGGCCCAGCAGCTCCTCGACCTCGCCAACGAGATCACCGATCAGACGGAAAGCGCGGACGCGCCACGCCACCTGACCGAAGAGGTGCTCGCTTTGCTGCCGGCGGTGGAGTTCGCCGTGGCTCAGGTCATCTCCCACCTCGGCCCGAGCAGGCGGGCCTGGCGCATCGACCCCGCGATGCAGCAGACGGAGCTGCTGGCGGATCGCCGGGCACTCAACCAGGTCCTCGTCAACGTGCTGACGGCCGCCGCCTCAGCCACCCGCAACGGCGACTGGATCGAACTGTCCGCCCAGGCGAGCCCGTCCGGCCTGTTGCTGGTGGTGCAGGACGAAGGCGTGGGCCTGCCGCTACCCCGTGCCGGCGTGGACCATGGCGAGACCAGGGGCATCGGCATGCGCCTGACCCTGGCGCGCAGCCTGATGCAGGCACATGGCGGCAGCCTGGCCGTCGAGTCGGCGGAGCGGGTCGGGACCCGGGTCCGGCTGGCGTTCCCTGCCTCCCGCCTGCCTGCCGCCTGCCCCACCCGGCAGGCCGCGTAGCCGGCCGTCCGCATGGCGCGGCGCACCTTCAACCTCGGCGCTTTCCGGCTGATGGCCGCCTCCGCCCTGGCCGCAGTGGCGCTGATCGTGGTTAGCCTGCCGCTGCTGGCCCTGCAGATCGACCGCACCGAGCGTGGGCGCGAGGTGCAGGAGGTCGGCGCCTCGCTCGCCCAGATCCGCGAGCTGCTGCTCGAACGTCTGGGCGCCGGTGCCAACTGGGACCCTGCGCTGCTGCACATGGACGCTGCGTTCGACCCGGCCTGGGTAACCGACATCTTCACCGACCCCTACGACAGGGACGTCGGCAGCCGCCTGTTCGCCGCCTTCGACCCGCAGGGCCGCGTGAAGCTGGCCGTGGAACACGCGGGGCCGGTCGCGCCAGCCCGCGCCGATGCCTTCCGGCAGGCCGCCGCAGGCCTGCTCGCCCGCATGCGCACCGCAGAGACGCTGCGGCACGCCACCGCGCATGCCGGCCCGCGCACCAACGCCGACTGGGTGCTGGGCACCGCCTTCGTGTGGATCCAGGACCGGCCCTACTTCCTGCACGCCAGCCTGGTCGGCGGCGACACCGGAACCGTGCGCCAGGTGCACCCGCACACCCCGATCGTCATGTTCGCCACCGACCTGAACACCAAGATGTTGCCCGGCCTGCGCGAGCGCATGCTGCTGGGCCAAGCGTCGTTCAGCCGGCCCGGTCCGCACCCGGATCCCGCCTACGTCGACCTGCCGGACGGCGCCGGCCAGCCAAGCGTGCGGCTGTCCTGGTCGCCGGAGCGGCCCGGCATGCACCTGCTGTCCCTGGCGGCGCTGCCGCTGCTGATCGGCCTCGGCGCCCTGCTCGGCACCGTCGCCTTCAGCTACCGCCAGGGCCTGGCCGCCACCCGAGAGCTGATCGTCGGCGAGGCAAAGGCGCAGCACCTGGCCACCCACGACACCCTGACCGGGCTGCCGAACCGCGCCGTCTTCAAGCAACGCATGACCCAGGCCCTGGTCGAGTGTTCAGCCGGCAGCCGGCCGGTCGCCATCCTTCTACTGGACCTCGACCGCTTCAAGGCGATCAACGACACCAAAGGCCACCAATGCGGCGACGAGCTGCTGGTCGAAGTCGCGCACCGCCTCCTCCAGGTGTGCAGCAACGGCGAGCTGTGCGTGCGCCTGGGCGGCGACGAGTTCGTCATCCTGGCACCCGGGCACGACGAGGCGGCCGCATGCGGCCTGGCGGCCCGCCTGCTCGCCCTGCTCGCCCTGCCGTTCCGCCTGACCGGAGCCGAAATTCAGACCAGCGCCTCCATCGGCATCAGCATCGGCCGCCTGCGTGCGGCCGCCGGCGCCGAGCCGGGCGAAGCCGGCACCCTGCTCCACCAGGCCGACATTGCGCTTTACAAATCCAAGGAAGACGGCCGCGGCACCTACCGGCTATTCGACCCAGCGATGGACGAGGGGCTGCGCCTTCTGCACGAGCTCGAGGCCGACCTGCGCCACGCGCTGACCCATGGCGGCCTCGGCGTGGTCTACCAGCCGCAAGTGGACGGCGACCGCCTCGTCGGCGTCGAAGCCCTGGCGCGCTGGAACCACCCGCAGCGCGGCGCCATCCCGCCGGGCGCGTTCATCAAGTTGGCCGAAGAGTGCGGACTGACGGAGCAGCTGGGCATCCACGTGCTCCGGCGCGCCTTCGCCGACAGCCACGCCTGGCCCGGCCTGAAGGTCTCGGTGAACGTCTCGGCGCCACAGTTGCGGCTGCCCGGCTTCCTGGACCTGCTGGCCGACCTAGTCGCCCTGGAACGCGTCGACCCGAGACGCTTCGAGCTGGAGATCACCGAGGGCGTGCTGCTGGTCAACGACGCGGCAACCCAGGCCACCCTGGCCGGCATCAAGTCGATGGGCTTCGGCCTGGCGCTCGACGATTTCGGCACCGGCTACTGCGGTCTCAGCTACCTGCGCCGTTTCCCAATCGACACCATCAAGATCGACCAGTCCTTCACCGCGGGGCTGACCGTCGGCTCGAAGACCGAGCGCATGGTCCGCGCGATCGTGGGTCTGGCCGAAGCGATGGACCTCGCCGTAGTCGCCGAAGGCGTGGAGACCGAGGAGCAGCGCCACTGCCTCGCGGCAATGGGATGCAGGGTGGTGCAGGGCTATCTGACCGGGCGGCCGATGCCGGCATCGAGGATCAGCGCTTGGGTGGGACAGCTTCGGGCCATCGCCGTCTAGGCAAGACGCTCCGCGGCGCAGACCTCTCCCCACCACCTACGCCAAAGAAGCAAGAGTTTCGGTCCTCTTTCAAAAAAGAACCGCTTGCTTGCCTAAACCACAATCGCCGACCGCTCGATCGTCGCCCGCACCCAAGCCTCCGCCGCGTCCTCGTCGAACAGCTCGGACAACTTCTTCATCATCGTCCCCCCCAGCTCCTCCGCATCCACGATCGTCACCGCCCGCCGGTAATACCGCGTGACATCGTGCCCGATCCCGATCGCGATCAGCTCCACGAGATCCCGCCCCTCTATCTCGTGGATCACGTGCCGCAGATGTCGCTCCAAAAAATTCCCGGGGTTGATCGACAGCGTCGAATCATCCACCGGCGCCCCGTCGCTGATCACCATCAATATCCGCCGGTGCTCCGGCCGCGCCATCAGCCGCCGATACGCCCACAGCAGCGCCTCGCCGTCGATGTTCTCCTTCAACAACCCCTCGCGCAGCATCAACCCCAAATTCTTCCGCGCCCGCCGCCAAGGCGAATCCGCCGACTTGTAGATGATGTGGCGCAAATCGTTCAGCCGCCCCGGATTCCGAGGCTTGCCGTCCGCCACCCACCTGTCGCGGCTCTGCCCACCCTTCCAAGCCCGCGTGGTAAACCCGAGTATCTCCGTCTTCACCGCACACCGCTCCAGCGTGCGCGCCAGAATGTCCCCGCACATCGCCGCCACCGTGATCGGCCGCCCCCGCATGCTGCCCGAATTATCGATCAGCAGCGTCACCACCGTGTCGCGGAATTCCGTGTCGCGCTCGTGCTTGTAGGACAGCGACTGCATCGGGTTCACGATCACCCGCGCCAGCCGCCCCGCATCCAGCATCCCCTCCTCGAGGTCGAACTCCCAAGCCCGCGTCTGCTGCGCCATCAGCCGCCGCTGCAGCCGGTTGGCCAACCTGGAAACCACCCCCTGTAGATGCAGCAACTGCTGGTCCAGCAACTGCCGCAACCGCGTCAGCTCCTCCGCGTCGCACAGATCCTCGGCCGCCACCTCCTCGTCGAACGCGCGCGTAAAGGCCCGATACTGGCTCTCGGTCTCGTCGTCCGGCCGGTCCCGCCGCGGCTGCGGCCCAGCCGGCCGGTCCTCGCCCTCCGCCGTCGCAGCGTCCTCGTCGTCCGCCTCGCCGGTCTGCTCGTCAGCCTGTTCGCCCACCATCTCGTCGGGCGCCTGCGACAGCATCGACTCGTTCTCGGACTGCTTCTGCCCCTCGGTCTCCGTGGTGTTGTCCTGCGCGCCGGACTGCTCGCCGCTATCGTCCGCCTGGTCCTCGGACTCCTCCGGTTCGGCCTCCGCCTCTGCCTCCGCCAGATCCAGCACCGCCAGCAGCTTGCGCGCAGCCCGCGCGTAGGCGTTCTGGTCGTCCAGCACCGCGGCCAGCTCCGCCATCGCCGCGTCGGCCTGGTCGCCCAGCCCTTCGCGCCACAAATTCAGCACCGCCGAAGCCGCCTTGGGCGCCGCCTCGCCGGACATCGCCTCACGCGCCAGCAACGCCAGCGCCGCACTCGCCGGTAACTGGTCGCGCCGCGTCATCCGCTCCAGCCCGTCGGCCTCCACGGACTCCGCCAGCCGTACCCGCAAATTGGCCGCCACGCCCTCCATGTAGCGCCCGCCCACCACCTCCACGCGCGCCTGCTCCAACGCGTCGTAGATCGACCGCGCGTCACGCTCGGCCGGGCTGCGCGCCGCATGCAGCGCGTCGTCGTGGTGCCGCAACCGCAGCGCCGCGCTGTCCGCTGCCCCGCGCAGCCGCGTCATCTCCGCCGCCGGCAACGCACGCGTCGGCACCGGCAGCCGCGCCCGCTTGCCGGTCAGCCCGGACGGCCCCGGCTGGAACGCCACCTGCACGTCGGTAGACTGCGCCATCGCGCGCAACGCACCCGCGGTGGCGCGCTTGAAGTCTTCGCTTCTGGTGTCTTTGCTGGGAGTGTTCGTCATCTAAGCAAGCAAGCAGTTCTTTTTTGAAAAAAAGAACCAAAAAACTTTTGTCTCTCTCGGGTGTACCAGGATGAAACGTGTCGTTTCAGCCGTCCGCGACAGCCGCGACAAAAGCTTTTTGCTTCTTTTTCTCGAAAAAGAAGTGCTTCCTTCCTTCACTCCCTAAATCGCCCGCCGCACCAGCGACCCAGCCGGCAACTCCACGTTAAAACACCGCTGATAATATTCAGCCACGGTGCTCCTCTCCGCCTCATCGCACTTGTTCAAAAACGTCATCCGGAACGCAAACGCCACGTCGCCGAATATCTTCGTGTTCTCCGCCCACGTAATCACCGTCCGCGGCGACATCACCGTGGAAATATCCCCGTTGATGAACCCCGCGCGCGACAGATCCGCCAGCGCCACCATGCTCTCCACCTGCTTGCGCGCCGGCGCGTCTTTCGGGTCGATCCCCAGCTTCGCCAGCACGATCGCCGTCTCCTGCGCGTGCGGCAGGTAGTTCAGCGTGGCGACGATGTTCCACCGGTCCATCTGGCCCTGGTTGATCTGCTGCGTGCCGTGGTACAGCCCCGTCGTATCCCCAAGCCCCACCGTGTTGGCGGTGGCGAACAGCCGGAAGCTCGGATGCGGCCGGATCACCCGGTTCTGGTCCAGCAGCGTCAGCCGCCCCTCCACCTCCAGCACGCGCTGGATCACGAACATCACGTCCGGCCGGCCTGCGTCGTACTCGTCGAACACCAGCGCGCACGGGTTCTGCAGCGCCCAGGGTAGGATGCCCTCGCGGAACTCGGTGATCTGCTTGCCGTCCTTCAGCACGATCGCGTCCTTGCCGATCAGGTCGATCCTGCTGATGTGGCTGTCCAGGTTCACCCGGATGCAAGGCCAGTTCAGCCGTGCCGCCACCTGCTCGATATGCGTGCTCTTGCCGGTGCCGTGATAGCCCTGGATCATCACGCGGCGGTTGAAGGCGAACCCGGCCAGGATGGCGATCGTGGTCTCGCGGTCGAACTTGTAGGCGCTGTCGATGTCCGGCACGTGCTCGGCGCGGTGCGAGAACGCCGGCACCACCATATCGCTGTCGATGCCGAACACGGTGCGCGCCACCACGCTGGTGTCGGGGATGGCGGCCTGTGCGTCGGACGCCTGAAGGGCGGCAATCTTGTTCATCGGGCGGTCGATCCTTCGGGGGCGGGCCACATGACGTGCCCGCCAGTCTGCAAAGCAAGCTGCGCGCGGCAGTTGCCCAACGTCATGTCGGCCAAACCACCAAGATGCCAAGACAAAAAGCGCCGAGCCAGCCGCAAACCGAAACCCGACGCCTCAGCCGTCCGCGACAGCAGGCGCAAAAGTTTTTTGGTTCTTTTCTTCAAAAAAAAACCGCTTGCCCTCATTCTCAACTCCCAGCCGCCAGGTGCTCCGGCGCCAAATGCGACCGAACCTGCACGTAAGCCAGGTTGATCACCTTGAACCGCTCTTCCGCTGCCCGGTCTCCCCCGTTGGCGTCCGGGTGGTTCCGCTTGGCCAGTTCCTTGTAGCGCGACTTCACCTGGTCCAGCGACACCGGCCAGGCCAGCCCCAGCGTGTCCAGCGGCGCACGCAGATCGGCCGGCGCGCCGCTGCCGGTCTGGCGCTGCCCGTTGGTCCGCCCCTGGCGCATCCCGGCCGCACCCAGAATGTCCAGCCGGTCGGCCACCAAATCCTCCTCCGGCATGCCCCCACCCAGCCGCCCGAGCGGCCAGGTCGGGCGCTGCCAGCCGGTGTCGTCGCGCATGTGCGCCTCGATCTGGCTGGGCGTCATGCCACGGTAGAAATCCCACGACGCGTTGTACGCCCGCACGTGGTCCAGGCAGAACCAGAAGTAGTCGCGCAGCGTGTCGCGTGACTTCGGCGCCCGGTAGCCGCCTTCGTTCGGGCAGCTCGGCACGTCGCAGCACCGGCCTATGGGTGCGGCCGGGTCCGGCGCGTAGGCTCTGGCTTTGCTGCGGCCGCCACCGCCGGCGTTTGTGCGTTCGGTCATCGCTGTTTATGTGCGCTGCCGGGTGCGGGCGGCAAGCCCGCGGCGGCGCCGGCCAACCCCGCGGCGGAGCCGCCAAACACCATGCCGTGCGCCGCGGACCGAGCAGGAGACCCACCATGACCCAACCCCCCCAGGCCGACGAGACGCAGCTGCCGCCAACCCGCGCCGGCCGCCTGGAGCACATGCTCAGGGCCGAGTTCGCCCCCGTCATGCTTGCCGTCGAGGACGAGAGCGCGCTGCACGCCGGCCACGCCGGCGCGCGAGCCGGCGGCGAAACGCATTACCGCATCACGATCGTTACGGAACAATTCAATGGTCTCAAAAGGGTTGAGCGGTCTCGTCTGGTGCACAACGTCCTATCGCGCGAGTTTACCGGCGGGCTACACGCGCTATCGTTGATACTGCGCTCGCCCAACGAAATGTAATCTCTAAAAACGCACCAAATACGTAGAAAAGCGTTTCGTTCTGGTGGGTGATGGGAGTAGGTGGTTGCCAGTTAGAAGCGGAGCCGCGACATGGCTGGCAGCAGACTCATCAATCGCAACATCACCGCAGGCGCTGGCCGAACCAGCATGCGACTCGAACCGGAAGTATGGGAGGCGCTGCGCGAGGTTTGCCTGCGCGAGGGCATCGAGTTGCGCGACCTTATTCGCACCGTGGAACGTACGGCACCGGCCGGTGGCCGGACCAGCGCGGTGCGCGTACACGTGCTGGAGTATTTCCGCCTGGCCGCCACGGCGGAGGGCCACGAGGCGGCCGGACACGGCAACGCAACGGTCTCCGGCGCGCTGCCGGTGATGAGCGAGATCGACGCGCAACGGCAGGTGATGGCCGACTCGTAAGACAAGGCAAGCCGTTCTTTCTTGACAAAAAGAACCAAAAAACTTTTGTTCCCTTAGCCACGCGTTGCCGGAAAAACCGCAACAGCCGAGACAAAAGCTTTTTGCTTCTTTTTCTCGAAAAAGAAGGTCTTGCTTACCTTGCGCGGAACGCTCGGCCTGGCGCCTCAACCGGCGTGGTTCGGAGCATCTGATCGCAAAACGCGCCAGACCGCCTCTCTCAGAAGTGCGCCTGCCGCAGACAAGCTAACCGAGAACATCTCGTTCTCCAGGCGCGCTGCCGCAGAAACCTCCGCGACAGCAGGAACGAAAGTTTTTGCTGTTCTTTGCAAAAAAGCAGGCCTTGCTTTCTTCCCCACGCCAGACGTCGCTCACCCCACAGAAGGATCCTCCGGCCACGCATGCCGAGGATACCGCCCCCGCATGTCCCGCCGAACGTCGGCCCAAGCCCCACCCCAAAACCCCGCCAGATCGCCGGTGATCGCCACCGGCCGCCCCGCCGGCGACAGCAGCGCCACCACCAGCCTGATCCGCCCCCCCGCCAGGCTAGGCGTCTCCCGCATCCCGTAAAACGCTTGCGCCCGCGCCGAGACCGCCGGCACCGCCTGCGTGTAATCGACGCTCGCCCGCCCGTGCGGCAGCTCCAGATGCGTCGGCACCTCGCGGTCCAGCCGCGCCGCCGCCTGCCACCCCAGCCGCTCCCGCAGCAGCCCCACCATGTCCAGCCGCGCCGCGTCCGCCAGCCGTGACGCACCCAGCAACGCCGGCGCCAGCCACTCCCCCACCCCCGCCGCCAGCGCCGCGTCCGAGACGTCGGGAAACGCCGCGTCCACCCCGCGCAGCAGCGCCGCCCGCGCCTGCACCTGCCGCGCCGCCTCGCTCCATGGCAACTGCTCCAGCCGCTCCGCCAGCACCGCTGCCAGCCGGGCAGCCACCTCCTCCGGCTCAGCCGGCACCAGCCTGTCCTCCAGCACCAGCGCCCCGTAGCGCCGCCGCCGGCGCGAGAACACCGCCCCGCTCGCCTGGTCGAACCCGCTCTCCAGCGACTCCGTCACCTGCGCCGCAATCCCGGCCGGCAACCGCTCCGGATCCAGCGGCGCCGCCAGCCGTATCTGCGCGGACGCCTTCTGCTCCAAATTGGCCACCACCAGCAGCCGCGCCTGCGCCAGCCTGTCCGCCGCCCCCAGCCGCGCCCCACCCCCGCCCGACAGCCGGAACGACCCCGGCTCCCCCCGCCGCTGCGCGATCCGGTCCGGAAACGCCGCCGCCAGCAGCGCCCCCGGGTCCCCGTCCGGCGCCGCCCGCGTCCGCAACCGCCCCCGATACTGCCCCGCCGCCTGCCGTATCCGCGACAGCACCCCCCGGTCCGCCTCCGCCGCCCCGTGCGCAATCGCCGCCAGCCGCAGCGAGACGTCAGCACTCCCGGCCCGCCCCAGCGGGTCCCGCTCCTCCAGCAGCGCCGCCAAATCCGCCGCCAGCGCCGCCTCCGCCGGCCCGTCGGCCGCCAGCATCATCGCCGCCAGCCGCGGATGCGACCCCAGCCGCGCCATCGCCCGCCCCAACGGCGTAATCCGCCCGTCGCCATCCAGCGCCCCCAACGCCCGCAACAGCTCCCGCGCCGCGGCCAGCGCGCCGGCCGGCGGCGCGTCCGCAAACGGCAGCCCCTCCGGCGCCGCCCCCCAGGCCGCACAATCCAGCGCCAGCCCCGACAGCTCGGACTCGAAAATCTGCGGCCTGTCAAAAGCCGGCAGCCCGCGATGCAGCGCCGCCGTCCACAGCCGGATCGCCACCCCCGGCGCCTCCCGCCCGGCACGTCCCGCCCGCTGCTCCGCCGCCGCCCGGCTGATCCGCACCGTGTCCAGCCGCGTCAAACCCGTCGACGCATCCAGACGCGGCGTCCGCCGCCACCCCCCATCCACCACCACCCGTATTCCCGGCACCGTCAGCGACGTCTCCGCGATCGACGTCGCCAGCACCACCCGCCGCCCGTCCGCCTGCCGCAGCGCCCGGTCCTGCTCGCCCGGCGGCAAATCCCCATGCAGCGGCAACACCAGCGCCCCGCACCCCGCCAGCGCCTGCTCGGCCCGCCGGATCTCCCCCATGCCAGGCAGAAACGCCAGCACGTCGCCCGCGTGCTCGGCCAGCGCCGCCCGAACCGCGCGCGCCACCGCCTCGGCCAAATCCCGCACATGCGCCAAGTCGCGCGACGCGTGGCGCTGCTCCACCGGAAACATCCGCCCCGTGCTGGTCACCACCGGCGCGTCCATCAGCCCGGCCAGCCGCGCCCCGTCCGCAGTGGCCGACATCGCCAGCAGCCGCAGCCCCGGCCGCAACCCCCGCTGCAAATCCAGGCAGAACGCCATCGCCAGGTCCGCATCCAGCCCGCGCTCGTGCACCTCGTCGAACACCACGCAGGCCACCCCGTCGAGCCCCGGGTCCGACTGCAGCCGCCGCACCAGCAGCCCCTCGGTCACCACCTCCACCCGCGTCGCCGCCGACACCGCCGAGTCCAACCGTGTCCGATACCCGACCGTCTGCCCCACCGCCTCGCCCAGCAGCGCCGACATCCGGGTGGCCGCCGCCCTTGCTGCCAACCGCCGCGGCTCCAGCATCAGGATCCGCCCGTCGCCCCGCCACGCCGCACCCAGGAGCGCAAGCGGCACCAGCGTCGTCTTGCCCGCGCCGGGCGGCGCCACCAGCACCGCGTTGGGGCGTGCCTCCAGCGTGGCGAGCAGGTCTGGCAGCACGTCGGTGACCGGGAGTGTCGGGAGGTTCATTCGCGCCTATGTAGGCCAGTAGGAAGCAAGGCCTTCTTTTTCGAGAAAAAGAAGCAAAAAGCTTTCGTCAGCGCTGTCGCGGAGTCTCCGGAGACGACGACCCGAGAGACAAAAGTTTTTTGGTTCTTTTTTTCAAAAAAGAACTGCTTGCCTTGCTTTGCTCGCGATCCTTCGAAAAGTCCCAACTATGACCAGCTCCGGCCTCCTCCGCACCGCCACCCTGCTGCTCATCCTATCCCTGGCCAACCACGCCCAAGCCGCCGAAAGCCAGCGCGTCACCACCCCCCGCGACACCGCCAGCCTGGTCACCGACACCGACACCGTCGCCCCCGGCCAGCCCTTCCATCTCGGCCTGCGCCTGCGCATGCAGCCCGGCTGGCACACCTACTGGTCCAACCCCGGCGACGCCGGCGCCCCGCCCGAGCTCACCATCACCGGCGCGCACGCCGGCTCTATCGCCTTTCCCGCTCCCGAGCGCCTGCAGGAAGGCCCGTTCACCAGCTTCGCCTACACCGGCGAGATCCTGCTCCCGCTCACCGCCACCGCCACCGCCCCCGCGCAGATCGAGGCCACCGCCAACTGGCTGATCTGTGCCACCGTTTGCGTGCCCGAGCAGGCGCGTTTCCACCTGACCATCCCCGCCGGCCCCGCCGCACCCTCCGCCGAGGCGCCGCTGTTCGCCGCCGCCGCCGCCCGCACCCCCCGGCCCTCGCCCTATGCCGCGCACGTCACCCCTGACGGCGTCCTCTGGCTGCAGGCAAGCCTGCCGGTCCGCGAGGCCCTGTTCTTCCCCGCCGACCCCGGCGCCATCGACCAGGACGCCCCCCAGCTTCTCACTGTCGCGCCCGACTACCTCTCGGTAGCGCTGAAACCCCTCAATGGCCCGCTGGGCGCCATCTCCGGCGTACTCCGCCTCACCGACGCCGGCGGCCAAGTGGAGAACCTCGCCGTCTCCGCCACACCCGCCGCACTGCCGGCCGGGCTCGCCGAGCTCTCCCTGGCCGGCGCGCAGCCGAACTCTGCAGCGGGCACCGCCGCGCCGCGCGGCCCGCAAACCACCACCACGCCGCCCGGCACCCCCGATGCAGCCGCACCGCACGCCAGCCAGGGCACCACCACCCCGCCGCTATCCGCCCGCCCCGCCGCCGCATCATCCGCAAGCCAGAACACCCAAGCCGGCCCACTATCCGCCAGCCGCAACGCTGCCGCCCCGCTGGCCGCGAGCCAGAACACCCAAGCCGGCCCGCTATCCGCCAGCCGCGACGCTGCCGCACCGCTGGCCGCGAGCCAGAACACCCAAGCCGGCCCGCTATCCGCCAGCCGCGACGCTGCTGCGCCGCTAGCCGCAAGCCAGAACACCCCCACAGAGTCACCGTCCGCCAACCACGAGACGACCGCGCCGCTACCTGGATCGCCCGACGGGTCCGGAGACACCGGCGCACCACGCCTCGGCACGCCGGGCTCTCCCCAAATCACCGCCGTTCCGCCGCCCGCCGCTCCGCCGCCGGCCACCGCAGCGCCAGGCCTCCTGCAAGCCCTCCTCCTCGCCTTTGCCGGCGGCCTCATCCTCAACCTGATGCCCTGCGTCCTGCCGATCCTCGCGCTCAAGGCCGTCTCGCTGGCCAGCATGTCCGGCGCCTCCCGCCCCCGGGTCCGCCGCGAAGCCGCCGCCTACACCGCCGGCGTGGTCCTCGCCTTCTGCACCATCGGCGCCGTCATCCTCGGCGCCCGTGCCGCCGGCAGCGCCGTCGGCTGGGGCGAGCAGTTCCAGTCCGCCGTCTTCACCACCGCCATCGGCTGGCTGCTGTTCGCCACCGGCCTGAACATGTCCGGCGTCTTCACCATCGGCGCCAGCGTGGCCGGGGTAGGGCAGGGGTTCGCCGCCCGCAGCAGCTTCGCCACCGGCCTGCTCGCCGTCGTCGTCGCCACCCCCTGCACCGCCCCGTTCATGGGCGCCGCCCTGGCCGCCGCCCTCAGCCTGCCCGCGCTCGCCGGCATGGCCGTCTTCGCCGCCCTCGGCCTCGGCCTCGCCGCCCCCTACGCCGCCCTGGCCCTCTCCCCACGCGCCGCGCGCCTGCTCCCCCGCCCCGGCGCCTGGATGGAGCTGTTCCGCAACGTCCTCGCCTTTCCCATGTACGCCGCCGCCCTCTGGCTGGTCTGGGTCGCCGCCCAGCAGACCAGCCAAACCGGCCTCGCCCTCGTCTTCGCCAGCTTCCTCCTGGTAGGCTTCGCCGCCTGGGCCTACGGCTTCCTGCAAACCCGCGACCGCGCCGGCCTGCTCTCCCGCCTCCTCGGCGCCTCCGCCCTGGCCAGCCTGGCCGCGAGCGCTCTCCTCCTTGCCGCCATCGGCCGCGCCCCGCCCGCCGCCGCCGCGCGCACCGCCGCCGACGGCTCGCAACCGTACTCGCCAACCCTCCTGGCCAGCCTGCGCGCCGCTCACCGCCCGGTCCTCGTCGACATGACCGCCGCCTGGTGCGTCACCTGCCTGGTCAACGAACAGGTGGCCCTGACCCCCACGGCTGTGCGCGACGCCTTTTCCCGCCACCACGTCGCCTACCTCAAAGGCGACTGGACCCGCCAGGACGCTGGCATCACCGCGTTCCTGCGCGCCCACGACCGCTCCGGCGTGCCGCTCTACGTGTTCTACCCGGCCTCCGGCACGCCGGAAGTGCTGCCGCAGATACTCACGCCCGGGATCGTGCTGGCGCGGCTGGACAAGTAAGCGAAGCAAGCAGTTCTTTTCTGAAGAAAAGAACCAAAAGACTTTTGTCTCGGCTGTCGCGGTTCTGTCTGGTTCAGAATAGGCTCGATTTCACGTAGCTATTGCCACCACATACCGTTACGCGGCACATACCTCGCCGAAAGGTGGGCTTCCCCAAATAATGAGAGTCCGGTGAGGTATGCAACCTGTGTTCAAGGATGCGGTGATCACCACCACACTACTTGGCTTCGTTCAGACAGCCTGGGACACCGACGACACGCTGAAGCACGTATCGCACATCGTGAGTGTGCGTTGGCTGCAAATAGCAGAAAAATGTGTGGAACATTTCTCCAGATACATCTGTGTAGAAAACTCGTCCTTGGAAAAAAAGCGAGCCATCTCCTTGAACCAAATTGCGTCCGATTTCAGGTTGCAACGGCATGAAGTAGGGCTCCTGGTCGAATGTTGTGTTCGACGGAACTATACCGTTGGTTAAATAATTCTTCGGGTATACAAGTCTATTTACGTCATCAAAAGGCCTTGTGGTAATGATTACTTCGGTCTGTGTTATTGTAGCTGGAACCGAACCGTAGTTGTGAAATCCGACAATCCCAACATATCCGTTGGGATTCTGCCTTGGATCGTTTGGCGATCCATTGCCTGGATTTAACCGCAAACGGTCGCTTTCAATCACCGGAAGAACGTAAGGCCTGCTACCTTTTTCAGCGATGGCCGTCTGTTTTTTGGCCTCAACAAGCTGGTCCTCAGAGGCTTTCGCTTGCCGTCTGGCTGCCATGAAAGCTCCGAAAGTCAACCCAACGCTTATGATCGCAGCTAAAGCGATGCCGATATTGAGTCGATAACTATATCGCCAGCTAAATTGTTCGAGGACGCGATGTTCTTCTTCTTTGGGGTACTCGTAATGGCGGTATCTATAGCTGGGCGGTTTAAGTTTGACTGAGTCGGCATGATCATTTTCATGCGAATTGTTGCTGTTGCATTGGCTCTTGCGCTTTAGTGTAAAAAAAATAACTAAACTCAATCCTCCACACGCAAGGTATGTGCGCCAGCCGCGCGCATGACGGCGAATAGAGACCACGCTTCAAACACTCCCCCCGTTAACCTTGGCGGCTACCGACGTATCCGTTTCCGGGATCCCATTCGGTCATGCGGCGAGCCAGTTCGGCATACCCCACGTCAACTCGCTTCAGTTCCGCTTTCAAGTGCCGCTTGGCGTGATCCGCCTCTTATTACCAGTCTCAGCCACGTCCGATCCTCCTACGCTTGCGTATAGATACGACATATGTGTCGCGTTCCATAGTAAACTGGATAGAAGCCACCTGCATCACTGCCGGCCAAGATGTTGCCTTCGCGCCAAATGCAGACCGGCTTTGCTCGGTTAGCTACGTTCCTTACGACGACATCTTGTTCAGTAGGCCAACGCACTAGCCTCAAAAGCCAAACTGGCTGCAGCGCACCTTGCGGCGAGCGTCATCGCTATTAGCGGAGGCTTGATCGCCGCGGCAAACTATGGGTTCGGAGTATCGCGACATCCGAGAGTCGTCGAGACCACCATGGCCGTCGGAGCTCTACAATTCAGCTTCGACCGCGACACTTTGGCGTTTCTGGGAGCCGCGCACGAAACACGAGCAGCCACGTTGAAGGCAAACAAGTCGCCTGTCCAAACGGCCATTTTTTTCGACGAAACGAATGCTGGCATCTCCGCACTGATTGGATTTGCCGGTCTGCGCAGTGACGGTGCCAAGCTCCCGCTGCTAGTCGCCCACAATCCACAAGCCCGGAACTCAATCTTGCCAGGTCATTCCGGTTCTGACTCGAGAGAGTGGGCTGCAAAGTGCAAGCGGAACGCCGCAACGGCAAGTTGGACGGTCGAGGAGGTAGGAAACAAGCGATCTGGACCGACGATCTCCAGGTCTAAACGCAGTTGACGCAGGGCAGGATACTGCCGAACCTGCCGGCAGAGCGGCGACAGAGCGCTCGCACAAGGGATTTCAGACAATGTCGTCGCTCTACGATGAAGCCCACCGCGCCTTCCAGGACCGCTTCGGCACCCGCAAACTTGCCGACCTGCTCGACCAGGCCATCGTCCACGACACCCTCACCCCCGACGACATCGCCTTCATCACCGCCCGCGACATGCTCTTCCTCGCCACCGTCGACGAAGCCGGCCGCCCCACCGTATCCTACAAAGGCGGCGCCCCCGGCTTCGTCCACATCGACGCCGGCGACCTCGTCTTCCCCAGCTACGACGGCAACGGCATGTTCCTCTCCGCCGGCAACATCGCCAACCGCGCCGAAGTGGGCCTCCTCTTCATCGACTTCGCCACCCCCAACCGCCTGCGCGTGCAAGGCACCGCCCGCATCGACGACGCCGCAACATCAGCCTGGCCCGGCGCCCACACCGTAATCCGCGTGACGCCAACAACCATTTTCGTCAATTGCGGCCGCTACATCCACCGCCAAGCCACCGCAACCACGTCTCCCCACGTGCCTGACGCCGCCGGCACGCAACCCGTCGCAGCCTGGAAGCGCATCGACATCGTGGTGGACAGCTTGCCCCCCGCCGACCAGGCCGCAGTCGCAGAAGTCGGACTGATCACCATGGACGAGTACGCCGCAAAGGTGGCGCAAGGCGAGGCATGAGGCGTAACGACCTGCGTGCGTTTCTTATATTGCATGATCCACTTCGGAGTGGCAAGGCAGCGTCCCCAATCGTAGAAAGCCGGGTGTTTGGACGAGTATCGTAGAGCAGTGCCCTTCTAAGCGCCCAACGAGTTGCTGGAGCCGTCACCGCCAGTTCTTTCGTCGGCTCCGATCCCGTTGATCATCCTGCTCCACCCGTTCCACGTCTTCTGACCCTGGCTGCACGCTAGCGAACCGCGCTGCGAAGTGCGCAGTCCGGTACGGGCGAAGCATCGCCTTGTCCTTCGCGCACTCCCAAGCAAAACACGGCACAACGACAATCAGCCGGCACATCGAACGCATATTGCCCAGCGTTCTAAATCGTGCAACGTAACGTCCTAATGAACAAACGGGGGGTATCAAATGTCGCACCTAATCGGCCGCTGCGTAGCCGTCCCCATGTTTGTATTTCTCGGCGCGGCGTCGGCACCGGATGCTGCCGTCACCTCCGGCCAGATATTCACCACTACGGTGGACGTCACGAAACCTCCGGCCGCGCCGATGGTGCAACTCCACCTCCAAGGCGGCCCCGGGTTCTTCAGCTTCACCTGGACCGGACCGTCTGGTGAAGTCTTCACCCAGGCCTTTCGCGGCAGCCCGGCATCCAGTGTAGAAACGTTTCGTGGCATCGACCCGACCGACCCCGAAAGCACGGCGTCGAAGAACGTGTTTGGCCTCTACACCGAACCCGGCACCTGGACGCTATCGAGTCTGTACATCTGCTCAGCAGCCAACTGTGTCACCTACTCCAGCAGCCAACTCGCTACGCTGTTCAACGGCCTGACCTTCCAGATCAACAACCCGAACCCCTCGGATATAAAGGCTCCTGTCCTCCAGAGCGGCAAGATCGCCACCCCGACCGTCAGCATCAGCAGCGGCGGAGAATTGGCCATTAACGTCGGTGTCTCTGACAATCTGTCCGGCGTATCTCAGGTCCAGATATTGGCCAGCACGCCCCAATCGTCCTCCTACGTCGGAGCTTACGTCACAGTGGACTCCACAGTCCTCCGGGGCGGACTTCTGACCTTAACCGGCACGATCCAAACCGGCACAACCACCGGCACCTACACCGTCGGGCGTGTATACCTGGAAGACGTTGCTGGAAACAAAGCGTATGTGACTGATCCGGCCGCAATCTCGAAGATCTTCGGTGGCAATCCAACTTTCGAAGTGACGAACTGAGCCAAAGCAGAACCTCATCTTCGTCGGGTTGTCTTCGGCGCAATCCGACGACCTCGGTATCTGTCGCGTCGTCCGACTGGAGAGTTCTCCCCTCATCGTTGGCGACTCCCAAAGGCGCGTTCCACCGGCGAAAGACCGTTGAAAGAACGCCTTGAATCGGCAACGTGCCACCCCATTGGTCCCAAATCTGAATTAGTGACAAGCAAGTCAGGTGGTTCGTTTGGGAAGGTGGATTCAAGTTTTGGAGCGAATACCCTGACCGAAACGGCGGCTACCTTCGACGCGCGATGAACGTTCGGCCGTCCGGCCCGTTCAAGGCCAAGCCGCCTGCGGCGGTCGCTCGCGCGAGCCTTGAGCAGGCCGAACGGCCGACGAAGGGTTGCCATCGAAGAAAGCCGGAGAAGGTAGCCCCCTGAGAGTACTGCTTTGAGCACCGAACGTGTTCGCTGCGAAACTTGAGTCCGTCAAAGCAATGATTCGCCTCCTTGCGCGCGCGCTGCACTTACTCCGCGTCGGCCGGTTTGAAAGCGCCTCACCGCCGTCGATAAAAAGCAAGCTTCACAGCAGCAATCCAAGGCATCGGCCTACAGCAGTCAAGACAAGCCGTCGGCCGTCAAACGACCCAAAACGCTCGTCCCCGAGCGCGCGCTGCAGAAACCTCCGCAACAGCCGGACCAAAAGTCTCTTGCTTCTTTTCTTCAGAAAAGAAGGCCTGGCCTACTCTCCCACGCATCACCGATGCTCACCCCCCAAACACCTCCCCCTCGTAACGCACCTCCACCAAACACAACCCATCCGCCGGCGCCGTCACCCCCGCCACCCTTCTATCCCGAGCCGCCAACACCCGCCCCATCTCCTCCGGCCGCCACCGCCCATCCCCCACCATCCGCAGCGACCCCACCATGTTCCTCACCTGGTGGTGCAGAAAACTCCGCGCCTCCGCTACCACCTCCACCACCTCCCCAATCCGCCTCACGTCCAACCGATCCAACGTCCTTACCGGCGAGCTCGCCTGACAAGCACTCGCCCGAAACGACGTAAAATCATGCCGCCCCAACAACATCCCAGCCCCCGCCTGCATCGCCGCCAAATCCAACTCCCCCGGCACGTGCCAAACCCGATGCCGCAACAACGCCGCCCGCGCCGGCCTATTCAACATCCGATAACAATAAGCCCGCCCCACCGCCGAAAACCGAGCGCTCCACCCCGCATCCACCACAGCCGCCGCCACCACCGCCACCGGATGCGGCTTCAAGTGATAATTCAACGCCGCCACCAGCCGCTCCGCCGGCATCTCCCGCGCCAAATCCAAATGCACCACCTGCCCGGACGCATGCACCCCCGCGTCCGTCCGCCCCGCCGCCACGCACCCCACCGCACGCCCGTCCAGCCGCCCCGCCGCCGCCTCCAGCACCGACTGCACGGACACCCCACTCGCCTGCCGCTGCCACCCCACGAACGGCGTCCCGTCGTACTCCAACTTCAGCGCCCACCGCCTCACCCGAGGCTCATCGCCTGCCACCCCGCCACGCCCCGCAGGAACGCCTCCCCCGCCACCGCCGGCCGCCCCGGCCGCTGCACCCGCAACAGCCGCAGCACCCCCACACCGCACGCCACCGCAAACCCCGCATCCAGCACCCGCCCCGGCGCCCCATCCCCGTCCGCCGGCTCCGCCTGCAAAACCTTCAAAACCTCTCCCCCCATCGCCGTAAACGTCCCCGGCCAGGGCGTCAGCGCCCGGACCTGCCTGTCCAGCACCACCGCCTCCCGCCCAAAGTCCAGCCGCCCATCCTCCCGCACCAGCTTGCCCGCGTAAGTCACCCCCGCCTCCGGCTGCGCCACCGCCACCCCCGGCTCCGCCAACGCCCGCACCACCAGTCCCGCCCCCAACCCCGCCAGCACGTCATGCACGTCCGGGTAAGTCGCCCGCGCCCCCACCACCACCGCCTCGCGCAGCAGCATCCCCCCCGTGTCCAGCCCGGCATCCATCTGCATGATGGTCACCCCCACCTCCGCATCCCCCGCCAGCAACGCAGCATGGATCGGCGCCGCCCCCCGCCACCGCGGCAGCAAACTGGCGTGGATGTTCAAACACCCCAGCCGCGGCGCTTCCAGCATCTCTGGTGGCAATATCAGCCCGTAAGCCGCCACCACCGCGGCATCCAACCCCAGCGCCGCAAACGCCGCGTGCTCCCCCGGCTCACGCTTCACCCGCGCCGGCGTGCGCACCTCCACGCCCATCGCGTCGGCCGCCAGGTGCACCGCACACTTCGTCACCGCCTGCCCGCGATGCGCCGGCCGTGGCGGCTGGCAATACACGCGCACGACGTCGTGGCCAGCCTCCGCGAGCGCGTGCAACGCAGGCACCGCAAAAGCGGGGCTGCCGAGAAACGCCAACCTCAAAAGCAAGCGCCTTCTTTTTCTGAAGAAAAAGAAGCAAAAAGACTTTTGCGAGCGCTGTCGCGGACTCTCCCACACGGCGTGCTCAAGGGAACAAAAGCTTTTTGGTTCTTTTTTTCGAAAAAGAACCGCTTCACTTGCTTCCCAGCTTCCGCTCTTTCGCCAGCTTCCGCATCAGCATGTTCCGCTTCAACACAGACAGGTGATCGACAAACAACACCCCGTCCAGATGGTCGATCTCGTGCTGCAAGCACGCCGCCATCAACCCCTCCGCATCTATCTCCCGCCGCTTCCCCTCCAGGTCCGAATAACCCACCCGCACCCTCGCCGGCCGGGACACGTCGGCATACTGGTTCGGCAGCGACAGGCACCCTTCCTCCCGCGTCGCCCACTCCGTGCTCACCTGCAGCACTTCCGGGTTCACCAGCACCATCGGCTGGCGCACGTCGCCCGGCATCAGATCCACCACCGCCAACCGCAGCCCCACATCCACCTGCGGCGCCGCCAGCCCGATCCCCGGCGCCTTGTACATCGCCTCGAACATCCGCGGCACCAGCAGACGCACGCCGTCCATGTCGGCGCCACCCACCGGCCGCGCCTTCGTCTTCAATGATTTATGGGGGGCTACCAGGATCGGCAGCAGGCTGGCGTCTTCGTCCATCTCCGGCGTGTATCGCCACAGCCGGGCAGGGGCAACGCCCGTACAGCAAAACGGCGGCGCACCATCGGCGCCGCCGCCCGTAATCAAGCCAGTCAGTAAGCCGGGTAAGCAGGAACCGGATAACCAGGCGTCGCATACCCGTAAGGATAGCCATACGGCGAGTAGGGATATCCGGCATACGGATAGCCAAGCCCTATGCCAATCCCGAACCCGGGGTAGCCGTAACCGTAGCCGCCGCGGAACCCGTAACCGTAGCCGCCACGGTAGCCATACCCGCCACGAAATCCGTAGCCACCGTGGAACCCGCCGTAGCCGCCGTGGAACCCGCCATACCCACCGTGAAACCCGCCACCCACGCCGCCATGGAACCCGCCGCCACCGCCGCCAAACCCGCGGGCCGAGGCCGGCGCCGTGCCGAGGCACAGAGCCGCCGCAAGCGCCGCACCAGCAACCAACGATTTACCAAACGTCTTCATGATGTCCTCTCAAAGCGCAGACACGTCTCGACGCGTCCAACCGATAGACGCCAGATGGCGCCCCTGCGTTCCCGTCACAACCACGCGTTACTCTTGCTCACTTGGTTCTGACGTAGAGCAGGCAAGCGGTCTTTTTCGAAAAGAAGGACCAAAAAACTTTCGTCCTCCTGGGGTGCGCCGGGTGGGGACGTGGTGCTCCAGCCGTCCGCGACGGTGTTGTCGCGACATCGAAGAATTCGACATCCTTTCGGAGTTGCAGCAGGTCACGACCCGTAGCCATCTTCGGCACTCGGCGCTATAGTAATGAATGCACCTATGGCGCTGCGGCGACGCCGCTTCTAACACTCATTCCGGCGGCATCGCAGCCGAACACATCAGCCGGGACTGGAACAGGATGACAGATGTCGCTCAAGCACCTCCCCCTTCTGGCGTTGGCATTGTTACTCACCTGTCAGAGGCCCGCCGTGGCTGAGCAACCAGGCCACGTCACCGGCTTGGGCGGTGTCTTCGTCAAGAGCAAGGACCCCAAAGCCCTCGCGCAGTGGTATCGCGAGGTCCTCGGCCTCGACGTTGCCTCGTGGGGTGGAGCGGCAATCCCCTTCGATGCGCCAGGCCACCCCCCCAAAGTGTCCTGGACGGCCTTTCCCGCCTCCAGCGACTACATGAGCCCTTCAACGCGCGAGTTCATGATCAACTTCGCCGTCGACGACATGGACGCCATCATCGCCCGCGTGACCGCCAAGGGCGTCCAAATCCTCAAGCGCGACGACGACGACACCTTCGGCCGTTTCGCCTGGATTCAGGACCCCGACGGCACCAAGATCGAACTCTGGCAACCGAAACGCTAGGCCACGCCATCAAGGCCCGCAGACCGGCGCCGGCGCCAGGGCGTCAACGGCTCGTAACGCGGAACCTCCGTCGCACTGCGCCGCGTCACCCGTAACAGGTTCCTCTCGACCAGGTGCAGCACGGCGTCCTGCACGCTGCGCTTGGACAGGCCGGTCCGTTCCGCCAGTTGGGCATGACTGACACGCGGCGTGCCCCCTTCGGCCGCCGCAGCCAAGCTGAGGTAGACCAGGAAAGCCGACGCGCGGTGGTCGTGACCCACCAGGTCTCTCATGAGCGCGTCCACGACGTACGCGTCCAACGTGTAGTGCTTGTCACTCATTGCTGTAGCACTACTATCAACCGGCTTGGAGGTCACAGTCGCCGAAAGCAAGCAAGGCCTTCTTTTTTGAAAAAAAGAAGCAAAAAACTTTTGTCTCGGCTGTCGCGGTCATCTCCGGAGCGCGCGCGACAGCGGAGTCAAAAGTTTTTGACAACATCCCGGCGACACGACAGGTGCGCGAAGCAGTGATGCTCAGAAAAATCAACTACGTCGGCATCCCGACGCGCGACCAGGACCGCTCTTTGACCTTCTGGACCGAGAAGATGGGCTGCATCATCGCCACCGACCGTCTCATCGGGAAGAAACGCTGGATCGAACTCACCATACCCGGCGCCCAAACCGGTTTGCTGCTGTTGACGCCAGAGGGACACGAGGACCGTGTCGGGACTTTCTTCAACGGCTCCTTCGGCTGCGACGACGTGCACTACACCTACGAGAAACTTCTTGCCCGAGGCGTGGAGTTCCTGGGTCCTCCGAAGAAAACACCGTTCCCACACGTCTACTTCAAGGACCCGGACGGCAACACGTTCTTCCTGTCGAGCCGTTAGTGTGGCGACCGACGAACCGGCGGCCCGAAGCACTGACTCCTGCAACGGCCTGCGGCGAGAAAGCAAGGCCTTGTTTTTCGAAAAAAAGAAGCAAAAAGCTTTCGTCTCTGCTGTCGCGGACTCTCCCGCAGCGTGGGTGCATGGAAACAGATTTCTTGAGACAAGCTGCCTTTCTCGCGTGCAGCGGTCGTCTTGGGCAATAGGTCGTGAACCCAGAGCGGAAGCGACCGAGATACGTGAAGCGGTCGGGACTACAGCGTCTGGTAGAGCACGAGCGCGTCAACGTAGCCTGCTTGTGGGTGGCGGAATGCTCCCGGAAGTCCGATTTGAAACCTGCGTGTCGCCAAAGTCTGATCGCCCGCTCGTTCGTGCGGACGACAAAGTTGAACTGCATGCCTCGACAGCCTTGCGTTCGCGCGTGTTCGAGTGAGTGCGTACGCATAAGGCTTGCGCCGCTCTTCCCCGCTGCTGCTGCGCTCGTCATACAGCCGCAATTGCATACGTGACGCCCACCGCCGGCTTGGTTATAACGCGCGTAAATTGGCGCGTGATCGAACCGTAGCCACCGAAAAAGCCGCGCGGAGTGCCGCGCGTAGATGACCGCCGCGTGCTGAACTCCATCTTTTGTGTGCTGCGGTCCGGCGTGCCTTGGCGCGACCTGCCCGAGCGCTGTGGGCCGCGCACCACCTGCTACAATCGCGTCGTGCGATGGCGAAAGGCAGGTTTGTGGGACCGGCTGATGGACGCTATCAGCGCCGCGCACGTGGTGCCATCCAGATGCTCGATAGCACTTCCATCCGGGCGCACCAGCAGCCTGCGACGGCAAAAAAGGGGATCATATCATCGTCTAGGTCGCCGTTCTAGCAACATTGCCGTAAGCAAAGCGGCGGTTCTTTTCTCGAACCCCAACCAAAAACTTCTGTTCCCTTAGTAAAGCGCTGCAGAAACCGCCGCGACAGCCGAGACAAAAGTCTTTTGCTTCTTTTCTTCAGAAAAGAAGGCCTTGCTTCCTTCGCCCAACATCAAAAAGTCAAAAGCCAGATCGATCGCTGCCTACTGCCGAGGCCCCGCCGCCAACAACGCCAAGTTCTGCTGCGCCAGATCCCCCGTCGGCGTATCCGGCGCCAAATCCGCCGCCTGTTCCCAATCGTGCCGCGCCCCCGCCAAATCCCCTTGACGCTGGCGAATAATCCCCCGCTCCAGCAGGCAGTCCGGATTCTCCGGGTCCAGCTTCGCCGCCGCGTCCACGTCCGCCCGCGCCAGCTCCAGCCGCCCGAGCTGCCGGTTCGCCGTCGCCCGCAACGTCAGCGCGTCCGCCCGCCTGGGGTCGTCCGCCAGCGCGTGTGTCAAATCCTCCGCCGCCTTCGCCGGCCGGTGCAGTGCTATCGCCGCAATCGCGTGCCCAATCCGCAACTCCGGGTCGTCTGGTGACAGCGCCAGCGCCTCGCTCGCCGACGCATAGGCGTGGTCCTCCTGCCCGGCCATCGTCCAAGCCTGGCTCGCCTGCGAGAACACCACCGCGCGCGAGGCCGCCGGCGCCCCACTCCCCACGGCCAACTTGTCCAGCAGCGCCGCCCCCGCCTCGGTGTTGCCCAGCTCCACCTGTGCGAGCGCGTGGCAATGCGCCGCCGCCTCGCCGCCGCCCGCGCCTGCCATGTTGGCGGACAGCGCTTCGGCTCCGCTCGGGTCGGTCGCCAGCATGTCCAGGCAGGCATCGTATTGCCGCCCCTCGGCGATCCTGGGCGGCACCGGCGGTATCGGCAACGGCCCGTCGTCCGCCGCGCCATCAGCCGGCGCTGGCTGCTCCGCCGGTGCCGGCGCGTTCTCCACCGCCACGTCGCCGGCCTTCTGCCCGGCCTGCGCCAGCGTCTGCGGAGGCGGCTCAGCTGGTGCCGGCACGTCGTCAGCCGCCACGTCGCCGGCCTTCTGCCCGGCCTGCGCCAGCGTCTGCGGAGGCGGCTCAGCTGGTGCCGGCACGTCGTCAGCCGCCACGTCGCCGGCCTTCTGCCCGGCCTGCGCCAGCGTCTGCGGAGGCGGCTTAGCCGGTGCCGGCGCGTTGTCTGCCGCCACGCCGCCGGCCCACCGTGCAACCTGCGCACACGCAGGCCGGTCCGCCCGCGCCGATGCGTCCTCTGCCGCCGCGTCGCCCGCCCCCTGCGCGGCCCGCGCCCGGCAACGTGGGACCGCCGGCCTCGGCGCGTTCTGCACAACCGCGTCTCCGGCCTTCTGCGCGGCTTGCGCCGGGGCGGACAGGGCAAGCGTTGCTGCCAACACGGCAGCGACGCCGGTGATGGCCACGCGTAAGCTCATGGCGCCAGATGTAGGGAGCGGCCAGCGCCGCTGGAAGTTGGTGGGATGACACAATGCGTCTGTTGATCTTCGGCCTCGGCTATTGTGGCCGTGCCGCCGCAACCCTGGCCTGCGCCGCGGGCTGGGAGGTGGTCGCCACCAGCCGCTCCCCCGGCCCTGGGCGCGAGCCCGGGCTGCGCGTGGTCCCGTTCGACTCGGCCGGGCCGGAGGTCGCGGCGGCCACCCACATCCTGGCTACCGCCCCCCCGCGCGACGGTGCGGACCCCGTTTTGGCCCGCTACGCCTCCGAACTGCGCGCGGCACCGGCACTCGCCTGGATCGGCTACCTGTCCACCACCGGCGTCTATGGCGACCGCGGCGGCGGCTGGGTGGATGAAACCACCGAGCCCGCGCCTAACGCTGAGCGCTCCCGCCGCCGCCTCGCCGCCGAACTCGCCTGGCGCGCGCTCGCTGCGAGCCCGCTTTCGCGCGACGTTCCAGGTGCGCCATCGGGCAGCGCAGCGAGCGCGGCCTGGCACGGTGCCGCCGGCACGTCGTCGCGCGAGGACGCAGGCGCGCCTTCATGCGACCCCCAGCCAGACGCTGCCACCCGGCCGCTCGACATCTTCCGCCTAGCCGGCATCTACGGCCCGGGCCGCTCCGCCTTTGACGACCTGCGCGCCGGCCGCGCCCGCCGCATCGTCCAGGCCGGGCACGCGTTCGGCCGCATCCACGTCGACGACATCGCCGCCGGCATCATGGCCGCCATTGCCATGCCGCCTGAAGGCGCCCGGATGCTGAACTTCTCCGACGACGAACCCGCCGAAAGCGCCGACGTCACCGCCGAAGCCGCCCGCCTCCTCGGGCTGCCGGTGCCGCCTGCCATCCCGTTCGAGGAGGCGTTTCCGGCGATGAGCGAGATGGCGCGCAGCTTCTGGTCGGAGAACCGTCGGGTGGCGAGCCGGGCTACACAGGAGGTGCTAAACAGGCGGTGGCGGTATCCGACGTACCGCGAGGGGCTGCGGGCGATATTGGAGGTTGAGACAAGGAAAAAAGCAGTTCTCTTTTGAGAAAGAACCAAACAAATTTTGCGTGCTTGGCAGCCGTCTGTTGAACATCTCCCGACAGACTATGAGGTTTTCATACCCTGAGAGAAGGTTTGTCGTTTCGCTTGGCGTTATGGCTGTCTCTCGCTGGTCATTGCTGGCCTGATTGCAGGTTACAGGCTTGATCCTGGGTTGAAGGTAAGGATCTCTCGCGGACGATTTGGAAAGCTTCACGCTTTTCAGTTCAGGCGTGCACGGTTGACGTCAGCGAGAGGCAAGGTCCGCTTCTGGTTCTGCTGTTGTGGAGATTCAGCAGCGCGCGCTTGAGGGAACAAAAGTTTTTTGGTTCTTTTTTTCCAAAAAAGAACTGCTTGCTTATCCTTCGAGCAGTACTTCGACCGTTGCGCGCAGTAACGCCAGGTCTTGGGGGCGGGAGAGGCGGTGTTCTGCGTCTTTTATGAGGGTGAGGTGGACGTCGGGGGATTGGAGTTGTTCGGCGAGGCGGAGGGAGGTTTGCCAGGGAACGTCGGCGTCGCGTTGGCCGTGGAGGAGGCGGACGGGGCAGGTGAGGGGGATTGGGCCGGTTAGGAGGAGGTGGTTGCGGGCTTCCTCGATGAGGAGGGCGGTGATGGTGTGGGTGCCGTGGGGGCTGGGGGTTTGGAGGGCGCCTGTGCGGAGGAGGGTGGCGCGGGCGGGGGCGTCGAGGGTTTGCCAGATGAGGGTTTCGGTGAAGTCGGGGGCGGGGGCGATGCCGATGAGGGCGGCGGTGCGGGTGGGGCGGGCCAGGGCGACCAGGAGGGCGATCCAGCCGCCCATGGAGGAGCCGACGAGGAGGAGCGGGCCTTGGGTCGCGTGGTCGATGATGTTGAGGGCGTTTTGGGTCCAGAGGCCGATGGTGCCTTGTTCGAAGACGCCGGTGCTGGCGCCGTGGCCGCTGTAGTCCAGGCGGAGGGAGGCGTGGCCGAGGGATTGGGCGTGGGCGGCTAGCATGGTGGCTTTCTCGCCGGTCATGTCGCTGCGGAAGCCGGGGAGGAAGACGAGCGTGGGGGTGCGGCCTTGGGTGTGGGCGTAGGCCAGGGTGGTGCCATCCGGGGTTTGCAGGGTGCTGGGGGGCATGTGGGACACCGGGGGGTGGTGGGGTGGCGGGGGTTTGTTGGGGCGGGGTGGCGGTTTGCGGTGGAAAGGCGGGGTGGCAGGGAGGCTGCCTTCGACGCGCTATTTTCGTCCGGCCGTCCGGCCTGTTCAAGGCCGGGCCGCCTGCAGCGGTCGCTTGCGCGAGCCTTGAGCAGGCCGGACGGCCGGACGAAGGGCTGACATCGACGAAAGCCTGGAAGGGCAGCCGGTGGGCGATGGTGGTTGGGGCGGTGGCGGGGGGTGCTGCGGTGGGTGAGGGCGGCAGGCGGGACGGTGTTGCGGGTGGGACGGCTTGGGGTTGGAGGGGGGCGGGGGAAGAGGATGGGGAAGGTTGGGGGCGGGAGGCGGATGGAGGTGGCGTGGGGCTGGCGGGCGGCGGTGGGGGCGTGGGTGGGGTGACGGGGGTTGGGGGGTGGGAGAGCGGCGGGGGCGGGCGGGGCCAGGGCGGCCAGCATGGCCTCGATCTCGGGCGGGGGGGGGGGGGGGGTGTCCAGGAGGGGGGGGGGGGTTTCGGGGTCGGTGCCTGGTGGGGTGGGGGGGGCGGCCAGGGCGAGGCGGGTTTGGTCGATGGGGTCGGCCAGGTCTGGGGGGAGGGAGAGGCGGTTCTGGAGCAGGAGGGATTGGGATGGGGTGGGGGCGCCCCAGGGGGTTCTGGTGGCGGCGACGTAGGCGGCACGGCGGGCGGCGGCTGGGTTGGGCGCGGTGTGGGGGACCTCGCCGATGGCGCGGGCGACGGATTGCAGGTGGCGGTGGATGATCTCGGCGAGGATGCAGTCCAGGCCGATGAAGTGGCGCTGGATGGCCTGGCGGGACATGCGGATGGCGAGCGCGAAGTTGGCCAAAGTGAGGGCGGCGCGGCCGTGGCGGGCCATGAGCGCGGTGGCGGTGGCGACGATGCGGTCCCGACGGTCCAGCTCACGCGCGGAGAAGTGGGGGCGGTTGCCGGGGAGGTCGTCGGCCTCGGCGCGGAGCTGCCTGGGGTGGAGGAGGGCCATGGGTGGGGGTTATAATCACGAACGCGTGAGCTGGGTAAGGTGTGTTTTGAGGGTAGAGAGGCGGACTTACAACGGCCATTGAAGTTTGGAGAAACCGCGTTTGTAACGTGTCTAGGCGATATATAAGATTGTCGCCAAAACCATCCATTAAGCAAAAATGGTTCGGAATGTCAGGTTAACTCTTGCACCTAACGTTTGACTCTCTTTTGCAATCCCATGTTTGTAGTTGCGCTGGGTGTCACCTGTCATCAGGAGCAAGCTACCAGATGCTAATCGAAGCTTGACCGTCTTTAGCTTCGGATCAGCTTTACTTTTAAAAAGAAGCGAGCGTTCTGCGCCAAGGCTTATTGAGGCGATCGTTGGACGTTCGCCAAGTTCCCGTTCGTCGTCACTATGCATTCCCATACTATCATTTTGATCTCGATAGTAGTTAAGCAACACACTGTTGAATCTCGTTTTTACTTTATCTTCAACTTTGGTTTTGATGCCTGATATTAGTGTCGTCCAACACATGGGTTCCAGCGCAATACCCGAGTAACGATATGCTTTCCCGGGATCTCCGTACCAGGCAACCAGTCTTGGCTGGAGAAAAGTTTTTCCCCACATCTTCACATTCTCTTGCCGCCAAGCCGTTTGCTCTATTAGAGAACCCAGCACTTCGCTCGATGAAACACCTAGGTCGAGTTTTTCAAGATAGCTCACGTCAGCTCCAGGTAAATCGATAGGATGAAAATCGGTTCTGGACTCAAAAAGGTTTTTCATCATTCTTTCCGAAGCACTCTGTAGCTGATCCGAGATTTGAGTTTAGGTGACTGCGCGAACTTGGTTCGAAAAACGCCTAAGTCAGACGTTTGCTCTGAACTTCGGGGCGTCGTCTGGCTATTATCTTCAGCAACAATTCGCTCAACGTCACCTCGGTTTACCCATTGTAGGTCGAAATAATCGTTAAAGCTTTCCGATCCATTGTCGACGTCTACGAAGAGTGCCCCAGATTTGGCTTCATCAAACATCTTTTTCCAAAAGTCTGTTATGACTCCTGTGTCCATGGATACCACCTCAGACACGAAATAGCTGAGTGTGAAGATATCCGCTTTCAAAAACTTCTTTTGTGCACTCCAAGAATTCGGGTCTTTGACGTCTAGTTTTTGAAAGTTAACATTAACAGCGCAATCGGACTCCAGAGACTCACCGACTTCAGTCCAGGTATCGGCCCATGCCTGTTCGCCATCTAACAAGTAGCAAGTCAGCGTTTCAGGCGGCTCGCTTTGGTAAGTTGAAAGATATTTTAGCACACCCACCACATCGCTACCTGGGCCGCCTCCGATGCAGGAGAGGCGAAGCGTCTTGCTTTTAAACAAATCTTCACCCAACGCGCTCCGGGCGGCTTGCAACGTCTGAACGAGGTAGTCGCCATGGGACGCAACGTATTTAAAGACATATGCAAATCTTGTTGCTGGATCTCTATAATCTATTGGTGTGCGAGTCTTGTTAGTTAAGTCGGCGTATTTTTGTGAGAGGTACGACATTCGCTTCTTTATCGTCTCGTCTAACTTGGTGCCATACTCTTGCAACCCTTCTTCATAGAGTTCTTCGAGAGTTTTCTTAACTAGCTCAAAAATTGTCAAGTTCGCCACCTCCGCGCTCGATATTTGTTGTTGAGTCTTGCTCAAAACTCTTCAGGCTTGATTAGTTTAAAAACTTATAATTCATGAGTGGCTAAGCCAAAGCAGTAGCCAATTACATACTCTATGTCTTGCCATCGTCGAGCCTGAACCGAAGCCATATTTGTGGAACTGTTATCTCGACGTAAAATGATGTCCAAACTTCTTCCGCGAGTGAGCAGAGGTGGGTATGCTCCATCGTCACCTACAAAGACTATATAGTCGTATAGTGTTCCTTCTTTGTGCAAATGTTCGACTAGTGCGATCGCCAGAAACTCATGCTGATGCTCAGTGACATTAAATAACGCTCTATGCGCTTTGCGCAATTTAAGAGCGTCTATGTCGATCAGGCTTGTAGAAAATGAACTTGCTGTACCGAATAAATGAACATCGAACCGTCCGGCTAGCTTCAAATATGTAGCGAGAAGATCCAGGAACCGTGAAAGGGCTAATTCTTCGATGTTTTTATCGGGATACAAAGTGCTGTAATGCTGAAAGCTCTTGAATGCTAATCTGTCAAGGAAAAGCCAATCTATGTAAACTGCGCCTTTCGGGTTGGAAATCGGCTGCATTAAAGCGAGCGTCTGCTCGACTTCGTCGATGCAACGCGAGAGTGAGTGGAAGATTTCGCTTCCAGTAAATCTTAAAACGGTGAACCCGTCTCTATGTAGCTGCCTATCTCTTCGTGCATCGTTTGTCCGGTCTTCTTGCGATTTGTGATTTTCGTGACCGTCAAGCTCAATCACCAACTTTCGGCCTTTATCCAAAAAATCAGCTCTATAGCGACTCACTTGCTCTTCATGGTCAAACGTGATGCCCCGTTGAAGACAGGCGTCATGGAATGACTTCTCAATGGGAGAACGGCTCCGAGGCATTGCACTTCCTGATGACTAGGTGAAGTCCTTCTACGAAACGCCAGCAATCTGTCCACGACAGTGTTGAGCCACTACCATTCTGGCTGTCATCTATTTGCTATCCCCCATAGAAAATCGTCTCACCCAACTCCCGCAAATGCAGGATCATCGCGTCCGGGCGTTCGTGTTCCGGCAGGCGGACGTGAGCTTCGATGACTTCGGCGATGACGGGGTGGTGGTCGCCGAACTCGAGGACGGCGCGCACGGCGAGTTCCAGCACGGCGACGGCGTTGCCGAGCAGCGGGAGGCCGGTGCGGGGGGAGGGTTCGAAGGGCCAGCCGGAGAGGGTGTTGCCTTCCAGCACGGCGGGGCGGGTTTGGAAGGCCATGGCTTCGGCGCCGTCGTCGCGGCCGAGCATGTGCAGCGCGAAGAGGTTGGTGGCGCGGATGGCGGCGTAGGCGGGGCTGCCAGGGGGGAAGGCGGCGGTGACGAGGGGCGGGGCGAAGGAGGTTTGGGTGACCCAGTGCGTGGTGGCGGCGACGGGGCTGCCGTCCGCGGCGAGCGCGGTGACGACGTGCACGCCGTAAGGGATCATGCGCAGGGCAAAGCGCCGATGCTGCGGGTTCACTGAGCGGCTTGCCAAACTCGCCCTGGCGGCTGTCTGACGCGCGTTTGCTGCGCTCCGGTGCTCACGGCCACAACAGGCCGCTCCGCTCCGGTGCTCACAAACGCACGCCAGCCGACTCGCCATGCCAAGTTTTGCAAGCCGCTCACCGCCACGCACACCTAAGAGACAAAAGTTTTTTGGTTCTTTTTTTCAAAAAAGAACTGCTTTCTTGCTTAACTTAACTGCCTTCTTGCTTACAGCCCCTCAAACAAAACGGTCGAGATGTAGCGCTCGGCGAACGACGGGATGATGGTGACGATGCGTTTGCCGGCCATTTCCGGGCGGCGGGCGAGGCGCAGGGTGGCGGCGAGGGCGGAGCCGGAGGAGATGCCGGCGGCGATGCCTTCGGTGCGGGCGAGGCGGCGGGCGGTTTGCATGCTTTCCTCGTTGCCGACCTGGATGATCTCGTCGATGAGGCTGGTTTCCAGGATGTCGGGGACGAAGCCGGCGCCGATGCCTTGCAGGGGGTGGGGGCCTGGTTCGCCGCCGGAGAGGACGTGGCTAGCTTCGGGTTCGACGGCGACCATGCGGATGGCGGGGTTGCGGGATTTGAGCACCTGGCCGATGCCGGTGAGGGTTCCGCCGGTGCCGACGCCGCTGACGATGGCGTCCACGTGGCCGTCGGTGTCGTGCCAGATTTCCTCGGCGGTGGTTTCGCGGTGGATGGCGGGGTTGGCTTTGTTGCCGAATTGGTTGGGGCTGACGGCGTTGGGGGTTGATGCGGTGAGCTCGTTGGCGCGGGCGATGGCGCCTTTCATGCCGGCGGCCTTTGGGGTGAGTTCGAGCTGGGCGCCGAGGTAGGCGAGCATCTTGCGGCGCTCGGTGGAGACAGATTCGGGCATGGTGAGGATGAGGCGGTAGCCGCGGCTGGCGCACATGAAGGCGAGGCCGATGCCGGTGTTGCCGGAGGTCGGCTCGACGATGGTGGTGTCCGGGGTGATGGTGCCGGCCTGTTCCATGGCGAGGATCATGTTGACGCCGATACGGTCCTTGACGCTGGAGGTGGGGTTCCAGAATTCGAGTTTGAGGCAGATGTCGGCGGCGATGTTGTCTTGGGCGGTGATGCGGGGGATGCGGACGAGGGGGGTGTTGCCGAGGGTTTCGGCGATGCTGTCGTAGATGCGGCCGCGCAGGGGGCGGTCGAAGCGGAGGGGTTTGAGGGATTGGCTCGCGGGAGCGTGCGTGTCCATGGGTGAGGCCTTCCGGGGTGGGTGGGCGTTGGGTGGTGGCGGTTGGGCGATGGTTTCGCCAAAGTGGGGTGTATGTCCAGGCGACACTTCGATGTCACGCCAGATCTGATGCTGCGGGCGTACCGGGCGGGGCTGTTTCCGATGGCGGAGACGCGGCGGGGGGACCGGCTGTACTGGCTGGATCCGGAGTTGCGGGGGGTGTTGCCGCTGGAGGGGTTCCATTTGTCGCGGCGGTTGCGGCGGACGGTGGTGGGGGGTGGGTTTAGGGTTACGGCGGACCGGGATTTTGCCGGGGTGATTGCGGCGTGTGCGGCGCCTGGGGAGGGGCGGGAGGATACCTGGATCAACCGGGATATCGAGCGGTTGTTCACGGCGCTGCACGTGCGGGGGCATGCGCACAGCGTGGAGGTTTGGCAGGGGGAGGTGATGGCGGGGGGGTTGTACGGGGTGGTGCTGGGCGGGGCGTTCTTTGGGGAGAGCATGTTCAGCGTGGCGCGGGATGCGAGCAAGGTGGCGCTGGTGCATTTGGTGGCGCGGTTGCGGCTGGGGGGGTTCACGCTGCTGGATACGCAGTTTGTGACGGCGCATTTGAGCCAGTTCGGGGCAATGGAGGTGCCTCGGGAGCGGTACAAGGCGATGTTGGAGAGTGCGGCGGGGGTGGCGGCCAGGTGGGTGGGGGAGCCGGAGGAGCGGGTGCTGATGGAGGAGATTGAGGGGTTACGGGCGGGGTAGGAGCGAGCGCTTCTTCGGGAAGAAGAAGTTTTGGTACGGCCGTCGGAGGTTTCTGCAGTCGGGTGCGCGAGAGAGTAAGAGTTTTTTGGTTCTTTTTTTCAAAAAAGAACTGCTTGCTTGCTTGTGCGGTTGGGTGGCCGCATTTGTCGACGATGAAGATATTCTGTGCGCTCGTGTTGATGACTGGGCCGACCGTGGCGGCGCCGAGGCTGGTGCCGGTGCGCGACGTGACGGTGGAGTACACCGTGCAGCCGCGGGACCACGCGCCGTTGGACGTGCGGGTGGAGATCGAGGGCGGGGGCGCGCATTTGCGGATTGCCAGCGAGGATTTGCCGACGGCGTTCCTGGTGGATCGGCCGGCGGAAGAGGCAACGGTGCTGCTGCCGATGTTGAAGCTGTACGCGACGGTGGGGATTGGGGAGTTCGACCCGGAGCGGACTGTGCTGCGGCAGGCGGCGTTCGAGCGGCATGGGCAGCGGCGGCTGGCTGGGCTGGTGTGCACGGATTGGACGGCGCAGTCGGCCCGTGGGCGGGCGAGCGGGTGTGTGACGGAGGACGGGGTGGTGCTGGAGGGGGAGGCGTTCGACAGGCGCGGGGTGGTTGCGAGCGTGCGGGCAGTGATGGTGCAGTATGGGGCGTTGTCGCCGGTGCTGTTCCGGCGGCCTGAGGGGTACAGCAACGCGGGGTCGCTGCCGATTGGCGGGCTTGGGGGGTTTGGGAGGTGAGGCTGGCGGCTGCCGTGTGGGTGGGGGTGGTGACGGGCGGGGTGGCTTGGGCGGCGGACACGCCGGTGGTGCAGCCGACGCGGGATGTAGACGTGACGTATCGGGTGCCGGTGCCGGGTGGGGGAGATGCCTCGCTGCTGCAGCGGCTGCGGTGGTCGGCGGCGACGCGGCGGCAGCGGGTGGACCTGCCGGCAGCGGGCAACTGGATGGTGCTGGATTTCGGCAATCATCGGATGGAGTTGGTGCGCGACGAGAGCAGGGAGGTTGTGGACCTGCCGGCGCCGCGGACGGCGGGCCAGCCGGGGGCGGGTTACACGCGAGAGGGTGCGGCGCAGGTGGCGGGGCTGGCGTGCACGCAATGGCGGACGATCGACACGCGGGGCGAGGTGACGGACGCGTGCTACACGGCAGACGGGGTGCTGTTGCGGGCGGTGGCTGGTTCGCGGGTGCTGATGGAGGCGGTAAGCGTCACGTATGCGCCGCAGGGCGGGGAGTTGTTCGTGCCGCCGGCGGGATACGCGCACCAGCAGACGAACAAGTGAGGCGCGAGCGGCCGATGGTGCGGATGGGCGTTTTGGCAGTGGTGCTGATGAGCGTGGCGGGTGCTGCGCGGGCGGCGACGTTGCAGCTGGTGGAACGGGCGGAGAGTGACGCGACGCACGTGCGTGGTGGTGCCGCGGCCGACAACGTTGGCGACATGCTGACGTTCTACAATCCCGTGTATGACGCTGCGAACAAGGTGAAGCTGGGCTTCGACCAGGGGTATTGCATACGATTGGTGGTCGGGCGCGTGTACGAGTGCCATTGGACGTTGAGCTTGGCGCAGGGTCAGATTGTGGTGGACGGGCCGTTTCTGGATGGCGGGGATTCGACGCTGGCGGTGACGGGTGGCACGGGCGCTTTTCGGGGTGCGCGGGGTGAGATGACGTTGCATGCGCGGGACAAAGCGGGGAGTGCTTACGACTTTTCGTACGATCTGCGGTGATGGGGCAGGAAGAAAGCAAGCGGTTCTTGTTTAGAAAAAGGACCAACCCTTGTTCCCTGGCGTGCACGCTGAGGGAGCTTCCGCGACAGCGGGAGCAAAAGTCTTTTGCTGCTTTTTTTCAAAAAAAAGCAGGCCCTGCTTTCTGTGGGCGGACTGCAACACCCAGCGGTATTCACTTGGCAGTCACGACTCCGTGATGCAATGCTCGAGTGTGGTCAGAACGGGGATGATGCGGATGACGACGATCGCGTGGGACGGCAAGTGCATGGCTGGGGACCGCAGGATCAGCAGTGGCACCATCGTCTACACCAGCACGAAGATCCGGCGAACCGAGGACGGAAGATTGATCGGCGCCACCGGCGATTATGGGGTGTGCATCTCCATGCTGGATTGGCTGGAACACGGCGGCGCGCGCCCGATGTGCCAGGATAGCGACCGTTGGGCAGCGGCGCTGGAGGTGCTGCCGGACGGCACGTGCTGGATGCACAACCGGGAGACGCGCTGGCGTATCGAGGACGAGTTCGCCGCTGTGGGGTCGGGGCGCGACTATGCGATGGCGGCGATGGCGCTGGGACACCCGGCGCGGGTGGGGGTGGAGGTAGCAGCGCGGTTCGACCCGGGGACCGGCAACGGGGTGGACGAACTGGTGTTCGGCGCGGTGGTGAAGCTGACCGTGGTGGCCTGATACGAAGCGGGCCTAAGTTCATCCTTTGTAGTCCAGCAAAGGTAGGCAAGGCCTGCTTTTTTAAGAAAGCAGCAAAAATCTTGGTCCTGTTGGTCGCGGAACGTCCCTCAGCGTGGACCGAGGGAGCACAAGTTTTTTGGTTCTTGTTTCGAAAAAGAACCGCTTGCCTGCCCTGTCAGAAGTCGAGATTTCAGGCCGTCGGTGCAGCCGCGCACGGTTCGTGCAGTTTGGCGGGTGCGGTCGCCGCGGTGGCCGGCGGCTGGCGCTCGGCCTGACGCCCTGGGGATTGCTGCAGGTGCGAAGGTTGCGCTCGGCTGAAAAGCGCCGTTATGTTCCGCTTTGGCAGGCCCCTGCTACCCACCCAACCTGTTGGCAGCCGAGCGCCGCCACAGCCAGTCAGGACGTCCCACATCATGAGCGGAACCGCGATCGGCTCTGTCACCGTCACTCTCGACGGCTCGAACCAGTCGGCTACGTTGCCGCTGCTGGGAGGCACCATCGGGCCCTCGGTGTTCGACATACGCAAGCTCTACCCCGAGCTCGGACTGTTCACCTACGACCCCGGTTATGGTGGCACGGCGGCGTGCGAGAGCAAGATCACCTACATCGACGGCGACGAGGGCATTCTGCTGCATCGCGGTTACCCGATCGACCAACTCGCGGAGAAGTCGAGCTTTCTGGAGGTGGCGCACCTGCTGCTGAACGGTGAGCTGCCGAACTCCGAGCAGGCGGCGGAGTTCGAGCGCGGCATCATGATGCACACCATGCTGCACGAGCAGTTGCGGCAGTTCTACAACGGGTTCCGCCGTGACGCGCACCCGATGGCGGTGATTTGCGGCGTGGTTGGCGCGCTCTCCGCGTTCTACCACGACAGCCTGGACGTCAATAACCCCGACCACCGCCGTGTCAGTGCTTTCCGGCTGATTGCCAAGCTGCCGACGATTGCTGCCTGGGCCTACAAATACTCGCTCGGCCAGCCGTTCATGTATCCGCGCAACGACCTCGGCTACGCCGAGAACTTCCTCTACATGATGAACGCGGTGCCGGCCGAGCCATATCACGTGAACCCGGTGCTGGCGCGCGCGATGGACCGCATTTTGATCTTGCACGCGGACCACGAGCAGAACGCTTCGACCAGCACGGTGCGCCTGGCGGGCTCGACGGGTGCGAACCCGTTTGCCTGCATCGCCGCCGGCATCGCAAGCCTGTGGGGGCCCGCACATGGCGGTGCCAACGAGGCGGTGCTGAAGATGCTCGCCGAGATCGGCGACAAGTCCAACATCCCCGACTTCATCGGCAAGGTGAAGGACAAGAACAGCAACGTGCGGCTGATGGGTTTCGGCCACCGGGTTTACAAGAACTACGACCCGCGCGCGAAGATCATGGAGCGCACCTGCCACGAAGTGCTCGACGAGCTGGGCATCAAGGACGATCCGTTGCTGGACCTAGCACTGGAATTGGAGCGCATTGCGCTGCACGACGAGTATTTCATTTCCAAGAAGCTTTACCCGAACGTCGATTTCTACTCGGGCATCATCCTCAAAGCGATGGGCATCCCCACCAGCATGTTCACCGTGCTGTTCGCGGTGGCGCGCACGGTGGGGTGGATCAGCCAGTGGAAGGAGATGATGGAGGATCCGCTACAGCGGATCGGGCGGCCGCGGCAGGTTTATACAGGGCATGCGCAGCGGGACTACGTGGGGATGACGGAGAGGTAGGAAGCAAGCGGTTCTTTTTTGAAAAAAAGAACCAAAAAACTTTTGTTCCCTTGGGCACCCGCTGCAGAAACATCGCGCAGCAGGGACAAAAGTTTTTTGGTTCTTTTTTTCAAAAAAGAACCGATTGCTTGCTTTCCTTTCAGAACCGAGCGCTGACGGTAAAGAACGCGCTGAACGGCTGCCCCGGGATGGCGTCGGCAAACGACGGCGAGCAGTTGTATTGGCTGGCGACAGGATTGGACTTCGTGGCCGTGCAGGCCGACGGCGACACCTGCTTGTAGAAGTATTGGTAGAAGCGCGCGTCGAACAGGTTCTGGATGTTGAGGTCGAACTTGAGGCGCTTGATCATCGGGAAGAACGGCGTCGGCAGCGTGTAGTTGAGGTCGAGGTTGAAGGTGGCGAACGGCGAGATGCCGCCGTTCGGGTCGTAGACGGTGGCACCCGAGAGTTGCGCAAAGCGTGTGCAGGCCGGAACGGCGGTGGCACTCTGGCATTGTCCCGGCGCGGTGCCCGGAAGGGCGACACCGGTGAGCGGCACGAGGCCGGGGAAGTTCGGCACGTCCGCACTGCCGGAGATGTCGTAGGTGGTCGCCTGTTTGCCGGTGTACTCGCCGGTGATCCGCGCGTCGAACAGGTCGCCTTCCCTGAACGTGCTCTTGTGGCTGTAGTCGGCGCCGAAGGTCGAGAGCCAGTCAGGCACGCCGGTGACGGGCGCGCCGCGCAGCGCGATGCCGTACTGGTCCTGCGCCACCGTGACGAACGCGAAGTCCGTCTTGAGGTACTTCGCGAGCACGTGGGAGCCGTTGGCGAAGAACTGCAGGTCCGGAGTCGCCTGCCAGGTTGCAGCCATTTCGACGCCCTTGAACTCGCGCTGGCCGTCGTTGTTGTAGATCGTCTCGCCGGCGGTGGGGCCGGACTGCGAACCGTAGAAGCCGAAGTCGCGGTCCACCTTCTGGTAGAAATAGTCCACCGACAGCAGCAGCCGCTGGGTGTTGTACTTCACGCCGCCTTCGTAGAGGTGGACGATGGAGGCGCCGGGTGCCGCGCCGTCGCCGTTCGGGGTGAAGTCGCTGACAGGTGCGAACAGGGCGGATTGGCCGGTGCTGCCGTAGGCGGTCAAGCCTTTCAGCACCGGCAGGATCTTGTCGAAGTCGTAGCTGACGTTGAGGAACGGCAGCCATTCCCTGTCCCACTTCTTCTGCTTGAATTCGACGAAGCCGCCGGCAGCGAAGTCGTAGATCGCGGAGTCGGTAAGGTCGGAGTAGGTGCCCTCGAGCGTCACGCCTGGGGTAATGTGCAGCGTGTTGTCCAGCAGGTCGATCTTGTCCTGGGCGTAGCCCTGGTAGATGGTGCGCTGCGTGCCGCCACTATAGGCGCCGAGGGGACCGACCGGGTAGCCGGCGCTTAGGTTGGCCGCGGTTTGCGCCACGATGGGGTTGGCGCCGTAATAGTTCTTGTTGGTGGGCGAGACTTCCTTGGCGATCAGCGCGCCGATCTGGATGGTGTTGTCGATGCCGAAGACCTGCGGCGCGATGATGGTGGCGCGCGGCTGGATGCCGTAGGTGTCGCTCACGCCGATGGTGAGTTCCGAGTTCAGGCCGCACGGGATGGTTCCGCCCGCGGCGGCGAACTTGGCGGCCAAGGCAGCAGGACAGTTCTTGCTGCCGATGGGATACTGCCCGAACGGATTGTACGTGTATTTGCCGGGCAGGTAGTTCGGCGTGCCCGGCCCGAACAATCCGCCGAGGCCGAAGCCTGCGGCGTTGTTGATGAACGGCGAGGCGCCGTTCACGGTCGCGTAGCTCGCGTCGCCGTTCGGCTGGAAGACGTTGATGTTGCCGTAAGTGTCCGACGAGTTGTCGTTGTGCAGGTAGAAGCCTGTCAGGCCGACGCTGAGGTAGTCGTTGACGTAGGTGTCGTCTTTCAGGATCAGCGTGAGGAACTTGTTCTGTTCGAAATCCTGCGAGGTCTGGGTGTTGTAGTTGCTGTAAAGACCATTGCGGTTCAGGTAGGGGACCGGCACAGGCTCGATTTCGTCGTAGCCGGTGCCAGTGTTGTAGAGGAAGGTCGCCTGGAACTTCGACAGCCCGTCGTCGTACGGCTTGTCGAACGCGAACTCCAGATTGTTGTAGTGTGCGCCTGTGTTGTCGATAAAGCCGGCGGTCTGCAGGTTGGAGTATTGCAGCAGGAGTTTAGGCGCGTTGTCGCCGCTGCCCAGCGGCCCGTCGAGCGAACCGGAGTTGACCGTAAAACCTTCCTTGTAGGTCTGGAACGATCCGATCTCGCCGAACACGTCCACGTAGTAGTCGTTGGTCGGCCGCTTGGTCGCATACGAGATGGTGCCGCCGATGGTGCCGAACGTGTTCTTGTTCGGATACGCCACGCCTGGGTAGATCGAGACGCCGTCGATCTGGTCGAGGCTGAAGAAGCTGCCGATGTTGTTGGTGATGGCGGAGAAGCCCGGCGTGAGCAGGTCCTGCGTCGGCACGTCGTCGAGCGTTGCTGCAACCTCCAGCCCGCGCACGCCGCGGATGGTCAGCACCGGCGCGTTGTCACCTATGCCCTGCTGGTAGATGTTGACCGAGGGTGCCTGGCGCAGGACGGAGAAGATGCTGCCGGACGTGCCCGCTGCGCCGATCTGCTTGGACCCGAGTTCGGTCACCGCGGACGGCGAGTTCTTCTCCTTGAGCAGGCGGCGTTGCGCGCGCACGACGATGTCTTCGGTGGCACCACGGCTGACGTCGGGCGGGATGGCGTTGCTGTTGGTGCCGCTGCGCGGCGTGATCTGGTTGCTCGTCGGCTTGGTGGCAGTGTTGTTGTTCAACTGCGCCAGTTGCGTCGTCGTCTGCGCCGCATCCGCGGACGCGAGCGAAGGTGCGAGGGACGCCACCAACCCGCAAGCCGTCGCCAGCATGAGGTGCCGTTTAGGTGCCGCAGGTAGTCTGGCCATAACAATCCCCAAATGACGCGGCCGGCTGGCCGAATGTCCGGCGCGCAACGGCGCGACGATGGGGACAATTCTGCAGTCTGTGTGCCGTGACATACAACGGCTTAAACGGACCGTCGTCGATCGGAGATGGAGATGTGGTCGCAAGGCAACAGCGTTGCCGCGGCGCCCAAGTTTAGGCCCGGGAAGCTGAGCTTCCCGGGCCTAAACTTGGTCAGACGTCTGTTGTTTGGGGAGCGGAAAGATAGCAAGGGCCTGCTTTTCTGAAAGCAGCAAAAGACGTCTTTCTCTGCCGTCGCGCCGTCTCCCTTAGCGCCTATTCCAAGGGACAGAGGTTTTCTGGTTTGTTCAACGACGAGAATCGTTGCTTGGTTACGTCTGGCCGATCCGTATGAGCCACAGACGGGCAATCTCGGCAGCACCCTCCTTGCCGCCGACGCTGCGCAGCCAGGCGATGGCTTGTGCTTTCTGCCCCGCGTTCATGTAGGCGAGGCCGAGATGCAGCTTCGCATCGTCGGGATGACGCAGCGCGCCCTTCTTCATCCCGGCCAGCACCAGCGGGATACCCTTCGTGTACATGCCGTAGCTGTTGTATTCCTCGCCGAGGGATACGAGAGGGTTGCCGTCGTGCTCGCCCTGCGCTGCGGCAACCCGGCTGTCGAGCTTGTCCTTATTGTCGTCGTAGGTTTTTTGGACCAGCGCACGCAGACGCTGCTGTCGCGCGGCTTCGGGACCGGTGCCGAGCGTGCCTTTTGCGAATGCGGCGTCGATGATCGACTTGGCTTCGCCGGGGAGCGGCACCTGCAACGCCAGCTCGGTCATTTCCATCAGGTCGGCGGGCTTGTCGAGCACGCCGATGGCCAGTTCGAAACGGTCGACGTCAAGCGTCAGGCGGTCGTTGAAGCCGGGACGGGTTTGTGCCGCGTGAATCAGGTTCTGCCAGTAATCCGGCTTGGGGTAGTAGGTGACAAGCTGCACCATGGTGTTGCCGAAACCGAGGTTGTCGTGCAAAGCCTGCTGGCTGGCAGCCATGAGTTGCAGTTGCGCTTCCGTCGGACGCTGCCCGGCATGCGTCTCGGCTGCGATCTGGGCGCCCTCGAGTTTGACGGCGCGGTCGTATTGGTGGGCCTGGTAGTAGGCCTGGGTTTCAAGCTTGCGTGGTTCGGGGTCGGTGCCGCCGGCCTTGTAATACTGCTCGGCCCAGCTTTCCACGGCCGCAGGATTGTTGAGGTAGAAGCTCATGCTGACTTCGGCGCTGAGCATGCGCAGGCGTTCGGCGGCCGGAACACCGCCTTTGGCCAGCAGGTCGGCGTAGATCTGCGAGGCTGCCTTGTAGTCTTTCGAGCCTTCGGCGATGGAGCCGCGCAGACGCTCGATGGTCAGGCTCTCCGCAGGCGTCAACCCGCGCACGGCGGAGGCTGCACGCACCTGCGCGCTGGCCTCGGCGTAGCGGCCGGCGCGCAGGAAGGCGACTGCCTTTTGCAACGGCTTGCCTACCTCCGGGCGGAGCGCTTCCTGTGCCTGCGCGCTTGCCAGGCACGCAAACGCCACCGTGGCGGCAAGAACTGCCCGCCGCGCGAAACCGATCATCGTTGCTTTCCTTAGTCGTGGTCAGAAAGGCCTTCTTTTTCGAGAAAAAGAAGCAAAAAGCTTTTCGGCGGCTGTCGCGGAATTTCCGGCACGGCGCACGTTCAGTAGTCAAAAGTCAGGTGGTTCTTTCTTCAGAAAAGAAACGCTGGCTTTACTGTCCCAGGAACTGCTCGTTGCCAACCAAGCCGAGACGTTGCACGCCCAGACGCTGCGCATCCGCCATGACGTGGGCAACGTCCTTATAGGGCGCGAGCTTGTTCGGGTTGAGGTGCACTTCCGGCTGCGGGTCGGTGTGCGCCGCTTCGAGCATGTGCTGCTGCAGGGCGGCTTCGTCGGGGACCGCGGTGCCGTTCCACAGGATGGTGCCGTCGAAATCCACGTCGATGGTGACCACGACGGGAGGCACCGGCGGTGGTGGCGGGTTGCCGGCCGGCAGGTCCAGCTTCACGGCGTGGGTCTGGATGGGGATGGTCACGATCAGCATGATCAGCAGCACCAGCATCACGTCGATCAGCGGCGTGGTGTTCATGTCCACCACGACGTCCATCTCGTCGCTGTCGCCGCCCGTCGGCATGCTCATTGCCATATCAGTCTGTTCCTCATGTGATCTTTGGGATCAGGTCTTGCGTGTGTGATAGGCTGGCCGCGCCCCTGCGGGCAGGAGCGCGGCCGGTTCCGGCCTAACCGTGCGGCGGCGGCTGGGTGATGAACGCGATCTTGTAGATGCCGGCGCGTTGCAGGGCGACGATGACCTTGCCCACGAACTCGTAGCGTCCGCCTTCATCGGCGCGGATGTGCACTTCGGGTTGCGGCACCTTCACGGCGATCTGCTTGAGCCGGTCGAGAAGGATGGCCACGTCGGCCACCGGCTTCTCGTTCCAAAACATGTCGCCGTCCTTGTCGACGGCGATGATGATGTTCTCCGGCTTGGTTTGCGTCGGCTGGTTGCGGTCCTTGGGCAACGTCACCGGCACGGTGTGCGTCACCACGGGGATGGTGATTAGGAAGATGATCAGCAGCACCAGCATCACGTCCACCAGCGGCGTGGTGTTGATGGAGCTGACCACGTCGTCGTCGCCCTCGGAGGGGCCGACACTCATTGCCATCGGATCAGGCGACCCGTGCTGCGACCGGCGCCACGCCGCCGCTGTTGGCCGGCACGCTCACGCGGCGGCCACTCAGCAGGATGGAGTGCAGGTCGCTGCCGAAGTTGCGCACCTTCTCGGACGCCGACTTGTTGCGACGGACGAGGAAGTTGTAGCCCAGCACGGCAGGAACTGCGGTGGCCAGGCCGAGCGCGGTCATGATCAGCGCCTCGCCCACCGGGCCAGCGACCTTGTCGATGGACGCCTGGCCGGCGATGCCGATGGCGGTCAGCGCGTGGTAGATGCCCCAGACGGTGCCGAACAGGCCGACGAACGGCGAGGTGGAACCGACGGTGGCGAGGAACGCCAGGCCGCCCTGCAGGCGCGAGGAGATGGTCTCCTGCGCGCGCTGGATGCTCATGGTGACCCAGGTGTGCAGATCGATGCTGTCGGTCAGCGCGCCCTCGTGGTGTTCGCTGGCGTTGACGCCGTTTTCTGCGATGTAGCGGAACGGGCTGGTGGGCTTGAGGCGCTGCACGCCCTCGCGCACCGAGGTGGTCTTCCAGAAGTCGCGCTGCGCTGCCTTGCCGGCGCGGAACAGGTTCATCTGTTCGAAGAACTTGGTGATCATGATGTACCAGGTGCCGAGCGACATGATCGCGAGCAGCACGAGCACGGTGTGGGAGACGGCGTCGCCGGTCTTCCACAGGGCGGCCAGGCCGTAGGGGTTGTCCACCGTCTGGGTGCCGTTGCCGTTGTCAGCCGCGCCGGCGGACGGGCCGCCGGCGTCCGGCGTGGCACCGGGGGCAGCCGGGGCGCCAGGGGCGGCGTCCGGCGCGCCGGGGGTGCCTGGGGCTGCGCTGGTGGCGGGAGCGCCGGCGGCGGGTGCGGCTGCGTCGCCCGGGGCAGCCGGCGCGCCTGGTGCCGGCGTGCCGGGCGCCGGTGCCATGGTGGACGGAGAGGCGGGGGCCGGGGCGGCCGACTGGGCCAAGGCGACGGCCGGCATGGCGGTCGCTGCGCTGAAGGCCAAGGCGGCTGCCAGGGCGGGAAGTCGGTTGGTCTTGCTCATGGTAGCTCCTTTTAGGCGGACCGCTGGGGTTTCGCCGTGTCGATGTCCGAGACCGAAGTTACTCGGCACCATTGAGGGTGAACTTGATGTTCCACTGGTGCTGTGACGCGATCGGCACGCCGTTGTGGGTGCGTGGCCGGTAACGAGCCCGCTCGACGTATTTGAGCGCTGCCTGCCCGAACGCCGACCCGCCGTTGACCGAGTCGACCTTGCAGTTGCTCGTCGAACCAGTGGTGTCCACGTCGCAGGACACACGCACCGAACCTTCGCGCTCTTCGTCCTGCATTTGCGCCGGGTATTTCAACGGGTCGCCGCTGATCGGCCGTTCGCTGACGTCGTGGTCGGGCGTTGCCGGCGCGGTCGGTACCGGCGCCGTCGGGTGGTACGCCTGCGCCGGCGGCGCCACGCGCGTGACCGCCTGGATGACGTGCTGCTGCGGCGGCGGCTGGATGGCGATGTCCGGCGGCGGGATGAACGGCGGTGGCGGTGCTGCGATTTCCGGCGGCGGCGGCGGCGGGGGTGGCGGCGGCGGCGGCTTGGTGTCCTGCTGGATGATCTTCGTCTCGACCGGCGGGTTCAGCTTCTCGATGATGTTCGAGCCCAACCCGTTCACCAGCCCGTAGATCAGAACGATGTGCAAGAGTACCACGACGGTGATGCCCACGATGTGGCGCGTCGGGTTCTTGCCTTGCTCGGCGTAGTTCATGCCGTGCACTCCGTCATACCATCTCGTCTCCCGTTCCCCGCCTGCCGGACGGCCGGCGGGTGATCTTGTTCACGTGTTGCCGGATCGTGCACGCAGTCAAACCGGCTCTCAAGGGTCGCGTCGCCGTTCGCAGGCGATACCGTCCGTTGTAAGCAATTCTTGTTCCGCCGATCGGCGTACAAGCGCATGAAACTGCGTCTGCGCGGTCTCACATAAACGTGAAACACGAGATGTCGTTCGCTTCGCGACGCGGTTGGCAGCAACGGCGCGTGACGGCGGGCAAACGCCGCGCGCAGAAGATCTAGCCGATAGCTGCAGAGATGATGACACGTTTGAACTCGTATTCTTGTTTAGTGGGCGGGTTGCGGTATTGCGCAGCCACCAGCCTTGCTGATCGGCTTTAGCAGTTTTTTGCCGGGCAGCAACGTGCGGCATGCACACGCCGTGTCAGTGCTGTGGAGTTGCAGGCCCGCAGAGCTGACGCAACTTGGCGGCGAGTTGTCCGCTGGCGTCGCTGTTCGGGTCGGAGATCTGCGCCAGCGACACGGCGTCTTCGTGAATGATCGCGTAGAACTGGTGGAAGCCCAGGTAATGCTGGCCGGCCGACTGGAAGTTCACGTAGCCGCAGACGACACGGTCGCCGAGCACGTACGGCTTGACGCCGTCGAACCGCCACACCGCGGTTTGCGGAGCGGTGAAGTTGGTGCCGACCGCTGCCTCGACGGTGTCCTGCAAGGCTACCGGCAGGTCGTCGGCCAAGGCCGGCGCGGCACACGCGCACATCGTCACGCCGAATAAAACGCGCCTCATCTTCCGCAGCCTCATCGCCTCCATCCCCCACACTTGCCGGCCGGTTGTATAATGTCTGCGGTGCGGTTTCAGAAACAGGCGGGCGGTCCCTTGCGAGGCGGGGGGCGCCGCGCCAATTCAGTCCGATGCGCGACCGGGTTCCACAAACCATCGACATGACGCCCAGCGGCGAGTTCGTCGCGACGCCAGCAGGGTCGGTCTGGCCGCTGCGGATCGGGGTCGGCGCGGCGCTGGTGGCTGCGATTGCCGGCGTGCTGGCGGTTGCTGCCGTGTTCCTGTGGGTCGCGTCCATGCTGTTGCCGATCGCTCTGGTAGCGGCGGCGGTCGCCTACGTTGCGTTCCGCCTGCAAGGCTGGCGCAGTTCGAAGGCGTCTTCGAACCGGCCGCTGCGGACGGGTCCGCGGCCGCGTTAGCAAGGCAAGCGGTTCTTTTTCGACGAAAGAACCTGAAGCTTTCGTTCGCTTCTAAGCACGCCGCAGGACCATCGCGACAACAGGTATAAAAGTCTTTTGCTTCTTTTCTTCAGAAAAGAAGGCCTTGCCTTTACTCCGCTGCCAGCAGCGCCGCCTCTCCCGCCAGCCCGAACTCGCGCGAAATCAGCTCGAAAGACCGCCGCCGTGCCGCTTGATTGTGCAGTGCGGTGACAACGGCCACCTCGTCGGCGCCCAGCGCCTCGGCGATCGCGGTCAGCCGCTGGCGCACGACCGCGGGCGTGCCGTAGGCCGCGCGTTCCCGGATGACGGCGTTGCGGGCCAGGTCGGCCGCGGTGAAAGGATAGGCGGCGGCCTCCTCGGGCGAAGGGAGCGGCACGAACCGGCCGCGCTCGCGTTCGGCGCGCCAGACCTCGCGCGGGGTGAACAGGCGCTCGGCCTCCGCCTGGGTGTCCGCGGCCAGGGCGAACACCGCGATGGCGCTGTTGGGCGAGGGGTGGCGTGCGCTCGGCCGGTAGGTATCGCGGTAGAGCGAGAGGGCCTCGGCGGCGCCCTGGCCCTCGGTAAAGAAGTAGGCGTAGCAGTACGGCAGGCCAAAATAGGCGGCAACCTGGGCGCCGTAGGTGGAGCTGCCCAGGATCCATAGTTCCGGCGAGGTCTCGCCGGCCGGCTGGGCGACCACGGTGCGGAACGGGTGGCTGTCGGGCAGGGGGGTGCCGCTGACCCAGGCCATCAGGTCGCGGAGCTGTGCGGGGAAGGCGTTGGCGGCTTCAGCGGCGTTCGGGTTGAGCGCGAAGGCGGTGCGGCCGTCAGAGCCGGGAGCGCGGCCCAGGCCCAGATCGATGCGGCCGGGGGCCAGGGCTTCGAGCACGCGGAACTGCTCGGCGACCTTCAGGCTGCTGTAGTGCGGCAGCATGATTCCCGCGCTGCCGAGCCGTATGCGGGTGGTGACCATGGCCAGCGCGGCCAGCAGAACCTCGGGCGCCGAGCCGGCGATGCTGTCGCTGCTGTGGTGCTCGGAGAGCCAGTAGCGGTGGTAGCCTAGCCGGTCGCAGAGGCGGGCGAGCTCTACGGTCTCGCGGATGGAGGCGGCGGGGGAGCGGCCGGAGACGATCATCGACTGGTCTAGGACGGACAGGCGCATGGATGGGAAATGGGGCGGGTGTTCCAGGTGGGCAAGCGAGGCAAGGCAACGCCTTCATCTCTGAAGAAAAGAAGCAAGAGACTTTTGGTCCGGCTGTCGCGGATGTTCCTGCAGCGCGCGCCCTACAGGGACAAAAGTTTCTGGTTCTTTTCTTCAAAAAAGAACCGCTTGCCCTGCTCGCCTACGCTTCGGCCCACTCACGCCACAGCAGGATCAGCGCGGCCATGATCGCCGGCCCGACGAACAGGCCGATCAGGCCCCACGCTTCGACGCCGCCCAGGATGCCCAGCAGCACCCATATGAAGGGCAGTTTGGTGGCACCGCCGATCAGCACCGGGCGGACGAAATGGTCGGCGGTGAACGTCACGATCAGTCCGGCGACCAGCACGCCGATTGCCCAGGCGACCGATCCGCCGGCGGCGAGCACCAGTGCCGCGATGCCGAACACCACCGGGGCCGCAAACGGGATCATCGCCGCAAGCGCGGTGAGCGCGCCGAACACCGTGGGGTGCGGCACGCCGGCCACCGCGTAGATGACGCCCAGGATCACGCCCTCGCCCAGGCCGACCAGCACCAGGCCGTTCACCGTGCCGTGAATCGACGCGATGATCTGCATGCCGATGCGCTCGCCGCGGACGCCGAAGGTGCGGGTGGCGGCGCGGCGGAGCTGGGTGGAGACGGTCTCGCCGGTGCGGAACAGGAAGAACAGGGTCAGCAGCATGAAGCCGAACAGGGTGAGGCGACGGGCGACCTGCTCGCCTATCTTGCCGGCGCTGCCGGCGCGGCCGTGGCTGACGCGTTCGAGCAGCCCGCGCGCCTCGCCGGGGTCGGCGAGGTTCTGCTGCCACCAGGCACCGAGTTGCGCCTGGCCGATAGGGAGCTCGTGCAGCGCCTGCGGTTCAGGAATGCCTTTTTCCTGGGCGTTCCTGACCCATTCGGAGGCGGCATGTGCTTCGTGGCCGATCTGCACGCCGACGAGCACGACGGGGACCACGAAGACCAGGGCCACGCCCAGGGTGAAGGCGGCGGAGACGGCGGTGCTGTGTCGGGCGCCGGCGCGGGTCAGCACGCGGCAGTAGAACGGCCACAGCGCCACCGCGAAGACCGCGGCCCAGGCCAGGGCGGGGAGGAAGCCCCACAGGGTGTAGAGGCCGAGCAGGAAGAGGCAGAGGATGAGCACGCCGAGGGCGGCGCGTTGGGAGGGAGTGGCGGTCAAGCTTTAACCTTTACGGGGGGAGACTTCCCTGGCGAGGAAGCAAACACCTTTGGCCCGGGGAAGAAAGCCAAGGCCTTCTTTTCTGAAGAAAAGAAGCAACAGACTTTTGGTCCTGCTGGCGCGATGGTTCTGCAGCACGCGCCCAAAAGGACAAAAGTTTTTTGGTGCTTTTTTCAAAAAAGAACCGCCTGCTTCGCTTCAGAACGCCACGTGCCCGAAGACCGCCACCAGCACGGCGTAGGAGATGCCGCCGACGATGAAGCCCACCAGCGTGCCGTTCATCCGCACGTATTGCAGGTCGCGGCCCACGCGCAGTTCCAGCCGGTCCACCAGGGTGGCGGTGTCCCAACTGGCGATGACGTCGCCGATGAAGGCGGCGATCTGGGTCTGTGCCGCGGGGAGCAGGCGGGCGACGAGGAGTTCGACGCTGCGCTGCAGGCGGGCGCGGGCGATGGGGTCGGTGGCGAGCATCTCGCCGAGGTTGCGGATGGCGCCCTCGATGAGGGTGGCGCCGTGGCCGTTCGGGCGGGCGGCGTCGTCGGCCACCGCCTGGCGCAGGCGGGACCAGACGTCGAGGCTCCAGGCCTGCACGGTGTTGTGGCCGAGGAGGCGGCCGACGGCGCGGCCGAAAGCGGCAGCGCGGGCGGGGTCGTCTTCGAGGAGTGCTATTTCGCGGCGGACCCAGGTGTCGAAGGCGTCACGGATCTCGGAGCCGTCGGGGTCCATCTTGTCCATCTCGGTGTTCACGGTGGCGAGCACGCGGGAGGCGATGCTGGCGCCGAGCGCCCAGCCCATCAGGCGGCCGCCCTGGTCGCGCACCCGTTCCTCGATGAGGCGGCTTAGCTGGTCCTCCTTTTCGCGCAGGCCCTCGCGTAGCTTGACCAGGATGAAGCCGAACATCTCCTGGTGGCGGCCGCCTTCGACCAGGCCGCGCAGGGCACGCGCCATCACCTGGCCGGCGACGGGGCCGCGGACCAGGCGCGGCAGCAGGCGGGCGAGGACGCGGCGGGCGCGGCCGTCTTCCACGGTGCCGAGCACGCGGGGCAGGTAGCCGGAGAGCGTGCGGGCGAGGGGTTGGACCACCTCGTCGGTGGTCATGACGTCGCGCACCAGGCCGGCGAGGTCGAGGCGGCCGAGCAGGCGGCTGACCTCGGCCTCGGTCACCACGTGGCGGGCGAGGAAGCGGCCGAGCGCCTGGCCGAGCCGCGCCTTTTCGTGCGGGATGATGGCGGTGTGGGGGATCGGCAGGCCGAGCGGGTGGCGGAACAGGGCGGTGACGGCGAACCAGTCGGCGATGCCGCCGACGAAGCCGGCTTTCGCGCTGGCTTGCAGGAGGTCGGTCCAGTAGCCGCGAGGCAGGAAGAAGCTGCCGATGGTGAGCGCGGCCATGACCAGGAGGAGGGTTGTGGCGAGTGCTCGGTGGCGGGCGAGGGAGCGCCGGGCTGGGGCGTCGGGGTCTAGCAAGGAAGCGGTTCTTTTTTGAAAAAAAGAACCAAAAAACTTTTGTCTCCTGGGCGCACGTCTGCGGGGAGGTCCGCGACAGCCGTGACGAAAGCTTTTTGCTTCTTCTCGAAAAAGAAGGCCTTGCTTCTCATGTCGCGCAGCGCCGGGCGGTGACCTCGATTTCGATGCGCATCCGCGGGTCCGCCAGCCCGGCCACGATCATGGTGGCCGCCGGCGGGGCTGCAGCAAAGGCGGCGCGCAGCACCGGCCAGCACGGCTGGAAGTCCGCGCGGTCGGGCAGGACGTAGCGGACGCGTACGACGTCGGCGAGCGTGGCGCCGGCTTCGGCGAGGGCGGCGGCGATGTTTGTCAGCGCCTGGCTTGCCTGCGCGGGAGCGTCGTCGGCGATGGTCATGGTGGCGTAGTCGAAGCCGGTGGTGCCACTGACGAAGACCCAGTCGCCGTCGAGCACGGCGCGGCTGTAGGTCATGTCACGCTCGAAGGTGGAGCCGGAGCTGATGCGCCGGGTCACTTGCGGCAGGCGAACGCCCCGGCATAGGCGTGCATTGCGATGGTGCCGGCCTTCAGCTCCTGCTCCTGCGGGTGGTCGTGGATGTACTTCACCACCACGTCGCGGAGCTGCCTGCCGGTGACGGCGTCGGGGATGCAGGCGGGCGCGTGGGCGGGGCCTTCGGCGGCGATGGCGTCGGCTACGCCGGAGAGGTAGGCGTCGCAGTTGGCGGCGGCGGACGCGGTGCACAGGCTGAGGAGCTTGGTTCCGGTCACCTTGGATTCGCGCTGGGCGTGGGCGGCGCCGGAGACGATCAGGACGGCGAGGATCGCGGTTGCAAGCTTCATGGTGTCACCTCTACGGAGAAACGCTCGATAACGGTGTTGGCGAGCAGGCGGCGGGCCATCTGCTCGGCCTGGATCCGGGCGGCGCCGGGGTCGGTCTCGGCCAGGTCCAGCTCGATCACCTTGCCGGCGCGAACTTCACCGACGCCGGCGAAGCCGAGGTTGCCCAGGGCGTGGCCGATGGCGCGGCCCTGCGGGTCCAGCACGCCGTCCTTCAGCATGACGGTGACGACGGCCTTCACAGGCTGCGCACCTTGGAAATGCCGGACAGTTTTTGGTTGCCGGGCGCTGCCAATCGCGTCGAGCAGGCCGGGATCGGCGGGAGGGGTGCCTGGTTGGTTTGGGCCGTGCGGGGCCTCACTGCATCAGCTCCGGGCCCTTCATGTCGCGCATGCCGGCTTCGGGCAGGATGCCCAGGCGCTTGGCCACTTCCTGGTAGGCTTCTTCGACCTTGCCGAGGTCGCGGCGGAAGCGGTCCTTGTCCATCTTCTCGTTGGTCTTGGTGTCCCACAGGCGGCAGTTGTCCGGGCTGATCTCGTCGGCGAGGACCACGCGCATGTCCTCGCCTTCCCACAGGCGGCCGAACTCCAGCTTGAAGTCGACCAGAGTGATGCCGACGCCGAGGAACAGGCCGGTGAGGAAGTCGTTGGTGCGCAGGGTCATGGCCACGATGTCGTCCATGTCCATCGTGTTGGCCCAGCCAAAGGCGGTGATGTGCTCCTCGGCCACGATCGGGTCGCCCAGCGCGTCGTTCTTGTAGTAGTACTCGATGATGCTGCGGGGCAGGCGGGTGCCCTCGGGGATGCCAAGGCGGGTGCAGATGGAGCCGGCGGCGACGTTGCGGACGACGACCTCGAGCGGGATGATCTCCACCTCGCGAATGAGCTGCTCGCGCATGTTCAGGCGGCGGACGAAGTGGTTGGGTATGCCCACCTCGGCCAGTCGCAGCATCAGGTACTCGCTGATCCGGTTGTTGAGCACGCCCTTGCCGGTGATGATGCCCTTCTTGGCGCCGTTGCCTGCGGTGGCGTCGTCCTTGAAGTATTGCACGAGGGTGCCGGGCTCGGGTCCTTCGAACAGGATCTTCGCCTTGCCCTCGTAGAGCTGCCGCCGCCTGGCCATCGCCGTGGTCCTCCGTCTGCCCGCGCCTATAGCAGCAAAGGTGGGCTGTGCCATGCCTTGAGCGGTGGGGGTGGGGTAGGAAGAAAGGCCTTCTTTTTCGAGAAAAAGAAGCAAAAAGCTTTTGCGTACGCTGTCGCGGAGAGCTGGACGACACGCGTCAACCCGGCGGGCCCGACGGAGATAAAAGTTTTTTGGTTCTTTTTTTCAAAAAAGAACCGCTTGCCTCGCTTCCTGCACCGGTTCGAACCGCGCCTTATCCGGCGAGCCATGCGTCGTCAGGAAAACGGCACGCTCGCCGAGTGCGAGCAGCGTGCTGGTGACGGTGCCGAAGCCGTTCGCCGGCGGCACGTTCAGGGCTGCGGCGAGCGGCGGCGCGGCGTCCGCGAGCAGCGCCGGCCAGGTGGACCAGTCCGGCGGGTTGGGCAGGGGTGCGGCGCGGAAGCGCGGCAGGTGGCGGGCGACCCGCGGGCTGTGCATGTCGTCGGGGTCGTGGGCGGTGACCATGTGCAGCCCGGGCGAGAGCTGTTGCGTCGAGACTGCGCCTTCGCCGGTGCCGCGTAGGACGAAGGCTGCGTCGCGGTCCGCCACGACCAGGTTGAAGCTGCGGTAAGTGCCGGCATCAAGTGCCACCAGGGAGGCGGCGGCCGCGCTTGCGGTGGGGTGGCGCAGGGCCAGCAACGGCAGCTCCCCGCGGCTGCGCTTGCCGGGCGCCGGGCCGAGCGAGCCGGAGCGGTTCAGCACGGCGGCAACCACGCCGGAGTCGTTCAGGGCGAGCCAGGTGCCGCCGGCCAGGGTGTCGAGGCCGGCGGTGACGTCCGGCTGGTCCGGCCAGTGGCGGGCTGGCGGGCGCCACGGACGGTTAAGCTGTTCGTCACGGTTGGCGGCGAGCAGGAGGGGCCAGGGTTGGGAGAGGTGAGTCGCTAGGACGACCGTGCACAAGTTTGAGGAGGACCTTATTTTGTTTGCGCGGCTGCGGAATTAGGCGAGCGGTTCTTTTTGACAGAACAACCAAAAAACTTTTGCTTCCTGCTGCGCGGTACGGCGGTTTTAGGTCACAGCGGAGACAAAAGTTTTTGGTGCCTAGAGGCGTCGCGGATTGGACTTGGTTCAAGTTAAGAACCAGACAGCTTTCGTTTCTGCTCGTGCGCGCCGGTTAAACTATGTGATTCACCACGGCGCAACATACGGGAACGAAAGTTTTTCGGTTCTTTTTTGTCAAAAAAGAACCGCTTGCTTTCTGCCTCAAAAAGCCAGGCCGTCCAGCACCTGCAACGTCAGGAAAAGTGCTTGGCCAACTCGTTATCGGCCACGTTGGTGAGGTCCTTGCTCAGGCTGTGCCCCAGCGCGTGGGTGGCTGGCTTGTTCAGCGCTTCCTTGATGTCGTGCAGGACGTGGCCAGGGGCAGCCAGGATGATGTGGTCCACCTTGTTGGCGTTTGCCGCCTGGTTGAGGTGTTCGGCCACTTGGCGGGCGAACAGCGCCTTGACCTGTTCGTTCGGGTTGGCCTTTGGCGCCTTGATCTGGCTGATTTCCGCGGCGTCGTTTTCGGTCGTGTTGCCGTGACCGCTGCTGTCGAACGACGAGACCGTCTTCATGCCGTCGTCGTCGCGGGTCAGGATGCGTGCCTTGCCGCCGTCGGCGACGACGTACCAGGTGACGTCCGAGGTCTTGCTCATGTTGTGTCGTCCAGAGGTTGCCTGCAGCACAACGCGTCGTTGCCGGCGGCGTTTGCGGGTGACCCTGTCGGCACGGGCATGGCTGCCGAGCACCGGCCCCGGCCGCCCAGCGGTATACTCGCGCATGGGTCTTAGACCGGCGATTCTGGGTTGGGGCTTTTGACGCCAGGGAAGAAAGCAAGGTCTGCTTTGTTGAAAAAAGCAGCGAGAGCATTTGGTCCTGCTGTCGCGGTGTTTCCCTCAACGCGCACTCAAGGGAACAAATGTTTTTTGGTTCTTTTTTTCAAAAAAGAACCGCTTGGCTTTCTCCCATCGGCCCATTTGAAATCGCTGGTTACGTCTGCCAAGCAGAACGGGCCTACTCCGTCTTGCCGAACACGCTGGTGAAGATGTGGTCCACTTCGCGCAAATGCAGATGCGGGTCCATCGACGCTGCCAGCACGCTTGCGTCCACCTGGCCGGCCACCTCCGGGTCGGCCGCGAGGTTCTCGGCGAAGCTCCGGTTGCCGGGCTGGCCGAGCGTGGTCCAGGTGGCCATCGCGTTGCGTTGGACGATGCGGTAGGCGTCCTCACGCGAGATGCCGGCGCGTGCCAGGGCGAGGAGCACCTCGCCGCTGTGCACGACGCCGCCGAGGGATTCCAGGTTGGCGAGCATGCGGTCCGGGTAGACCAGCAGATGGTCGATCATGCCGGTGAGGCGGGCGAGCGCGAAGTCCAGGGTGATGGTGGCGTCAGGCCCGATGGCGCGTTCAACGCTGGAGTGGCTGATGTCGCGCTCGTGCCAGAGGGTGACGTTCTCCAGCGCGGGGATGGCGGCGGCGCGCACGATGCGGGCCAGGCCGGTGAGGTTTTCGCTGAGCACCGGGTTGCGCTTGTGCGGCATCGCCGAGCTGCCTTTCTGCCCGGGATGGAAGAACTCCTCGGCCTCGCGGACTTCCGAGCGTTGCAGGTGGCGGATTTCGGTGGCCAGGCGCTCGATGCCGCTGGCGACGACGGCCAGGGTGCAGAAGAACGCGGCGTGGCGGTCACGCGGGATGATCTGGGTGGAGACGGGTTCGGGCACCAGGCCGAGCGCGCGGGCGACGTGGGCTTCGATGCGGGGGTCGGTGTGGGCGAAGGTGCCGACGGCGCCGCTGATGGCGCAGGTGGCCACCTCCGCGCGGGCGGCGAGAAGGCGCGCGCGGTTGCGGGCGAACTCCGCGTAGTGGCCGGCGAGCTTGATGCCGAAGGTGGTGGGCTCGGCGTGGATGCCGTGGCTGCGGCCGATGGTGAGGGTATGCTTGTGCTCGAGCGCGCGGCGGCGCAGCGCGGCGAGCAGGGCGTCGAGGTCGGCCAGCAGGATGTCGGCGGCCTGGGTGAGCTGGACCGCGAGGCAGGTGTCCAGCACGTCGCTGCTGGTCATGCCGAGGTGGACGAAACGGCTGTCCGGCCCGATCTTCTCGGCCAGCCAGGTGAGAAAGGCGATGACGTCGTGGCGGGTCTCGCGCTCGATCTCGTCGATGCGGTCGATGTCGGTCTGGGAGATTGCGGCCAAAGCGGGTTGGCCGCGGTCGCGTATGGCGGCGGCGGCGTCCGTGGGGATCTGGCCGAGTTCGGCCATGGCGTCGGCGGCCAGGGACTCGACCTGAAACCAGATCCGGTAGCGGTTTTCCGGCGACCAGATGGCGGTCATGGCGGGGCGGGCGTAGCGGGGGATCATGCTTGGGATTGTCCGGATAGGTAGAGAAGACAAGGCCTTCTTTTTTGGAAAAAAGAAGCAAAAAACTTCTGCGCGGCTGTCGCGGAGTCACCGGACAGGTGGGTGGGTTGGAGGGGCGTGGTGAGGGCGCAACTCGTAGCACTGCTGCAGATACTGCTGATCGACCTGACGCTGGCGGGCGACAACGCGCTGGTGGTCGGGTTGGCGGTGGCTGGGCTGCCGCAGGCGCTGCGTCGGCGGGCGGTGCTGATCGGGCTGGGCGGCGCGGTGGTCATACGCGGCGCGCTGTCGGTGGTGGCGGTCAGCCTGCTGGCGCTGGTCGGGCTGACGTTCGCCGGCGGGCTGCTGCTGTTGTGGGTGTGCTGGAAGATGTTCCGCGAACTGCGTGCGTCGGGCGGACAGGTGGACGGCGCGGCGGCAGGAGGTAAGACGCTCGGGCGGGCGGTCCGGCAGATCATGGTCGCCGATCTTTCCATGAGCCTGGACAACGTGCTCGCGGTGGCGGGCGCTGCGCGCGGGCACCTCGGCGTGATGGCGGCAGGGCTGGCACTCTCGGTGGTGCTGGTGGCGGTGGCGTCGGACCTGCTTGCGCGGCTGCTTGCGCGGCAGCGATGGGTCGCCTGGATTGGGTTGGCGGTGGTGTTCTACGTCTCGGCCGACATGATCTACCGTGGTTGGAACCAGGTGGCGCCGCATCTTTCGGCTTGGAGGTTGGATGCCTGGCCTTGAGCAGGCAAGGCAAGCGGTTCTTTTTTGAAAAAAAGAACCAGAAGACTTTGGCTTCCTTGGGTGTACGATGAGAGAGACTGCGCTACAGCAGGACCAGAGGTTTTTGCTTCAGTGTCTGTTCCAAAAGTTGGCTTGGCGAGTCATTCAAGGCGTGTTCGAGCACCGAGCGGAGTGGCCCGTTGTATTCGTGCGCAAGCGCGTCGTGCGAGTAACACGCTGTCGCATGACGAAGTCACCCAGATTGCAACCATGCCCATTTTTCACACGAACAATCAGAAAGAACGCTTTGCCTTCCTTGATTCAGTTCGACGGGCCAAGACTCGAAGTCGCTCGTCCTCGTTGAATACGCCGGCAACCATCCCGGCAAGCCTTCACGACTGCGACCAGTAGGGATCGCGCGTAACATCGCACCCTGACTTTCATTTCTTGACGTTCATGTTATACCCGTCTGCGTGAGGCAAGCGGTTGGCTTGGACAAGAGCCTGAAATTTTGGCGTTGTCGGATGTGTGCTGTTGAGACGTATCGCGTCAGGTGACGGCGACAGCGCTCACGAAAGCTTTTCGCTTCTTTTTCTCGAAAAGGAAGGCCTTGTCTTTGGTTCACCAGGTTGCTCTCGCGCAACCGAGCAGGAGTCACGTCATGCACGTCGTCACGAAAATTATGGCCGCGATGGTTCTCGTTGCGATTCCGGCAGAACGCAGCATGGCTGCCAGCGTGCCGTTTCATGCGACGCTTGCGCCTGCGTCGGAAGTTCCGGGCGTCTCCGACAAAGGGTCGGGTATGGTCGACGCGACGCTGGACACGGACACCCACGTGCTCAGCTACAAGGTAGTGTTCTCGGGATTTTCCACGCCGGTCACCATGGCGCATTTCCACGGCCCGGCGGCAACAACGGCGAATGCGGGCGTGCAGGTGCCGCTTGGCAACAACCCCACGAGCCCGATCACGGGCACTGTCACGTTGACGCCGGCGCAACAGGAGCAGCTCATGTCCGGCATGTGGTATGCGAACGTGCATACGGCCCAGCACCCCAAAGGGGCGGCGCGTGGGCAAATGACGAAGGCGAACTAACGGCAGCTTTTGTGGTGTGCCAGCGAGTATGGATTTTCGTTAGTCGGAGCTAGAAAGGGAGGAAGGCCTGCTTTTTTGAAAAAAAGCAGCAAAAAACTTTTGGTCTTGCTGTCGCGGAGGTTTCTGCAGCGCGCGCCCATGGGGGCAAAAGTTTCTTGGTTCTTTTCTTCAAAAAAGAACCGCTTGTCTTGCCTAGGCTCAGACTGTCGCGAGTCGTCGACCTAGGTTTCGGCGGCGGCGGGCATGGCTGAACGAGGGTTTGGCTGCCTGTGGCTGAAGCGGTGTCCGCCTTGCATTCCAGCAGAGCGGATCAGGTGTTCGAGCGTGAGGGCGCGGTGTTCTGCGGTGTGGGCGCCGAGCACGCGAGCGCGGGCGGCGGCCCCGATAGCGAGTGCGCGCGGGCGTGGCCAGGTGAGAACGTCGAGGACCTGGTCGGGCGATTTTGCGAGAACGATCTCGCTGCCGATGGCCAGGAAGTCGTCTAAGCCTGGCCAGTCGTCGGAGAGGATGGGGGTGCCGCAGGCGGCTGCTTCGAACAGGCGAACGCTCGGGCTGTAGCCGGCGTGGATCATGTCGGCGCGAGTGATGTTCAGCGTCCAGCCTAGGCTGTTGTAGAAATCGGCGTGCTGGCTGGGGGGAAGGTGGTCGATGCGTTCAACGTTCTCCGGCCAGTCGATGCCGTCGGGGTATTGCGGCCCGGCAACCACGAAGCGCAGATGCGGTGCGCGTCGGGCCGGCTGGAGGAGGTTGCGTTCGAGGGCCGGCTGCCTGTCGGCGCTGTATGTGCCAAGGTAGCCCAGGTGCCAATTTGGTGCGGCTCGATTTTCGGCTGGCTGGTACAGCGACGGGTCCACGGCGCAGAATAGTGCGTGCGCCGCGCGTGCGCCGTAGCGGTCCTCAAGAAGCTTCAGCGTGGGTCCGCCGGTGAACGAGAGGTACATGTCGTAGAGCGGAATGGTGTCGGCGGAGATGTAGGAGTCCTCGCCGTCGGCGAGCCTGGCGAGGGTGACTGGCGTGTCGATGTCGTAGAAGGCCAGGTTGGTTGCCCAGCGCCGCACCATGCGGGCGACGTCGGCGCCGTCGACCACGTAGGATCCGACGATCACCAGGTCTGCGCGGGCGAAATCCGGTTTCCAGCGCGCGAGGTCCTGCACGTTGTCGTAGAAGGCGAGGCGGCAGAATTCCGGCGACGGCATGTCGCGGTGTTGCGCGTACCAGGGGCGGTCGCATTCGAGGAACAGGACCTCGTGGCCGCGCGCGTGCAGCGCACGTATCAGCGCGCGGTACGTCGTCGCGTGGCCGTTGCCCCAGGAGGAGCTCAGCGAGAGGCCGACGACGACGATCCTCACGCAGCGCTCATGGCGTTTGCGCGCTGCGTGGCACTTGCGAACAGTGTGTGTACCTGTTCGGCGCGTCGTGTGTAGGTGTGTTCTGCCAGGCAGCGTGCCCGTGCGGCTGCACCGATCGCGCGTGCGCGGTCCGGCGTGAGTGCGGTAAGGTGGTCGGCCACGTCGCGGCCGTCGCGCGCGACCAGGATTTCGCGTCCGGGTTCGAGGAATTGTTCGATGCCGGTCCAGGCGTCGGTGATCAGACAGGCGCCGGCGCCGGCGGCTTCGAACACGCGGGTGGCCGGCGAGAAGCCGACTTCTGCCATGCTGTCGCGCGCGACGTTGAGCACCGCCATCGACGAGCAGTTCAGCGCGTTGTGCCGCGAGGTGGGCACGTGGCCGATGCTGGCCACGTTGGGGGGCAGCGACTTGTCGCCCCAGCCGGAACCGCCGAGCAGGAAGCGACGGTTGGGCAGGTATGCGGCGGCGGCCAGGAAAAAGGCGTCGACCCGGGCTTCACGGTCGGGCAGGCGGTTGGCGAGGAAGCCCATGTCCGCGGCCAGAGCGGGGTCGGGTGGGACCGGAAAATGCGTGGCTGGGTCGAGACCGTTGTAGATCGGCACGCATTGGCGGGCACCCAGGTCGTGGTATGCGTCGACCACCGGCGGGCCGCCGCCGTAGGTCAGCACGAGGTCCAGGTGAGGCAAGGTTTGGCGGATCGGGTGCGAGGCGTGTGCGCGCAACGTGGCCAGCGTGGCCGGCGCGTCCACGTCCCAGAACACCAGCATGGCGCCGGGCGCCGCGTGGGTTGGCAGTGCCTCGATGAGTTCGTCGTCGTAGACGCCGACGCCGCTTGCCTTGACGACGATGTCGGCTTGCCGCGCGCCGGCGAGCGCTCCGGCGAGGCCGGCCGGCGTTGCCGGGTAGACAACGACGCGGGCCCAGTCTGGCGGGTCTATGTCGCGGTGGGACTGGCGGTCGAACGCGTCGGGTTCGTAGAAGGTGATGTCGTAGCCGTGGCCGGCGAGCGCCTGCAACAGGCCGCGGTAGTAGGTTGCGGCACCGTTCCAGTAGCTTGAGAGCAGGCTCGAACCGTAGAATGCGATGCGCATCAGGCCTCGGCGGTGACGGGTGAGAGTTGTGCCGCGATCGCGAGCAACTCCGCCGCGCGGACGTCGCAACTGTGCAGCGCCTGGATGCGGGACAGGCCGTTGGCGGCAAGGTCGCTGGCCAGCGCATCGTCTTGCACGAGTGCACGCATGTGCGCCGCCATCTCGGCGCCGTCGCGTGCGACGAGGTAGTCGTGACCGGGGCGGAAAAGGTGCTCGCAATCGTCCCACGGCGAACAGACGAGCGGGATGCCGCAGGCCAGGGCTTCGAACACGCGGATGGTCGGGATGCCTGGGAGCAGGGTGGTGTAGAAACGGCGCGGCACGTGCACGGTCAGGCGGTGCCTGGCGAACACCGCGGGCACCTTGGCGTTGGGCGTCCAGCCGTGGAAGCGGGCAGCGTAGGACTGCAGTTTTTGCAACGCGGTGTCCGGGTAGCGGACGCCGTAGACGTCGAGTGCCACGCCAGCCTGCCGGGCGGGTGCGAGCAGGAAGTGTTCGAGTTCGAACGTGCGTTCGCCGTCGCCCCAGTTGCCGATCCAAACCGCATCGTGGCGGTCTTGCGTGGTGGACGGAGGATGAAACAGCGCGGTGTCCGCGGCTTCGTGCCAGACGAACGCGCGGGCGCCCCAGCCCCAGGACTGGTAGATGCGCGCCAGGGCCGCGCCGAAGGCGAGGACGCCGTCGTAATGGGCGAGGTCGAAGCGGTGGATGGCGTCCGGGTCGCTGACCGCGCGGTGGTGGGTGTCGTGAAACAGTAAGGTGAAGGCTGCATGTTTGCGATGGCGGCCGATGGCGGCGACCAAAGCGGGTTCGTTCCACTCGTGCACGATGACCAGGTCGGCGCCATGCAGCGCCTTTTCCAAGTCGTTGTCGCTGGCCAGGATGCGGGCGCACAAGCCTGGGAAGTCGGTTGCAAACGAGCTGGCGGCGTCGCTGCCTTGCTCGGCGAGGAGGTTGGTGCGGCTCCAGCTCTCGGCCGGCTCGTAGGCGACGACGTCGTGTCCGCGTGCGGCGAGCGCGCGGAGGACGCCGCGGAGAAAGTGCGCGTTGCCGTGGTTCCAGCAGGAGACGAGAGAATGCGTGAAGTAGACGATGCGCATCAGGCCGCACGGAAGCTGGTGGTGGCGAGACTTGCGTGCATGGGGACGATCCGGTCGATCATCGCGGCGAGCGTGTAGCGGGCTGCGCGGTTGCGTGCGGCTTGGCCGAGGGAGACGCGTTGGGCCGCGTCCGCAGACAGGTTCGAAAGCGTGTCGGCCCAGGCCCGCGCGTCGGTTGGCGGCACGAACAGCGCGGCGCCGGACCAGAGTTCGCGGAACGTCGGGATGTCCGCGAGCACGAGCGGTGCGCCGGTCTGCGCTGCTTCCAGCACCGCGAGGCCGAACGGCTCGTAGCGTGACGGGCTGGCGAAGATCGCTGCGCGCGACATGGTTTCGTGCAACGCGGGCGATGACAGGTTGCCGAGCATCTGGAGGTTGGCGGCAGAGAAGCGTTGGCCGTTGGGGCCGTCGCACGGGCCGGCGGCGTGGATCGTCGTGCGCATCAGCGCTGCGGCTTCGTCCAGAACGCGCGCGTTCTTGGCAGTGTCCCAAAGCCGGCCTGCCGTGAGGATCATCTCGCCACGCAGGGCGGCGAGTGGCGGACGTGGTGACAGGCCGTTGTGGATGATCGTCGCGTTGAGGGCGCCCGGGTAGCTCTTCTGCAGGGCACGCCCGAACGCCTGCGTTGGTGCGATCGTGTGCGTCGCCGCGGCAAGACCTTCGGCAGTGGCTCGTGCACGCCAGGCGAGATCGTCAGGCAGTGCTGTTGCGTGCAGTGCCGACCACCAGGTGGCGACGCAGGAATGCGCGACCGCCACCGTGGGGATGCCTGAGCGGGCGACCAGTGCCGGTGCGTGGAGGTGCAGCGACGTGGCGCCGAACGCGCGCGCGCGGCGCAGCAGGTCGCGTGCCGTGTGGTCCAGCTCGGTGCGGTCGCGCGCGGTCCAGTCGAGTGCCAGCCCCGTGTCGTCCAGCGCGCAACCTGGCAGGGCGGCCACGTCCTGGCGTTGTTGCAGGCTCGCCGGCGGCCCGACGACGGCCAGGCAGCAGGCCACGCCACGCGCGCGCAACCCGGCCGCCAGTGCGAGGCTGTAGTTCCACACGCCGCCGACCGCGTCGGTGCTGATGAACACTCGCAGGTCGCCGCTGGACGTCACGCGTGCAGACACGCTGCCTCCAGCGACGCCAGGCTGAGCGGCGCGGTGTCCTGGATGTCGGAGAACCCGCTGAACCGCTCGAGGTAGAAGTCGAGTGCGCGTTCCCAGGCGTCGTCGTCCGGCTCGCCCCAGCGCGTGCGGTAGTCCGGGCTGCTAGGGTAGGGAAACATCGGCACCGGGTCGTTCGCCCACACGCCGGATGCCTGCAGGCGGTTGCGCCAGGTGGCGATGTGATCGGCGTCGTCGCCGTCGGTTTTGATCAGGTTGGCCTGCACGAAAGGGACGTAGCGCCTGGCGTGCAGCAGGCGTTCGGTCAGGTCGTCGGTGCTCATCCGGCAGCTCTTGTCGAGCGACGCCCGGCCGGCATCGGTCAGGCTTTCGACGCCGGCTTCGATGGACACGCAGCCGGCGCGTCCCAGCAATTCGAGCAGTTGCGGTTTCCACAGATCGATGCGGGTCTGCACGCCGAACTGCAGGCGGCGTTCGACCAGGGCTTCCAGCAGGGCGGGTTGCGGCAGGAAGATCTCGTCGATGAAGTAGAGGTAGCTGACGCCCTGCGCGCGCAAGGCGTCGATCTCCTCAAGCAACGCGGGCAACGCGCGCCGGCGGTAGGAATCGCGGAAGTCGATCTTGGCGCAGAAGCTGCAGTGGTATGGGCAGCCGCGCGAGGCCTCGACTTCGGCGCCGGCGCCTTCGTGCGGGCCGTCGAAGCGGTGGTGATGGTGGTGGTGACGCGCTACCCACGAATCCGGCCAGTGCAGGGCTGCGAGATCGGTGAAACTGGTAGCTTGCGGCTTGCCGGTTAGACGCAGCTCGCCGCGGTCCAGCACGGCGGCGCCGGGGATGTCGGTGCGCGGCCACGCGTTGGCGAGCGCGGTGACCGCCTCTTCGCATTCGCCGCGGATGACGATGTCGGCGCCGAGTTTGCGCAGCGTCGCGCGCGGCGTGGCGGAGCCGTGCGGGCCCACGGCGACGATGCGTCCGCCGCGCCCGTCGAGAGCGGCCACGAGTTCCCGAGGGACACGCAACTCCGGCGGTGCGCAGCGCCAGAACAGGTAGCTGGGTGCGGTGGGGATCACCGTCATCGCCGGGGCGAACGCGGCGATCTCGTCGGCGAGCGCATCGGCGGTGGCGGGGTTGAGGTGCGCGTCCAGCAGCAGCACCTGGTGCCCGCATCGCTCCAGCATGAGCTTGCAGGCACCGAGTTCGATCGGCAAATGGGGTTCGCGGCAGCCGAAATAAATGCTGTTTTCGAAGTGCCAGGGCGGGTTCGCCAGCGCCACCCTCATTGCGCGGCCTCGGCCTGCGCCGGCATCGCGCCGAAATGGTTCGCCAGGCGCGCAAGTCCGATGCGCCAGCCCAGCGCTGGCGGCAGCGAGAGGTCACGCTGCACGGCGCGCGTGTCGGCAACGAAGTAGCGCTGGTCGCCGGGCCGCCAGCCGTCAAAGCTGACGTCCACGCGGCGGCCGAGTAGGTCCTCGATGTGGGAGATGAGCTGCAGCAGGCTGATCGCGTTGGCGGGCCCGCCGCCAAGGTTGTAGGCACGGCCTGCAATCCTGTCGATGTTGCGCCAGGCGGCGACGTAGGCGGACACGGCGTCGCCCACGTCCAGCACGTCGCGCACCTGCCTGCCGTCGCCGTAGATGGTGATGGGTTCTCCGGCGATCGCGCGCAGCAGGAAATGCGCGACCCAGCCCTGGTCTTCCGTGCCGAGCTGGCGTTGGCCGTAGATGCAGCTCATGCGCAGCACCGCGGTGCGCAGGCCGAAACTGTGGGCGTAGTCCAGCACGTACTGGTCGGCGGCGCCCTTGCTGCAGCCGTAGGGCGTGTGGAAGCACAGCGGACGATGCTCGTCCACGCCGTGCGCACGCAGATCGGGCGCAGATGGCAGGTAGCTGTCGCCCTCGCGCACCAGTTCGATGTCGGCGAGGTCGCCATACACCTTGTTGGTGCTGGCGAAGACGAGGCTGGCGCGCGGGTTGCGCGTGCGCAGCGCGTCCAGCAAAGCCAGCGTGCCGCGCGCGTTCACCTCGAAATCGTCCAGCGGCGAGACCATGCTGGTGGTCACTGCAACTTGTCCGGCCAGGTGGAACACCGCTTCGGCTTCTGCCGCAGCGTCCGACAACGCCTGCTCGTCGCGCAGGTCGCCGAGGACGAAGCTGATGCGGGACGGGTGACGCCGCGCCAGCCAGCGCAGGTTGCGCTCGACGCCGGGCCGCGCAAGCGCGTCGTAGATCAGCACCCTGTTGCCGTCGGCGGCGAGGCGGTCGGCGAGGTTGGCACCGATGAAGCCGGCGCCGCCGGTGATCAGCACCGGCCGTGCGCCGTGTGTGGCCGCCGCCTTGGCGCGCGTGAGTGCGACGATTTTGTCGACGCCCGCAACGCCGCCTTCGAGCAGGCGGCCGAGCAGGGTCGGCTGGCCCGACGGCTCCTGCAAGCCGCACGTGCCGATAGACGCATTCGTCCCAGTGGCGTTGGTCAGGGCCGGCCAGTAGGTGCGCTCCGCGGGCAAAGCGAGGCAATCGAGAAACGCGTGAGCGTGGCTGGCATGTTGGTGACGTGGCGCGGTCGCGGTGTATTCGGTGACCCAGACGGCGGCGTCCGGATTGTAGCCGCCCAGGATACGCGCCGCGTCCTCACACGTGGCGTGCGCCGCTGCCGTGTCGTTCTGCGCGAACCGAAGCCCGATCGCAGCCACGTCGCGCAGCACGCCTGCGCCGCCCAGAGCCGCGAGCCGCTCAGATGCAGCGGCCGCGTCGATGCCGGGGATCGCGCTCAAGCCGAGCTTGCGTGTTGCGGCACAGGCCAGACGTAGCGACTCGTCGGTGCCGCAGAGCTCGACGGCGTCCAGCACGGTGTCGGGCGCGCTCAGCAGCCTTTCGAGAGTCGCAGTCACGTCCTGCAATCCGTCCAGGTCGAGGCTCGGCAGCAATTCGGCCACGCTTGCGAGGCGTGCGACCAGCCAGGCGAACCACGCACGATCCGCGGAGGTGGACAGCATGCCGGCCGCGAACGGCAGCCGTATGTGCCTCACTCCGAGAGCCAGCAGCCGCGTGCACGCAAGTTCCACGGCGTGCTGGTCGCCCTGCTCGAACGTTTGCGAGACGCCGAGCCTTGCTGCGTACTCCGGCTCGATCACGCGACGAGACCGTGCGTTTCGAGCTCGCGCCGGGCTTCTGCCACGCGGTCCACCGCCGTCTGCTGCGAGACCCAGTCTGCCATCTCGTCGAAACTGTCGTCGAAGCTGCGGCGCGGGTGGAAGCCCAGCACGCGGCGCGCAAGGTCGATGTCGGCGAAACAGTGGCGGATGTCGCCGGTGCGCGCCTTGTTGGTGATCTCGGGAGACAGGTCGGCGCGGCCCATGGCTGCTGCGAAACTGGTGGCGACGTCGGCGACGCTGACGCTGTGGCCGCTGCCGATGTTGAACACGCCGCCGTCCGCCGCGGGCTCGTCGAGTGCGAGGAGAAAAGCGCGTGCCACGTCCTCGACGTGCACGAAGTCGCGCCGCTGTGCACCGTCCTCGTACACCATCGGCCGCTGGCCGTTCAGCAGGCGGGAGGCAAAGATCGCCAGCACGCCGGTGTAGGGGTTGGACAGCGCCTGGCCGGCGCCGTAGACGTTGAACAGGCGCAACGCCACAGATTGCATGCCGTAGGCGGGTGCAACGGTCAGCGTCAGCCGTTCCTGCACGTATTTGGAAATTGCGTAGACCGACGCGAGGCTGGCCGGCTTGGCCTCAGGTGTGGCCACCGGCGTCAGCGTGGCGCCGGACGCATCGACGGGGTTCCAGCCGGTGTCGCCGGCGCGCCGTGTCGCGTCGTCCACCACCTGGCCGTCTGCGGTGACGTAGCGGCCCTCACCGTAGATGCTCATCGAAGAGGCGACGACGACTCGCTCCACACGCTGTTTGATCAGCGCCTGCAGCAGCACCGCGGTGCCCTGGTCGTTGACGGAGACGTAGCGGTCGATCGCATACATGCTCTGGCCGACGCCGACTTCGGCAGCCAGGTGCACGAGCTTGTCGACACCGCGCAGCGCACGGCCGACGATCTCGGCGTCGCGCACGTCACCGTGGAAGAACTCGACCTCGTCCAGCAGCTTGTTGCGCGGGCCTGCTGGCGGATGCACCTGCTCGATCAGGCTGTCGAGGATGCGCACCGTATGGCCGCTGGCGAGCAGGGAGGCTGCGACGTAGGAGCCGATGAACCCGGCTCCGCCGGTGATGAGGATCGTCCCAGGCATGCGTTTCCTTAACCGAGATCGGCGCCCTAATCAGGGTCATCAGAGTGACACTAACCTTACGTGACGCGGAAAGGAAAGAAGATGTTCCCTACACAGCAACGTGAGTCGGCAGACAAAAATAGCATTTGCAAGGTGTTCGGCGATTCCTGAGTGGTGTGGGACGCGCCCGAAACACAGACTTTCCCGTTGTCAATCCTCGGATTGCGCGATAACCGAAATCTTACCGTCGCGCTCGACCACCGCGTAGCGCACCTGTTCGAGTCGCATCAGGCCGCGCTGTCGTACCGCCGTCATCACGTCCTGTTCGAGCAGGCGTAGCGTGCGCATGCGGTCGGCGTGCCACTCGCCCTTCTCGTAGACGATTACCGGGGTGCCATCGACCAGCCTGCCGAAGAACGGCGAGTGCCGCTTCAACTCGGACACCATGACGTGCATCAGCCCGATGGCGAAGATGGCGCTGGCGGTGGCCGTCATCGACCTGTCGTCGCCGAGGATGGCGGTGATGACGGTGCCGCCGATCATGAACAGCACCACCAGGTCGAACGGCGCCATCATGCTGGCCGTCCGCCGCCCGATGACCCGCATGGCGAACAGCAGGAACAGGTAGCCGAACGCCGCGCGCAGGACGATGCTCATGGCAGGATCAGCTGGCGCCAGGTCACAGGCGGGTGGCCGGCCAGGCGGGCCGTCTCGGTGATCAGGCCGATGCCGGCGGGCTGCAGCGTCAGCCGAATTGCGTTGTCCACACGCTCCGGCGGCATGGCGAAGGTCAGCACCATGCCGTTGCCGTCGGGCCGCTCGGCGATGGGCTGCGGCAGGATGGACTGCAGGCCCATCGGCTCGACCAGGTGCGTGCTGACGAACATGTCCACCGTCGGCGAGCGGTGGTCGTTGAGCAGGTGCACGGTCACCTGTGTGCCGGTCTGCACCCTGGCGACCGGCTCGTAGTCCACCGCCAGGCCGGTGCCTGCGACCGTGGTAGTGCGATGGCTGAACGGGCCGCGGCCGAACAGGCCAGCCAGGGCTGCCGCCACGAAACACACCATGACGATGCGGCCGATCCGCTCGACCCAGGCCCAGCCGCGTTCGAAACGCTGGTCGAAGCCGACTTCCAGCTCGTCGTTGACCCGGTCGGCACCATGGGGTGCCGCTTCGGCCGGGTTCAGGTGGCCTGTGCCGTCCATCCTGAGCTCAGGATTGCGGGCCGGCCACGACTGTCCCGTACGGAATGGTCATGTTGCCCGGCGTGGTCTCGCTCAGGGTTGCGGCCACCAGTTCGGGGTCGCGCCAGGGGCTGGGGGCCGATGGGTGCCCGGGCACGGTGGAACGCGCGTCCTGGAAACGGGCGCTGGCCATGCTGCGCGCCTCCTCCTCATCGGCCGCGTTCACCCAGCACTCGCTGCGGACCGGGCTTTCGCCCCAGGCAGGCTCGCCGAGCTTGGCGAGGACAGGTTGCAACTTGAAAATGGGCATGGATCGGAGGTCTCCCGCTGGCAGGGCAAAGCTACGCCTTGGCTGGTGGGGGGTTCCGGGCACGCTCTTAGGCGTGAAGGAAAGCTTGGCCGGTGCGGGAGGCGGGCAGCGGGAAAGCAAGGCCGTCTTTTACGACAGACAAGGCAAAAAGCTCTTGTCTCGGCTGTCGCGGAGTCTCCCGAGAGGCATACGCTGGCTGGCACCGGCTGGTTGCGAGCAGCGGGAGGTGAGCCGCTATCGCGGGTGCGGATGCAGCAGTGTCACGGACAGGAAAGGTTACGCAGGCTGTGACGCGCCGGTGACGCCGGCGGGTGGCTGGCCGGTGTCTGCTCGTGACACCGGCCCTCAGCGCCTACGCGCGACGTAGCAGCAGGACGATCAGCACGATCAGCAGGATGGTGCCGAGGCCGATGCCGCCGTAACCGTAATGGCCATACGACGCTCCGCCCCAGCCGCCGAACGTCGTGCCAAGACCGCCGCCGAACAGCAGGATAACGAGGATGATCAGTAGGATAAGGCCCATGGCAGCGTGTCCCTGTCGAAGTAGCTTAGCTATATTGAACAATCGGACGTGAAGAAAGTTGCTGGGCTATTGTAATATCTGGGGAGCCACGGTGAGGCGAAAGCAAGCGTTTCTTTTTTCGAAAAGAGCCAAAAAGCTTTTGTCTCCGTTGCGTGCGCCGGGTCGAAACGGGGTGTTTCAGCCGTTTGCGACAGCGTTCGTAAAAGCTTCTTGCTTCTTTTTCTCGAAAAGAAGGCCTTGCTTACCGTTCAAGGCTGCAAAAACACCTCGACCCGCCGGTTCCTCTGCCGTCCTTCCTCGCTCGCGTTGTCGGCGATCGGCAGGTCCGCGCCGAAGGAGACCACCTCGCCGGGCGGCAGGCCGCGCCGTGCGAACACGTTGGCCACCGCCTCTGCCCGCTGCTTGGCCAGGGTGGTGTTTGCCTCCGCCTCGCCCTGGTTGTCGGCGAAGCCGATCAGGATCAGGTGGTTGGCCGGCATGTGGTCGGACTCCATCAGGTTCCAGATGCGGTCCACGCTGGTGGCGCTCGGGTGGTCCAGCTTGTTGGAGTTCGGCTCGAAGTGCAGGGCTGCGGAGAGTTGGGTGGCACCCTTTACGAGCGCCTTGTAGCGGTCCTTCGGCGTGGCGGGCACCGGGTCTGCCGGGGCGGCGGCCAGGGCGGCGGCGTATGTGGCGGGTACCAGCCCGGCCTGCTGCACCGCGAGCTGGCCCTCGGCGGACATCGCGAAATTCGCGAAACGCTGGGCGAACGGGTTCTTGCTGGCGGCGGGCGCGTAGAGGTAGACGCGCTGGGCCAGCGGGTAGGCGCCGTCCACGACGGAGGCGGCCACGGGCAAGGCGGGCCGTGCGCCCACCGCGGCGATCGCCAGCACCCGGGCGCCGCCCGTGCGTCCGGGCGGCACCAGCGCCACGCCGGCCGGGTCCGCCGCGATGGCGGCGGCGGGGTCGGCCACCTCGGTCACCCGGGCCGTCCGCTCGCCCAGGCCGGCCACCAGTCCGGCCGGGTTGGGACCGTCCTTGTCGGCCAGCACGTGGATGGCCGGGCCGGACACGCCCAGCGCGCGCCAACTGGTGATGCTGCCGTCCAGGATGCCGCGCAGTTGCGCCATGGTGAGCTGGTGGAGCGGGTTCTGCTGGCTGACGATCACGGCTTGGGCCTGCTGGCCGAGCGCGTGCTCGCTGGCGGGTGCTGCGAGGTCGCCCAGGCTGCGGGCCTGGTCCAGTTCGGTCTGGGTCGCCCTGGCGTCGGCCAGTGCCACGTCCGCCTGGCCGCTGGCCAGCGCGGCGAACCTGCCCTGGCCGCTGCCGGCTTGCGGCGCCGGGAGCAGGGTGATCGTCTCCGGCCTGGAGAGGCGCTGGCCGGTGACGCGCAGCTCGCCTGCCGGCCCGGCCTGCACGGCGATGTCGGTGTCGCCGAGGGCGGCGAGGTAGGCGGTGGCCAGGCCGGCAGCCAGGCCGTGCGCCATGGCCGGCGGGGTAGCCAGCCGCAGAAGCACGGCGGGTGCGGCCGGCATGGATGGTGCAGCGGCCGCCTGCTGTCTGGCGGCGGTGGCGGGTTGCGGCAGGGCGGATGCCGGGCTCGCCTGCGCCGCGGCGGGCAGGGCGAGCGCCGCGATGCGCGCCGGCGTGGCGGACGCAGAGGAGAGCCGGTAGCCGGCGTAGATGCCGCCGCCGATCAGCAGCAGCGCCGCCGCGCCGCCGGCGACGGCAAGGTTGGTGGCGCCGCTACCGGCCTGCCTGGTTGGCGGCGGACGCAGCGGCTTGGCGCATTCGGGGCAGATGAAATCGTCGCCGACCCTGACCTCGAGGTCCTGCCGGGCGGCGGCGAGCGAGCAGTAGTCGAGGTTGGTGCAGCGTCCGCGCGTGTAAGCCATGACGTCCTATCTAACCAATGCCGCTCGTGCGCGGGTTCCATTGATAAGGATACGTAATGTTAATCCGGCTAGCAAGCCAATACCAAAACGTAACATAAGGCAGGCAAGCGGTTCTTTTTTGGCCAAAGAATTTTAGTCCGCTTGGGAGCACGCTGCAGAACCGTCGCGGCCGCAGGGATGAAAGTCTGTTGCTTGCTTTCTTCAGAAACGAAGGCGTTGCTTCCTTGCCTACCGCGCCCGGAAACACGCGGCGGAGTGGTCATCCACCACGCCCGTCGCCTGCAGGTAGGCGTAGACGATGGTAGGCCCCACGAAACGGAAGCCGCGCGCGCGGAGGTCTGCGCTGATGCGGTCCGACAGCGCAGTGCGGGCGGGCAGGGGCTCGCCGTCCGCCCGGCGCGTCACCACCGGCGTGTCGTCCACGAAGGCCCACAGATAGGCGGCGAACGAGCCCGCCTCGCGCTGGGTGGCGAGGAACGCGCGGGCGTTGCCGATTGCCGCCTCGATTTTGCCGCGATGGCGGACGATACCGGCGTTGCCCAGCAGCGCGTCCACGCGTGCCGCGTCGAACAGCGCCACCGCCGCCGGGTCGAACCCGTCGAAGGCTTCGCGGTAGGCGGTCCGCTTGCGCAGGATGGTCTCCCAGCTCAGCCCGGCCTGGGCGCCTTCGAGGACCAGCAGCTCGAACAGCATGCGGTCGTCTGTCTGCTTGGTGCCCCACTCCGCGTCGTGGTAGCTGATCGAGGGTTCGCGCGCGGCCCAACTGCAGCGCGGCTTGCACTCGCTCTCCTGGGTCACACTCCGCATGTCCGCCATCCTGCCTGCCAAGCCGCCAGCACGAAACAATGCCGGCGGCGCGCCGGCGCCAAACGATGCCGGTGTCCCGCCATGTCCGGGGCAGGCGGCATGATGCTGTTCGTGGCCATCGGCATCCTCGGGCTGGTGGTGCTGGCAGGCGGCTGGCTCGGGTCGCTGTATTTGCTGGTAGACAAGCCGCCGACCAGGCATTGGGCGGGTGCTGTCCACGGCGCGGCCGGGCTCGCGGGGTTCCTGGTGCTGGTTGCCGCCCTGGGCGCGGCGCCGTCCGCCCGCGCGGTCCGCATGGGTGCGGGCGCCTTCGGGTTGTTTTCCGGCGCGCTGATCGCTGGCGCGCTGTTTGCCGGGGCTGCCATCCTGCTGACCCAGCTGCGGCGCCGGCCGGTCTCCACAACGCTGGTTGCGGCGCACGGCTTGCTGGGGATCAGCGGCTACACGCTGCTGGTCACCTACATGACGATGCTGCGGTGAGCGCCGCGGGTGCTGGCTGGTGAGGGCTTGCGGGCAGCCGCGCCCAAGGTTTTGATCCAGGCTGAAGGCGGCCGGGTGGAGGATCGCATCAGGGTGGCAGGGGCGCCTGTCTGGCGGTTGGGTCAACAGATGACGCTGTTGCTTCTTCTCGTTGTTTTACAGGCGATCCAGGTGGCCTTCCTGTGGCTGCATGGCGCTTGAGCAGCTTGCGTACCTACACGGAACGAGTGAGGCGCGTGGAACAGCGCAGGGGTAGAAGTTTTTTGCTTCTTTTTTTCAAAAAAGAAGGCTTTTCTTCCTGTCTCCGGCGTGTTGCCAGCGGATGACCGGACCGCCCACTTTTGCCACCCCGCCCAGCTTCATGGGCCTGGCTCGCCCCCGCGACGCGGCCGGCATCCACATCGCCGGCATCCCGCTCGACATCGGCACCACAAACCGCAGCGGCGCCCGCTTCGGGCCGCAGGCGATCCGCCACGCCAGCCGCATGCTGGTGGACGGCGAGCACCCGGGCACCTGGCGCGACCCGCTGGCCGCGCCGGTGGCCGACATCGGCGACTTCTCCATCGCCCTGGGCGACATCGCCGCCAGCCTGGCGCTGATCCAGGACCAGGCCGCAGCCTCGCCGCATTTGATCGCGCTGGGCGGCGAGCACGGCGTGACGCTTGCCCTGTTGCGCGCGCTGGCCGCACGGCGGGGCGGCCCCGTCGGCCTGGTGCATTTCGACGCCCACGTGGACACCTGGCCGGACAGTTTCGGCCAGCGCTTCGGCCACGGCTCGCCGTTCTACCACGCCATCAACGAGGGTTTGGTGGACCCTACGCGCATGGTGCAGGTCGGCATACGCTCGCCGGTGCAGCGCGCGGTGTGGGACTGGACGGTGCAGCAGGGGGTCACGATCCTGACCGCCGAACACGTGCATGAGGCGGGTGCGGCGGCCGTTGCCGAACGGATACGGCAAGTGGTGGGTGGCGAGCCGGCCTACCTCAGCTTCGACATCGACGCGCTGGACCCGGCGTTTGCACCCGGCACGGGAACGCCGGAGGTGGGCGGACTGGCGTCCTGGCAGGTGCAGGCGGTCCTGCGGCGGTTGGGTGACGTGAACTGGGTGGGGATGGACGTGGTGGAGGTGGCGCCGGCTTACGATGTGAGCGAGATCACGTCGCTGGCGGCGGCGACCGTGGTTTGGGAGTATTTGGCCCAAAGGAAGTAGGCAAGACCTTCTTTTTCGAGAAAAAGAAGCAAAAAGCTTTTGTCACGGCTGTCGCGGACTCCCCCACACGGCGCGACAACGGAACAAAAGTTTCCGGTTTTTTTCAGAAAGGAACCGTTTGCTTTTGCATACCTGTTCTCGCGCATCAACGCGGGCCTTGAAGCTCGTTGGCCTTACAACCCGCGGCCCGGCTGCACACTTGCAGCCTCCGCTGACGCAATCCGCACGTGCCGCGAGCTCCGCACACCAGGGAGCACAAGCAACGACGTAACGGCGTCCTTTGTCGCAGGACCGGCCACAAGAGTGGGCCGGACGCTTTGAGGGATACGGCTATGTTTGCTGCACGTCATACGCTCGCGCACCAGGCGCGGGCAGGGGCTGGCTGCCCCTCCAGACACACCGCACGGGACATCCAGAGTCCGTAGGCCGGGCGCTCCCCGGCCGTGACGAGTTCTGTTGTTTTGTCCGACCGCCCGGCGTCTCGCGCCGGCGTGGCGGGTCCTGCTTGCCAAAGTTGTTCGTGTCATGAGTGAACTTCGCGCCCGTCGTGCCGCCGCTCCGCTTGCCGCCCCCCTCGCACCCGCTGCCCTGGCCAGCCTGCCGCTGGTGGACGATCTGGTGGAGACGTTGCGGCCGGAAACCCCGCTCACCTGCCTGCGCGAGGCCGCCTTGCGCGCCAACGCGGCCGGGTTCGTCGCCGGCTTTCCGGGGGTGACCATGTACGCCGTCAAGTGTAACCCGGAGCCCGCCGTGCTGCAGGCGCTGTGGGACGGCGGCGTGCATCATTTCGACTGCGCGTCTCTGCCGGAAGTCGAGCGCGTGGCGCGCATGTTCCCGCTGGCGGAGATCCACTTCATGCACCCGGTGAAGTCGCGCCAGGCGATCGCCGAGGCGTACACGGTGCACGGCGTGCGCGACTTCGTGCTCGACAATGCCACTGAGCTCGACAAGATTTTGGCCGAGACTGGCGGGTCGCGTGAGCTCGGGCTGGTCGTGCGCCTCGCGTTGCCGGCGGGCCCTGCGAAGTCCGACCTGTCCGGCAAGTTCGGCGCCTGGCCGGACGAGGCGGCCGCCCTGTTGCGCGCCGCGCGACCGCACGCGCGCACGCTCGGCGTGAGCTTCCACGTCGGCTCGCAGTGCCTCGAGCCGCTGGCCTGGCGGCGTGCGGTCAAGCTGGCCGGCGAGACGATCCGCGCGGCCGGCGTGGCGGTCGAGGTGCTGGACGTGGGCGGCGGCTTTCCGGTGGCCTACCCGGGCCAGGTGCCGCCCCCGCTCGGCGCGTTCTTCGCCGAGATCGAGGCCGGCGTGGAAGCGCTGGACATGCCGGGCCTGGTGCTGTGGGCAGAGCCGGGCCGCGCGCTGGTGGCCAGCGGCACGTCGGTGGTGGTGCAGGTGCAGCTTCGCCGCGGCCGGGCGCTGTACATCAACGACGGCGTGTTCGGCAGCCTCTCGGACGCCGGCCCGCCAGGCTTCCGCTATCCGACGCGGCTGCTGCGCGCGAGCGAGGCGGAAGAGGCTGGGTTCAGCTTCTGGGGACCCACCTGCGACAGCAACGACGTGATGGCGGGACCGTTCATGCTGCCGGACGACGTGGGCGAGGGTGACTGGATCGAGGTGGGCCAGTTGGGGGCCTATGGGCCTTGCTTGCGGACTGCGTTCAATGGGTTCGGCGAGGGGCGGCAGGTGAGCGTGAGGGGGTAGAAAGCAAAAAACTTTTGTTTCCTGGAGTACACGCTGAGGGAGACTCCGCGACAGCCGGACCAAAAGTCTTTTGCTTCTTTTCTTCAGAAAAGAAGGCCTTGCTTGCTTTTCTGCGTGGTGGACACAGCAAACCCTGCGCCCACCACGCAGAACGCCACCAGCCCCAGCCACGCCGCAGGGCCAGCAAAGCCCTCGCCCACCAGGGCGAGCGGCGCCTGGCTACCCGAGGCCCCGATCACCGCGGCCATCGCTACGCCCACCAGGCTTTCGCCGACGATGAAGCCGGACGCGATCAGCACGCCGCGGCGCCGTGCGGTCTCCGCGTCGGCCCGCCCGGCCAGGCGGCGGTCGATGATCCAGCCCAGGATGGCGCCGGCGGCCAGTGTCACTCCGACCGTTGGTGGCAGATAGAGGCCGATGCCCACCGCCAGTACCGGCAGCCCGCGCCGGCCGGTGCGTTTGAGCAGCACGTCCACCACGATCAGGATTGCGCCGGCGGCGACGCCGATCAGCAGCGAGCCCCAGTCCAGCGCGCGGCCGAAGATGCCGCGCGCGATGGCCGCCATCAGCGTGGCCTGCGGGGCGGCGAGCACCTGCCCGGGGTCCATGTGCGGGTCCGGCATGGCGCCGGGGAAGCCGTAGGCGTGGTAGAGCAGGTCGAGCACCGGCGGGATCACCAGCGCGCCCACCACGCAGCCCACCACCAGCACCACCTGCTGCCGCCAGGGCGTCGCACCCACCAGCAGGCCGGTTTTCAGGTCCTGCAGGTTGTCGTTGGAGACGGTGGCGGTGGCCAGCACCACGGAGACCACGAACAGGGTCAGCGCGATGGCGCCCTGCTGTTCCGCCGGGCTCGCCAGCAGGCCGGCCGATTGCAGGATCAGCAGCAGCAGCAGCGCGGTCAGCACGGTGGCGATGATGGCGATGCCGGAGATGGGCGAACTGGAGCTGCCGACCAGCCCGGCCATGTAGCCGCAGGCCGCCGCCACCGCGAAGCCGAATACCACGGCGAAGGTGCAGCCGAACGCGACCAGGCCCCACAGCGTGACGCCGCCCACGCCGGCGCCGGCGAGGAACGCTGCGAAGGTTGCCGCCATCGCCAGCAGGGAGGCGGCGAAGACGATGCCGATCCAGCGCGGCGGCATGTCCAGGTCGGTCTGCTCGGCGCCGGGTTGGTGCGCGTTCTGGCGGCTGGCGCGCAGGCTGTCGCGCACGCCCTCGATGGTGGGGCCCAGCAGCCCGGCGAGCGACCAGATGGCGGCCACCGCGATCAGTCCGGCGCCCATGAACCTCACCTGGTGCGACCAGAGACCCGTTGCGTAGGTCACCAGGTCGCCGCCGGCCGGTGCCGGGTGCAGCGAGGTGAGCACCGGCACTGCGACGCCCCAGGCCAGGACCGCGCCCAGCAGCATGGCGAGCCCGCCGGAGATGCCGACCAGGTAGCCGGCGCCGAGCAAGGCGAGCGAGAAGCCGGTGGACAGGCGGAACGCCGCGTGGCCGAGGGTGAACCACTGGCTGATGCCCTCGCCCAGGAGGTGCAGGCCGGTGGTGGCGAAGCTGACCACGGCAGCGACGATGCCGCCGGTGGCGATGTCGGCGGCACCCGGCTCGCCGGGGGCGGCCTGGCCGTGGCCCACGCGAAGGATCTCGGCGGCGGCCACGCCCTCGGGGTAGGGAAGCGTGGAGTTGACCACCATGGCGCGGCGCAGCGGGATGGTGAACAGCACGCCCATCACGCCGCCGGCGGCGCACACGCCGGCGCACTGCCAGAACGGGAAGCCGTGCCAGTGGCCCACCATCACCAGGCCGGGCAGCACGAAGATGACCGAGGAGAGGGTGCCCGCGGCCGAAGCCTGCGTCTGCACCATGTTGTTCTCCAGGATGTTGCCGCCACCGAGCGCGCGCAGCACCGCCATGGAGATGACCGCCGCCGGGATGGAGCTGGCGAAGGTGAGGCCGACCTTCAGGCCGAGATAGACGTTGGCAGCGGTGAACACGACGGTGATCAGCGCGCCCAGCACGATGCCGCGGACGGTCAGTTCACGCATGGGGCGGTTCTCCGCAGAGTGGGGAACACGCCCCGGATAGCGTCCGATTACGATGCCGGCTGGCGGAAGGCGTCAAGCTAGTCGATGCGGCGCGCTTCGTCGGGCAGCATGATCGGGATTCCGTCGCGGATCGGGTAGGCGAGGCCGGCGCTGCTGCTGACGAGTTCGCCTGCGGTGCGGTCGTAGGTGAGCGGGCCCTTGGTGACGGGGCACACCAGGATTTCCAGCAGGCGGGGGTCGAGGGGCGCTGTTTCAGACATGAAGAAAGAAAGGCCTGCTTTTTTGAAAAAAAGCAGCAAAAAACTTTTATCCCTGCTGTCGCGAAGGTTCTGCAGCGCGCGCCCCAGGGAACAAAAGTTTTTTGGTTCTTTTTTTCAAAAAAGAACTGCTTGCTTGCCTTACTTCGCCGCTACCCGCCACACCGTATTCCCGACGTCATCCGCCACCAGCAGCGCTCCCTGGCGGTCCAGCGCTACCCCCACCGGCCTGCCCTGCGCGCGACCCTGGTTGTCGAGGAACCCGCCCAGCACGTCCACCGGCGGACCCGACGGGTGGCCACCCGCGAACGGCACGAACACCACCTTGTAGCCGCTGCGCGGCACCCGGTTCCAGCTTCCGTGCTGGCCGACAAAGGCGCCCTGGCTGAACGCCGCCGGCAGCGCGCCCGGGCGCGAGAACGCGAGCCCCAGCGACGCGGTGTGCGGCCCCAGCGCGTAGTCGGGTGCGACCGCGCTGGCCACCAGGTCCGGCCGCGGCGGGCTCGCGCGGGTGTCTACGTGCTGGCCGTAGTAGCTGTACGGCCAGCCGTAGAAGGCGCCGTCGTGCAGGGCGGTCATGTAGTCGGGGACCAGGTCGCTGCCGATCTCGTCGCGCTCGTTCACCGCCACCCACAAGGCGCTGCTGGCCGGCTCCCACCCCATGCCGACCGGGTTGCGCAGGCCGGAGGCGTAGACGCGGTGGGCGCCGCTGGCACGGTCCACCTCCCACACCGCGGCGCGGCCGGTTTCGGCCGCCATGCCGTTTTCCGCCACGTTGCTGTTGGAGCCGACGCTGACGTAGAGCTTGGAGCCGTCCGGGCTGGCGACCACGTTCTTGGTCCAGTGGTGGTCGATCGGGCCGCCGGGCAGGTCGGTGAGCTTCTGCCCCGGTGCGGTGATGCTGGTCTGGCCGGGCTGGTAGGCGAAGCGCAGCAGCGCGTCGGTATCGGCGACGTAAAGGTCGGTGCCCACCAGCGCCATGCCGAACGGCGAGTTCAGGCCGGTCAGGAAGGTGAACTTCTGCGCCGCGCCGGTGGCGTCCGGGCGCAGCAGCGTGATGCGGTTGGCGCTGGGGCTGCCGGCGCCGGCGCGGTGCATGATCAGGCCGGCGACGAAGCCTTTGATGCCGGCGCTGTCTACCGGACGCGGCGGGGCGTCGGTCTCGGCGACCAGCACGTCGCCGTTCGGCAGCGTGGCGAGCCAGCGCGGGTGGTCCAGCCCGGTGGCGAACGCGGTGACGGCAAGGCCGGGTGCGGCGAGCGGGGCCGCACCTTGCGGCCAGCCTCGGGCGGGGGCGACGTTGACGGTGGGGAACAGGCCCGCGTGGGGCGGCGGTAGGTGCGGGTGCGGGCCGGTGCCGTCGGCGACCTGCAGGGTTGCGTGCTCGCCGCAGGCGTAGAGCAGGAAGACGCCGGCTGTGACCACGATGGCCGAGAGCAGGGAGCGGGTGCGCATTGCGAAAGCAAGGCGGCGGGGAAAACAGAAAGCAAGCAGTTCTTTTTTAAGTGTCTGTTTGCAAGGTCGCCCTGGCGGCCATTTGACGCGGTTTCATATGCTCAGGTGTTCATGGCCGTAACGGCCACTCCGTACAGGGCGACTTTCAAAACGGACATAGAAGAAGAACTGTTGCCTCCGCTGTCGCTCGCTCGCCGGAGAAAGCCGCGACAGCGGAAGCAAAAGCTTTTTGCTTCTTTTTCTCGAAAAAGAAGGCCTTGCTTGCTTACGTGGCGTGTGCCCGCAACCTGAACGCCAGCACCAGCATCATCACCCCGAACGCGATCGCGTAGCCGCCCAGCCACCACGTCAGCACGAGCGCGCCGACCAGAGGCGAGCCGGCCAGCAGCACGGCCCAGACGATCGAGACGATGCCGCCGAGCGCCAGCCAAACCCGCCCGTGGCTCGCATGCAGGCGGAACGAGGCCGCGAGCATCAGCACGCCGGTGACCAGCGCCCAGGCCGCGGCCAGCAGCACGAAGCCTAACACCGCGCCGGCGGGAAAGACCGCCACCAGCACGCCGATGGCGATGTTCAGCACGCCCTCTGCCAGCAGCAGGCCCCAGCGTTCGTGGTGTTGCGCTGCGCGTGCGGCAGCGACGATGCCGAAGGCGCCGTCCACGACCAGGTAGGCGCCGAAGACAAAGGCGAGCGAGAAGATGGTGGCCACCGGCGCCAGGATGGCAATCACGCCCACGACGATAGCAAGGCCGCCGCGCAACGCCATCGCCCACCAGTTGCGGGCGAGCGACGCACTCATCGCGTCGCGGCGCGAGAGGCCACCGAGGGGCGGGGAGGCCGGAGGCGACGTCTCGGTAGGTGAGAGGCTCATCTGCGTGTCCTCATCCGGCTATGTCGCTACAAGGCGTGGGCCGACAGGTAAGCAGGCAATCTACGTGTGTTCTCAGACGTCGGTCTGACTGGAAGAAAGCAAGGCCTGCTTTTTTGAAAAAGCAGCAAAAAACTTTCGGTCCTGCTGTCGCGGATTTTCTTCGGCGAGCACTCGAGGGAGCAAAGTTCTTTGGTTATTTCGGAAAGACTGGCCTTGCTTTCTACTCCTGGTTGGGAACCTGCCTAGCTGCTTCGCAAGCGCTCCATCTCTTCCTTCACGCGCAGCTTTTCCACCTTCAATCGCGACAGGGTTGTATCGTCCGGCCTTGGCCGGTGGTCCTCGTCGAAAATCTTCGTCTCGAGACTGGCGTGGCGGTTGCTCAGGCTTTCGATACGCGCTTGCAGGCTCATGGTGCCTCCGTGCTTGCGAGGTGGTCTTTGTCGGCGCGCACCCGTGCTGCGGGTGCCATCGCAGCGTAATACAGTGCCGGGGCGGGATGCGATCTAAATTGCAGGCCCCGCCGGCACCGCCCGGCTCCCATGCGCGGCCGGGCGCCGAAGAGGGCTTCCGCCACGGCCGCGAAGTGGTAATCAGCCGCCCATGCTGACCGACCGCGACTCCCTGTTGCGCAAGCTCCACGAACTGCGCAGCGAGCACCGCGATCTCGACACCGTGATCGCGAGGCTCGTGCACAACCCGCTCGACCAGCTGCAGCTGCAGCGGCTGAAGAAGCGCAAGCTCATGCTGAAGGACGAGATCTCCTGGCTGGAGAGCCACCTCATCCCCGATAACATTGCGTGAGCGCAATGCAGCCCCGTGCGGAGCCGGCGTTGGTCGGGATCATCATGGGAAGCCAGTCGGACTGGGCCACCCTGCGCCACGCCGCCGACACGCTGGCCGGGCTGGGCGTGGCGCACGAGACGCGGATCGTCTCGGCCCACCGCACGCCTGACAGGCTGGCCGAGTACGCGCGCGGCGCACGCGGGCGCGGGCTGCAGGTGATCATCGCCGGGGCGGGCGGGGCGGCGCATCTGCCGGGCATGTGCGCGGCCTGGACCAGCCTGCCGGTGCTGGGCGTGCCGGTGCAGAGCCAGGCACTCTCCGGCATGGACAGCCTGCTCTCCATCGCACAGATGCCGGCCGGCATTCCGGTGGGCACGCTGGCGATCGGCCGGGCAGGGGCGGTGAACGCCGGGCTGCTGGCGGCCGCGATACTGGCGCTGGGCGACGCTGGGCTGGCGGACCGGCTCGACGCCTACCGCGCCGCGCAGACCGCTTGCGTGGCCGAGATCCCGGCCGACGCGCCAGCCCGGCCATGAGCTGGCCTGCTTGCGGCGGTCCGCTCGCGCCCGGCGCCACCATCGGCATCGTCGGCGGCGGCCAGCTCGGCCGCATGTCGGCGGTGGCGGCGGCGCGGCTGGGCTACCGCTGCCACATCCTCTCGCCCGAGCCGGACAGCCCGGCTGCCCAGGTCTCCGCCGGGGCCACCATCGGCGCCTACGACGACCCGGACGTGCTGGCCCGCTTCGCCGCCGCAGCGGACGTGATCACCTTCGAGTTCGAGAACGTGAGTGCGGCCGGACTGGACCTGCTGGCCTCGCTCAAGCCGGTGCACCCGGCACCCTCGATCCTGCGCCTGACCTCGGACCGGGTGACGGAGAAAAGCTTCATCAACGGCACCGGCTCGCCTACCGGCCTGTGGATGCCGGTGAACAGCCTGGCCGAACTGCAGGACGCGATCGGGTGGCTGGGCCTGCCCGCGGTGCTGAAGACCACCCGGCTGGGCTACGACGGGCGCGGCCAGGCGATGCTGCGCAGTGCCGAGGACGCGGAGGCGGCGTTTGCGCGGCTGGCGCCGGCACCGTTCATCCTGGAGGCGTTCGTCGATTTCGCTTGCGAGGTGAGCGTGATCGTGGCGCGCGGCCAGGACGGCAAGACGGTCGCCTTCGACGCGGTGGAGAACCGCCACCGCAACCACATCCTCGACCTGACCCTGGCGCCGGCCAGGATCTCGCCGGAGGCGGCGCTGCGGGCCACTGCCATCGCCTGCGACCTGGCCAGCTGCATGGGCGTGGTGGGCGTGCTGGCGGTGGAGATGTTCATCGACCGCGACGGTCGCGTGCTGGTCAACGAGACGGCGCCGCGGCCGCACAATTCCGGCCACTGGACCATAGAGGCGTGTGCCGCCAGCCAGTTCGAGATGCACGTGCGCGCGGTTGCCGGGCTGCCGTTGCCGCCGGCGGTGCGCCACTCGGACGCGGTTATGAAGAACCTGGTGGGGCCGGAGGAGCTGGCGCTGTGGCCGCTCGTGCTGGATAGCCCCGGGCTGATCCCGCATCTGTACGGCAAGGCGGAGGCGCGGCCCGGGCGCAAGATGGGGCACGTGACCAAGTTGTTTCCGAGGGGCGGGTTGCCGGGGGCGTTCGGGGTGGCGGATGCGTTGGGGGTGCTGGGGCAAGGCAAGGAAGCGGTTCTTTTTTAAAAAAAGAGCCAAAAAACTTTTGTGTCCGTGGGTTGTGCCGGGTTGAGGCGTGTCGTTTCAGCCGTCCGCGACAGCGCTCGCAAAAGCTTTTTGCTTCTTTTTCTCGAAAAAGAAGGCCTTACTTCCTTCCTGTCCCTGCGCTACGCAGCCTGCTTATGCCCAGCAGCAACGACATCCGCGCCACCTTCCTGGACTACTTCGCCCGGCACGGCCACGAGCGCGTGGCCAGCTCCCCCCTCGTCCCGCGCAACGACCCGACGCTGCTGTTCACCAACGCCGGCATGGTGCAGTTCAAGGGCGTCTTCACCGGGCAGGAACGCCGCTCCTACACGCGCGCGACCACCGCGCAGAAATGCGTGCGCGCCGGCGGCAAGCATAACGACCTAGACAACGTGGGCTACACCGCGCGCCACCACACGTTCTTCGAGATGCTCGGCAATTTCAGCTTCGGCGACTACTTCAAGGCCGAGGCGATCGAGCTTGCCTGGACGCTGATCACGCGCGACTTCGCGCTGCCGCGCGAGCGACTGCTGGTCACCGTGTTCGCCGAGGACGAGGACGCCGCCCGCCTTTGGCACAGCATCGCCGGCCTGCCGGACGAGCGGATCATCCGCATCCCGACGGCGGACAATTTCTGGCGCATGGGCGACACCGGGCCGTGCGGCCCGTGTTCGGAAATCTTCTACGACCACGGCGAGGCGATCCCCGGCGGGCCGCCGGGCAGCCCAGGCGAGGACGGCGACCGGTTCATCGAGATCTGGAACCTGGTGTTCATGCAGTACGAGGAGGGGCCGCCCGGCACGCGCACGCCGCTGCCGCGGCCCTCGATCGACACCGGCATGGGGCTGGAGCGCTTCGCCGCGATCCTGCAGGGCGTGCACAGCAACTACGAGATCGACACCTTCCGCGCGCTGATCCACGCCAGCGCCGAGGCGACCGGCGTGCCGGCCGACGGGCCGTTCCAGGCCAGCCACCGGGTGGTCGCGGACCATTTGCGCAGCGCGTCGTTCCTGATGGCCGACGGGGTGCTGCCGTCCAACGAGGGGCGCGGCTACGTGCTGCGGCGGATCATGCGCCGTGCGATGCGGCATTTGCACATGATGGGCGCGCGCGAGCCGGTGTTCTATCGCCTGGTGCCGGCGCTGGTGCGGCAGATGGGGGTGGCCTACCCGGAGCTGGGCCGCGCCGAGGCGCTGATCGGCGAGACGCTGAAGCTGGAGGAGACCCGCTTCAAGGCGCTGCTGGACCGCGGGCTCGCTTTGCTGGCCGACGAGACGGGTCGGCTGGGCGAGCGGGGCACGCTGCCCGGCGACGTGGCGTTCCGGCTTTACGACACCTACGGCTTTCCGCTGGACCTGACCCAGGACGTGCTGCGCGAGCGTGGCCTGGCGGTGGACGTGGCCGGCTTCGACGCGGCGATGGCCGAGCAACGGGTGCGGGCGCGCGCCGCCTGGGCCGGGTCCGGAGACGCGGCTACCGAGCGGCACTATTTCGACCTGCGCGAGACGGCCGGCGCGACCGAGTTCCTCGGCTACGCCACCGAGCGGGCGGAGGCGGAGATACGCGGCATCGTCGTCGCGGGCACGCCTGCGAGCTGGAGTGGCGAAAGCTCGCCGGGAGCGATCGCCGGGGGCGTGTCGCAAGGTATCGCTGGGGGTGGGTCGCAAGAGGTCGCGAGAGGCGCGTTGCAAGGGGCCGCGGGCGCGTCGGTGCAGTCGGCCGGACCCGGCACCGAGGTGGCGATCCTGCTGAACCAAACGCCGTTCTACGCGGAGAGCGGCGGCCAGGTGGGCGATGCCGGGCTGATCACCGGGCCCGACGGCCTGCGCGTCGTGGTGACCGACACGCAGAAGAAGCTGGGCGACATGTTCGTCCATATCGGCCGCGTGGAGGCGGGCGAGGCGCGTGTGGGCGCCGCCGTGGTGGCCGAGGTGGACCACGTGCGCCGCGGTGCTATCCGCGCGCACCACAGTGCGACGCACCTGCTGCACGAGTCGTTGCGGCGGATGTTGGGCACCCACGTGCAGCAGAAGGGGAGCCTGAACGCGCCGGACCGGCTGCGCTTCGATGTGAGCCACACCAAGCCGGTCTCGCCGGAGGAACTGGCCGAGGCCGAATCGGTGGTCAACGCGCGCATTCGCGAGAACACCGCGGTCACCACGCGGCTGATGACGCCGGAAGCCGCGGTGGCCGAGGGGGCGATGGCGCTGTTCGGCGAGAAATATGGCGACGAGGTGCGCGTGGTCTCGATGGGCGCCGGCGAGGCGGCCAGGACAGCCTGGTCGATCGAGCTGTGCGGCGGCACCCACGTGGCGCGAACCGGCGACATCGGCCTGTTCCGCATCGTGGGCGAGGGTGCGGTCAGCGCCGGCATTCGCCGCATCGAGGCGGTGACCGGCGAGGCGGCAGAGGCGCTGATCGCGGCCACCGGGCGGCGGCTGGCGGAGACGGCCGCGGTGCTGCGGACCAGCCCGGCCGAGGTGCCGGCGCGGGTGGCCGCACTGGTGGAGGAGCGCCGGCGGCTGGAGGTGCAGGTGAGCGAGCTGCAGAAGAAGCTCGCGACCGGCGGGGCAGCAGCCGAGATCGAGGAGGTGGGCGGGGTCCGGCTGGCGGCGCGCAATTTGGGCGACGTGCCGGCGCGCGAGTTGAAAGGGTTGGCCGAGGCAATTTCCAAGCAAATGGAGAGCGGGGTGGTGGCGCTGGTCTCCATCGCGGAGGGCAAGGCCAGCATCGTGGTTTCGGTGTCGGCGGATTTGGTGGGGCGGTTCAGCGCGGTGGAGCTGGTGCGGGCGGCGAGCGCTGCGGTGGGCGGCAAGGGGGGCGGCGGGCGGCCGGATTTGGCGCAGGCGGGCGGGCCGGACGCGGCGGGGGCGGAGGCGGCGTTGCAGGCGGTGAGGGGGATGCTGGCGGCGTAGACAAGCAAGCGCTTCTTTTTCGAGAAAAAGAAGCAAAAAGCTTTTGGTCCGGCTGTCGCGGACTCTCCTCAGACAGATGCGCAAGGGAACAAAAGTTTTTGTTTTTTTTCAAAAAAGAACCGCTTGCCTGCCTTTGCACCGGGTCAGATCTTTGAAAAGCACACCGGCTAAGCCCCGTTTCGACCTGGACAAACTACGCCATCCCGCACCGTGCTGACCGGCGGCGACAGGCAAACGAAGCTGTTGGCGCAATGAGAGCAAGCAAGCGGTTCTTTTTTGAAAAAAAGAACCAAAAAACTTTTTCGCCTGCGAGTGTGCCGGGTTGAAACGCGTTGTTTCAACCGTCCGCGACAGCCGGCGCAAAAGTCTTTTTGCTTCTTTCTCTTCAGAAAAAGAAGGCCTTCCTTACTGGCGCCTGGCCTTGCTGGCGCTCACCGCATGCCGTCTCGCTGTCGCCGCCCGCACGCCGCTCTCCGCCGACGAGACCTATTACTGGGTGTGGTCGCGCGTGCCTGCCTGGGGCTATTTCGACCACCCGCCGATGGTGGCCGCCTGGATCCGCGCCGGCTGCGCGGTGGCTGGCGACACCCCGCTCGGTGTCCGCCTGCTCGCCCCCGTCGCCGCCCTGCTCGGCACCTTGCTGCTGGCGCGTGCCGCGGAAGACCTCGCACCCGGCCGCCGCGCCGGCCTGGTGGCTGCATGCCTGCTCAACGCCACCCTCGCGCTTGGTGCCGGTGCGGTGGTGATGACGCCGGACACGCCGCTGTTGTTCTTCTGGACGGCGGCGCTGGCGGCGTTGGCCAGGCTGCTGCGCACCGCCAACCCGGCCTGGTGGCTGGCGGTGGGGCTCGCCGGCGGGTTGGCGTTGGACAGCAAGTATACCGGCGTGCTGCTGGGCGGCGCGCTGCTGGTGTGGCTGTGCGCGGTGCCCTCGGCGCGACGGTGGTGGCGGTTCTGGCAGCTCTGGGCCGGGCTGGCGCTGGCGCTGGCGTGCTTTGCGCCGGTGCTGGGGTGGAACGCGGCGCATGGCTGGGCGAGCTTCGCCAAGCAGGGCGGCCGCACCGGCGACTGGCAGCCGGCGCGGGCGGCGGGTTTCCTGGCGGAGCTGGTGGCGGGGCAGGTGGGGCTGATGACGCCGGCGGTGGCGGTGCTGTTTGCCGCCGGCACGTGGCGCGCCTGGCGCGGGGCGCGGGGCGGTGCTGCGGCGCCAGGGCTGCTGGCTTGCGTGGTGCTGGTGCCGGGTGCGGTGTTTCTCCAGCACGCGCTGGGCGGCCGGGTGCAGGCGAACTGGCCGGCGGTGACCTACCCCGGCGCGGCGCTGGCGGCGGCTTGCCTGGGAGCGGGCGCGCCGCGTTTCTGGCGGCCTGCAGCGGCGTCCGGCCTGGCGATCTCGGCGATCGTCTACCTGCAGGCGGCCGCCGCACCCCTGGCGCTGCCGCGCGCGCTGGACTTCACCCTGATCCGGCTGGCCGGCTGGCAGGATTTGGCGGGCGCCGTCTACGCGGCCGAACTCGGGGCGCATGCCGACTTCGTCGCTGCCGACGAGTACGGCCTGGCCTGCGAGCTGGCGTTCCGGCTGCACGGCCAGGTTGCCGGCATCGAGCGGCGCTGGGCGCTGTTCGGCCTGCCGCCGGCAGCGCTCGCCGGGCGCACCGGCATCCTGGTGCGCAGCGTCCGCGCCTACGGCAAGCCGGACCCCAGGCCGTGGTCGCAGATGACCGAGCTCGCGACAGTGGTGCGCGGCCGGCACGAGGGCCAGACCAGCGTGGCGGCGGAGGCCTACCGGCTCTATCGCGTGGTGGCCCGTGCGGACTGGCCGCTTGCGGTGCCATTGCCGGTGAGCCTGCCGCGCACCACGCGAAACGCCCGGCGCTTAGAGCCACCTTAACAATCCCCTGCCATCCTGGGCTCGGCCGGCAGCCGCGGTGATGAGGATGAGCAAGCGCAACCCGAAGATGACGACGATCATCCGCAAGGAGGAGATCATCGAGGACGGGCACCATGGGGGTGCCTGGAAGGTCGCCTACGCGGACTTCGTCACCGCGATGATGGCGTTCTTCCTGCTGATGTGGCTGCTCAACGCCACCACCGAGGTGCAGCGCCGCGGCCTGGCCGACTATTTCAGCCCCAGCGCGTCGGTGAACGTGCAGCGGTCCGGCACCGGGCGACCGCTGGGCGGCAACTCGCCTTTCACGGACGGGGACGCCATCTCGGACCGCGGCACGGTGGCGGTGATGAACGCCAACGCCCCGCCGGTGGACGAGGACGACGACGGCAGCGACACGCTCGCCAGCAAGACGGTGCACCAGGAGCAGGGGCCCGGCGCCGGCGGCCCGGCCCAAGCCGGCCGTGAACATACCGGCACGGGCACTGGGCCTGCAGGCCGCGCGGCGGAAGCGGCGCGGCAGAAGGAGCAGGCCGATTTCGCCCACGCCGCCGCGGCGATGCGGCGCGCTGTGGAAGCCGACCCGGCGCTGGCGCCGATCGCCCACCAGCTCGCCATCGACCTCACCCCGGACGGGCTGCGCGTGCAGATACGCGATTCCGACGGCCTGCCGATGTTCGCCACCGGCGAGCCGGAGCCCAACGAGCGCGCGCGCACGGTGCTGCAGCATCTGGTGCCCATGCTGATGGGCCTGCACGAGCAGGTCGCCATCGCCGGCTACACCGACGCCACCCCCTATGCCGGGGCAGGGCGCACCAACTGGGACCTCTCCGCCGACCGCGCGCTGGCCACCCGTCGCATCCTGACGGAAGCCGGGCTGCCGGACGGCCGCATCCGCGACGTGACCGGCCACGGCGACCGCGATCCGCTGCTGCCGGCCGACCCCAACGCGGCCCCCAACCGCCGCATTGCCATCCTGCTGCTGCGCTCGGCGCCGGCCTCGCTGCCGGCCGTCCCGCCATTGGCGCCGCGGTGAGGCGCCGGCAATGCTGACGATCGGCGGACTGGGCTTCCTGCTGGCCTGCGTGTTCGGCAGCTTCGTGGCCAGCGGCGGCGCCATCGGCCCGCTGATCGGCTCCATGCCGTTCGAGCTGCTGACCATTCTGGGTGCGGCCATCGGCACCTTCATCATGGCCAACTCGATGACCGGGGTGAAGCACACGCTGGCCGGCTTCGGCATGATCCTCAAGGGCGAGCGCTACAAGAAGACCGACTACACCGAGCTGCTCTCGCTGCTGTTCTTTTTCGCCAAGCTGGCCAACCAGCGCGGTGCCATGGCGCTCGAGCCGCACATCGAAAAGCCGGAGGAGAGTGCCGCCTTCAAGCACTTTCCCAAGATAATGGCCGACCACCACACCACCGCGCTGGTCTGCGACTACCTGCGGATGATCGGCATGAACGCCGACGATCCGCACCAGATCGAGGACTTGATGGCGCGCGAGCTGAAGAAGACGTTGCAGGAGGAGCTGCACGGCAGCCACGCGATCCAGACGATGGCCGACGCGCTGCCGGCACTCGGCATCGTCGCCGCCGTGCTGGGCGTGATCAAAACGATGGGCCACATCAACGAGCCGCCTGCGGTGCTGGGCGAGATGATCGGCGGCGCGCTGGTGGGCACCTTTCTGGGCGTGCTGCTGGCCTACGGCATCGCCGCGCCGTGTGCGTCACGCATCAAGGGCATCGTGGTGGGCGACGCGCGCTACCACGATGTGATCCGCGCCGTGCTAGTGGCGCACCTGCACGGCAACGCGCCGCAGGTGAGCGTGGAAACCGGCCGCAAGATGGTGCCCAACGAGTTCATGCCGAGCTTCCAGGAGCTCGAGGAGAGCCTGGGCAAGCTGCAGATCCCCACCTGATCTGATACGAATTCGTTTTGTTTACCGCTTGTTAACCTCGATTGAGTAACGTTCCGGCATGGCAGACCACGGCGCAGCACCCGCAGCAGACGAGGCACCCAAGAAAAAGGGCAGGAAGCTTCTGCTTGCCGTCCCCGTCCTGCTGGTTGCAGCCGGCGCCGGCGGCTGGTTCAGCGGCGTGATCCCCAAGATGCTGGGCCACGGCGGCAAGACGACGGCCACAGCACAATCCAAGGCGGATCCGGCAGCGCCGGCGCCGCCCGTCTACGTGGACGTGCCGGAGATCCTCAGCAACCTCAACGTCCCTGGCAAGCGGCCAAGCTTCGTCAAGATGCACGCCAAACTGGAAGTCTCCGCCCATGCCGACGAGGCGGCGGTGGCCGCCGCCATGCCGCGCATCCAGGACCTGTTCCAGACCTACCTGCGCGAAATGCGGCCGGAGGAGCTGCGCGGCTCGGAGGGCAGCTACCGCCTGCGCGAGGAGCTCATCGGCCGCGCTTCGCTGGCCGCAGCACCCGCGCGCGTGCTCGACGTGCTGTTCGTCGAACTGATCATAGAATGACCGTCCGCCAGGGTTGCCCGTCATGAGCGGCACCGACGACGAGATGGACGACGACGCGCTCGCCGCCGCCTGGGGTGCGGAGACGGACGCCGAGGCGCCGCCGGTGGCCCAGCCCGCCAGGGTGCTCAATCAGGCAGAGATCGACAGCCTGCTGGGCTTCGACGACGGGCCCGGTGGCAGCGACACCGCCAGCGGCATGCAGCGCATCATCAGCTCCGGCCTGGTGTCCTACGAACGCCTGCCGATGCTGGAGATCGTCTTCGACCGCTTGGTGCGCATCATGTCGACCAGCCTGCGCAACTTCACCAGCGACAACGTCGAGGTCTCGATCGACAACATCGTCTCGCTGCGGTTCGGCGACTACCTCAACTCGATCCCGCTGCCCGCCATGCTCGCCGTCTTCAAGGCGGAGGAGTGGGACAATTACGGCCTGATGGTGATCGACAGCGCGATGATCTACTCGATCGTCGACGTGCTGCTCGGCGGCAGGCGCGGCACGGCGGCCATGCGCATCGAGGGCCGCCCCTACACCACGATCGAGCGCACGCTGGTCGAGCGGCTGATCCACGTGGTGCTGGCAGACCTCTCTGCGAGTTTCGACCCGATCTGCCCGGTGACGTTCCGTTTCGAGCGCCTCGAGGTGAACCCGCGTTTCGCCGCCATCTCGCGCCTGTCCAACGCCGCCGTGCTGGGCCGCCTACGCGTTGACATGGAGGACCGCGGCGGCCGCATGGAGCTGCTGCTGCCCTACGCCACGCTGGAGCCAGTGCGCGAGCTGCTGCTGCAGCAATTCATGGGCGAGAAGTTCGGCCGCGACTCGATCTGGGAGACGCACCTCGCCGAGGAACTGCGGCACACGCAGGTGGCACTCGACGTGGTGCTCGACGAGCAGACCATGCGTCTGTCCGAGGTGGTGGCGCTGAAGCCGGGCGACCGCATCCTGCTCAACACTTCCGCCGGCGCGCCGGTGCAAGTGCGTTGCGGCAACGTGCAGTTATTCGAGGCGCAGGTCGGCCGCCGCAAGAACCACGTGGCCGTACGCATAGACTGCGCCTTGGAACGCCCCTCTTTGGCGGCACCCGAGCAGTGAGCGCCCGTCCGCTCACGTCTCGTTAACCTGGAGCGCGCATCATGGGAAACGCGCAAGTGTTGCTGGAAGTGGCGCTGCTGGTTCTGCTGGCGGTCACCCTGTTCCACGCTCTGCGTCTGGAGCGCGCGCTGGGCGTGCTGAAGCGCGACCGCGCGGTGCTGGAGGAGCTGGTGAGAGGGTTCAACGAGAGCACGCGCCAGGCCGAGACCGGCATCGAGCGCCTGCGCAGCACCGCCGATGGCGCCGGCCGCCAGATGGCGCGCCAGACCGAGACCGCGCAGCGCCTGCGTGACGACCTCGCTTTCCTCGCCGACCGCAGCGATAAGCTTGCCGAACGCCTGGAGGCGGCGATCCGCTCGGCGCGCATGCTTGGCGACGGGCTGGTGCTCGCCCCCGTTGCAGCACCGCCCGCCGCCCCGCCGCCGCCCATACAGCAGGACGCCCCAGTGGACGCCGACATGCCTGTGCTTCGCAGCCAGGCGGAACGTGAGCTGCTGCGCGCCTTGCGGGCGGGCCGTTAGGTGCGGCTGGGCATTCCACGCCTGCTGCCGGCGACGATCGTGACCATGTCGGCGTTGCTCGCCGTGAAGTCGATCTCGCTCGTGCAGGCAGCGACCGAAGCGCAGAGTGCTGCGGCTGCAGAAGCGGACGCCAAGCCAGCCCGCTCCGCGAACGCGCCGGACACCGGGGCCACGCCGGCCGGCGCTGCCGCCAAGCCGGTGACCACCGTCCGGCAATCCGAGCCGGCGCGCGACTCTGCAGGCAAGCCCGAGACCGCATCCGGCCCGGCCGACCTGCAGATCAGCCAGAGTGAGCGGCAGGTCCTGCTCTCGTTGCGTGCCCGCCGCGAGCAGCTCGACGCGCGGGAGCGCTCGCTCGCCGAACGCGAGGCAGAGATCGCAGCCGCCGACCAAAGGCTCGCCGAACGCGTGCAGCAGCTGCAAGCCTTGCAGGCTCGCCTCGAAGTTCTCGAAGCCGGCCGCCAGCAGCACCGTGCGGAGAACTGGGCCGGCCTGGTGAAAACGTACGAGGCGATGAAGCCGCGTGAAGCGGCAGCGATCTTCGACGCGCTTGACATGCAGGTGCTTCTGCAGGTGCTCGATCGCATGCAGGAACGTCGCGCGGCTCCCGTGCTCGCCGCCATGCAGCCGGACCGCGCCCGCCTTGTCACCCAGCTGCTGGCGGAGATGCGCACGCGTGCCACGGCACCGCCGGACCAGACGCAAACCCCGCCGCTCCCGAAAGGATAAGGTGCAGTTATGCCGATCGATAAATCCATGAACGTCCTGATTGTTGATGACTACAAAACGATGCTGCGCATTATTCGCAACCTGCTCAAGCAGATCGAGTTCAACAACGTCGACGAGGCGTCCGACGGCGCCGAAGCGTTGGGCAAGCTGCGCAGCGGCAGTTACGGCCTGGTGATCAGCGACTGGAACATGCAGCCGATGACCGGGCTCGAACTGCTTCAGGAGGTCCGCCAGGACACCCGCCTGAAATCCACACCGTTCATCATGATCACCGCCGAGAGCAAGACGGAGAACGTGGTCGCGGCCAAGCAGGCCGGCGTGTCGAACTACATCGTCAAGCCGTTCAACGCCGAGACGTTGCGTGATAAGATCGAGAAGGTGCTGACCCATGTCTGACACCGCTGAGTTCCCCGGCAGGTTGGGGCAGCTTGCCCGCACCTGCTCGCACGAGGATCCCAAAAAGGTTACAGAAATGGTCCGTTCTGTTTTAGGTACCGCCCAGCGCGACCTCAGCCTCACCGAAGCCGCTCTCTTGCGGGAGGTCGAGGGCTTGGCTGCGACTGTTGCCAGCGCACGCGCCGAGATAGCGGCGATGGGCGCCGACGACATCACTGCGAGCCACATTCCCACCGCGACCGACGAGCTGGAGGCCATCGTCGAACACACCGCGTCGGCCACCGATAGCATTCTGGAAAGCTGCGAGCGTTTGGAAAGTTTAACGTCGCGAATGTCAGGCGAGGACGCGCAGGCGCTGCAGGACTCCGTCACGCGCATCTACGAGGCGTGCAGCTTTCAGGACATCACCGGTCAGCGGATCACCAAGGTGGTCGTCGCACTGCAGGCGATCGAGAGCAAGGTGGCCCACATGATTGAGGTGTTTGCACCGAACGGCATAGCCGCCGCGCGCACGGTTCCGGTGGACGCAGCCTGCAGATCCGAGCTGCTGAACGGCCCGCAACTGCCGGCCAACGCGATGAACCAATCCGGCATTGATGCGCTGCTGGCCAGCTTTGACTAAGGCCACGCAGACAAGCTGCCGCGCTGCCGGCTGGCAACTAATGGTGATGCGGCTCGCCCTGATTGCCGCAGGCCTGTGCACCATGCCGCGCGGTTTTGTTTGGGCCGCGACGGCGCAAGCCGCCCTGCCACAGTCGCCGCTGCAACCCGCGCGCATCGAACGGACACGCCACGGCCGGACGGACCGTGTCATCGTGCGTCTGAAGCCCGGCATGTCTTGCGTTGTTGCCCAGGCGCCGGACGGGCTGCTGGTGAACTTGGCGGCGCCAGCCTCGCTGGCCCCGTCCGCAATGGCGGTGAGCGGACCTGGCGTGACGATCCAGTCGCTCTGGATCAAGGGTGTGACGGCCACTCCAGCGGGCGCGCAACTGACCCTAGTAGCCGGCGCCCACCCTCGCGTTCGCACGTTGCCCGACCGTGTTGTGATAGATCTGGATGATACCGAGCCTCCCTTGCTGCCCGGGCAGTATCGCCCCGCGGCAGCACCTCCAGCACCGGCAAGGGCCAGCCTGCCGGCACCGGTCGCGTCAGGGGTGCAGCACCTGACCAAAGAGCCGCAGCATGATTCTCGTCCCGCTCCGGTCGGGGCGCCGCTGCAGGCCACTTCGCAAGCGGTCGCTCCGGCTAGGGCCCTTGTTGGCCCGGATGCCGTACCCGGCGAACTTCACCCGCCGTCTGCGCCCTCCGCTATGCCGGTATCTGTGTCTCTCCTGCCTGATGCGACGCTAGGAGGCCCGTCGATTTTGCTGCCGATGGAGCACCTGTCCGGGGCTGCGGCCTTCGCGCGCGGCGGGATCTTGCACGTGGTGTTCGACAACTCGCGGCTGCTCGACCTCAGCCAACTGAAGGACGATCCAGCTTTCGGGGCAGCCATGGAGCGCCAATTTCAGGACGGAACGGAGCTACGGATGCCGCTCGCCGGCGGCGTGCAGCCCCGACTCTCACGTCGCACCGATGGTTGGGTATTGTCCCTGACAGCAGCTGCCTCGCCCCTGGCTTCCTTGCAGGGCAAGGCACAACACGCAGCCCTGCGTTTCGCCGCCGACTCGCCCGGCCACGTCGTTGTGGTCGACGACGACGTCACCGGCGGGCGTCTGTTCGTGGGAACCCAGCGAGGAACCGGCCAGCGTACAGCCGGCGGTCACCGCTCAGCGGAGTGGGCCGTACTGCCCAGCTTTCTCGGCCTGGTCGTGCAGCCGCTCTCTGATCGTGTGAGGCTTCAGGCCGACGATGCCGGTTTCACCCTCACCGCGGCCGAGCCGCCGGAGCTCGAATTTTATTGGCCGGACCGTGCTGGACCTCTCGCGCCTGAGGGGCGGACGATGACGCGCCGTTTCGACCTGCCGGACCTCTCCGTCTCTAACCTGGAGGTCCGGCTGCTGGAGGCATTGCGCGACGCCGCGGTGAGCCCGCCCGCGTCGCGCACTCAGCCGCGTGTGCGTGTCGCCCAGGCGATGCTGGCTGCCGGCCTGGACACCGACGCCGCCGCCGTCCTCCAGGTCGCCGCCGCTGACGATCCGGCTGCCGTAAGCGACCCTTCGCGCCAAGGGCTCGCCGCCATTGCCGGTTGGCTCAGCGCGCAGGCTGGCGGCGCGGTACCACCGTCGCCGAATTTCGATACTGCCCGTTTAGGCGACAGCGACGAGGCGTCGGTCTGGCGTGCGTTATGGCGTGTGGGCGAGGCGGACGTGGCCGGTCCGGCGGCGTCCTTGGCCACGAGATGGCGTATCCTGCTTGACTATCCGGCGGCGCTGCGCCGGACGATGCTCCCGGCGGTGGCGGAGATGCTTCTGCGCGGAGGCCAGGACCAAGCGCTCGCTCAACTCCTGCAAAGCTTTCCGGACTCTTCGCTCGACCTGGTTAGGGCCGAAGTGGCACAGCGCCGGGGCAAGACGGATGACAGTCTCGGTATTCTGGATCGTCTGGCAAGCGGCGCCGACAGGCGGCTTCGTGCTTTGGCAAGCGAGGCGGCAGTCGAGCAACGTCTGTCCGCGCACCGTCTTGATGCATCGGCAGCCGCCGATGCGCTTGACAAGCAGTTCTACGCCTGGCGCGGCGGCGACCGCGAGTTGCGGCTGCGGTTGCGCACGGCGGTTTTGCGCGCCCAGGGCGGCGAGTGGCGCAGGGCAATGACGCTGCTGCAGGAGACCGAGCAGCAGGAACCTGATGCGCACGATCATATCCACGCGGCGGAGGTCGCGATCATCTCAGGTCTTCTGAGCGACGGCCGCGCCGCCACGCTCAGCGCGATGGACCTGCTGGCCCTTGCCGAAGAGGCATCGTCGCTGCTCGGCCCTGCCAGTCCCGACGCTGCCCTGGCACCGTTGATTGCCGACCGTCTCGTGGCCTTGGACCTGCCGTCCAAGGCAGAGCCGATCCTCCGCCGCCTGCTCGACCAGGCTGGCGACGGCCCAGCCAAAGCCGCACTTGGGTTCAAGCTGGCCGGCGTCCTCGCCGAGCGCGGTGATCCGCAGGAAGCCCTGGCCGTGCTGGCCAAATCAGAAGCCGACGGCACGCAGGCTGCCACAGCGGACGGGCGTGCCCTTCTCAAGGCCAGGCTGCTGGCACAGTCTGGCCAGAATCAGGAGGCGTTGAGCCTGCTCGCGCCAATCCCCGGCAAGGCTGCAGCCGAGCTGCAGGCCACCATCCGCGAGACCACCCACGACTGGGCCGGCGCGGCGCAGACGTTGCGTGCCTTCTCCGACTCCTCGCAGTTCGTGCAGCTCTCAACGCCAGAGAAGCAGCAGGCTGTCCTGCGCGCTGCGCGTAACGCCGGAGAGGCTAACGACACGGCAGGCTTGCGCGACCTGCGCACCAGGTTCGCTTCGCTGTTCACCGGCACAGCTTCGGCCGGCTTGTTTGCCGTGTTGACTGCGGACCCGGTCACCAAAGTAGCCGACCTGTCGCGATCGGGACGCGAACTTGAAACGATACGCGCGCTGCCGGCAACCTTGTCGCTGGCGGCCGCCCGCTAGTCGCAGCGCCAGCAGGGCGTCGCGTTCGCCATTAAACTTGGTCTGTCTTCAATATTTTTCTTGCTTAGGGGGGGTAGCACCCCTATTTCCCGCTTCCCGGCCCAAGGGGGCGAGAGCCCAACAGGTCATCTGCTGGTTTGGGGGTACGTGATGAACGCACTTGCTCAGCTGGGGATGGTCTCGGATGTCCCGAGCGATTGCCAGAATCAAGTTGTCTCTTTCCCGGTTCACAGTGGGGAAGAACGAACGGACTACTTCGTTGAGAGGAACGGCATGAAGTTTGCCGGGACTCATCTTCTCATCGACCTATGGGGTGCTCGGAACCTCGATCAGCCGGATCACATCGATCGCGCGCTGCGTGAGGCAGCGATCGTGGCAGGTGCGACCATTCTGCATAGCCACTTCCACCACTTTACGCCAAATGGTGGAGTGTCTGGTGTCGTGGTGCTGGCAGAGAGCCACATCTCCATTCATACGTGGCCGGAACGGCATTTCGCGGCGATCGACATCTTCATGTGCGGCGCTTGCGACCCGCGCCGGGGTATCCCGGTGCTGCAAGCCGCATTCTGCCCAGAGCGGACGGATGTGGACGAACAACTCCGCGGGCGTTTGGGCTAGGCAAGCGCACATGCGTTGGCCCTGGCCGCACTCTCGGTGACCAGGGCCGCGTCCCACTAGCTATCCGCCGATTGGCTGTTGCCATCTTGAGAAGCGCCATGTGACGCATCAACTCGCCTGCGCCGGAGCGTGGCGGTCGTGCATCGGAGTGCCGCCTTGTCCGAAACTTGGCTGAACGAGTCGCTGTACCCGGATTGGGGCCAGCGCTTCCTGCTGAAGCACTGCCTCGCGCAGGTGCAAAGCCCGTTTCAGCAGATTACGGTCTTCGAAAGCCAGTCGCACGGTCGCGTGATGGTGTTGGATGGCTGTATCCAGATCACGGAACGCGACGAATTCGTCTACCAGGAGATGCTTGGCCACGTGCCGCTGCTGGAACACGGCCATGCGCGCAAGGTGCTGATCATCGGCGCGGGTGACGGCGGCGTGCTACGCCGCGTGCTGATGCATGGCCGCGTCGAACGCGCAGTCATGGTGGAGATCGATGCGGATGTCATACGACTAGCCCAGGAGTTCCTGCCCGCCATCGGCGGCAGTGCCTGGACCGATCCGCGTGCTGACATCATCGTCGGCGACGGCATCGCTTACGTCCGTAACGCGCAAGACGAAAGCTACGACGTCATCATCGTCGACAGCACCGACCCTGCGGGCGTGGGAGAAGTCTTGTTCAGCGACGCCTTCTACGCCGATTGCGCACGCATCCTGACGCCGCAAGGTCTGATCGTGAACCAGTGCGGCGTCCCGTTCATGCAGCCGGACGAGTTGCGTGACACGAGCGCGCGCCGCCGCCGCTTCTTCCCGCACGTCTCCGCCTACCTCGCAGCGGTGCCGACCTATGTCGGCGGCTTCATGGCGCTTGGCATCGCCTCCAAGAACCGGGCTTTCGCAAGGCAGGACCTGTCCACCGTCCGAGAACGCGCGGAGATTGCCGGCATCGCGGGACGGTGCGACTATTGGTCTCCTGAAATCCACGTCGGCAGCTTCAACCTGCCGCCCTATATTGCACGCCACCTGGGCTGACGTCGCGAGCATTGGCGCACCGACGTCACGTCCGGGCTTTTCAAGGGTCGTATGTCGCGCGCCGGCTAGTCATGACGACACGGCGCCAACGTAAGCGCGCACAAGCTCGATAAGCGGCGTACGATAAGCGAGCAGCGCCTCCTGGTCGCCAGCCTCGACGTGCAAACCCAGCCAAGCGTCATCGGCAAAGGAGAGGTCGTGGCCTGTCCCCGAAGCCGGCGGCTGAAGCGGGGTCGGTTCGGTGCAGGTTGTGCGCGAGGCAGCCGCTCGAGGAAGCAAGCGGTTCTTTTTTGAAAGAAAGAACCAAACGAATTTATCGTCCTGGGTACAAGCCAGCGGCAAGGTCCGCGACAGCCGTGACAAAAGCTTTTTGCCTTTCTTCTCGAAAAGAAGCGCTTGCCTTACCGCTTCTCCCGATAGCGAACCGCGTAAAGCGCCCAAAGCAAGCCCAAGAACGGCAGCCCGTAGGCCAGCGTCAGCCGAAACACACCGGTGAATGCGGTGGTCACCAGGATCGCCGTCATCAGCCCCGCGCCGAGCAGGCTCGTCCAAGGATAGCCCCACATCGCAAACCGCACCGGCACGCCGCGCCGGGCCGCCCGGAAGCACAAATGGGTGACGAAGATCATTCCCCAGGTGAACATCGCGCCGAACATCGACAGCGCGATCATCACCGTGAACGCCTCGTCCGGCGCCAGCACGTAGAGTATTGCCGCCACCGCAATCCCCGCGGTCGACAGCAGCAGCGCCGTCAGCGGCACGCCGCGCCGGCTGACGGACCCCAAGCCAGCTGGCGCGTAGCCGGCCTGTGCGAGGCTGAACAGCATGCGGGTCGCGGCGTAGATCTGTGTGTTCATCGCCGAGAGTGCGGCGACCAGGATCACCCCGTTCATCAGCGCGGCCGCACCCGGCACGCCGGTGGCCACCATCACCGAGACGAACGGGCTGGTGCCGGCCGCCGCCCTGGTCCACGGCATCACCGACAGCATGACGGCCAGCGTGGCTAGGTAGAAGAACGCGAGCCGGCCCATGGTGGTGCGCAGCGCGCGCACGATCACCCGTTCGGGGTCGGCCGCCTCGCCGGCGGCAACCGCGATCGTCTCGATGCCGAGGTAGCTGAAGATGGAGACAACGACGGCTACCCACATGCCGGACAGCCCGTGCGGCAGGAAGCCGCCGAACCGCGTGTAGTTGGCCAGGCCCACGCCGGGCGCGCCGGCGCCGTGCAAAACAGTCCAGCCGCCCAGCACCAGAAAGGCCAGGATGGCGGCGATCTTGACGAATGAGAAGCCGTACTCGACCCAGCCGAACAGGCGCACGCTGGCCGCGTTCACCGCCACCAGCACGCCGGAGAAGCCCAGGATCCACCACCAGCCGGGAAGGCCGGGCGCCCAGTAGCGCATGTAGAGGGCCACCGCGGTGACTTCGGTGCCCACCGCCAGCACGTTGGCCGACCAGTAGGCGTAGCGCACCAGGTAGCCGGCCAGCGGGCTTACGTAGGTCTGCGCCAGCCAGCCGAACGAGCCGGTGCTGGGGTGCACCACCGTCATCTCCGCCAGGCAGCCCATCAGCAGCAGGGCGACCAGTCCGCCGATGGCGTAGCTGACCAGCACCGCAGGGCCAGCCAGGCTGATGGCGAAGCCGCTGCCCAGGAACAGCCCGGTGCCGATGGCGCCGCCGATGGCGATCATCGACAACTGGCCGGTGCTCAGCCGGCGCTGCAGGGTGGCGGGTGGAGCGATGCCGGGCGTGGCGGCCGACTTGAGGGCAGCACCACGCAGGGTCGCATGGCGGTTCGCGAGGCCAGGCACGGCGGTGTCGCGCACCGTACCGGGCGGGGTGACGGAGAGTCGGGACGCATCTCGCGTGACGGCGTCGAGAGGTGCGGCACCCGGCAACAGAATTCGAGCTGCGTCCGGCACCATGCCTGCGGGGTCGGGCGCGTCCGGCGGCACGGCGTTGCGTGGCATGCTGCCCGGCAGCGTGCGCCCGCGATGAGCCGTGCTGGGCAGGGCGCTGCCGGGCAGCGCCGCCCCCGGTAGCGCGGCGTCACGCGGCACTGGGTCGGGCGGCACCGGGCGGCTCACGTCACGCGCGCCTTTTCGCGGTAGGCGCTGCGGTCCCAGGCGCGGGCGGACATCACCGCGCGGATGGTGGCGACCGCGTCGAACACATCGGTGTAGGACGTGTAGAGCGGCGAGAACCCCAGGCGCAGCAGGTCCGGCGTGCGGAAGTCGCCCACCACGCCGCGTTCGATCAGCGCCTGGCAGACCGCGTAGGCGTCGGCATGCGCGTAGCTGACGTGGCTGCCGCGGGCCCGGCCGTCGCGCGGCGAGGCCAGGGCGAAGCCGAACCCGTCGCACTCCTGCGCCATCAGCCGGACGAACGACTCGCCCAGCGCACGGGACTTGGCGAACATGCTGGCCGCGTCCACGCCTTCGAACTGCGCCAGCCCGCACTCCAGCGCCGCCATGCCGAGCACCGACGGCGTGCCGCAGAGGAAGCGGGCCAGGCCGTCCGCCGGGCGGTAGTCGTCCTCGAAGTCGAACGGGGCGGCGTGGCCCATCCAGCCGGACAACGGCGATTGCAGCGAACCCTGCAGGCGCTCGGCCACGAAGAGGAAGCCGGGCGCGCCCGGACCGCCGTTGAGGTATTTGTAGCCGCAGCCCACCGCCAGGTCGGCACCGCTACCGTTCAGGTTCACCTCGACCGCGCCGGCGCTGTGGCTCAGGTCCCACAGCATCAGCGCGCCCTGCGCGTGCGCCGCCCGGGTGATCGCCGCCATGTCCAGCTTGCGGCCGCTTTTGTAATGCACGTGGGTCAGCACGACGACGGCCGTGGCCTCGTCGATGGCGCCGGCGATCGCGTCGGCATCGGCCAGGCGCAGTTGGGTGTCGCCCCGCATCTTGGCCACGCCCTGCGCCATGTATAGATCGGTCGGGAAATTTCCTGGTTCGGACAAGATGGTTCGCCGGCCTGGCCTGGCCTCCAGCGCGCTCGCGATCAGCTTGAAGAGGTTGACCGAGACGGTGTCGCAGACGAGCACCTCGTGAGCGCGTGCACCAACCAGCCGCGCGACCTGCGCGCCGAGGCGGGCGGGCATGCCGATCCAGTCGTGCCGGTTCCAGCTCGCGATCAGGTCGCCGCCCCATTGCCGCGCCACCAATTCGGCGATCGCCGCCGCGGTCTGCCGCGGCAACGCGCCGAGAGAGTTGCCGTCGAGGTAGACGCCGCGCTGGGGCAGGGTGAAGCGGGCGCGGATGTGGGCGAGGGCGTCTTCCGCGTCCAGCGCCAGCGCGTCGGCGCGGGTGAGTTCGGTCAATCTCGTGGTCCTTGGGTCACGCGAGCCATACTAGACGGGTGGGCGGGGCTGACCAGGGAGAAAGCAAGCGGTTTTTTTTTGAAAAAAAGAACCAAAAAACGTTTACTTCGGCTGTCGCGGACATCCTCGTCGGCGTGCGCTCCGGGGACTCCAGGTTTTCAATGTTTATTCGAAATGGCTTTTCGGCGACTGGTGCGGGATCAATACTATCTTTACGCGTGACGGGCACACTGCAGGCGGTCTCAAAAGGCGGCAGGCATGTTCGAGAAACAAAACGAGTTTCCGCTCATCGTCACGACGATCTCTGTCTTCGGCGTCTTCTACCTGAACATGGGACACGGCGCGGTCAGGCAGGTGCATGGCATCGAACACGTCGCGCAGCAAAGTCACATTGACCTGGACACCGCAGAGCACGAACTGGATGTCTTGCAACCTAAAACTAAGTCTTTCTCCGGATAGGCAAATGGTTCCCAGGTACGTGGTCGGCCTGATCTCCGACACGCACGGTCTTCTTCGGCCCGAGGCGCTCGACCTTCTCAGCGGGTGCGACTTCATCGTGCACGCAGGCGACATCGGCAAGCCGGAGATCATCACCGAACTCGCTCGGCTGGCGCCGCTCACCGCCATTCGCGGCAACGTCGACACGGGCGCCTGGGCTCAATCGCTTTCGGAGACGGAGGTGGTCGAGTTCGGCAACCGCGCGCGCCTCTACGTGCTGCACAACATCGAAGACCTCGGCTTCGACCCGGCAGCATCCGGGTTCCAGGCCGTCATCTCCGGCCACTCCCACAAGCCTGGTGTCCGATGGCAGGACGGTGTCCTCTACGTCAATCCGGGAAGCGCAGGGCCGCGGCGCTTCTCGCTGCCCATCTCTGTCGGGCGCCTTTTCGTCGATGGCGGCACCGTCTCGGCCGACCTGATGACGATCGAACCGAACTCACGCTGATTGCTTCGCCTCACCCGACGCGTCGTCGTCGCGCTGCATGCGCCTGCGTCTTCGACCAGCGCGAACAGCGATGCTTCTTGGCAGTCCACGCTAACTTGCCAGACTTGGCCCGATATCTTGGCCGTAGTCAGGCAAGGCAAGCGGTTCTTTTTTGAAAAGAAGAACCAAAAACTTTTGTTCCCTTGAGCGCGCGCTGCGGGACACTCCGCGACGGCCATAGCAAAAGTTTTTTGCTGCTTTTTTCAAAAAAGCAGGCCTTGCTTTCCTCCGTCCGGCCGGACCTGCCGAAAGGCTCGACACCCAACGCCGTTACGGGAATAGTCGGCACCAGGCTGCGGAAGCGTCCGCGCAGGCTTGGCAGGAGTGACGACATCAGCGTGGTCGCGGCACGGTCCAGGGGGCCAGGCAGGTCAGGGATGCGGCGGCGCGATTGGCAGGCAGGCCAGCTCCGGCAGAACCCGGTTTGACGAGCCAGGCGCGGCACTTCGTCCGGGAGCTGCGTGCCGGCAGGCTCGGCCGCCGGGCGTTCCTGCAGCATGCTGCCCGCATCGGCCTGCTGGCCGCTGCACCGGCGCGTGCGGCGCCGCGTGGCCGGCCGGGTGCCACCATCCGCGTCGCCTCCAACGTGCCCGCCGGCGCCATCGAGCCGCTCACCGTCTCCGAGATCGGCGGGCTGGCGATGTTATGCCAGACCGGCGAGTTCCTCGTCGTGGCCGGGTCCGACCTGGTGCTGCGGCCCAGCCTGGCGGTCGGCTGGCAGCCGAACGCGGACTCCTCCGTCTGGACGTTCCAGTTGCGCCAGGGCGTGCGTTTCCACGGCGGTCAGGCATTCGACGCCGCCTGCGTGGTGGCGACGATGGACCGGTTGTCGGACCCCAAACAGGGATCCAACGCACTCTCGGTATTGCGCGGCGTGCTCTCGCCTGGCGGCACCAAGCGCATCGACGACCTCACGGTGCGCTTCGAGCTGGACGCGCCGAACGGCAACTTTCCGTTCTACGTCTCATCGGACAACTACAACGCCATCATTCTGCCAGCCGACTACGCGGGCGATTTCGAGACCGATTTCAACGGCACCGGCCCGTTCCGGCTCGAGCGCTACACCGCGAAAGTGGGTGCAAACTTCGTGCGTAACGAGGCTTACTGGGGTCCGACCGCCCTGCCGGCGCGCACCGAGTTCTCGTTCTTCGGCGACCAGCAGCCGCAGGTGCTGGCGCTGGAGGACGACCAGGTGGACGTGATCGTGCAGATCGCCGTGCAGGGCGCGCAGGGCCTGCTGCGCGACCCCGACGTGCGCATCATCGACATTCCCGCCGCCACCCACCGCCAGATCCACCTGCGCTGTGACGACGGGCCGCTCTCCGACCGCCGCGTGCGCCAGGCGATCGCGCTCAGCCTGGACCGCCCGGGCCTGGTGCACGGGCTGTTCCAGGGGCGCGCGGAGCTCGGCAACGACTCGCCGTTCGCACCGATCTACCCGTCCACCGACCGCTCGGTGCCGCAGCGCGCGCGCGACATCCCGCGTGCCCGCGCGCTGCTGCAGGCGGCCGGCTACCCGAACGGGTTCGACACCACGCTGACCACCGAACGCAGCCAGGAGATACCGCTGCTGGCCGTGCTGGTGCAAAACGCCTGCGCGCAGATCGGCGTCCGCGTGGCACTCACCATCGAGGACATCGCCGCCTACTACGGCACCGCGCAACCCGGCCGCTCGGACTGGTTGGACAGCCCGATGGGCATCACCGATTACGGCCACCGCGGCGTGCCAAACGTCACTCTGGCCGCACCCTACCTCAGCGGCGGCGCGTGGAACGCAGCGCACTTCCGCAACGCGACCTACGACCGGCTGGTGGCCGCCTACAACGCCGCTACCGCGTTGCCCGCGCAACGCGAGATCGCCGGCGACATAGAGCGCCTGCTGCTCGACGAGACGCCGGTGATCATCCCCTATTTCTACGACTATCTGTGCGCCACCGGGCCCACCGTCACCGGGGTTGCGGTCAGCGGCCTGTCGCAGATCTTCCTGCAGGACGCGGCGCTTTCGTGATGCGCACCGGCGCGCTACACGCACTCTTCCAACGCGGTGCGCTCAGCGCGCTGACGCTGGTGCTGCTCAGCATGGTGGTGTTCGCCGGCGGCCAGGTGCTGCCCGGCGATGTCGGCCGCTCCATCCTCGGGCCGCTGGCGGATGCGCGCGCGGTAGCGGTGCTGAACCACCAGTTAGGCACCGACGCGCCGCCGCTGTTCATGTACGCGCGCTGGGTGGGCCACCTGCTGCGCGGCGACATGGGGCTGTCCTACGCCTACCGCAGCCCCGTCGCACCGTTCATCCTGCACGCGCTGGGCAAGTCGCTCGCGTTGGCCGGGATGACTCTGGCGATCGTCATCCCGCTCTCCGTCGGCGCGGGCGTGTGGGCGGCGCTGCACCGCGGGCGCTGGCAGGACCGGCTGGTCAGCCTGGGCGGGCTGTCGCTGACCGTGGTGCCGGAGTTCGTCTCCGGCATCCTGCTGATCCTGGTGTTCGGCGTGTGGCTGCGCGTGCTGCCCACCTCGGCCAACACGCGCGCCGGCGCCGGCGTGTGGCAGGAAGCGCGCCACCTGATCCTGCCGGCGCTGCCGCTGGTGCTGGTGCTGTTCGGCTACATCTCGCGCATCGCGCGCGCCGGCATGGTGGACGCGCTGGAGGCCGACTACACGCGCACCGCCATGCTGAAAGGTTTGCCGCGCCGCACGGTGATCTGGCGACACGTGCTGCGCAACGCGCTGCTGCCGACCATCACGGTGATCGCGGCGCAGACCAGCTACCTGCTCGGCGGGCTGGTGGTGGTGGAGACTTTGTTCCGTTACCAGGGCATCGGCAGCCTGATCCTGACGGCGGCGCGCGGCAAGGATTATCCGATGCTGGAGGCGGGGATACTGACGGTGGGCACTGCGTATATTCTCTCGGCGGTGCTGGCGGACGTGCTGGTGGGGTTGCTGGACCCGCGTAGTCAGGCGGGAGCGCGGTGAGCAAGGAAGCAAGGCCTTCTTTTCTGAAGAAAAGAAGCAAAAGACTTTTGGTCCTGCTGTCGCGATGGTTCTGCAATGCGCGCCCAAGGGAACAAAAGTTTTTTGGTTCTTTTTTTCAAAAAAGAACCGCTTGCTTGCCTTCATGAGCGTAGTCCGCCGCCTGCTCGCCTCCCCCGGCTTCCTCGCCGGTTCCGCCATCGTGCTGTTCTGGGTGGTGTGCGCGGTGTTCGGCCCCTGGCTGGAGCCGCAGAGCCCTTACGCGGACGACCTGATCAACACGCTCTCGCCGCCCACCGCCGCGCACTGGTTCGGCACCGACCAGATCGGGCGCGACATCTTCTCGCGCATCATCGCCGGGGCACGGCCGATCCTGTCTGTGGCACCCGCCGCCACGCTGCTGGCGACGTTGTGCGGCACGGCGCTGGGCCTGCTCACCGGCTACGCGGGCGGCTGGGTGGACCGCGTGCTGAGCCGGTTGATCGAGGTGATCCTGGCACTGCCGCTGATCGTGGTGGCGTTGCTGGTGCTGGTCGCACTTGGGCCGTCGTCGCTGAACGTGACGGTGGTGATCGCACTGGTGTTCACGCCGATCATCGCGCGCACGGTGCGCAGCGCGGTGATCGCGGAGTGCAAGCTGGACTACGTGCCGGCGGCGCAATTGCGTGACGAGGGCGCGTTGCACATCATGTTCCGCGAGATACTGCCCAACATCACGCCGCCCATTTTGGTGGAGGTGACGGTGCGGCTGGGCTACGCGATTTTCACCGTGGCGTCGCTGAGTTTCTTGGGGTTCGGCATTCAGCCGCCGTCGCCGGATTGGGGGCTGACGATTGCGGAGAATTACGGGCTGATCGTGGGCGGGTATGGTTGGACGGTGGGGTTTGCGGCGGTGGCGACGGCGTCGCTGGTGGTGGGGGTGAACCTGCTGGCGGAGGGGTTGCAGGAGGTGTTGAGGTGACAAAGCAAGCAAGCGTTCTTTTTTGAAAAAACAAATCAAAAAACTTTTGTCTCCTCGGGTGCGCGTTGGTGAAACACCTCGTTTCAGCATTCCGCGACAGCGCGCCCAAAAGCTTTTTGTTTCTTTTTCTCGAAAAAGAAGACTTTTTTTCTTCCCTTCGCCGTGACCGCGCTCACCCTATCCAACCTGTCGGTCTCCTACGGCAGCGTGCCGATCCTGCGCGGCGTTTCCTTCGAGGTTGGCGCAGGCGAGTGCTTCGGCCTGGTGGGCGAGTCCGGCTGCGGCAAATCTACTGCAGCGCTGGCCGCCTTGCGCGCGTTGCCGCGCGGCGGCCGGATCACCGGCGGTGGCGTGTCGATCGCCGGTCAGGACGTGGCGGCGCTGTCAGCGAGCGGCTTGCGCCGGCTTTGGGCGCGCGACGTGTCCATGGTGTACCAGGACCCCAGCCGGGCGCTGAATCCGACGTTGACGGTGGGCGCGCAGGTGGCCGAGGCGTTCGCCGTGCTGGGCGTGCCGAACGCGGCCGCGCGGGCGGAGGCGATGCTGGGGACGGTGCAGATCCCCCGGCCGGCGCGCGCGATGGCGGCCTACCCGCACCAGCTGTCCGGCGGCACGCAGCAGCGCGTGGTGATCGCCATGGCGCTGGCCAAGGACCCCAAGCTGCTTGTGCTGGACGAGCCGACCACCGGGTTGGACGCGACCGTGGAGGCCGGCATCCTGGACCTGGTGGACGCGTTGCGGCGCGGCCGCGGCACCTCCGTGCTGCTGATCAGCCACAATTTGCGCATGGTGGCGCGCATGTGCGACCGCATCGGCGTGCTGTACGCCGGCAGCCTGGTGGAGCTGGGCGCGGCCGCTGACATCCTGCACGCGCCGCGCCACCCCTACACCGCGCGGCTGGTGGCCTGCCTGCCGGACGGGGTGCGCCGCAAGCAGGACGGTGCGCTGCAGACCATCGCCGGGCAGTTGCCGGCGCCTGGTGCGGCGTTGGCGGCCTGCGTGTTCGCGCCGCGCTGCGACCGCGCCGAGCCGGTCTGTCTGGCCACGGCGCCGCCTGAGGCGTGGGTGTTTGGGCACATGGCGCGCTGCCACTTCGCGCCGCCGTTCCCCGCGGCGCCGGACGCCTCGCGAGAGGAAGCAGGTGCCGCGATGCGGGAGGACGCGGGTGCCGCGCGGCCGGAGAACGCGGGTGGCGCGATGCTGAAAGATCCAAGCGCTGCGAGGCCGGAGAGCGTAGCCGTCGCGACGGCGGGCCGGCCGGTGCTGCAGGCGATCGGCCTCGCCAAGACCTATGCGGGGGCCGGCGGGCCGGTGCATGCGGTCAGCGCGGTGGATTTCAGCCTGCAGGCTGGCCAGACGCTGGGGCTGGTGGGCGAATCCGGCAGCGGCAAGACCACGCTGGCGCGCATGCTGCTGGGGCTGACCGCGCCGGATACTGGCGGCGCGGTGCTGCTCGACGGCAAGGCGATTGGTGCGCGGCTGGCCGACCGTTCACGGGCGGAACGGCAGGCCGTGCAGATCATCTTCCAGAACCCGGATTCGGCGCTGAACCGCGCCCACCGCGTGCGGCGCATCCTGGCGCGGCCGCTCGCCCACCTGGCGGGCCTGCGCGGTCGCGCCCTGGGCGAGGCGGTGGCCGCATTGGCGCGCGGCGTGCGGCTGGGCGAGGCGCAGCTGGCGATGCGGCCGCGCGCGCTGTCCGGCGGGCTGAAGCAGCGGGTGGCAATCGCGCGCGCCTTCGCGGGCCGCCCGCGGGTGGTGATCTGCGACGAGCCGACCAGCGCGCTGGACGTGTCCGTCCAGGCGGCGATCCTGAACCTGCTGGCCGGGCTGCAACGGCGCGAAAGCGTGGCCTACGTGTTCATCAGCCACGACCTGGCGGTGGTGCGCTACCTCGCGGACCGTATTGCGGTCATGTACCTGGGCCAGATGGTGGAGATCGGGCCGGCGGACGCGGTGCTGGCCGGGCCGCACCACCCCTACACGGCGGCGCTGGTGGCGGCTGCGCGCGGGCGGCGCGCGGTGGTCTCCAGCGAGGCTGCGAGGAGTGGCGCCTGCGTGTTCCTGGCAAACTGCGCGTGGCGGATTTCGGGGGTGTGCGATGTTGTGCCACCGCCGTTCGATGCAGGGGCGGTGCATGCCGTTCGGTGCCATTTGGCGGTCATGGATTTGCCGAAGACAGAGAAGGAAGGCCTTCTTTTCTGAAGAAAAGAAGCAAAAGACGTTTATCTCCGCTGTCGCGCCGTCCAGGGTAGACACCCGACAGGGAGCAAAGGTCTTTTGCTTCTTTTCTTCAGAAAAGAAGGCCTTGCTTGCTGACCGTCAGCGCGTGGAGCAGGTCCGGCCCGTACGACCGCCAAGCCGAAACCTCGTAGTCCAGCTCTGCAGTTCGGCAGACCCGCACGTCGAGGTGCCCCGCGCGGGTGAGCGCCAGCGCGCCGACGGCGCCGAGCTCCACCGGCACCACGCGCGCGAGCAGCTCGTGCCCGTGGGCGCCGGAGACGACGAAGGTGTCCCACATGTCGCTCTGGTCGGCGACCGCGGCAAGCCCGGCGAGTGCGGCGGCCAGGCGGGCGGGCAGGTCGGCCTCACGCGGGCCTGCGGCGAGGTAGCGGGCGGGGGCCAGGCAGGCGAGCGTGGTGGTGCCGGCCCGGACCCAGGCGGGCGTGGTGGGCACGCTGACTGCGAACTCGGCTTGAAGCGCGGCGCGCAGGGCAGCGGGGTCGCCGAACGCGCCGATGGCGGCGAGCGATCGTGGCGGCGCGCGGGTGATGGTGATCGCGGGGGCGAGGCTGTCAGACATGCAGGGCCTGGCCGTCCGGGTCGTGGAAGACGCGCGCAACGACCTCCACGTCGGTTTGCATGTTCTGCAGCGGGTTGACGGCGCGCAGCACCTCGCCGGTGCGGCGTGCGCCGCCGTTGAGCAAAGCGAGGCCGATCCAGTGGCCGAGGGTGGCCGAGTAGGCGGTCGAGGTGACGTGGCCCTGGTCGTGCTCGGCGGTGGCGGCCGCACCGCGGGGGACCAGGTGGGCGCCGGCCTGCAGCGTGGCGCCGGGGGTGCGGGGGCGCAGGCCCACCAGGGTGGGGCGGTCCGGGTCCAGCATGGCGGGGCGGGTGGCCAGGGCGCGGCCGATGAAGTCCTTCTTGCGGGAGAGCATGGTGCCGAGGCCGAGGTCGGCGGCGGTGGTCTGGCCGTTCAGCTCGGCGCCGACCAGGTGGCCCTTTTCCAGCCGCAGCACGTTGAGCGCTTCGAGGCCGTAGGGGGTGGCACCGGCGTTCTGCAGCGCGGTGGCCAGCGTTGCGGCGTGTGAGGCGGGCACGGCGATCTCGTAGGCCAGCTCGCCGGAGAACGAGATGCGGAACAGGCGTGCGGGCAGGTCGCCGCACAGCGTGGCCTGCGTGGTGGCCATGAACGGCAGCGCAATGTTGCCGAGATCGGCGTTGGCGCCAGCGAGCTTTGCCAGCACGTTGCGCGCCTGCGGGCCGGCGAGTGCGAATTGCGCCCACTGGTCGGTGACCGGTTCGATGCTGACGGCGAGGTGGGGTTTGAGCACGAGGTGGCACAGGTCGAGGTGGCGCAGCACGCGCGCGGCGTTGGCCGTTGTTGTCGTCAGCAGGAAGTGCGCCTCGGAGAGGCGCGCGACGGTACCGTCGTCGAAGGCGAAGCCGTCCTCGCGCAGCATCAGCGCGTAGCGGACGCGGCCGGGGGTGAGCGAGGAGATGGTGTTGGCGTAGATGAAGTCGAGGAACGCGGCGGCGTCGGGTCCCTGCACGTCGATCTTGCCGAGGGTGGAGACGTCGCAGAAGCCGGCGTGCCGGCGCACGGTGCGGACCTCGCGATCTATGCCCTGCTGCAACGTCTCGTCGCCCTGCGGGAAGTGGGTGGCACGCAGCCACTCGCCGGCGTCGACGAACTGCGCGCCGTGCTGCTCGGCCCAACAGTGCGCGGGCGTGCGCCGTGTGGGGCGCCAGTGGGCGCCGCGATGCGTGCCGGCCAAAGCGCCGATGGCGACGGGCGTGTAGGGCGGGCGAAACACGGTGGTGCCGGTCTGCGCGATGCTGCGGCCGGTGAGTGCGGCCATCAAGGCGAGGCCGGTGACGTTGGAGGTCTTGCCCTGGTCGGTGGCCATGCCGAGGGTGGTGTAGCGTTTGAGGTGCTCGACGGCAGTGAAGCCCTCGCGCGCGGCGAGTGCCACGTCGGCCACGGTGACGTCGTTCTGGAAGTCGACGAACGCTTTGCCGCGCGAGTCCGGCACCTGCCAGAGCGGGGTGATGGCAGCGCTTTCGGGCGAGGTTGTCAGGGGCGGCGCGTCTGCTCGCGCCAGGTGGGCGACACCGCGCTCGCTTGCTACGCCGGCGACGAGTGTTCGCGACGGAAAAATGCGGTCATGCCCGGCGGCTGTCTCGCTTGTGGCTCGCGTCAGCGGCGCGCCGGCGTCGCCGCGTCGGGCCGCGTCGTCGGTGGCGGGCGCGCGCGACGGGTCGGCGCCATTATGCCCGGACGCTGTCTCGCCGGTGGCCCGCGTCTGCCGCGTGCCGGTAACGGGCGGGCGCGAGGGGTCGTTATCGTCATGTCCGGCGGCCATCTTGCCGGTGACATGCGTTTGCGGCGTGCCAGCGGCCTCTCGCTCTGCTGCATCACCTGTGACGTGTGCTCGCGACGCGCTGGCGGCGTCGCGCCCGGCTGCCTCGCCGGTGGCGAGCGCTTCGTGGAGGCGGAGATGGCCGGCCGCAGCACCTGCAGCCCGCACGCCTGGCGGGGGAGCGCCGGGGACGAAAGCGGCGATCGCGTCGTCCCAGACCGGCTTGCCGCCGTGGTGCGAGGCGAGGTGGACCACCGGGTTCCAGCCGCCGGAGACGGCCAGCAGGTCGCAGTCCAGCGTGGTGCCGGACGCACGCCCGCCGAGCACCACGCGGCGCAGCGACGTGCCGCCTGACGCCTGCCGCACGGTGGCGCCGGCGTAGAGCGGAACACCGTGCGCGGCGGCGAGCGCGCGCACGGCTTCGGGCGGGTCCGCACGCGAGTCCACCAGGCCCGCCACCGCGACGCCGGCATCGGCCAGGTCGACGATCGTGCCGGCACCGTCGTCGTTGTTGGCGAACACCACGGCGCGCGCGCCGAGACGCACGGCGTAGCGGTTGAGGTAGGTGCGCACCGCGCCGGCCAGCATGACGCCCGGGGTGTCGTTGCCGCCAAACACCAGCGGGCGCTCGATTGCGCCGGTGGCCAGCACCGCGCGGGGTGCCACGATCCGCCACAGGCGCTGGCGCGGCGCCGTGCCAGCGACTGTGGCGCCTTGTGGCCCGGCCAGGTGGTCGCTGACGCGCTCGACGGCGGCGTAGGTGCCGCCGTCATACACGCCGGTGACGGTGGTGCGGGTGAGGATGCGCACGCCGGCCGCACGCAGCCGCGCTTCGGCTTCCACCAGCCAGGCGCGCGCGGGTTGGCCGTCGATGCTGCGGCGGTCCGACAACAGGCGGCCGCCGAGCGCGCTGTCCTGTTCGGCGAGGATGACGCGCGCGCCGCCGTCGGTTGCCGCCAGCGCCGCGGCGAGGCCGGCCGGACCCGCACCGATCACCAGCACATCGGCAAACGCCGTCTGTTTCTCGTAGGTGTCGGGATCCGCCAGGCCGGAGGCGCGGCCCAGACCCGCCGCGCGGCGGATCAGCGGCTCGTACACCCGCTCCCAGAACGCAGCCGGCCACATGAAGGTCTTGTAGTAGAAGCCCGCGGCGAACACCGGGGCGAGCACGCCGGTGACCGAGAGGAGGTCGAGCCGCAGGCTGGGGTAGCGGTTCTGGCTGCGTGCCACAAGCCCGTCGAACAGCTCCGCCGTGGTCGCCCGGGTGTTCGGCTCGCGCGCGGCGCCCTCGCGCAGTTCGACCAGCGCGTTGGGCTCCTCCGGCCCGGCCGACAGCACGCCGCGCGGACGGTGGTATTTGAACGACCGGCCGACCAGGCGCACCCCGTTGGCCAGCAGCGCCGAGGCCAGCGTGTCGCCGTGGTAGCCGCCCATGACGCGGCCGTCGAACGTGAAGCGGACCGGGCGCGTGCGGTCGATCAGGCCGCCCTCGCGCGCACGGAAGGTCTGCATCAGGCGATGCATGCTGACAGGATCGCGTGGGTGCGGGTGTCGCGTTCGACCCGCAGGACCTGCCGGCAGGCGGATGCGTGGTACCAGAACTCGCTATGCGGACCTGCAGGGTTGGTGCGCATGTAGACGTAGTCCACCCAGGCGGCCTGCTCGGCGTTGCCGCCGGGGCGCGAGAGCGTGGCGTCTCCGGCGTAGGAGAATTCCTCTATGCCGCGCTCGCCGCAGAAGGGGCAGGGGAGACGCATGAGGGGCTAGGCGGACGCAAGCAAGGAAGCGGTTCGCTTTTGAAAAAAAGAACCAAAAAACTTTTGTTCGTTGGATGGCAGGACGGCATCGCTCGAGTGGCGGCAGAGCGCCTGCGCAACAGCGGTAGCGGGGCTGAGCAGAGTGCGGACCTTGCTCGTCTTGGCTGTCCTGTTTGTCGCTTTTTTTGCGAAGGATCGGGCGCAATGTGTGAGCGGAACGAAGCAAGTAGTTGTTTGTTGGAAGCAGACATCGAAGGATTTTTGCTTCTGAGTGCGGGCGGAGGAGTCGCTCGGTTGGAAATAGGACAGTATCGGGACAGCGGCGGAAAACGTGACCAGCCGGCCGATTTTGTTTTCAACAGTCGTGCCGATGTGCTCGCAACCTAGATCCGGGGCGATACGACGCACACTCCTACTCATGGTCGCTGCAACCTGCCAGGTGAGGCGGATAATCGGGACGCACCTGCGCTCGACACCCTCGCGGAACCACAAAAAGGCCTTGCCTTCTCGAAGGTGGGTTTGGTTTGTCGTTGGTGTTGCAACACACACGCCGGCACCAAAGCGCACCTCAGTTACGCTGCGGGCGCGCTTCGCCGATGCAAGAGCACAGCATTGTTCCGACCGCGTGGGAAACGCCCAACTCATCAATGCAACACAACGTCCGCGCCGCCACCGGACTCGTCCAGCAACCGTCCTGTCGCGAACCGGTCCAGCCGGTACGCACGCGCCACGGCATGCGGCTCGCCCGTCGCCATCAGATGCGCGAAACACAGCCCCGATGCAGGCGTCGCCTTAAAGCCGCCGATGCACCAGCCGGCGTTCAGGTACAGCCCGTCCACCGGCGTGCGGTCGATGATCGGGCTGTTGTCCATCGTCATGTCCATCACCCCGCCCCAGCTGCGCAACATCCGCAGCCGCCCGATGCTCGGCATCAGCGCCATCGCCTCCTCGCAGGTCTCCTCCACGCACGGCAAATTGCCGCGCTGCGCGTAGGAGTTGTAGCCGTCCACGCTGGCGCCGAACACCAAACCGCCTTTGTCCGACTGGCTGATGTAGAAGTGACCGGCGCCGAAGGTGATTACCGAATCGATCATCGGCTTGAGCCCTTCGGTGACGAACGCGGTCAGCACGTGACTCTCGATCGGCAGCCGCAGGCCCGCCATCGCCGCCACGCGCGAGGAGTTGCCCGCCACCGCCAGCCCTATCTTGCGCGCGCCGATGAACCCGCGCGATGTCTCCACCCCTACTATGTGCCCGGCCTCGACGCGCAACCCGGTCACCTCGCAGTTCTGGATGATGTCCACGCCAAGCTTGTCGGCCGCGCGCGCGTAACCCCACGCCACCGCATCGTGCCTGACTGTTCCTGCGCGTTTTTGCAGCAGTCCGCCCATGATGGGGAACCGCGCGGTGTCGAAATCGAGGAACGGGTGGCGCGAACGCACCTCCTCGCGGCTCAGCAAATCCGCGTCCACGCCGTGCATGCGCATCGCGTTGCCGCGCCGTACCGCCGCGTCGCGCTGACCGTCCGAGTGGAACAGGTTCAGCACGCCACGCTGGCTGATCATCGCGTTGTAGTTGATGTCCTGTTCCAGCCCCTCCCATAATTTCAGCGATTCTTCGTAGAACGGTACGTTGCCGGGCAGCAGGTAGTTCGACCGGATGATGGTGGTATTGCGGCCGACATTGCCTGACCCCACCAGGTTCTTCTCGATCACCGCGATGTTGGACAGGCCATGGTTCTTCGCCAGGTAGTAAGCGGTCGCCAGGCCGTGCCCGCCGCCGCCGATGATCAGCGCGTCGTAAGAAGCGCGCGGCTCCGGGCTTCGCCATTGCGGCTTCCAGCCGGTCTGCCCGCGCGCCGCCTGCGCCAGCAGCGAGACGAAGGAGAACCGGCCGCTCACGCCGGCACCGTTGCGGACAAGTCGCGTGCCGCGGAGGTGCGCCGCGGATTGCAGCCGGCCTGGCCATTCGCGTCCGGCGCCGCGCGCAAGCCGAAGGAGAACCGGCCGCTCACGCCGGCACCAGCGTCTGCCAGCCGCGCGCCGCGCGCCAATCCGGCGGCAGGCCGGCGAACCGGCCGATGCCCAGCTTGCCGATGTCGGCGAAGCTGCAGGCACCCGTGGTGACCAGATCCGCCACTGCGCGCCCGCTCGCCGGCGACAGGCCGAAGCCCACGCTCGACATGGTGGCCACCGTGACGTTGGACGGCGAGGCCAGCCGGTCGATCACCGGGCGCCCGTCCGGCGTGTTCTCGATGATGCCGGCCCAGCTGCGGATCACGCGGGCATGCGCCGCGCGCGGAAACAGGGTTGCCAGCCGCCCGGACATGTTGCGCAGCAGCGGCGTGGTCGGACGCGCCGGCTGCAGGAACGCGCTGTCCTCCAGCCACTCGTGCGGGCCGCCGCCATAGGCGAGGTTGCCGCGCAGAGTCTGGCGCCCGTAAAGCCCGTTGCCGTCCACCCCGCCGACCGGCTGCAGCGGCAGCGGCTCGGTCACGATCATCTCCGCCCGCGCCGGCGCCAACGGCAAATCCACCCCGAGCCCGGTCAGCAGCGCCCCGGTCTGCGGTCCGGCGGCGATCACCACCGCGTCGCACCCGTGCACGCGCCCGCCGGCACGCACGCCGCTCACCTGGCCACCGCGCAGCTCGAACCCGTCCACGCCGGTGTGCTGGCAGATGCGGCCGCCATGGTCCTGCAACGCCCACGCGTAGGCCTGCACGCTGCGCTGCGGGTTGGCGTGGCCGCCGAAGTGGAAGTACTGCGCGCTGAGTGCGTGCTCGCTGGCCAGCGGCGCCAGTTCGCGCAACTGCCGCGTGTCGAGCTCTTCGGAGTGGTAGCCCATGTCGCGCGCCAGCGAGGCGACGAGACGGTAGCGCACCTCGTCGCTCGGCGTGAGGTTGATGACGATGCGCTCGCGCCTGTATTCGGTCGGGTAGCCGAGCAGGTCGTCCATCAGCGGCCACAGGCGCTGCTCCTCGGCGAACAGCGGGCTCTGGTAGTGCGTGGCACCGCCGCCGTTGCGGCCCGATGCCTCCCAGCCGACGATGAAGCGCTCGAATACCGTCACACTGTGGCCGGCGCGCGCCAGCCACCAGGCGGCGGACAGGCCGGTGACGCCTGCGCCGATGACGGCGATGTCGGAGCCTTTCATGAGCATAGAACAGGAAGGAAGCGGTTCTTTTTTGAAAAAAAGAACCAAAAAACTTTTGCTTCCGCTGTCGCGCGCTCGCCGGAGACGTCCGCGACAGCCGAGACAAAAGTCTTTTGCTTCTTTTCTTCAGAAAAAAAGGCCTTCGCTTGCTTGCTCATGCGTGCATGTTCCCGCCGCCACCCTGCGCCAGCATCGCCGTCTCCGCCTCGGTGCCGATCATGTCGTAGGGCACCCACTGCGTGCGGATGCCGAACCACACGTCCCACCCTGCGCGCATCTCCGGCGTCTCCGCCCGATCCGCCAGCACACCCAGCGATACCGGGCGAACCGGCGCGCGGTAGCTGGCGAGCGGGATGGCGGAGACCGCGGCGCCCGAGGCGAGCGCCAGCGTCAGCGCCACCTGCTCGCGGCAGCGCCGCCCCTGGCAGACGCCCATGCCGGCGCGGGTCAGCCGTTTGATCTGGTCCGGGTTGAACGGCCCGTCCTGCAGCAGCGTGCCTGCGTCGCGCGCGGCGAACCTCTCCTTGCTGCAGCCGAGGTAGCGCGGCGGGCTGATGCCCAGCAACTCGCCGCGCGTCACTTCCTCGCACAGGCAGACGGAGACCTGGGCGTTGCCGGTGGCGAGCAGCGCGCGCATCCAGGCGAGACGGTAGTCCGTACCGTCCAAACCGGTCGCGGGTTCGCCGGCCGGCAGCGCCTTGCTGGGCGTCAGGCACCCAGGCGCGGTCTCAGCGGCAAGTCCCGCCGGGGCGTCAGTAAAGGTCTGAGCCACGCACGCCGGGCTGGAGCCGGCGGCAGCTTGTCCCGCCGCCAAATCCCCTGCGCTCCGAGCCAGCAATGCCGGCGCAGCATCGGCGGCGTGCCCCGTGGCGAGAGGGGTGATGCCCCAAGCCTGCCAGACGGATGCGCCTTTCGCGGGAGCTTGTCTGGCGGCCGCACCACCGGCCAGCCAAGCCGACGCGGCGTCTGCGGCGGCCGCTCCCGCCGCCGCGCAGGCTGGCTCCGGCGCGATCCCGGCGCAGTCGCCGGCGCAGAAGATGCCCGGTATCGAGGTGGCGCCGGCGGCATCCAGCGCCGGCACGTGGCCGCCGAGAGCGCCGTTACAGGCCAGACGGCAGCCGAGCACGCCGGCCAGCTCGATGGCGGGCACCACGCCGACCGCCAGGCAGATCGTGTCGCAGTCCAGGCGCTCGGGCGCGGCGGCGCCGGCCGAGGTGGTGATGGCTGCTGCCACCCCGGTGGAACCGGCCTCGGCGCGCAGGATGGTGCTGCCGGTGCGGATGGTCACACCCCGCGCGGCAAGTTCCGCGAGCAGGTCGGGTGCCGCCTGTGCCGCCGGCAACACTTCCACCAGGCCGGCGACCTCGAACCCGCGGTCCAGCGCCAGCAGCGCCGTGCGTGCGGCGAGGTCGCCGGAGCCGAGGATCACCACGCGCCGTCCGTCGAACGCGTCGTAGCGGGTCAGCAGGCTTTCCAGCGCGCGGGCGCCCATCACGCCGGGCAGGTCCACGCCGTCGAAGCCCAGCACAAGGTCGCGCGCGCCGGTTGCCAGGATCAGCGCGTCGAAGCCGCACATCCACGAGCGCGCGCCGTCGGACAGCCCGGCCACGCTGGCGGGCAGCGCGCCCGATGCGGGCCCGCGGGCAAACGCGCCCCAGGCGGTGACCCCGAGCCGCACGTCCACCCCGGCGTCGAACGCCGCTTCGAGCCCCGGAGTGGCGGCCACCAGGCGTTCGACCATGCGCGCCTGTTCCTGCACCGCCGCGTTCATCCGCTGGCCGTAGAACAGCGGCACGTCCAGGCCCATCAGGCTGATCGGCACCGGGTTCTCGTCCACCAGCACCACCCGCAGGCCGAGTGCGGCCGCCCGCGTGGCGGCGGCAATGCCCGCAGGGCCAGCGCCGACAACGAGAAGCTGGGCGTGCTCGTCGGGGGCAGCAAACTTCCCGTCGATGGCCCAGGGGTCGGCAGGATGTGCGCTGTTTGGCAGGGCGTCCATCACACCGGCTCCGGCGATACGTGGGCCGCCTCGGGCGCGGAGAGACTCGTGACGATTGCCGGCGAGATCGGCGCCGGCGTCGGAGAGGTCGCCTCACGTGCCGGGCCGGTGGCGCTCGACGCCGGGATCGTCGGACCGCCTGCTGCCATGGTCGCCGCCAGCGCCTGGCGCAAATCCTCGATTAGGTCGTCCGCGTGCTCCACGCCGACGGAGATGCGCAGCGTGTCGGAGTCGATCCCTACCTCCAGGCGGCGGGCTTCGGGCACGTTGAAGTGCGTGGTGGTGGCCGGGTGGCAGATCAGCGTCTCGGTGCCGCCGAGGCTGACGGCCATGTGAATGACGCGCAGCCGGTCCAGCATGCGGAACGCGGCTGGCTCGCCGCCGTGGATGCGAAAGGTGAAGGTGGAGCCCGCACCGCGGCACTGCCGGGTGAACACCTCGTAGGCACGGCTGCCGGGTTGCTGGAAGCCCACGTAGTTCACCGATGCGACGGCCGGGTGGCCGCGCAGGACATGCGCGATGGCGGCGGCGTTGTCGCCGGCACGTTCGGTGCGCAGGTGCATCGTCTCCAGCGAGCGCAGCACCAGCCAGCTGGTATGCGCGTCCAGCTGGCTGCCGAGCAGGGTGCGCAACTGCTTCAGCGTGTGCACCAGGCCGGCCGCCCCGCTGACGCCGCCGGCGAGAAGGTCGCTGTGCCCGCCTGCGTATTTCGTCAGCGACGTCATGCACAAATCGGCGCCGTGGGCCAGCGGGTTCTGCTGGAACGGCCCGAGAAAGGTGTTGTCCACAACCACCAGCGGGCGGTGGCCTTGCGTGTGGCCGATCTCGGCGGCGATGCGTGCGATCAGTGCGATGTCGGCGACGCCGCTGGTGGGGTTGGCGGGCGTCTCCACCATCACCAGCGCCAGCCGGCCGCGCGCGGCGGCATCCTGTGCGGCGGCGCGGATCGCGTCCTCGTCGAGCGCGTCACTGATGCCGATCGGCGTGATGCCAAAGCGCATGAGATGGGTGTAGAGCAGCCCGTCGGTGCCGCCGTAGATGGGCCTGGTGTGCAGCACGGTGTCACCGGGGCGCAGGAAGGCCTGGGTGACGGCGTTGATTGCCGCCATGCCGCAGTTGAAACACGCGGCATCCTCGGCGCCGTCGAGCACGGCCAGCCGCGCCTGCAGCATGGTGAGGTTCGGGTGGTCCAGCCGCGCGTAGATGTAGTTGGGCTCGGCGGGCGTGTGGTCCGGCGGGGTGGCACGGAAGTAGGCCTCGTGCACGTCCTTAGCGTGTTGCGCGCTCGGATAGGAAAAGGTGGACGTGGCGTAGAGCGGCGGCTTGACCGAGCCGTGGTGTGCGCGCGCGTCGTAGCCGGCGGTGACGGTGGACGTATTACGATGCATTTAGGCAAGGCCTTCTTTTTTGAAAAAAAGAAGCAAAAAACTTTTGTCTCCTTGGCACCCGTCTGCAGAACGTTCCGCGACAGCCGAAGCAAAAGTTTTTTGGTTCTTTTTTTCAAAAAAGAACCGCTTGCTTTCTTTCATGCCTCGAGCCGCTCCAACGCCTGCTCCGCTTGCGCGCAGTACCAATTGGTAAACCGGTTGACCAATGCCTCGGCCTCCTCGGAATAAGGCCCCGGCACGTAGCCCACCGAGTTCACGCCGCGCTGGTTGTTCTCCACCAGTTCGATGTCCTGCTCGTTGGTCTTCAGCCACAGCTTCACCAAGTTTTCCAGGTGGTAGTCCACGCCTTCCACAGCGTCGCCGTGCACGAACCATTTCGTGGTGACCAGCGTCTCCTGCGGCCCGGTCGGCTCGGCGGTGAAGACGAACACGTGGTCAGCCAGCGCGTGGCAGAAGCTGTTGGGCTCGCCGGCCCAGCGGACGGAGCCCACGTCGCCGGCCTCGTGCTCCACCATCAGGCGGCGGACGGCGTGCTTGCCGTCCATGGTCATCGACACGATGCCGTCGTTGAGCGGGAAGCGCACCGCCTGCCACCAGTCGCCCATGGTGGGGCCGATGGGCAGGCCGGCGCGTTCCATGCGGGCGTTGAAACGGGCGGTGTGGCCGGCCTCGTCGTCCTCGAAATGGGCGCGCACCTCGGTGGGGAAGGCCAGCGCCAGGTCCGGGTGCCGCACGGCGCAGTGGTAGCACTCGCGCGCGTTCTCCATCACCAGCTTCCAGTTCGCCTTTTCGACGAAGACCTGCTCGTGGGCCAGCTTGGCGTGCGGCAGGTCGTGCGAGGCGAGCAGAGGAGCGAGGCCCTCGGCGAACGCGTCGATCCGCGGCGGGTCGGCGGCCAGGCAAACGTAGATGCAGCCGGCGACGTTGCGGACGTGGATGGGCAGCAGGCCATGGCAGGCCGGGTCGAAATCGTCCTGCATGCGGCGGGCGCTGACCAGGCGGCCTGTCAGGTCGTAGGTCCACTGGTGGTAGGGGCAGACCATAACCTGGCGCTGGCTGCGGCCGGGCGGGCAGACCATGGCACCGCGGTGGCGGCAGGAATTGTGGAAGCCGCGTATCTCGCCGGTGCGGTCGCGCAGCACAACGATGGGCGAGGTGCCGACGGTGAGCGCCATGGCCGCACCGGGCGCCGGCAACTCGCATTCCAGTCCGGCCAGCACCCAGGCGCGGCCAAAGATGGCGCGCAGGTCGAAGGCGAAAGCCTCCTCGGCGGAGTAGAGCGCCTGCGGCAGCGCGTGGCCCGGGCGGCGGGCGGCCAGCAGATGACGGACGCGGCTGAAATCGTGCATGTCCTACCTCGGGCTCGTTGCCATTGCCGGCATGCCTACGTGCCACAGTAGGCTGGATGGCGGATAATGCTTTCTCGTCATGAGGCCATTTGGTTCTGAAAACTGCGTGCGGTGACAATCGGAAAGAAAGGCAAGCAGTTCTTTTTTGAAAAAAAGAACCAAAAAACTTTTGCGTCCGCTGTCGCGCGCTCGCCAGACAGAACCGCGACAGCGGACGCAAAAGCTTTTTGCTTCTTTTTCTCGAAAAAGAAGGCCTTCCTTCCTGCCGACGCCTCAGGAGATACCCCTCTCGTTGGTAACCTTCGACCGCCGCTGGCTCCCCCTGAACGCGCTGCGCGCCTTCGACGCCGTCGGCCGCCACCTCAGCTTCACCGCCGCCGCACACGCGCTCGGCGTCTCGCAGAGCGCCGTCAGCCGCCACGTGATCGGGCTGGAGGAGCTGCTGGGCCATCTGCTGTTCGAGCGCCGGCCGCAATCGCTTGCCCTGACCAAGGCCGGGGTCGCCCTGCTGCCGATCGTCCGCGGCTCGTTCGACCGGATCGAGCAGGCACTGAACGACGTGGTACGTGGCGGCGGCGGCCTGCGCACGCTGCGCCTGCAACTGCCGCCGACCTTCGCGCAGAAGCTCGCATTACCAATTCTGCACGGCTTCCGCGGCGCCTTTCCGGAAATCTTCGTCGAACTCTCGAGCCAGGGCTTCACCGGCCTGCCCCGCACGGAGACCGACGTGGCGGTGATCTACGACCGGCCGCGCACCGGCGTCGCCGTCTCCGACCTGCTGTGGATGTCGCGCGTGACGCCGGCCTGCAGCCCGCGCGTGGCGGACGCCAACCGTGGCAAGTCGCTGGCCCGCTTCGTGGCGGACAACGAGCTGCTGCACGTCAAGCTGGACGGCGAGGCGCCAGGCATGATCTGGGACGCGTTTTCCCGCCATTTCGGGCTGAGCATGCAGACCGGGCGCGGGCTGGCCTTCGACACGGCGGCGCTGGCCGCGCAATACGCCGCCGGCGGCGAGGGCGTGGCGCTGCTGGACGTGGATCTGTTCGCTGACGACATCGCTTCGGGCTTGGTGGTGACGCCGTTCGAGCAAACGTTCGAGGATGGTTTTGGATACTTCCTCAACCTCGCGGCGGAGGACCTGAGCGATCCGGTGATATCGCTGTTTCGGAGCTGGATGATCGAGAACCTGGCTCGGCCGGGCGGGCAGACGCAGTGAAACAAAGCAAGGCCTTCTTTTTTGAAAAAAAGAAGCGAAAAACTTTTGCTTTCCGGAAGCTCGTCGTTTGACGTTTTGTGCGCCGGCGATGGCCGTTGCGATGTTGCCGATGTACGATTTTCCGGAGTTGCGGTCGGCGACCGATGCGCTCTGGGCCGCGATCGCCGCGCGCCTTCGCGATTTGGGCGTTAACCCGCCAGATGAATTGACGCGCACGCCGCACCTCGAGGCTTCCTGGACAGATCCTTGCCTGCTGCTCGGACAAACCTGCGGCTACCCGCTGGTGACAACCTTGCGCGGCCGCGTCGCTCTGCTGACAACCCCGCGCTATACCGCGCCAGGCTGCGACAACACCCTCTATCGCAGCGCCATCATCGTGCGCGATGATGCGCGCGCGACCAGCCTGTCGGATTTGCGCGGGCTGGTCTGTGCCGTGAACGACGCAGCGTCCAACAGTGGCATGAATGTCCTGCGCGCGGAGATCGCACGAACCTCCCCGCACACGCCGCGCTTCTTCCACAGCGTGGTCACCACCGGCTCGCACGCCGCAAGCGTGCTGGCGGTGGCCGAATGCCGCGCCGACGTCGCCGCGATCGATTGCGTGACCTGGGCGCACCTACAACGCCTGCGCCCGTCGCACGCGCGCGGCCTGCGCCGGCTCGCGTGGACCGCGGCCACGCCCGGGTTACCGCTCATCACGTCTGTCCGGACGAGCGACGCCGAGCGGCGTGCGCTCATCGAGGCGCTGCAGGACGTGGCGGACGACCCTGCGTTGGCGGGTATTCGCGCGGAGCTTCTGCTGGCCGGCTTCGAAACCGTAGGTCTGGACGGCTACGCTGCCATCCTAGACTTGCAAACACGTGCGCAGCGCGCGGGGTACGCCGAGCTGTTGTGATAAGGAAGCAAGCGCTTCTTTTTCGAGAAAAAGAAGCAAAAAGCTTTTGCGTCCGCTGTCGCCGTTCTGTCCGGCGAGCGCGCGACAGCGGAGTCAAAAGTTTTTTGCTTCTTTTTTTCAGAAAAGAAGCCCTTGCTTTTTTACATTACCTGCTACGCGCCAACAACTTCTGCAAATACCCGACGATCTCGTTTGGCTGCACCGTAGCCCCGCGCACGATCTGGTCGAAATGCCGCGTCAGCGCGCGGATGTGGTCCGTCGAGTGGAACACCAGGTACGTCTGCCCAAGATAGATCGCCGCGCGCATCGGCCCGAACACCGTCAGCGGGATCGAGAACAGCATCTTGCGATTGTAGAGGAACAGCCGGAAGCGCGGGTACAGCTCGTCGCATAACGCCGCCATGTGTTCGAGCTGCGCGCGGCGTGCGGCCAGCGGCAGGGTGCGCCAGACGTCTTCGCCCCAGGCCAGCGCCTCGAGCGTCTGCACCGCCGTGCAGCATTCTATCTCGGTTTCCGGCTGCCGCAGGTAGTCCAGGCGGGATTGGGTGATCTCGATCCGGCGGCGCGGGCCGAGCGCGACGTAGTGGCCGTATTCGTCCTCGATGGCGGTGTCGGTCTTCAGCAGGTCGGGGAACGTGGTGGGGATGTGGCGCACGCGGTAGCCGGCCGCCTCGCGCAGCCAGCCGAGCAGGCGTTCGTCCAGCGGGCTGGGCGCGTCGCGTTCGATCTGCAGGCTTTCGGCCACCAGGCCGGAGTCCGGCCGCTCGCCCTGGCTCAGCCCCAGCAGCCAGTCGAGCGAGGTGTTGCCGGCCTGGGCGATCGCGGCGAGCGACTCCACCCGCGGCAGCCGGTCCGCCCCCGGCGCGAGCAACTGGGAGAGCGTGCTGCGGTCGATTCCCGCGGCGGCGGCGAAGTCGGTCTGGCTGAGCTCGGAGCGGGCTAGCACTTGGCGCAGGCGCTGCTGGAAGTGGGGCAGGATTTCGCGCCGGTCGAGCGCGTCCTTGGTGGCTGGCATAGGTTGGCTCCAACCTAAATGCTGCGTTACTACACCATTTGCTGCACAAACACCACGAATGGGGTGGGACGTGTGAAGATGCAGCAGGTTTGGCGCAAATGCTGCAAGCCAAGGTAAATGTTTTGGTTTAGGAATGGCCTTGGTCGATCGGAGCCTCTCCGGTTCACGGAGGAAGCTGTGGTGCGCTGGCCGGCAATGGTGCGAGACAAAGTGCTTGGCGACGAGTGGCCGACCTGGTTGCTCATCTTTACCATCTACGCCGGTTGGCTGGCGCTCACCTGGTTCTGGACCGCGATGCCCATCTGGGCGGCTGCCCCGCTGGGGGCCTGGTTCTGCGCCTGGCACATGTCCCTGCAGCACGAACTGATGCACGGCCACCCGACGCGCAGCGTGCGGGTGAACACGGCGTTGGCCTGGCCGCCGCTGAACCTGTGGCTGCCTTACCCGATCTACCGCGAATCGCATTTGCGCCACCACCGCGCCGAACATCTGGCCGACCCGCTGGACGACCCCGAGAGCACCTACATGTCCGTGGAGGATTGGGCCCGTGCCGGCCGGGCACGCCGCTGGCTGCACGGCGCCTGCAACACGCTGACCGGCCGCCTGGTGTTCGGGCCGGCCTGCACCATCGCGCGCTTCTGGGCCGGGCAGGTGCGCGGCGGGCAGGATGCGAGTCGCTGGCCGGTATGGCTGGCCCATGCTGCCGGCGCTGCTGGCGTGCTGGTGTGGGTGTGCCTGGCCTGCCGGATCAGCCTGCTCGCCTACCTGGTGGGCTGCGTCTACCCGGCGACCGCCCTGATCATGGTGCGCTCGCTGGCCGAACACCGCGCGGGAGAGCGCGTAGAGGACCGCACCGCGGTTGTCGAGCATGCCGGCCTGCTGGGCGCGCTGTTCCTCAACAACAACCTGCACGTTCTGCACCACGCCAGTCCGTCGCTTCCCTGGTTTGCGCTTCCTGCACAATGGCGACTCCGGCGCGCGCAGTTGCTTGCGGCGGGCAAGGTCCCGCTCTACCGGAGCTACCTCGATGTCGCTTGGCGCTACGCGGTGCGTCCGCAGCATCCTGGTCCTTACCCGGTGCCGGGAGATGTTCCCACCTGATTGCTGGCTGTTGCATCTGCAAAAAGACGAGGCAGAATCTTCTTTTTCGAGAAAAGAAGCAAAAAGCTTTTGTCATGGCTGTCGCGGACTACTCCGCATTGCTCTGGTTTGCGTAGTTGCCTCGTGCTTTTCTTGGCAGCCTGCATTTCGCGCGTGCACGTGACCGCGTTGCGCTTGACCTCCGAAACGCTTGCCGACATATGAGTAGGCCGCTGTCGGAAGTGCCGAATGCCCGCCAGGCAAACAAAGGGACCATGGAGGCGGCCGATGGACGGTGCACCCGGAACCGCAAGGAAAACGGCTAGCATCGTCTGTTTCGGCCTGCCCGGCGAAGACGATGTGCCTCCCGGGAGTTCTGGCGTGTTAATCGACGTCCGGCTTTGCGCTGCGCTAGGCGGGCTGGGGGCTGAAAGATGAGGATCGGCCTGGTCCGGCTCTTGCCCGGCCCGCTGCGCCGTCCGGTCCTGCTGAGCGCCAACTGGCTCCGTCACGTGCTCGAGCAGCGCGCCAGGCACGGCGACCTCGACGCGGTCACCCTGCGGCAACTCGCCACGATCTCCACCAGGCAGGGCCGGCCGTATGACGGCACGCGGGTGGCGGTGGTCGGCCTGTTCAGCAACCGCAGCGGCCTGCAGCGCGGCGCGGACCTGATGGTGATGGATTTGCGCGCCAGCGGCCGAGAGGTGCTCAAGGTCGACGTGGGCCCGGCGCTCAACCTCGCCGTCAACCGGCGGACCGACGCCACGCAGAACGCAGCCTCGCTGCTCGACTGGCGCCCGACCGACGTCGTCGTCCACCTCAACCCGCCGCTGTTCGCGCGCGCGCTGGCGCATTTGCCGGCGGCCGCTTTGTCGCCTGCCACGATCGTCGGCTACTGGGTCTGGGAACTCTCCAAAGTGCCGCCGGCCTGGAGCGAGAGTGCGCGCTACCTCGACGAGATCTGGTCGCCCTCGCCCTTCGCCGCCGGCTCGATCGCGGCGGGACTGGGAGAGACCGCCAGGACGATCCGCACGGTGCCGCACGCGGTTGACCGAGACCCGCTGCCGCGCACCAGCCCCGTGGCGCGCGAGGCCGCGCGCGTGGGGGCCGGCCTGCCGCGCGACCGCTTCGTTGTGGGCACGTCGTTCTCGTTCGACTCCAACTACGCGCGCAAGAACCCGTGCGCGGCCATCGACGCCTTCCGGCTCGCCTTCAGGGCAGCCGAGCCCGCCACGCTGCTGATCAGGTGTCACGACAGGCCGCTGTACCCGCGATTGTTCGACCACCTGGTCGGCTACGCCGGGCGCGACGCCCGTATCCGCATCGTCGACGGGTCACGTTCGCCGCTGCCCATACGCCAGTTCTACCCGATGCTCGACCTCTACGTGTCGCTGCACCGCGGCGAGGGCTACGGCCTTACTTTGGCGGAGGCGGCGCAGACCGGTTTGCCGGTGCTCGCCACCGGGTGGGGCCTGGCGCCGGACATCGCGCAACGGCCGCAGGTCAGCGCGGTGGATTACCGGATGGTGGTGCCGCTCGACCCGCAGCGGTTCTACGATTCGTTGCCCGGCGCGCTGTGGGCGGAGCCTGACGTGCTGCACGCGGCCGACCTGCTGCAGGCGGAACACGCGCGCTGGCGGGTGGGGCAGGGAAGCCTGATGGAGAGTGCTTCTCAGGTAGCCTAAGCAAGGCGTTCTTTTTCGAAAAAAAGAAGCAAAACGCTTTTGCTCCCCGTCGGGGACCCTCCCGCGAGCGCGCGACTGCGGAAGCACAAGTTTTTGGTTCTTTTTCAAAAAGAACTGCTTGCTTTCTTAGGATCACGATGACCTTCCCCGAGCGCCTGGTGCTCGCAACCTGCATCCTCGCTTCCAGCCTGGCCTTCGTGGACGGCTCCGTCGTCAACGTCGGCCTGCCGGCGATCGGCCGCGACCTCCACGCCGGTGCCGGCGCGCTGCAATGGGTGGTCAACGCCTACCTGCTGCCGCTGACCGCGTTGCTGCTGCTGGGTGGTGCCGCCGGCGACCGCCACGGGCGACGGCGGCTGCTGGTCGCCGGCATCGCCGTCTTCGCGTCCGCCTCGCTGGCCTGCGCGCTGGCGCCGAACCTCGCAATCCTGCTCGCCGGGCGGATGCTGCAGGGCACCGGTGCGGCGATGCTGATGCCAAGCAGCCTGGCGATCCTCGGCACCACCTTCGAGGGACCCGCCAAGGGGCGCGCCATCGGCATCTGGGCCGCAAGCGGCGCCGCCATGGGTGCCGCCGGGCCGGTGCTGGGCGGCTGGCTGATCGACACGGTGGGCTGGCGGGCGATCTTCTTCATCAACCTGCCCGTCGCGGTCTGCGCAATCCTCCTCGCCTGGCGCGCGTTGCCGGCGGACCTGGACGGCCGGGACCGCCCGATCGACGTCTGGGGCGGGCTGCTCGCCACGAGTGGACTGGGCGCGGCCACCTGGGCGCTGACCGTCGGCGCCGGGCCTGCGGGTTGGACCAATGGCGCGCTCGCGGCGGCCGCGGCGGCCGCGGTGCTGATGGCGGGCTTCCTCGCGGTGGAACGCCGGCTCGGCGAGCAAGCGATGACCCCGCTTGCGTTGTTCGGCTCGCGCAGCTTCGTGGGCCTGACCGTGCTGACGCTGCTGCTCTACGGCGCGCTCGGCGGCCTGTTCGTGCTGCTGCCGTTCGTGCTGATCCAGGAGGCGGGCTACTCCGGCAGCCAGGCGGGCGCGGCCCTGCTGCCTCTGCCGCTGGTGCTCTCCGCGCTATCGCCGGCGATGGGCTCGCTGGCCGGCCGCATCGGCCCGCGCCTGCCGCTGAGCGTGGGGCCGCTGGTGGTGGCAGGCGGGTTCGCGCTGATGATGCGGATCGACTCCCGCGCCGAGTATTGGACGGAGGTGTTCCCGGCGCTGCTGGTGGTTGCCGTGGGGTTGAGCGGCGCGGTGGCACCGCTGACCACCGCTGTGCTGGCCTCGGTGGACGGACGCCATACCGGCTCGGCGTCCGGGCTGAACAGCGCGGTGGCGCGCGGCGGGGGGCTGGCGGCCACGGCGCTGGTGGGGTCGGTGCTGGCGGCGCGGGGCGGGGCGCTGCTGGGGGGATTTCACGTGGCGGCGGTGGTTGGGGCGGGGTTGTGTCTGGCGGCGGCGGCTAGCGCGTTTGGGTTGATCCAGAGGCAAGAAAGCAAGCAGTTCTTTTTTGAAAAAAAGAACCAAAAAACTTTTGTTCCTTAGGTCCGCGTCTGCAGAACGGTCCGCGACAGCCGGAACAAAAGCTTTTTGCTTCTTCTCGAAAAAGAAGCGCTTACGCTTTCTTCGTCTCCGCTACGTAACGCTCGATCGCCGTCGCCAACACCGGCAGAGGCACACCCCCGGTCTTGACCACCGCGTCGTCGAACCCGCCCAGGTCGAACTTCGCCCCCAGCGACGACCGTGCCATCTCACGCAGCCGCAGTATTTCGTTGTGGCCCATTTTGTAGCCGCAGGCCTGCCCGGGCGAGGCGCAGTAGCGGTCCGTCTCGCTGGTCATCGCGGCCTGGCCCTTGCCGGTCTGCTCCACCAGGAAGGCAACCGTCTGCTCGCGCGTCCAGCCCATGGCGTGCAGGCCGGTGTCGGCCACCAGGCGGCAGGCGCGGAACTGCTGCGCCTGCAGGTAGCCGATGCGGCCGAACGGGTCGTTGTCGTAGAGGCCGTGCTCGTCGACCAGTTGCTCGGCGTACAGCGCCCAGCCTTCCACGAAGGCGTTGAAGCCCATCATCGAGCTGATCAGCGGAATCTCGGCGTGGTGTTCGGCGAGGTAGGCGCCCTGCCAGGTATGGCCGGGGATGCCCTCGTGCGCGGTCAGCGTCGGCAACTGGTATTTCGGCCAGAGCGCGGTGGTTTTCAGGTTCACGTAGTAGATCGCCGGGCGCGAGCCATCCAGGGACGCGAAGTTCATGTAGCCGAGCGGCGCGCCGTCCTGGATGTCCACCGGCACGCGCTTGACCTGCACGTCTGCCTTCAGCCCCAGGTGCGAAACCTGCGGCAGCAGCGGGCGGATACGGGCGATGCAGTCGTTGAGGTAGGCGATGAGCTGCGTGCGGCCGGAATCGGTGTCCGGGTAGAGGAAGCGGGGGTCCTCGTTCAGCGCCTGCAGGCGCTCGCTGATGCTTCCCTGGGTGAGGCCCTGCGCCTTCAGCAGCACGTCCATGCGGGCGCGCAGCGCGCTGTTCTGCTCCAGGCCGAGCTTGTGGATGTCGGCCGGCGAGGTGGTGGTGGTGGTGCCCAGGCGCAGCGCGTAGGCGTAGTAGGCGTCGCCGTCCGGCAGGCGCTGCACGCCGGCGGTGTGCGGCGCGTGGGCGGTGACGGCGGAGAAGGCCGCGATCTGCCGGTCGAGCGCGGGGTAGACGCTGTCCTGCACGATCTTCGCACAGCGCGCGGCCCAGTCGCCCGGCAGGTTCGCCTTGGCCGCGCGAGTGGCCAGCGAGGCGACCATCGGCTGCTGGTCCGCCGGCACCGCCCGGAAGCCTTTCAGCTGGCCCAGCGCGTTGGCGGCGATGAAGTCCGGCGGCACCACGCCCGCGGCCGCGTCGGTGCGCAGCCGCGCGGTCTCCTGGTCCAGCACCCTGCCGAAGGCAGACACGCGCGCCAGGTAGGCTTCGGCGTCGGCGCTGGTTTTCACCTGGTGCTCGGAGTTGAGGAACTCCGGCAGCGAGGTCACCGCGCCGTTCTGCTGGCTGATGACGTAGGGCGAGGTGCCGCCGGAGAAGCCGGACGCGGCCCCGCCGCCGTAGCGGAAGGCGGTGCCGTCGATACCACGGTCTGCGGCGTACAGCACGGTGTCGTAGCGGGTGCGGTCGGCGTCGGAAAGGCCGGCGGTGCCCATCGCCGTCAGGCGCTGGCGCATGCTGCGGACCTGCGCGGCCCAGGCGGCGTCCGCGGCAGGCGACTCGTCGGACAGCAGGGATTTCAGGTTGGCGTAGCTGCCGGTGTCCAGGCCGAGCGCGGTCGATTGCTCGGGCGAGAGGCGCAGGAGCTCGTCGGCAAAGGCGGCGAGGAGGTCGTGCAGGGTCGCCGTCTGGCTGGGCGCCGCCAGGGATGGCCTGGCGAGCATCGTTGCGGCGCCGGCCTGCAGCAAGGTTCTACGGTTCAACGTCACGCGGCTCGTCCTCGATCGAAGTGCGGCTTACTGGCTCGGTCGGGTGCCCGAAGAAGTCAAGGCAAGCAGTTCTTTTTTGAAAAAAAGAACCAAAAACTTTGGGCTCCTGGGTTCCCGACGGTCGAACGGTTCGCGACAGCCGGAACAAACTCGGACAAAAGCGGTCCTTAGCTTTCCGCGGAGCATCGGCCCTTGCGTGCGTGGCACGAATGTTCATCGGTGTAGAAGACCATAGATATGCAGACGGATACTCGAGCACTTTCTGGATTCCTCAGAGCCCGGACAGAAAGGCAAACCTGCTTTCTTGAACAACAGCAGCAACAAACTTTGGTCCTGCTGTCGCGGAGAGTTCTGTAGCACGCACCCAAGTAGACAAAAGTATTTCGGTTCTTTTTTTCAAAAAAGAACCGCTCGCTTGCCTATTTGACAACCGCCCGATCCTCGCCCGAAGGTGCCGGCGCTGCAACCAAGGACGCCTCTGGAATGCGCATCGGTCTTCCCGCGATCCTGCTGGCCGCCGCCCTTGCGCCGGCGCGCGCGACGACGCCGCTGCTGCTTCAGCACCCGTCGCTGTCGCGCGACAAGATTGCGTTCGAATACGCCGGCGAGATCTGGACGGTGCCGCGCGACGGCGGCACGGCCACTACGCTGGTGGTTGCCCAGCAGCGCAACCATGGGCCGATCTTCTCTCCGGATGGCAGCATGATTGCCTACACGGGCATGCTGGACGGCAACAACGCCGTGTACGTGGTGCCGACGGCGGGCGGCAACCCGGTGCGGCTCACCTGGTATCCCGGCAAGGACGCGGCTGTCGGCTGGACGCCGGACGGCAAGTCCGTGCTGTTCAGCAGCCTGCGTGACTCCCCGCGCGACCTGGCGCGTTTCTACACCGTGCCGGTTGCCGGTGGCCCGGCCACTGCGCTGCCGTTGCCGTCCGGCGACCAGGCGAGCTATGCGCCCGACAGCACGCACCTGGCCTACACGCCGTTCGACCAGTGGCAGCCGGCATGGAAACACTATCGCGGCGGGCAGACTGCACGCATCTGGATCGCCGACCTCGCGACGTCGCATGTCAGCGAGATCCCGCGTGTCAACTCGAACGATCGCGATCCGCAATGGGCCGGCAACACGGTGTATTTCCTGTCCGACCGCGACGGCCCGGTTGCGCTGTACGCGTACGACACGGGCACGCGCGCCGTCCGCAACGTGGTGCCCAACCCGCGCGGTTTCGACATCGCTTCGGCGTCCGCAGGACCGGGCGGCGTCGTCTACGACCAGTTCGGCACGCTACGCCTTTACGACGTCGCGTCCGGCAGCACTCACGTAGTACCGGTGCGCATTGCGGCGGAGTTGCCGCAGACGCGCGCGCGTCTGGTCAAGCTGGACACCAAGGAGGTGCTTGCCGCGTCCATCACGCCTACCGGCAAGCGCGTGCTGCTGGAGGTGCACGGCGACATCCTGTCCGTGCCGGCCGAGAAGGGGGCCGCGCGCAACCTGACGCAGAGCCCGGGTGTCGCGGATCGTGATCCCGCCGCCTCGCCGGACGGCAAGAAGGTCGCCTACCTCAGCGACGAGTCCGGCGAGTACGCGCTGCACGTGCGCGCGGCCAGCGGCGCCGGTCCGGTGCAGAAAATAGCGCTGGGTGCCACGCCGTCGTTTTTCTACGCGCCGCGCTGGTCGCCGGACAGCAGCAAGATCGTGCTGTACGACAAGCGGCTGAACTTGTGGTTGGTGGACGTAGACAAGCCGGGCGCGCCGGTGCGCGTGGACACCGACCTGTTCGATAGTCCGTCATACGAGTTCAACGCTGCCTGGTCTGCGGACAGCCGCTGGGTCGTGTACTGCAAGCAATTGCCAAACCATCTGCATGCGGCGTTCGTCTACGCGCTGGACAGCGGCCGCGCGACGCAGGTGACCGACGGGCTGAGCGACGTGCCGGCCGCGCGCTTCGACCGCAACGGCAGGACTCTGTACTTCATCTCCTCGACCGACGAGGGGCCGGCCGCCGGCTGGCTGGATCTTTCCAGCTACGGACGGGCACAATCCGGGCTGGTGTACGCGATGATCCTGCGCCGCGGCTCGCCCACGCCGCTGGCGCCGGAGAGCGACGAGGAGAACGCGGCCGACGCAACCGCCGACAAGCCGGCGGAAGCCGCAGCACCAGGCAAGCCGGCCGACAAGCGTGGCAAGGACGCCAAGCCTGAAGCGGTGAAGATAGACTTCGAAGGTCTCGACAGGCGGATCGTGCAGTTGCCGATGCCACCGGCCAACTACACCGCGTTGGAGACGGGCGAGAGCGGCATCGTGTTTGCTGCCGCCGCGTCCGCAGCACAGACCGACCAGGACCTGCTCGACGGCGACGGCGACCCGCGGCCGGAGACGCTCTCACGCTTCGAACTGAAGACGCGCAAGACGCAGACGATCGCCGAAGGTATCGACGAGGACAGCTTGCGCCTGTCCGCCGACGGCAGCCACGTGTTGTTCGCCAAGGACCACGCCTGGTTCGTCGCCAAGAGCGGCGAGAAGGTGAAGGACGGCGACGGCAAGCTGAAGCTGGACGACGTGACGCTGTGGGTGGACCCGCCGGCGGAGTGGGCGCAGATGTACCGCGAGGCGTGGCGGATCGAGCGCGACTTCCTCTACGATCCGAAGTTGCAGGGCCTGGATCTGGCTCGCGCCGAGCACCTCTACGCCGCCTTCGTGCCGGGCCTTGGCGGCCGCGAAGGGCTGAATGCGTTGTTCGAGGAAATGACCGGTCACATCGGTGTCGGCCACACCTTCGTGCGCGGCGGCGCGTTTGCCAAGTTCGGCGCTGAGAACACCGGGTTGCTCGGCGCGGATTACACACCGGACGGTGGGCATTACCGCATCTCGCACATTTTGTGCGGCGAGAACTTCAACCTGAAACTGGACGCACCGTTGTGCACGCCCGGCGTGGACGTGCACGAGGGCGACGTATTGCTGGCGGTGAACGGGCGTCCGGTTGCCACCGACGCCGATCCGTACCGCGCGTTCGTGGGCCTTGCGGGCAAGCCAACGGTCATCACGCTTTCCGCTGCGGCTGACGGGCACGGCGCGCGCGATGTGACGGTGGTGCCGACCGACAAGGAAGACGAGCTACGCCTGCGCAGCTGGATGGAGGCCAACAGGCAAAAGGTGGCCAGCTTGTCCGGCGGCAAGCTTGCCTACGTTTACGTGCCGGACACAAACGTTGGCGGCTGGGCAAACTTCAACCGCTACTATTTCGGTCAGGTCGGCAAGCAGGGCGTCGTGGTTGACGAGCGTTTCAACCACGGCGGACAGATCGCCGACTACATCGTGGACAAATTGAAGCGGCAGCCGGAGATGGTGAACGCAACGCGCGAGGGTGCCGAGACGGTGGAGCCGGCCTCGGCGATCTTCGGGCCGCGCGTGATGATCACCAACCAGATGTCGGGTTCCGGCGGCGACGCGCTGCCCTGGCTGTTCCGCAAGGAGCACGTGGGCACGCTGGTGGGCGTGCGCACCTGGGGCGGGCTGGTGGGGATCGGCGGCTACCCGCGCCTGATCGACGGCGGACGGATCACCGCGCCGCGTTGGGCGATCTACGGCACGCACGGCAAATGGGAGGTGGAGGACGAGGGTATTGCACCGGACGTGGAGGTGGTGCAGGACCCTGCGCTGGTAAGGCAGGGACATGATCCGCAACTGGAACGCGCGGTGCAGGTTGCGTTGGACGCGCTGGCCAAGTCGCCGCTGGCGCAATTTGTTCGGCCGGGGTATCCGGATCGTAAGCCGGTTTTGCCTGATGCACCGTAGAGGGAACGCTTTCTCTTTCGAGAAAAAGAAGCATAAAGCTTTTGCTCCGGCTGTCGCCGACCGTTCAACCGGCGTGTACCCAGGAGACAAAAGCTTTTTGGTTCTTTTGTTCAAAAAAGAACTGCTTGCTTCCTTTCTTGACTAAACCCGACAGCTCCGCCTGGAACCGCGCCCTCACCCTGACGGCGCCTTACGCTCGCGGCGGCGGTTCGACGTTGCCTGCACTTCTGGCCACGGCGGCCGGTTCTCACGGCGAAAACCCCGCGCTGATCGACGAGGCGCAGACCTTCACCTATGCTGAGCTAGCCGCGCAGGTGAACCGCTATGCACGTTGGGCGCTGCTGCAAGATGTAGCACCAGGCGACGTGGTAGCGCTGATGCTGCCAAATTGCGCGGACTACGTGGCGATCTGGCTCGGCATCACTTCGGTGCGCGGCGTGGTAGCGCTGATCAACCCGCAAATATCCGGAGATGGGCTGGCCCAAGCGCTCGCCGCCGTGCAGCCGCGCCACGTCATCACGGATTGTGACGGCGCGCGTGCGCTGCTTGCCGTGGCAGACCGGTTGCCGGCGGACATGCAGACGTGGTCGTTCGGACCCGGCGGCAGTTTTGCGAGGGTCGAGGACGCAGCCGCACAACTCTCGCCTGCGCCGCTCGAGCTGCCGGGGGAGCGGACTGCGGCGCTGACGGATTTGGCGCTCTACATCTACACCTCCGGCACCACCGGCCCGCCGAAGGCCGCACGCATCAGTCACCGCCGCGTTGCGGAGTGGAGCCTCTGGTTCGCCGGCATGATCGACACCCAGCCTTCGGATCGCATGTTCAACTGCCTACCGATGTTCCACAGCGTTGGCGGCGTTGTTGCCATCGGCGCCATGCTCGCCGGCGGCGGCTCCGTGCTGATCCGCAGCAGCTTCTCGGCCAGCCGGTTCTGGGATGACGTGGTGACGCATCGCTGCACGGTGTTCCAATACATCGGTGAGCTGTGCAGGCACATCCTCAACAGCGATGCGGAGCCGGTTGGCCGCCACAGCCTGCGTCTGTGCTGCGGCAACGGTCTGCGCGGCGAGGTATGGACGGCATTTGCCGAGCGCTTCGATATTCCGCACATCCTGGAGTTCTACGCGTCCACAGAAGGTAACGTGTCGCTCTACAACGTTCCTGGCCGGCCCGGCGCCATCGGTCACCTGCCCGGCTTCCTGGCGCACCGCGCGCCGGTCATCCTGGCGCAATGCGACGCGGAATCAGGTGCGCTGGTGCGTGGTGCGGACGGACTCGCCCGCGTGTGCCAGCCCGGCGAAACCGGCGAGGCGCTCGGCCGCATCGCCAGCCGCGCTTTCGAAGGCTACACCGACCAGGACGCGACCGCAGCCAAGATCGCCCGCGACGTGCTGGCAGCCGGCGATGCATGGTACCGCACCGGCGACCTGATGCAGCGCGACACCGCCGGCTACTTCACCTTCGTCGACAGGTTGGGCGACAACTTTCGCTGGAAAGGAGAGAACATCGCCAGCGCCTGGGTCGCGGACACGCTGTGCCGCGCGCCCGGCGTGCGCGACGCGGTCGTCTACGGCGTGGCGGTGCCCGGCCACGAGGGCCGCGCCGGCATGGCGGCTGTAACCGTGAACGCCGACTTCATGCTCGAACGCCTGCACGCGCACCTGACGCAGCACTTGCCCGGCTACGCGTGGCCGGTGTTCGTGCGCATCGTGCCGAACATCTCGGCCACCGCCACGTTCAAGCCGCTTCGCGCAGCGCTTGCGCGTGAGGGCTATGATCCGGCGTCGGTGAAAGACCGTTTGTACGCCTTTGACAAAGCGCGAGCTGCTTACCTATGTCTGGACGCTGCGATGCTGTACTCTATCGTATCCGGGAAGATGCGGATTTGAGTTTGATCCGTGTAGGCTTGACTGGCGAAGGCATAGCAAGCGTCTTCTTTTCCGAGAACAAGAAGCAAAAAGCTTTTGTCATCGCTGTCGCGGACGGCTGAAAGTGCCGACTGTGAGAACGAATACGTGCGACCGAAAAGTGGTTGCGCATGTATTGGATCCGTGGAGGTAAGCGTCGGTCGGGTGTCCCCGCAACAACAGCATTGCCTGCTTTTTTGAAAAGCAGTAAAAACTCTTTTATTGCTGTCGCGGCAATTCTTGCAATGTTTGCTCCCGGGACGGATAGACTATGCCAGAAAAAACCGTCTGGCTTACCCGTGAGCGGTCAAGACCTCTGGACCATCTGCGATTCCACACGAAGAAGGCATATGACGTTATGAAAGATTGAGCGCTTTTGTTCAATCGACGGCACGCCGGAAGCCTGTTCATTCTCGCGATCAGCAGTGTTGGTCTGTAGCAGCAAGCCAAGCGTTGTTTTTGGGGAGGAGAACGAAAGACTTTTGTTTGCTTTGTCGCGCGTTGCAGAACCCTTGCGACCTCAAGGGTCTAAGGTTTCCGCTGCCTGTTCAAAGATCAGGGCCTGCTGTCTTCTCGGGCGCCGCAAACCAAAACCTACGGTCGCTGAGATCAGATAAGAGTCGCTCACGACGTCAATGAGCTTCTTACAGACGCAAGTTTGTGCTCTCGCGTCGTGCGATCAGCCGAGTGCACGACGTCAGAAACAGCCCGCGACAGCCATACCAAAACTTTTTTGGTTCTTTTGTTCAAAAAAGAACCGTTTGCCTCGCCTCACGCCAGCGCCCCAGCGTCTACAGTCATCACCGTCCCTGTCACGTTCCTCGCGGACTCGCCCATCAAGTACAAAACCGCCTGGGCCACGTCGTCCGCCTCCACCAGCCGCTGCAGCGCGTTGCGGCGCGCGATGCGGCGCAGTTCGTCGGCGCTCAGCGACTGCGTCATGTCCGTCTCGATGAAGCTTGGCGCCACCGCGTTCACCGTAATCCCCAGCGGACCGAGCTCGCGCGCCAGCGCGTGGGTGAAGCCCACCAGCCCGGCTTTGGTGGCGCCGTAGACGGACAAGCCGCTTTGGCCGCGCGTGGCGGTGATGGACGCCATGTTGACGATGCGGCTGCCGCCGCTGACCATCATCGCGCGCACCACGTGCCGGGTCAGCGTGATGGGGGAGAGCAGGTTCACCCGGATCAGCTGCTCGATCTTCGCGTCGTGCATCGAGGCCAGCACGCCGCTGCTGCCTAGGCCCGCGTTGTTGACCAGCCCGTGGAGCGGCCCGTAGGCGGCCGAGAGCGCGCTCACCAGCTCTGGCAGTGCCGCGATGTCGCCCAGATCGGCGGCGTGGAAGCCGACCGCCCCGGCGCCGGCCTCGCGCATGCAGTCGGACAGCTCGTCGGACCGGGACCGCGCGATGGCGATCGGCCGGTAGCCGGCTTCGGCCAGCCTGCGCACCAGGGCCAGGCCGATGCCACGGCTGCCGCCGGTGACGACGACGTTACGCATGCGAGCGAATAAGCTTCCCCGAGGTGCTGACGCCCAGCTCCGGCACGAAGCGCACCGCGGCCGGCACCTTGTGCGCGGCCAGGATGGCGCGGCAGGTGCGCAGGATGTCGCTCTCCACCTCGCGCGGGGCGGCGCCGGTCTGGCCCACGGCGGCGTCGCGCAGCACCACGTCGACCACCACGATGGCGCCGGTGATCCGGCTGGCTTTGGCGCGGGCCTGCGACATGGCAACGCCGGGGTGGCCGTTGACCGCCGCTTCCACCTCCTCCGGGTGCACCTTCTGGCCGCCGACGTTGATCACCCCGTCCCGCCTGCCGGCGAACCGCGCGCGGTCGCCCGTCGTCTCGACGGCGTCGTGGGTGTTCACGAAGCCGTCGGGCGCGCGCAGCGCCGGCGCGGCCTCGCCCAGATAGCGCGTGGCGTTGCCCGGCGAGCGCAGGCGCAGCGTGCCGCCGGCGGCGCACAGCTCCACGTCGCCGCGGGCCTGGCCGAGCCAGCCGGCGGGGAAGCCGGCCAGGCCATCGTCCACGGCGAAACCCACCCCGGCTTCGGTTGAGGCGAAGGCATGGCAGATCCGCGCCTCGGGGTAGGCGGCGCGCAGCGCGTCGAGGATCGCCTGGTCGGCCACTTCGCCGGACAGGCGCACGTCGCGCGGCGCGATCATCGCGGCTTGCGGGGAGAGCAGCGCGCGGCGCCAATGGGTGGGGGTTCCGGACAGAAAGGCGATGCCGGCCTGGCCGGCGCGGGCCAGAAACGCGCCCGGCGTCTCCGCCTGGCTGGACAGCAGCATGGACCCGCCGCCCACCAGCGCGCGCAGCAGGATCTGCAGCCCGCCGTAGCGCCGCACGTCATAGAAGGTGGCGAACACGTTGCCGCTGTCCGGCGCGGCAGGCGCGTGGGCCGCCGGACCCGCAGCGCTCTCCGGCGTGCCGGTGGCGCCATGCTGGTTGGCGGGCGCGCTATCCTTCCTGCGGCTGGCGATATCTGCCGTGACGGGCGGGATGGCGGCCAGCAGGCTGGCCAGGCGGTGCAGCACCAGTTTCGGCGCGCCGGTGGAGCCGGAGGTGAACAGCACCCACTCCGTCTCGCAGCCAGCGTGGCGCACACCGCCGCCGGCCTGCTCGCGCACGCCGGGCGCGAGGCTCTGCACCTGAAGCGGCAGCTCGCCGGCTTCAGCGGCGTCGTCGCTCACCACCAACGTAGCTTCGGCTTCCCGCGCGGCCTGGGCCGCCTGCCCGAGAGACAGGCCAGGCGGACACAGCACGACGCGGCGCGCCAGGCCGTCCAGCTCCAGCAGGGCGCACGCGGTCGCCAGTTGCGTGCCGGTGCGCAGCATCACGTTTCGTCCGGCGAACACATCCGCCGGCGCGGCGAGCGTGGTGCCGCCGTCGAGGGCCTGCAGGCAGAGGCGGGACCGCTCGTCGCTGAGGAAACGCTGACCGAGCGCGCCGTGCGCCACGGTGCGCTGCCACAGGGTTGCAGCCGGAACCGGACTCATGCGTCAGGCACCGGCGCCATCATGGGGCGGACCTGAAGCCGCGCGCTCGCCTGCGGACCGCTCGTAGAGGGCCACGAAATCGCCGAAGCTGGCCGGCAGCTCCACGTCCTCGGCCGCGAACGGGTCCCCGCCCAGGCGTTCCTCCAGCCGTGCCACGATCACCGCCAGGCAGAGCGAATCCAGCGCGAGGTCGATCAGCCGCGTGTTCGCATCGAGCGCGCCGAGCTTCACGCCCTGTTCCCGCGCCACCTCCGTGAAGGTCTCCGCGACGACGGTCCTTACGCCTAATCCTGGCGGCTCGCAGCTCAGCTGGTCCATGCACCCTCTCTGTAATCGGCCGTCGGCAACAAGGCCGGCATCGCGCCGGCGCGATGCCGCGTGTGTGGGGCCAGGTCGGCGAGCCAGTTCGCGTAGAGCCGGGTCGCGACAGGGGACCAGCCCTCGCGCAGCTCGGCCGCACAGGCTGCGCTGGGGAATTGGTCCATCAGGGCGATGCTGCGGTCACGCGTGGCGCTCGCCTTGAAGCCGGCCAGGGCAGTGCGGGTGGCGGCGCTGAAGCAGTGTCTCGGCACGCCGGGGTAGGGGGCGGCCTCGCCGGCCAGAAAGCGCGCGACGTCGCGCCGATACTCGCGCAGCAGCGCCTGCGCGTCGTACTCCGGGTGGCCCTGGCAGAACACGAAGCGTGCGGCGCGGCCGCCGGTGACCACCTGCCTGGTGAACACATCCGCGCCGGCCTCTGCCGAGCTGGACAGGATGCGGTAGCCGCAGGCCACCAGCGACTCCTCGGCAACGGCGTTGTAGCGCGAGTGCGGGACGCGCCAGCGTTGCGGCAGGCCGGCGGTGAGGGCGTGAGCGCCGCCGGTGCGCGCGCAGGCCATCAGGCCCACCAGCTTTACCGGCAGGCGCCGGCGCTCAATGCCGTCCAGCCGCTGCACCGCGGCGTGGGCGGCCATGCACAGCCACATGGTGGGCAGTGCCTGCTCCGCCGCGTCGTCCACTAGCCTGGCCAGCGCCGGCCAGGCCGGCTCGTCCTGCAGACGAGCGGCGACAGACGGGGCGCCGGTCACGATCAGCCCGTCCAGCCCGGCTGCACGCAGCGCCTGCGCCGTGGCCGCGCTGGGGCCGGTCAGGGTGAAGCAGCGCAGCGCCACCTCGCGGGTCGGGGACGCGGCGGCCAGCAGGGCGCGGATGCGGCCTTCGGTGGGCGCTCGTGCCTCGCCGCCCATGGCGTTGACCAGGCCGATGACGAGCCGGCTCATGCCGCCTGCACCGTAACCGCGCGGCCGCCGGTGGCAGATGCCAACGCCTGGTCCAGGTCGGCCAGGATGTCGTCCGCATACTCGATGCCGATGCTCAGCCGGATCAGGTCGGGCGAGACGCCGGCGGCGGCCTGTTCGGAGGGCGTCATCTGGCGGTGGGTGGTGGATGCCGGGTGGCAGGCCAGCGACTTTGCGTCGCCGAGATTCACCACGCGCCGCACCAGGCGCAGCGCGTCGTAGAAGGCGGTGGCGGCCGGCAGCCCGCCATGCACCCCGAAGCTGAGCAGCGAGGGTGCGCGGCCGGCGCAGTAACGCTTCAGCAGCGCGTGATAAGGATTGTCGGGGAACCCGGTGTAGCTGACCCAGGCAACACGCGGGTCGTCGCGCAGGAAGTGCGCCACCGTGCGGGCGTTCTCCACGTGCCGGTCCATCCGCACGCCGAGCGTCTCGATCCCCTGCAGCAGCAGGAACGCGTTGAAAGGCGAGAGCACCGCGCCCATGGTGCGCTGGAACACGCTGCGGCAGCGCGCGATGTAGGCGGCCGCGCCGAAACGCTCGGTGTAGACCAGGCCGTGATACGAGTGGTCGGGCTCGTTGAACATCGGGAAGCGGGCCGCCTGCCCGCGCCAGTCGAACCGCCCGGCATCGACGATGGCACCGCCCAGCGTGGTGCCGTGGCCGCCCATGAACTTGGTCAGCGAGTGCACCACCACGTCGGCACCATGCTCGATCGGGCGCAGCAGCATCGGGCTGGCCACCGTGTTGTCCACCACCAGCGGCACGCCCTGCGCGTGCGCCACGCGCGCCAGTTGAGAAACGTCGCAGATATTGCCGGCAGGGTTGCCGATGCTCTCGCAAAAGACGGCGCGCGTGTCGCCGTCGATCAACGCCGCGATGCTCTCCGGCCGGTCGTCGGCAGCGAAGCGGACGGTGACGCCCTGCCGGCGCAGGTTGTGCGCGAACAGCGTGTGCGTGGTACCGTAGAGCTGCGGCACGCAGACGAGGTTGCTGCCGGGATCGACGAGGTTGGCGATCGCGGTGTGCAGTGCGGCCTGGCCCGACGCGGTGACCATCGCCTGCAGCCCGCCTTCCAGCAGTGCGATGCGACGCTCCAGCACCTCGCAAGTGGGGTTGCTGATGCGGCTGTAGCGGTAGCCCTCCGCTTCGAGGTCGAACAAAGCCGCGGCGTGCTCGGCGCTGTCGAACGCGTAGGCAGCGGTCTGGTAGATCGGCACGGCGAGCGCATGCGTTGTGGCGTCGGTGTCGTACCCGCCGTGGATGGCGGCCGTGTCCCTGTGCAACGCGAGATCCTCGTGCGGCGCTAGCGCTTTGTTGCGCTGCGATGATTGCGGAACATTACTTACACGGTGTGAAATCCGGGTTTACAACACATTCGCGTGTTGCGTCGTCAGGTGGGCACGAAAGCAGGGCCGGTTTTTGAAAAAGCAGCAAAGAACTTTATCCTTGCTGTCGCGGCGTTTTCCTCAGCGTGTACTCCAGGGACCAAAAGTTTTTGGTTCTTTTTTCAACGAACTGCTTGCTCTTGCGTGCGTGCAGCTTCGAGTTCCGTTAACAACTCGGCAACATCTCGCACCGTCGTCCGCCCGTTGCTGATGCAGGCGCGCACCACCTGCACGCCTTCGAAACTCGCCGTCGACACCCAGGCGCGGCCGGCGGCCACGACGCGTTGCACGATGACGTCCGGCGACGGCGACCCGTCCGGCGGCAGGATGCACAGCACGGCCGCCGGCGAGGCGTTGACCACGCGCCAGCCGCGCGCCTGCAGGTCGCGCGCCAGCAGTGCGGCAAGTGCCACCGCCTGGTCGACCTGCGCGCCGTGCCCGTTCCATCCGGCGGCGGCCAGAGAGAGGAACAGACGCAGCCCGAGGAAGCGGCGCGACCATTGCACGCTGGTGGCGTAAGGATCTTCGCTGGCGGCACCCGGCGGCATGAAGCTCGTGCGCACGTGGAACGTGGCGGCGAGGTCGGCGCTACGGCGCGCCAGGAACACGCCGCAGCCCATGGTTGTGGCGAACCACTTGTGTGCGTCGATCGTGACGGAGTCTGCGCGCTCGATGCCGAGTAAATGTTTCATTTGCGTGCGGGATGATATCAAAGCACCACCCCAGGCTGCATCCACGTGGAACCATGTTCGCGTCGCCTGTGCGATCTCCGCGCAGTCCCCCAGCGGGTCGATCATGCCTGCGCCGGTAGTGCCCGCGGTGGCGGCGATCATCACCGGCACGTCGCCGTCGGCAATATCGGCGGCAACAAGGCGGTTCAGTTGCGGTGCATCCAGCCTTCCTGTGCCGTCGGTTGCAACCAGGCGCACGGCTTCGCGTCCGATACCGGCCATCTGCGCGATCTTGATCCACGCCAGGTGCGCGTCGCGCGAGACGTACATCCGCGGCGCACCGCCGAAGCAACGCGCGCCCATGCTCATGAACTCTGGGTGCGCGGCGGTCAGCGCGCAGATCAGCGCGGTGAAGTTCGCTTCCGAACCGCCGGTGGTGAAGTGGCCGCCTGCGCCCTCGGACAGCCCAACTCGGCGCGCCAACGCGTCGGTCACGTGTCGCTCGATGGCAACCGCAGCCGGCGACGTCGTAGCGCTAGCAAGCTGCGGGTTGAACGCAGCTGCTATGCGGTCTGCGCATTGCGCGGGGAAGCTCGGCGCGGGGTTGAACAAACCGAAATATCGCGGATGCGTGACTTGCACGTTGCCGCGTTCCATCTGCTTCACCACCCAGCCCAGCGCGGCGCCGAGTTCGTGCGGGCGATCGAAGGTGAACGCGGCCAGCTCGTCGCGGAACGCGGCTGCGTTCAGGCTTGGCTGCACCGCCTGCAGCGCCATGCGCTCCGGCAAGTTGCAGAGCGCAGCGTCGATCATTGCATCGACGTGCTGCCGTGCAACCTGCGCGGGAAAGAGTGGCGTTGTATCACGCGCATCCACGTCGTCGTGCAACATGTTAACCAACTTTCCCGGCTGCTTCGAGTATCGCGTCGTCTACTTGGCTTTTTGTTAACGCCGGCCTGCATCTTATGCGTCACCATACACGAGCCGACAGCGTGCAAGCTCGCGCGCATTTATGTTGACTTCGTGCTCCGCTGGACGAAAACTCATCTCTGTGGCGAGACGATTGAACATGTCCGAAGGTTCCCAGGCAAACATCATGACGAGTGTGCTTTCCTTCACGTGCGCAGCGCCGACGGCGCGGGCGAGCGTGCGCGACATGGTCCGCAGCGTCGTGTGCGAGACGCTGGAGCTGCGCGGGTCCGACGCGCGCCCGGGCGACGAGGAGTCGCTGGTGGCGGCAGGTTTGTCGTCGATGGGGTTGGTGGCGCTGATCCTGGCGTTGGAGAGCCGTTTCGACGTCGAGGTGCCGCGGCGCGAGATGGCGGCGGAGAATTTCCATTCTATCGTCAGTATCGCGGCACTGATGTCGCGCCTTGCCGGGCCGGGGAGCCTGCAGGTCTCGCCCGCAGAGTTTGACCGCCATGCAGCAGGCTGATCGCACCGCAGGCGCGGCGGCGGAGGCAAGCCGGGCGCCGTTCTTCTGCGTGCCGGGCATCGGCGGCAACGTGATGAACCTGCAGGCGCTGGCGTTGCGTCTGGGCCCGGCGCACCGGCTGGTGGCCTTGCGCACCGGCCTGGCAAGCAGCCAGCCGCGCAGCGTCGAAGACCTTGCCGCCGACGTCGCCGCCGCGGTGCTGAGGCATCGCTACAAGGGCCGCCTGATGCTCGGCGGCTACTCCGGCGGCGCCGCCATCGCCTTCGAGGTTGCGCGGCAGCTTTCGGCGGCCGGGCACGAGGTAGGCATGCTGGTGCTGATCGACACGCGCCGGCCGGGCTGGCGCACGACCGCGCGCACCCTGCCTGCCACCGCGTGGCACTTCGTGGCCAACCTGCCGGGCTGGGTGCGCGACGACCTGCTGCAATCCAGCCGCCGCCAAGCCTGGCGCAACGTTCGTCGGCATTTGCGCCAGGCGGTGCGCGGCAGGCACACGCTCGAAGGCATCATCGACACGTCGCGCTACCCGGCCGAGGCGCGGCTGGCCATGCAGCGCGAGTTCGACCTGCTGGAAGCCTACCGGCCGCTGCCCTGGTCCGGTCCGATCACCCTGATTCGCGCGCAGACCCAGCCGCTGCTGCTGCTGCACGACGAGGCGGCGCTGGGCTGGTCGGCGGTGGCGCCGGACGGGGTGGAGGTGGTCACCCTGCCGGGCAACCACCTGACGATCATGCGTGAGCCCAACGTTGCCAGGCTGGCCGAAATGCTGCGCGAGCGGATCTCTGCGGCGGACCTGGGCCCGGACGATTTGCAGGGCGCGCAGTGGGGCGCGCATCGGGCATCCGCCCGGACAAACACCGGACAGAGCGTGGCAGCGGAATGAACGTCAACACTCCCCTATCGGCAATCCGTCCGGCCGGCGCCGAACACGCCTCCCGTGTGCCCGGTCTGGCCGCCCGCGCCGACGAGGCGGCACGCATCGCCGCCATCTGGGCCGACGACGTGGACCGTGACGCCCGCTTTCCTGCCGAGGCGGTGGCGGCCCTGCGGCGCACCGGGCTGTTGGGCGCGATGCTGCCGCCGCATTGGGGCGGCGAGGGCGCTCGCGTCAGCGACCTCGTCACCGTCTGCTACCGGCTCGGCCAGGCCTGCGCGTCCACGGCGATGATCTTCGCCATGCATCAATCCTGCGTGGCGTGCCTGCTGCGGCACGGCGGCACCGACGCCTGGCAGGAGAGCCTGCTGCAGCGCGTCGGCACGAAACAGCTCCTGCTCGCCTCCTCCACCACGGAAGGCCAGGCGGGCGGCGACGTGCGCGCCAGCGCGGCGGCCGTCATTGCAACGCCGGACGGCATTGCCCTGGACCGCGCCGCCAGCGTCATCTCCTACGGCGCGCAGGCCGACGTGATCCTGACCACCGCGCGCCGCCACCCCGAGGCCGCCGCCGCCGATCAGGTGCTGGTGGCCTTGCCACGGGACGGCATCACGCTGCAGCCGACCGGCGGCTGGGACACGCTGGGCATGCGCGGCACCTGCAGCGCCGGCTTCCACCTGCGTGCGCGCGGCGAGGCTGCGCAGATCCTTGAGGACCCGTACGCGCAGATCCACGTGCAGACCATGGTGCCCGTCTCCCAGCTGGCATGGTGCGGCGCCTGGGCCGGCATTGCCGCCGCCGCGGTGGAGCGGGCACGCGGTTTCACCCGCATGGCGGTGCGCCGCAACGCTTCCAAGCTGCCACCCGGCGCGGCACACTACACGCAGGCGCGCGCCACGCTGCAAACGCTGTGCAGCCTGGTGGCCGCCTGCGCCCGCAACTGGGAGCTGCACGCCGACGAGCCAGAGGTGCTGCAATCCTTCGAGTTCCAGGCCGAAATGAACCTGATGAAGGTGCAGGCCTCGTCGCTGGCCGTGGCCACCGTGATGCAGGCGGCACAGGCTTGCGGCCTGGCTGGCTACCGCAACGATTCGCCGTTCAGCGTGGGGCGGCACGTGCGCGACGTGATGTCGGCCACCATCATGATCAGCAACGATCGGATCATGGGGAGCCTGACGTCGCCATTGCTGCTGGCTGAGGTGCCGGGGTTGGACATACGGTAAGCAGGCAAGCGGTTCTTTTTAGAAACTTTTGTTCCCTTTCGCGTGGCGTCCGGCTTAGGCTTGTTCCTATGAATAGAAGTTTTTCGGTTCTTTCTTTCAAAAAAGAGCCGCTTCCGTGCTGAACAGCTTGTTCCTCCCGCTCGGTCCTCAGGGCGTCCACGCCCGGACCGCGCCGTTCGAGCGCGTTGTCGCCGGCCTGGACCGCTTCATCACCTCGTTCCGCGCGCCGGAGGCGGAGGTGCTGCGGCTGCCGCCGGTGATGAGCCGGGCGCAACTCGAGAAATCAGGCTACCTCAAGAGCTTTCCCCACCTGCTCGGCTGCGTCTGCGCGCTGCACGGCAGCGAGGCCGAGGTGGGCCGCGCCGTCGCAGCCGGCTGGACGGACGCGCTCGCCGCCACCGATCTCGTGCTCTCGCCGGCCGCCTGCTACCCGCTCTACCCGATGGCCGCATCGCGGGGCGCCTTGCCGCCGGACGGCTGGCTTTTCGACGTCGCCTGCGAGTGTTTCCGCCACGAGCCCTCCGCCGCGCTGGACCGCCTGCAGTCGTTCCGCATGCGGGAATACGTGCGCATCGGCACGCCGGCCGACGTGCTGGCCTTCCGCGCTGACTGGGTCGAGCGCGCGCAGGACATGGCGGCACGCCTCGGGTTGGCCGCGCGCGTTGCGGTGGCGTCGGACCCGTTCTTCGGGCGCGAAGGGCTCATCATGGCAGCGAGCCAGGTGCAGCAGGAGCTGAAGTTCGAGGTGCTGGTGGACATCTTCGGCGAGTCGCAGCCGACAGCCTGCATGAGCTGCAACTACCACCGCGACCATTTCGGGACCGTGTGGGACATAAACGACGGCGAGGGAGCGACGGCGCATACGGCGTGCGTCGCTTTCGGCATGGACCGGCTGGCCCTGGCGCTGTTCGCGGCGCACGGGATGGATCTGGCAGGTTGGCCGGAGGCGGTAAGCCGGTTGGTGCTTGCCTGAACCTGGAACACCGGTCCTGGCTGCACGCCGACGGAGACCGCTTGGTCAGAAAGGAAGCAAGGCCTGCTTTTTTGAAAAAAGCAGCAAACACTTTTGTTTCCCTTGGGTATGCGGTGGTGAGCCGTGTCGTCTCTCTCGTCCTAGACAGAGCTGCTGCCAGCATCGGCGCGAATTATCCGGAAGCGGATGTCCAGGAGACAGAAGTTTTGGTTCTTTTTTCAAAAAAGAGCCGCGTGCCTTACGCCGCCTCCCGCTGCACGCCCCACATCGAGTCCAGGCGGACCACGATCGGCCGGTGGTCGGACCCGGCCCGATCCAGTGCCGCGGCGCGCCCGCAAGCCAGCCCGCGCACGTAGCAGCGGTCCAGCCGCAACGGCACCACATCTGCGCAGACATGCGTAGGTTCGCGGGGTCCGACGTCGCGGAAGCCGGGCAGCAGCGCGGGGCCGACCAGGTTGTAATCCCCCAGCACGGCGGCGCGGTGCGGCAGGTGGCCGGCGATGTGGCGCAGCTGGCGCCGGTTCAGCAGTTGCCCGTGCGAGAGGTGCACGTTGGCGACGGCGAAGTCCCGCAACTGCACGATCTGGCACACGCGGTCCACCACGGCGCCGGCTGGCAGGCGCAGCACACGCGGCTCCGGAATGGCGTGCGGGCTCCACATCGCCAGACCGTGGATGCGGCCGGGCAGGGGCACGCGCGCGTAGTGGCCGCCCAGCAGGTCCGGCAACACGTTCATCGCGCCGGTAGCCTCCTGCAGCAGCAGCAGGTCGGGCCGCTCACGGCGCACCATCCCCGTCACCTCGGCGACGGTGGCACCGGTGAGGCGCAGCAGGTTCCAGCTGATGATCGTGGTCACGTCGTGCGGTGGTCCGTGTCTATGCTGCGGTGCGTCTAGCAGGAACGTGACGGGGACGGGTTAAAAAATCCCTCATGCCGCAAGGTTGGCGGTGCGTGAGCGAAGCGCGAGCAAGACTCTTCTTTTTTGCAAAAAGAAGCAAAAAACTTTTGCTCCGGCTGTCGCGGCGCGTCCCTCAGCGTTCTCTCAAGGGAACAAAAGTTTTTTTGGTTCTTTTTTTCAAGAAAGAACCGCTTGCTCGCTTCACAGGATAGGCACCCCCGCCACGCTCCTGCTCGTCCGTATCGTCTGCAGCGTCTGTATTCGCGCCACCCCCGGTGCCTCCGTCAGCTTGCGGGTCAGTTCGTTCTCCTGCGCCGTGTCGCGCGCCACCAGCCGCAGCAGGAAGTCGCCGCCGCCGCGGATCATGTGGCACTCGCGCACCTCCGGCCAGGCGCCCGCCAGCGTCTCGAACGCCGCCAGGGCGGCCTCCTTCTGGCTCTCCAGCCCGACGACGACGAAGAAAGTGATCTCCCAGCCCAGAAGCTGCGGGTCGGTGTCGGCGTGGTAGCCGCGGATGATGCCGGCTTCCTCCAGCCGGCGCACCCGGCGCAGGCAGGGCGGTGCGGAGATGCCGGCGCGGCGGGCCAGCTCCACGTTGGTCATCCGGCCGTCGGCCTGCAGCTCGGCCAGGATGCGCCGGTCGATCGCGTCGATCTCCGGCAGGTCCGCGCTATCGGGCTTCATCTGTGTGCACTTCGGGAGGCAGCTTCGGTTGCCCCGGGCTTAGCATCTTTCCGCGCGCCGCCACACCGCGCGTGGCCCGCGCCGTCTGGCAGCCATGCCGTGCTTGCCTGCGGCCGCGTCACGCCCGATATCGGGTGGCCGAACGAACGAGCAATTTGCCGCACATGAGCCAGACCTATCGCACCGCCGTCCTGGTGATCGGCGCCGGCCCCGCCGGCTACACCGCCGCCATCTACGCCGCCCGCGGCGGCCTGCACCCCATTCTGGTGGCCGGCCTGCAGCCGGGCGGCCAACTGATGATCACCTCGGACGTGGAGAACTACCCGGGCTTCGCCGAGGCGGTCGCAGGCCCGTGGCTGATGGAGCAGATGCAGGCGCAGGCCGAGCACGTCGGCACGCGGCTGATGAACGACCTGATCATGGACGTCGATTTCCGCTGCCGCCCGTTCCGCTGCGTGGGCGACTCGGGCGACGTCTATTTGGCCGACACCGTCATCATCGCCACCGGGGCGCAGGCCCGCTGGCTCGGCCTGCCGTCGGAGAAGGCCTACCAGGGCGCCGGCGTCTCCGCCTGCGCCACCTGCGACGGGTTCTTCTACCGCGGCAAGCGCGTGGCCGTCATCGGCGGCGGCAACACCGCGGTCGAGGAGGCGCTCTACCTCACCCACCACGCCGACCACGTGACGCTGGTGCACCGCCGCGACACGCTGCGGGCCGAGAAAATCCTGCAGCGCCGCCTGTTCGAGCACCCGAAAGTGAGTGTGCTGTGGAACCACGTGGTCGAGGAAGTTACTGGAGGCGGGGCGCCCGCCGTGGTGACCGGCCTGCGGCTCAGCCACCGCGAGACCGGCGCGGAACGCACGCTGGACGTGGACGGCGTGTTCGTCGCCATCGGCCACACCCCGAACACCACCGTATTCCGTCACCACGTCGACCTGGACGGCGAAGGCTACGTGGTGGTGGCCCCCGGCAGCACGCGCACCAACGTCGACGGCGTGTTCGCCGCCGGCGACGTTGCCGACAAGGTGTTCCGCCAGGCGGTGACCGCCGCTGGAACAGGTTGCATGGCGGCGCTGGAAGCTGAAAAGTGGCTTACGGAGCACGCCCCGAGTCCCGCGATGGAAGACGCCTGACCGGCTTCCCCCGCGTTTTTCGGGCCAGGCGCCGCGCCCACCAGGCAAGGACCGGAAAACGACATGGATTGGGACAAGCTGCGTGTCTTCCACGCCGTCGCGGAAGCCGGCAGCTTCACCCATGCAGGGGACACGCTGAACCTCAGCCAGTCCGCCGTCAGCCGGCAGATCTCGGCGCTGGAGGAGGCGCTGTCGGTGCCGCTGTTCCACCGCCACGCCCGCGGACTGATCCTGACCGAGCAGGGCGAGAGCCTGAACCAGACCGTGCGCGAGGTGTTCGCCAAACTGGCGATGACCGAGGCGCTGCTGACCGAGAGCCGCGACAAGGCGGCCGGCAAGCTGAAGGTCACCACCACCGTGGGCTTCGGCAGCAACTGGCTGGCGCCGCGCCTGACCGCCTTCCTCGAGGCGCACCAGGACGTCACCGTCAGCCTGTTACTCGACGACGGCGACCTCGACCTGGCGATGCGCGAGGCGGACGTGGCCATCCGCATGCACCCGCCCAAGCAGCCCGACCTGATCCAGCGGCACCTCTTCGAGATCGAGTGGCACATCTGTGCCTCGCCGGACTACCTGGCGCGCACCGGCACGCCGGCCACGATCGAGGACCTCGACCGCCATAAACTGGTGCTGTTCGGCGACTATCATCCGCCGGTGCCGGACATCAACTGGCTGGCCACCGCCGGCCGCCGCGCCGGCCAGAAACGCCGCCCGGTGCTGGAGGTGAATAACCTGGCCAGCATGGCGCAGGTGATCCGCGCCGGCCTGGGCATCGGCGTGCTGCCCGGCTGGATGGGCGCCGAGATGGAGGGGCTGACCCGCGTGCTGCCCGAGGTGGCGCGGCCGAAGGTGGATTGCTACTTCGTCTACCCGGAGGAGCTGCGGCATTCGAAGCGGGTAGCGGTGTTTCGGGACTTTTTGCTGGCGAGGCTGCAGCAGAGAGAGAAGTAAGCAAGCGGTTCTTTTTTGAAAAAAAGAACCAAAAAACTTTTATCTCCTTGGGTGCGTGATGAGGACGCGTGTCGTTTCAGCCGTCCGCGACAGCGAGCGCGAAAGTTTTTGGTTCTTTTTCTCTAGATAGAACCGCTTGCTTACTGTGGCGCCGCCGGCGGCTGTTCCGCCTTCGCCAACGCCGCGATGAAGCGTTGTTCGCGCGCCAGGTAGGCCCGATCATCGTCCGACCCCGCCGTCACAAACACCGTATGCGGGCTCGTGCGTTTCAGGTCGTCCAAAGGCGCGCCGATCGCGTCGTCCGGCACGCTTTGCGCGTCGAGCTGGACGAACTTCCAGCCTGCTCCGTCCGGTTGCGCCAGGAGCGTGACGCCGTCCGGCAGGTCCTGGCCGGTGTGGGTTTTAAGGCCGACGGCGACCGCGGGTTCGGGCGTCGCGTCCCCCTGCCGCATCAGCCCGGCACGCAGGGCCAGCTGTTCCACCGCCTGAATGCGCGGCAGGCGGTAGAGCTCGAAGCCGTTCACTGCCTGGTCGAAGGCGCGCCGTTGCGCCGCGGCACCCGCGTCCGGCGCGAAGAGGTCCTGGGTGGCGTGCAAGGTGTAAGTGACGTGGACGCGCCAGGATCCGTCGGGCAGCTTGCTGCGGCCTAGCGCGCTAACCGGCTCGAAGCTGGTCTTGACGCTGCTCACGTGCAGGTAGCTTGGCTCGGACTGGGCCAGGTAGGCGGCGACGTCGGCGTCGGACGGCTTTTTGGCGTTGCTGCCGCAGCCGGCGGCCGACAGCACGACAAACAGGGAAGCAGTGGCGCGCAGGTTCATCGTTTGGCCTCGGTTCGTCATGCGGCTCGCAGGTCCGGCGTGCGAGCGCGAGCGGCGTAGGTCCGGCGCGCTAGCTTGGCAAGGGGATGAACTCCGCCGCGTCGCCCGGCACTGTGCCGAAGCGGCCGGCGCGCCAGTCCGCCTTGGCCTGCTCGATGCGGGCAGGGTCGGAGCTGACGAAGTTCCACCAGAGGTGGCGCGGCCCGTCCAGCGGCTCGCCGCCCACTAGCAGCAAGCGGGCGCCGGCCTCGGTGGCGCGCAGGGTGATGCGGTCGCCGGGGCGGAAGATCAGCAGGCGGTGCGGCTCGAAGCGGTCGCCGGCCACCTCCACGCCGCCGGCCAGCACGTAGACGGCGCGCTCGGCGTGCTCGTCAGGCAGCGGAACGGCGACGCCCGGCGCCAGAGCCACGTCGGCGTAGAGCGTGTGGGAAAACACGCGCACCGGGGCCTCGGCGCCGAACGCGGTGCCGGCGACCACCACCGCGCTGACCCCGGTGTCCGTCAAATGCGGCAGGGTGTCGGACGGGTGGTGGAAGAAGCCCGGCGCGGTCTCCTCGTGGGCGCGGGGCAGCGCCACCCAGCTCTGTATGCCGGACATGCGGCGTTCGATCTGCCGCTCGGTGGCGTCGGAGCGCTCGGAATGCGCGATGCCGCGTCCGGCCACCATCCAGTTCACGTCGCCGGGCACGATGGACTGGGTGCTGCCCAGCGTGTCGCGGTGCAGGATGGCACCCTCGGTCACGTAGGTGACGGTGGCCAGGCCGATATGCGGGTGAGGGCGCACGTCCAGGCCCTCGCCGGCGTGGAAGGTGGCGGGGCCCATGTGGTCGAGGAAGACGAACGAGCCGACCATGCGGCGCGCGGTGCTGGGCAGGGCGCGGCGCACGCTGAAGCCGCCGAGGTCCTTGGTCGAAGGTTCTACGACTAGGTCTACGCCGGGGGCTGGGGAGCCGGAGGCTGGGGCGGGGTCTACGGGGGCTAGGAGGCTCATGGGGGGCTCCGAAGATAAGAAAGCAAGCAGTTCTTTTTTGAAAAAAAGAACCAAAAAACTTTTGTCTCCGCTGTCGCGCGCTCGCCGGAAAGGACCGTGACAGCCGCAGTAAAAGCTTTTTGCTTCTTTTTCCCGAGAAAGAAGGCGCTTGCTTTGCCTTTACGCGATTGTCAGTCGGTGTACTGCAGCGCTACGTAGAAAGCCGACCCGGCCGATTGCGACGGCTTCTGTAAGCCCGGGCCGGCGGACGCCATCAGCGCCCAATGTCTCGTGACCTGATAGATCGCTCCCAAACCGATGTTGACCGACGCGTTGCCGCCGGTCGTGGCGGATGTCTGGTAGTAGACTTCGATACCCAGGTTGAAGCGTTGACCGAAGTTTCGCGTCAGCGCCCACCCGGCGAGCCCGTGGTTCCGCTGGCCGCCGCCGGGATCGAAATCGTAGCCACCACCGCCAAAGATGGACCAGTTGCCGACGTCCTTTTGCAGCCAGACCGGGACGAACAGCGAGGTGTGGCCAGTGCCCAAGCCGCGCGCACCGCTCGGCACGGATACCGCGGGAAACACTGCCGCGTCCGGCAGCCAGCTTTCGTCAGGCGGATGCAGGAAGCGGTATTTGGCCCCGACATCGAGGTCACCGATACCGGCGCGCAGGCCGTGCGACGAAACGTAATACTCCGGCAGGGTGAGGCTGAGCTGCAGGTTCGGTGCGGCACCGTAGTTCAGTTCCAAGCCGGCCTGCCCGGCCAGCGCGCCCTGTGTGCTGGCGCCGGAGACGTAGAGGTAGTTCTCCCAGCCGCCGGTCCTGGTCGGCTCAGGATCGTCGGTGACGTAAGGCGGTCCGGCCCAGGCCGGGCATGTGGTCAGCCAGGCGATGGCCGTGGCGGCAACACGCCACGGCGGCCGCGCCCGGCACGTGGCGAGACGGCTTGCCGTCCGCAGCCTCATGCTGCGGCGCGTGCCTCGCGTCGCGTGCTGCGCCAGACCGTCAGGATGACGACGAACGCCGTTCCCGTCAGCAAAGTCGAGAGCGGCAGGCCGATATGCAACGCCTTGTTCTCGGCCAACCAGTCGCCCATGCAGGTGCCCGCAGTGCGTGCGAGTGCCACCGCGCACCAATAGTATGCGACCCGCGTTGCGGCGCGCGAGCCTGCTGCGGCAAGCAGGACAGCAAGCGCCAGCCCAAGACCAAGTGCTGCAGGGGCCTGCCCGAACCGATGCGAGCAGACGTCACCGCCGACGGTTCCGAACACGCCGGCGGCGAGCATCGCAGCCCAGTAAGACAGGTTGGTTTGCGCCAGCGCCGGCGCGCTCGAGCCCGTTACGGCCGGCGTGCGCCTCGACGCTCCGCGCCATGCCAGCAGTGCAAGGCAGGCCGCGAGCCCGCAGGTAAGCAACAGGGCCGGTATGCGGACCCGGAAGGCCAGATAATCCGCAATGTTGGTGGCGCCGGTGCGGATGATGATGATCGCAAGCCAGTAATAGACCTCGTGCGCGGTTGTGTCCTTCGCCTCGATCCGGTAGGTGGCGGCGAACAGCAGCACGAGTGCCAGCAGGCCGAGGCCCAGCCCCAACCCGCTCTCATGCGCATAGAAGTCGCCGAGGTTGGTGCCGAAGATGCTGGCGAAGACGATAGCGAACCAGTAGCGGCGATCAATCTTCGGAACGTGTCGTATCTGCATGCTGCCTCAACAGTTCGGGGGCTGGACGGAAGGTGTTCGCAGACTCGGCGCTGCGGCGATGAGCAGCACCATGACCGCACCGATGGCGAGCGATGCCGCCACCCGGCCGGCGGCAAAGCCACCCTGCGCATGCGACTTGGTCAGCGTATCCCCCAGCGTGGCGCCCAGGGGACGCGTGAGGACGTAGGCAGCCCAGAACAGGATTGTCTGCGGCAGCCCGGCAAAGCGATGCAGAATTGCAACGAGCGCGACGAGGCTGCCGAACACCAGGGCGCCCTTCTCGAAGCCCAGCCCCAGGCCGCTCGTGTCCGCCGCGAAATCACCCAGGGCGGTGCCGAGCGTGTTGGAGACGAGGATCGTCAGCCAGTAGAACACCTCGTCCTGCGGCGATGTGATGCGGTTCGCGGCGATCCTCCCCGTGGTGGCGCGCCAGGCCAGAAGCACGGCAACGACCAGCGCCAGCAGCAGCGCCGAGGACCGCACGTAGCCAAGACGCAGGGTGCGGTCGATGAAGTCCGACGTGGCCGTGCCCATCGTGGTGGTAGCAACTACGGTCAACCAATAGACTCCGGCGCTGTATCCGCGGACACGCAGTTGCGCGGCCAGTGCGGCAGCGAAGAACACCACGAAGATGCCGGCCGCCACGGCGTAGCCGAGGCGCAGGGTCATCGAGACCGCATCCCCGCCGGTTTCTCCCAAGGTCGTGGCGCAGATCTTTGCCAGCCAGAACATCAGGGTTGCCGGCGGCGCCTTGCTCGGCAGGTCGTCGGTCATGCACGGACGCCGCTGCGATGTCACCGCAGCGGCCAGGCAGGATGCAGCCGGCGGCGGAGCCGGCCGCCGAAGCCGGCTGCCGACAGCGCCGGCGCCAGCAGGATCAGCCAGCGCAGGCTGTGCAGGAGGGTCTGCGCGTGTGCCTCGTAGGCGGGCCGTATGCCGCTGATCGCCTCAAAGCCGGTCACGCCGGTGACCACCAGGCCGACAAGGACGCCCGACAGCAGAGCTCGCCCGGGGCGCAGAGCACCGAGCGCCGCCGCGATCAGGGCGAGCACGGCCAACGTCGCCCGGCTTTCGTCCGCGCTCCATTCGTAAGCTGCCATCAGTCCGACGCCGCCCGGAAGCGAGGCGGCGTACACCAGTCCGGCGGTGCTGCAGGATGCGCGCAGGCTCGCCACCCAGCAGCCCCATGCCCAGCCCAGCCGGTCGCGTTCGGACGTGCAGAGTGACGCCTCTGCCAGCATGGCGTGCGCCCAATCCGCATGGGTTCGGCGCAGGCGCCCCGCGGCAGATGCGAGCAGCCAGTCGCCGGGCCGCCGGAAGAGCGGTCCGGTCACGCGAGGGCTTCCGGCGAGGCTCGCGGCCTGGGAACCGCAGCTTGCCCAAGCTGCCGTGCGTAGGCCAACCCGGACGCAGAGAGCCGGTAGGCGTGCCTGGCGGGCAGGCCCGGCCGCTCCGGCGCCATCCACTTCGCTTCGAGCAAGCCCCGCTCATGCAGCCGGATGAGGATAGGGTAGAGTGTCCCGGACCTGAGGCGGACCAGTTTGGCCAGGTCGTAGCCGTGCTGCCAGCTCATTGGCTGGCCAAGCAACGTCTCCAGGATCGCACGCGTCTGAGGAGAAGGCGCACGCTCCCGCATGGTCAATAACTCTACCTATCTAGAGATATTTGCAAGCTCACGCCCCGTCGGCGATCCTGCCGGCGAGCGCAGGACGGCTTCGAGCACACGCTGTTGCCCCGGCGGATTGGATTTCGGAGCGGACATGCTGGCCGAGACGGTGGCTACCTTCGACGCGTGATGATCGTTCGGTCGTCCGGCCTGTTCAAGGCCAAGCCGCCTTACGGCGGTCGCTCACGCGCGCCTTGGGCAGGCCGGACGGCCGAACAGAGGCTGACATCGAAGAGCGCCGGAGAAGGTAGCCCCCTGGCGACGATGCTTTGATTGCGGAAGGTGTTCGCTCCAAAACTTGGGTCCGCCTTGCTTCGCGTCAGCTCACGCCGTGCTTCGCCGCGATCTCGCGGTAGCGCTGCTGCTTTTCATCCTCCTCCGCCGCAGAGCGGAAGCGGCGTACCAGGTGATGGATGTGGGGTCCGTTCCTGGGTCCGCCCATCGCGGACTCGTCCAACGGAACGCATACGTGCGGGGTAGCGCGGATCGTCTCGTGTACCGCGTTCTCGTAGCGCACGCGGCGGTCCGGCGTGTGGCGCAGCAGGCGCACCTGGCGGTCGGGGTAGAGCATGACCGGGCCGCTCTTGTCCGCCCCGCTGTAGTTGTAGCGCGGCAGGGCGAACGCGTCGTGGTTGGCCGCTGCCGTGGCGATCAGGCGTAACAGCTTCTCGTAATCTTCAGGTTCCAGCTCCTCGTCCCCGTCCAGCATGAGGATCCACTCGATGCCGTCGGGCACCATGGCCAGAGCGGCGTTGCGCATGGTGGAGAAGTTGTCTTCGAAAACGGCGTGGTCGCACGTGGCGAACGCGCCGGGCACGCCGGACGCCTCGATCACGTCGCGGGCGATCTGCAGCGTGGCGTCGGCCGAGCCGGTGTCCAGCACGGCGCAAAAGCTGACGATAGGCAGCACGCTGCGCAGCATGTTGGCGATGCAGACCGCCTCGTTGCGCACGATGCTGGCGACGGCCAGGCGCGGATAGGCGGCACGGTCGGGGAGCGGCGGCGGCGCTGCCGGGGGCTGGTAGCTGACGGGCAGCAACCAGCCGCCGATGTGGTGCAGGCGCAGGCCCCGCCAGTGCTGCGCGGGCTCGCCATGCAGGGACGCGGCGACGGCAGCGCTGACCGCATGCGCGTCGAAGCCGGCATGCGGGCGGCCGACCAGTATCAGCGCGTGCCTGGCCAGATGCGGCCGCAACGCCTGGGCCCAGTGCGGGCCGCCGGGTGGGCCGAGCAGGCAGAGCGCGTCGATGCGGGCGTCCTGCGCTGCGAGGATGTCCGCGACCTGCGCCGGGCTGGCCGCCAGGCGGAGCAGGGTGGTGCCGTCCGCCAGCGTGCCGGTCCTGGGCGCGGCACCGGGGGAGCCGCGGGCCACGTGCAACACGGCGCCACCGCGGTGGCCGAGCGGGACCAAGTCGTCCAGCCGCAGCCCGGCCGGCTCGCCCACCGCCACGGCCAGGCGCGCCGCACCGGGCTGGTCGAGGATGACGCGCATGGCCTGGGCGATTTCGGGCGCGGCGGGCGGGGAGGCCGGCGGCGTTGGTTGGCCTGGAGCGCGACGCAGTATCTCCAGTGCCAGGCTGGCGGCCAGATCCCTGGCGTGCACGGGCAGTCCCGTCGCTTGGGTGTAGACATCCTTGAACTCGTCCGAGCCGAACACCGCTTTCCGGCCGCGGTCGATCGTCTGGTAGTAGTCCTGGAAGGCGCGGATGGTATCGGCATCCTCCGGGTCGCGGCCGAGCAGGCTGCGGTAGAGCTGGGTCACCTCCGTCTCGGTGAGCACGGCGCGTGTGGTCCTTGGTTCGGGTGTGCAGCCACTTTCGTATGGCGTTGAGACGGCAAGGCAAGCGGTTCTTTTTTAAAAAGAACCAACAGACTATTGCTTCCGCTGTCGCGCGCTCGCCGGACACAGCCGCGACAGCGCAAGCAAAAGCTTTTCGCTCCTTTTTCTCGAAAAAGCAGGCCTTGCTTCCTAGCCGCCGTCCAGCAACCCGACTGGCATACCGCTCGCCAGCGCCTCAACGGCATCCTGGTTAAGTTCAGGAACGGTATCGATCCTCGCCAGCACAGCCACCCGGCCGATCCGCGTGATTGCCTCCGCGTTGGCCGCGCCGCCGGGCCCCACCATCACCACGCCGGCGACAGCGAGCCCGCGGGCGCGCAGGGCCTCCACGGACAGCAGCGTGTGGTTGATGGTGCCGAGCGCGGTGCGGGCGACCAGCAGCGCCGGCAGGCCGAGCCGGGCGATGAGGTCCACCATCAGCGCGCCGCCGCCGAGCGGCACCAGCACACCGCCGGCGCCCTCCACCACGATCGGCGCGTCTCCGGGCGGCAGGTCGAAATCGGCCAAGGCGATGCTGACGCCTTCGGGCGCAGCAGCGGCTTCGGGCGAGAGCGGCGCCTGCAGCGCGTAGCGCGGCGGGTGGATGCGTTCGGGTGCGGCGCCGGCCAGGCAGGCGACGGTCTGGCTGTCGCCTTCGTCCTCGGCCAGGCCGGTCTGCACCGGCTTCCAGTACTCGGCGCCGTAGCGGCGGACCAGGCAGGCGGAGACGACCGTCTTGCCGATGCCGGTGTCCGTGCCGGTGACGAACAGGCCGGGCCGGCGCCCTGTCACGCGGCGCGTGCCTGCTTCGGGCGGGCGCGAGCGAGTGCTTCGATCAGCCGGTCCAGGTCGGTATCCGTGTGGGCGGCCGAGACGGTCAGGCGCAGCCGGCTGGTGCCGGGGGGCACGGTGGGCGGGCGGATCGGCACGGCGAGGATGCCCAGCGCGCGCAGGGAGGCAGACAGCTCGAGTGCCGCCGGCTCGGCGCCCGCGATCGCCGGCACGATCTGCGTCGTGGACGCGCCGTGGTCGATGCCCAGCGCGGCGAGGGCTGCGCGCAGGCGGGTGGCCGCGGCGTGCAGGCGGGCACGCTCGACGTTCATGGCGGGCACCAGCTCGAGTGCGGCGTCGATGGCGCCCAACACCGGCGGCGGCAGGGCGGTGGTGTGGATGAAGCCGGACGCGCGGTTGACCAGCCAGTCGCACAGCGCGCGGCTGCCGGCGACGTAGGCACCGAAGCCGCCAAGCGCCTTGCTGAACGTGCCCATGGCAAGGTCCACGCCGCCCGGCACGCTGCCGGAGAGGCCCATGCCGCGTGGGCCCAGCACGCCGGTGGCATGGGCCTCGTCGAGGTAGAGGAAGGCGTCGTGGGCGTCGGCCAGCGCGCGCAGGGCGATCAGCGGGGCCTGGTCGCCGTCCATGGAGAACACGCTCTCGGTGACGATGAAGCGGCGTGCGTCCAGGTGCGCGTGGGCGTCCAGCAGCTCGGCGAGGTGGGCAGTGTCGTTGTGGCGGAAGACGATCTGGTTGCGGCCGGCGGCGCGCGCGCCGTGGTGCAGGCTCGCGTGGATCAGCGCGTCGGTGAACAGCAGCGGCGGCGGCCCCGGCAGGCGGAGCAGGGCTGCCAGCACGGAGGCGTTGGCCTGCCAGCCGGAGGCGAACAGCAGCGCCGCCTCGGTGCCCTTCAGCGCGGCGAGACGGGCTTCGACCTGCGTGTGCAGGCCGAGCGTGCCGGTGACCAGGCGCGACGCGCCGGCGCCGACGCCGTGCGCCGCGGCCCAGGATGCTGCGCGCTCGGCAAGCAGGGGGTGGCGCGAGAGGCCGAGGTAGTCGTTGCTGGAGACGTTGAGCAGGCCGGGGTGCGGGGGGTGCGCGCTGCGCAGCAGGCCGCGGCGGGAGAGGTCGGCCAGGGCTTCGGTGAAGGCTGCGTCGAAGCGGGACATGGGGTGTGGTCGGTCAGGGGCGGGCGGGAGTCAAGGTTGGCGCGTTCCGAACGGGTCGCGATAAGATAAGGCAAGCAGTTCTCTGTTGAAAAACTAACCAAAAAACTTTGTTCCTTGGGTGCGTGCCGCAGGAAACGCTGCGACAGCCAACCAACCTGCCGGCGTGGCCATGCCGCGTCCCGGCCAACGAGACCGATGAAGCAAGCCCTCCGTTCGGATTGCGCCAGTCGACGAAAGGACCCGTCATTTGCTGCCAGCATACGGCTTTCAGTGACACACAATGCCAGGCGTTGAGCGTGCGCCAAGGTGGTGGATGCGGCGGGCACGCCAGGACGGCCACGTGGAACAGGTGGTGAGCGACGATGCGGCCGCCGCTCATCAGGAAGACGCGGTGAGGGATGAGGAGCAGCCGGCCTTCGTCGAGGAAGTGCCTGTTCCCGAGCCAGACGCGACTGTTTCCGAGCCGGACGTGCTTGTTCCGGATCCGGACGTCGCCGCGTGGGAGCAGGAGGTGCTATCGCCTGTGCCGCCGGCCTTGCCCAGCGTCGAGGAGACCCTGGCCCAAGGCTACGACACCGCCATGCAGGTTGCCGTCCAGCGGGCGCGCAGTGCGGTTCACCGGATACTGGACGCCGACGAGGCGGCGCTGCACGACCGGAGCTTCCTGTTGAGTTGCGTGCTGCAATCCGGCCTCGCTTACAAGGATTGGCGCGGACTGGCTGCTTTCACCGAGGCGATGAACCCCGTCGATTACGGTATGCTGCAGGTGCCCACCGAGTACACCGACTACCTGCTGTTTGCCGGAGCCAGCAGGCCGGCGAGCGCCATCGAGATCGGCGTCTATCGCGGTGCGACGGCGTATTTCGCGGCCGCGTATCTGTCGCGGCTGAACCCTGGACTGGTGTACACCGCCGTCGACGTGGTCGATCAGCTGGTCGATTTCGAATACTTCGCCGCCATCCTGCCGATCGTGAAAGCGGCGCCCGCCACCAGCGGCCACTTCGCAGGCCAGTCTTTCGACCTGGCGTTCATCGACGGCAGCCATTCCTACGATGATTCAAGGCGGGATTGGCTCCATGTCGGGCGCTCGTCCAGCGTCGTTGCGTTCCACGACATCAACGGTGCGGAGTATGACAGCGAAAATGGCGGCATCAGGCGTACGTGGGCAGAACTGAAGCTGCAGCACAGGACGACGCGGACGATCCTGGAGATTTCGCACGTGTCCGGCTGGATGGGGATCGGGATGGTGTTCAACACCGGAGCGCCGCGCGTGGCAAACTGAAAGTCTGTTTTTCCAAGCTGGCAAAAAGCTGTTCCCGGCGTTGCCACGAAGTATCCGGAAACGCCTGCCCAGAAGACGAAAGTTTTTGGTTTTTAATAAAGAACTGCTTGCTTCGCTTCCCTCCGCACAACCCCGTCGACACGCCGCGCCCACCAAACATCGAACCAGGCCATCGGCCAGGCAACCAGCAACGTCACCAAAAACGTCGTAACGATGCCCGCAGCGATGCCAAAGGTGGTTCCCCCTGCCTGCAAGAACGCGTAGCACCCGGCCGACATCAGCACCGGAAGGTGCAGCAGGTAGATCGGAAAAGACAGTCGGCCGAGCAGCCGGGCGGGACTGCCGCTCAGCAGGCGACGCCCGGCCGGGTTGAACACGACGAGCGCCAACCCGAGCGTGCCACCAACGCCGAACACCAGAGGTTCCGGCATGACGAAACCGAGCTGGTCGAGGCACCAGCGGCCAACCGCGGAGTTGCCGGAGTAGCATGACGCGGCGTAGGCAGCGGCGGCGAGGAGCGGCAGGCTCCACAGCGGCAGCGCCGCCCGACGCGGGCGCCCGGCCGCGCACGCAAGTGCCACGCCCAGGGGAAAGCTCACCAGCCACGGATCGATGCCGAAACAGGCGACACAGGCGGTGACGAGCAGCGCCGTTCGCGCCCTGCCGGGGCGCAGGGGAAGCAACGCGAGCGCCAGGCCGAAAGCCACGAAGCTGCCGGCGAACTCCACACGCATGGTCCACAGGCTGCTGTTGTAGGTGGCCGCACCGGTGATGAAGGTGAAGTACACCCCTTGCCACAGCGCGTCCCAGACATCAGGCACCAGCGTAGGCCCCAGCCGGCCGACGCCGAAATGCGACAGCCAGAACGAATGGGTGAGCGCGCCGGCCTGCTGGTTGCGGTACAGCCCGAGCGGGAACAGCGCCCAGCTGATCAGGCAGGTCAGGCCGACCGTGCCGGCGAGCCGCGGCCAGCGTTTGACCGCGCCGCGTGCCAGGCTCGCCGAGTCGCCGGCCTGCAGGCTGCGCTTCGTGAGCACGTAGCCGGACAGCACAAAGAAGAAACCCACAGCTGCCGGGCCGTTGACCAGCCCGAACCACGGGCACCCGATCCAGGAAAGGGCGTGCGGGAACTGCGCCAATGCGCCGGACCGCTCCGGATCGAAGGCAAGCAACAGGTGCCAGAAGACGACGACCATGGCCGCCAGGCCGCGCATCGCCTCGAGCGACTCGTCTTTTCCGGTGGTGGTGGTCAGGGATGGGCCAGGCCTGGTCATGTCGCTTGATCGCAGGTTAGCTGGGGCGTTGCACGTTTGCCCTCGCGGTGGAGGGCGACAGGAAGCAAGCGGTTCTTTTTTGAAAAACAAAAAACTTTTTGTCTCCTGAGGTGCGCCGGGGTGAGAGGTGTCGCCTCAGCCGTCCGCGACAGCGCTCGCAAAAGCTGTTGCTTCTTTTTCTCGAAAACGAAGGCCTTGCTTTTGCTTGCTGACGCGTCCGCCACCCTGCTTGAGTAAACTCCCGATTTAAGGTCGCCTACCATCATCTTGTGTTATTGCGTGGCGTGCTTCCCACATATGGTGGTATCAAGCTTGACGCGCAGCAGGGGCAGAGCAGGATGGACGGCATGACGAATCGTGAATTTGGAGAGATCGCCTTGCTGGACGACGCCGTGCAGATGAGGGGCCGACACCAGGTCCGCGTCGACCGCAGCCGCGACGCGCTGCTCACCGATTTCGGCCGTTCCACGCTGGACGACCGCTACCTGCTGCCTGGCGAGTCCTACCAGGATCTGTTTGCCCGCGTGGCCAGCTTCTACGGCGACGACGCGGCGCATGCGCAGCGTCTGTACGACTACATCAGCCGGCTGTGGCTGATGCCGGCGACCCCAGTGCTGTCCAACGGCGGCACCCAGCGCGGCCTGCCGATCTCCTGCTTCCTCAACGAAGCGTCCGACAGCCTCGACGGCATCGTCGGCCTTTGGAACGAGAACGTCTGGCTGGCCAGCAAGGGCGGCGGCATCGGCAGCTACTGGGGCAATCTGCGGTCGATCGGCGAGAAGGTCGGCCAGAACGGCAAGACGAGCGGCGTCATCCCGTTCATCCGGGTGATGGACAGCCTGACGCTGGCCATCAGCCAGGGCTCGCTACGCCGCGGGTCGGCCGCGGTGTACCTGCCGGTGAGCCATCCGGAGATCGAGGAGTTCATCGAGATACGCCGGCCCACCGGTGGCGACCCGAATCGCAAGGCGCCGAACCTGCACCACGGCATATTGCTGCCGGACGACTTCATGCGCGCGGTGGAAGCCGACGAGATGTGGTCGCTGCGCTCGCCGAAAGACCAGAGCATCGTGCGGCAGATCTCCGCGCGTTCGTTGTGGATACGCATCCTGATCGCACGCGTGGAGACCGGCGAGCCGTACCTGGTGTTCTCCGACCACGTGAACAACGCGCGTCCCGACCACCACAAACTCGCCGGGCTGGAGGTAAAGACCTCGAATCTGTGCAGCGAGATTACCTTGCCGACGGGGTTGGACCAGTACGGCCGCCAGCGCACGGCTGTGTGCTGCCTGTCCTCGGTGAACCTGGAGACCTGGTTCGACTGGAAAGACCATCCGCTGTTCATCGAGGACACCATGCGGTTCCTCGACAACGTGCTGCAGGACTTCATCGACCGCGCGCCGCACGAGATGGACCGCGCCAAGTATGCCGCCGCGCGCGAGCGTTCGGTGGGGCTGGGCGTGATGGGGTTTCACTCCTTCCTGCAGTCGCAGAACGTGCCGTTCGAGAGCGTGATTGCCAAGGTGTGGAACAAGCGGATGCACAAGCAGCTCCGCGAACAGGCAGACGCCGCCTCGCGACTTTTGGCCGAGGAGCGTGGCGCCTGCCCGGACGCCGCCGATTTCGGCGTGATGGAGCGCTTCTCACACAAGATCGCCATCGCACCCACCGCCAGCATCTCGGTCATCGCCGGCAACGCCAGCCCGGGCATCGAGCCGATCGCGGCCAATGTTTTCCTGCAAAAGACGCTGTCCGGCAGCTTCACCGTGCGCAACCGGCACTTGCAGCAACTGCTGGCAGCACGCGGCATGGACAACGAGGACGTGTGGTCGTCCATCACGCTGCGCTCCGGCAGCGTGCAGCACTTGGACTTCCTCACCGAGCAGGAGCGCGCGGTGTACAAGACCGCCTTCGAGCTGGACCAGCGCTGGATCATCGAACACGCGGCCGACCGCACGCCCTACGTGTGCCAGAGCCAGTCGGTGAACGTGTTCCTTCCCGCCAACGTCCACAAGCGCGACCTGCACGAGATACATCTGCTGGCGTGGAAGCGCGGGATGAAGTCGCTTTACTACTGCCGCTCGCTGTCGATTCAGCGGGCGGACACGGTGAGCGACATGCCGAAATCCTCGTTGATCGATTTGGTGGCGAACGATCCGATGCCTGTGCCGATTGCAGCGGCGCCGGCGACCAATTACGAGGAGTGCTTGAGTTGCCAGTGAAGTAAGGTAGACCTTCTTTTCTGAAGAGAAGCAAACGACTTTTGACTCCGCTGTCGCGCGCTCGCCGGTAAGCGCGCAACAGCGGAGTCAGAAATTTTTGGTTCTATTTTCAAAAAAGAACTGCTTTCTTCCCTGGCATAAAACCTGCTTCAATCCGCTCCAGCAACCTGATTGGGGGAACGGTTCGGTGGCAGGTTTCCGTAGCGGCATCGGCTTGGCGTCCATTTGTCTCGCTTTGGCGTCTCCCGCCCGCGCGCAACCGCCGACGCCGCCGGCGCCGATCAACCCCGAAACCCAACCGACCGCGCCGGCGCTGCCCTCCCGAGTCGAGGAAATCACCGTCACCGCGCAGAAACGCCGGGAAAACGTGCGCAAGGTGCCGCTGAGCGTCACGGTGCTGAGCGGCGCGCAGATCCGCGCCGCCCACATACAGAACTTCCCCGACCTCACCCGCTCGGTGCCCAACCTGTCGTTTTCCAGCCAGGCCGGCGAGGGGCTGTCCAACCTGGAGATACGCGGCATCTCGAGCTCCGCCGGCACCGCCACCGTGGCGCTGTACCTGGACGACGTCTCGCTCACCACCCGCAACCTGCCCACCGAAGGTGCGGTCGAGCCGCGCTTCCTCGACATCCAGCGACTCGAAGTGCTGCGCGGTCCGCAGAGCACGCTATACGGCGCCAGCGCGCTGGGCGGCACGTTGCGCTACGTCAGCAACCCGCCCGAGCCGGGCAAGCTGGACGGCAACGTGTTCTCCGAACTGTCCGGCACCTACCATGGCGGCGTGAACTGGGACGAGCAGGGCGTGGTCAACATCCCGCTCGGCAAGGACCTCACGCTGCGCCTGGCCGGCGAGACCGGTTCGGACAGCGGCTACATCAACAACATCAACCCGGCGACGGGTGCCTCTATCAAGAACGGCATTAATTCGACGGACTTCAACGTGGTGCGCGGCACGCTGACGTGGACGCCCAACGACTGGCTGACCATAACGCCAAGCGCGTTCTTTCAACGTTTCGACCAGCGCGACTCCGACGCACAGTACCTCGACCTACCGCACGACCAAACGCCCAAGCAGGTGGCAGAACCAGGCCGCGACACGCTGATCGTGCCCGCGTTCACCGCCAACGCGGATTTCGGATTCGCCAACCTGATAGCGGTGACCGGCAACTACGAACGCCAGTTCACCCGCACGCTCGACAGCTCCATCTACGACAACCTGTCCGTGTATCTCTGCAACCCGATGGACCCGGACGTCACCTGCACGGACGCCAACAACAATCCGGTGTTCGGTGCGCCGGACGGGCTGTTCAACGCGCTCAACAACCGTCCGAGCGCGACGTACTACAGCAACACCGTCCGGCAATGGTCCGAAGAAGTGCGCCTGGTGTCCAAACCGTACGTTCCCGGCGAGAGCGCACTGCCGTTCACCTGGATTGCCGGGCTGTACTACTCCGACGAACACACCACCTCGACCGACACCGAGTTCGTCAACGGCGCCTCCAAGCTGTTCAGCCAGTACGGAGTGAGCACGTCGGACCCCGACGTGCTGTACGGCACCTTCCCAGGTGCCATCGTCAACGACGAGGTGTTCCAGGGCGTCACGTCCTACGACACCGCACAGTACGCAGTGTTCGGCGAGGGCACCTACTACCCGCTGCCCAACGTGCGGCTGACCGCCGGCGCACGCTACCAATACGCGCGCGACGGCGAGAGCACGTTCCAGAACTACTTCTACGACTACGGCAACGCTGGCCTGGTGACCAGCGTCAGCCACTTCTACACCTTCCTGCCGAAGTTCGCGGTCGGCTGGGACGTCACACCCAACAACACGATCTACGCGAACGCGTCGAAAGGCTTCCGGCTCGGTAGCGAGAACCGCCGCATTGCCTACCTCGCCGCCGAAGCAGCCGATTCCGGCACGCCGAGCTACGACCTGGCCCAGCTCGGCTTGCGTTCCGCAGCGCCCAGCAGCTTCGGGCCAGACAAGGTGTGGAACTTCGAACTCGGCGACAAGGGAAGGTTGTTCGGCGGCCGGCTCACCTTCAGCGCGGACGTATTCTACATCATCTGGGACGACATCCAGACGGAGATCCCGCTGGTCACCTCCGGCGACGAGTTCCAGACCAACGCCGGCAACGCCAAAAGCTACGGTACCGAGTTCGAGGTCCGCGGCGTCGTTACCGACAGCCTGACGATGGGCCTGTCCGGCAGCGTGCTGAACGCCACGCTGAACCACGGCGTGGAGATCAACAACAACGTGCTAGCCGGCACCTTTGCCGGCGAGAAGGTGCCCGGCGTACCCGACTTCAACCTTAGCGCCGACATCAAGCAGGCGTTCAGGATTTCCGACGACATCAGCGGATACGTCACCATAGCACCCAACTGGGTGGGCGAGAGCCACGGCGTGGTGATCGACACCAACCCGGATTACAAACGCCCGTCCTACATCACGCTCGATGCTTCAGCGGGGCTGGATTTCGGCCGCTGGGAAGTGACCGTGTTCGGCAGAAACCTCACCAACAACAACAAGGTCATTCAGCGGCCCGACATCCAGGGCTCGGCCTCGCCGATCTACGAGTTCGATTATCTCGGGGTGCCGACTCGCAACTTGCAGGGCTTCACGCTGCGGCCACTCACGATAGGGATGAACGCGGCGCTGAAGTTCTAAGTGAGGCACGGCAAGGCAAGCGGTTCTTTTTTGAAACAACCAAAAACTTTTGTTTCCGTTGAGTGTGCGGGGGTGGAGCGAGTTGTTTCAGTCCGCCGCGACAGCGCAGTAGTCTGTTTTAGACAATTGGTATCAATACCAGCGCCCCTAGACCTGAGCGGTGGCGAAGCAAGGCAAGCATTCTCTCGAACGAAACGCCTACAAAATTCCTTATTCGCGCGCTTTGCAGATGCTTCCCCGACAGCAGGACCAAACATCCCGGACTGCTACTCGACAGGGTACGTTGTGTTTTCGGATTGCCGATCGACAGTCCTGTAAGCTCAACAAGAGCCAACGTTTAAGGCTGCTGATCATCGTGCACGTTAACACGCGTAAGTCGGCGTGTCTCGTGCCGAGGACAGACTAAGGTGTGGCGTTGTCGCGTAAGCTTCAACACGGCCGCGACAGCGTAAAGCTTGTCTACCCCAGACGCTTTATTCAGGAATTCAGGTCAAAGAAGCAGGTGCAAGCAGGTCGCTATTTGCCATACGTATCTGGATGCCAATCAGCGCACATGATGCTGTCGTGGACCGTTGAAACGACATGTCTCGACAACGCACACCGAACGAGAGCAAAAGTTTGTTGGTTCTTTTTTTCAAAAAAGAACCGCTTGCCTTGCTTTGCCTTCCCTCAACGTCAGAACTGCAGCTCCGCCAACCGCGCGTACAACCCCGTCTCCCGCACCAGCGCGTCGTGCGAGCCTTCCGCAACCACCCGGCCGCGTTCGATCACCACGATCCTGTCCGCACGCCGTATCGTCGCCAGCCGGTGCGCCACCACCAGCGTGGTGCAACCATGTGCCAGCACCGCCAGTGCATGCTGCACGGCGGCTTCGCTCTCCGCGTCGAGCGCGCTGGTTGCTTCGTCCAGCAGCAGGATCGGCGCGCGCCGCAGCATGGCGCGCGCGATCGCCACGCGTTGGCGCTGGCCGCCGGACAGGCGCACGCCTTTCTCGCCGAGGAACGTGTCCAGGCCTGACGGCAGCTCGAAGAGGAACTCCGCCGACGCCGCCTGCGCGGCCGCGCGCACCTCGGTGTCGGTCGCATCGGGGCGGCCGTAGCGGATGTTCTCCCAGGCGTTGGCGCTGAAGATCACCGGGTCTTGCGGCACCACGGCGATGCGCGCGCGCAGGGCTGCCGGGTCGGCGTTGCGGACGTCCACGCCGTCCACGCGCACGGTGCCGGATTGCGCGTCGTAGAAGCGCAGCAGCAGCTGGAACACAGTGGTCTTGCCGGCGCCGGACGGGCCCACCAGCGCTACCGTCTCGCCAGGCCGCACGTCGAAGCTGAGCGAGTCCAGCGCAGCAGCCTCGGGCCGCGAGGGGTAGCGGAACGTGACGCCCTCCAGCGCCAGTGTGCCGAGCGAGACGGTCGGGAAGCGCTGCGGGTGAGCGGGGGCTCCGATGGCGGAGCGCTCGGCCAGCAGCTCGGTCAGCCGGTCGGCCGCACCCGCGGCGCGCTGCATCTCGCCCCACAGTTCGGACAGCGTGCCGCCGGCGCCGGCCAGGATCACCGCGTAGAACACGAAGGCGGCGAGATCCCCGCCTGACATGCGGCCGGCGATCACGTCGCGCCCGCCCACCCACAGGCTGAAGGTGATGGCGCCGAAACCGAGCAGAATCACCACCAGGATCAGCAGTGCGCGGGTGCGGATCCGGCGCACCGCGGCGGCGACCGAATCCTCCACCCGCACAGCGAACATCGCGCGGTCGATCGGCTCGTGGGTGAAGGCCTGCACGGTGGATAGCGCGGCCAACGTCTCCTCCGCGTAGGCGCCAAGGTCGCCGATGCGGTCCTGCGCGGCGCGGGAGAAGCGTTTCTCCCGCCTGCCAAAGGCGATCAGCGGCACCACAACGATCGGCACCACCAGCACCACGATGCCGGCGAGTTTCGGGCTGGTGGCCACCAGCAGGCCCAGCGCGCCCACCACGGTCAGCATGCTGCGCAGCCACATCGAAATAGACGAGCCGACCAGCGCCTGCAGCAGCCCGGTATCCGCGGTCATGCGCGAGAGAATGTCGCCGGTGCGCGCGGTCTCGAAGAAACCGGGCGAGAGGGTGATGACGTGGTCGTACAGCGCGCGCCGGAGGTCCGCACCCACGCGTTCGCCAAGCCAGGCGATCAGCGAGAACCGCGCGTAGGTGGCCATCGCCAGCGCCGCCACCACGCCGAACAAACCGAGTGCGGCGATGTTCAGGCCGGCGGTGCTGTGGCCGCCCGCGCCGTGGCTGCCGAACCCGCTGTCGATCAGCCGGCGCAGGCCCTGGCCGATGCCCAGCGTCAGCCCGGTGGTGAACAGCAACGCCAAGGTCGCGCCGGCCACCGGCCAGCGGTAGGGACGCAGGAACGGGAGCAATAAGCGCAGCGAGGCGGGCCGCGCGGGCAGCTTGGTCTCGGCATTCAAGTGCGTGCACTCGAGCAGCAGGTGGCGATGCGCGGCGCCTGAGTTACAGCCAGCAAGCAAGCGGTTTTTTTTTGAAAGAAAGAGCCAAAAAACTTTTGTTTCTGTTGGGTGCGCGTTGGTGAAGCGTGTCGTTTCAGTAGTCCGCGACAGCGTACGCAAAAGCTTTTTGCTTCTTCATTTCGAAAAAGAAGGCCTTGCTTCCTCGACACGCTCACGCGGGCAAACCCGGCGCAGGCGTGAGAACCCAGTCAGGCTGCCGCCGCTCCAGGAACGCGCTCACCCCCTCGCGTCCCTGCGCGCTCACCCGCGCTGCGGCTATGCGGCGCCCCGTCTCCGCCGACAGCGCGTCGTCCACCGCGCGGCCCTCGCACAGGAACACCAGCGATTTTGCCTCCGCTTGCGCATGCGGCGCGCCCAGCAGCAGTGCGTCGACCACCGCCGCGCAGGCCGCGTCCAGCTCGGCCGCCGGCACCACCTCGTGCACCAGCCCGATCTCGCGCGCGCGTGCTGCGGTGAACACCTCCGCGGTGGTGAAGTAGCGGCGGGCCTGGCGTGCGCCGATGGCGTTGATCACGAACGGGCTGATGGCGGCCGGGATCAGGCCGAGCTTGACCTCGCTGAGGCAGAAGCGCGCCGCCTCGCTGGCCACCGCCACGTCGCAGCACGCCACCAGGCCCACGCCGCCGCCATACGCCGCGCCCTGCACCGCGGCGATAGTGGGCTTGCCCAGCCGGTCCAGCGTGCGCATCAGCCCGGCGAGCGCCGCGGCGTCGGCGATGTTCTCGGCCTCGCCGTAGGCGGCCATGCGCGCCATCCAGCCCAGGTCGGCGCCGGCGGAAAAGCTGCGCCCGGTGCTGGCGAGCACCACCACGCGCACGTGCTCGTCTTGGCCCAGGGTGGCGAAAGCATCGGTGAGGCTGGCGATCAGCGCGTCGTCGAAGGCGTTGTGGCGCTGCGGGTTGGTCAGCGTGAGGGTGGCGACGCCGCGGGGGTCGGTGCTGGTGGTGAACATCGGGGCGGCTCCAAACGAGGAAGGCAAGGCCTTCTTTTTCGAGAAAAAGAAGCAAAAAGCTTTTGTCTCGGCTGTCGCGGACTCCTCCGCCGGCGTGTACCCCGGGAGCAAAAGTTTTGGTTCTTTTTTCAAGAAAAGAACTGCTTGCTTGCCTACCCGAAGTATCCGTCCACCATCTCCGGCGTCACCTCCGCAAGGCTCGCCGGCCGCCACGCCGCGTTGCGGTCCTTGTCCACGAGCACCGCGCGCACGCCCTCCCTGAAGTCATGCTCCCGCGTCGTCGTCATCGCCAGCGTCAGCTCCTGCGCCAACGCTTGCTCCAGGCTGTCCATCGCCTCTGCCTCGCGAAGCGCACGCAACGTCACCTTCAGCGCGGTCGGTGACCTCGACGCGATCTCGGCCGCGGCGGCCTTTGCAGCAGGATGGTCGTGGGCGTGCAACGCCGCGTCGATCAGCTCCATCGTGGGGTGGCGGTAGCACTCGTCCATCCACGCACGGTCGGCGCATGTCTCGGCCGGCGGCGGCGGCTCGGCCAGGGCCTCCACGCAGGACGCAACCTCGGCCGCACTTGCACAGGCGCAGAGCGACGCCACCAAGCCGGTCAGCCGCTCGGACGGCACGTAGTAATCCGCCAACCCCGCCAGGATTGCGTCGCCGGCGCCGATGCGCGCGCCTGTCAGCCCCAGATGCAGCCCGACCGGAAGCTTGCGGCTGAGCAGCCAGGTGGCGCCAACGTCGGGGACGAAGCCGATCGCCGTCTCCGGCATCGCCAGCACCAGGCGCTCGGTGACGATGCGCACCGAGCCGTGCGCGGCGACGCCCACGCCGCCGCCCATCACCACGCGGTCCATCAGCGCCACGTATGGTTTGGGGAAGCGCGCGATCTGCAGGTTCATCGCGTACTCCGCGGCGAAGAACGCGCGGATGGTCGCGCTGTCGCCGCGGCGGGAGGCTTCGGCGATCATGCGGATGTCGCCGCCGGCACACATCGCGCGGTCGCCGGCGCCGTCCAGGATGACGAGCTGCACTGCAGGGTCGCTGGCCCACGCGTCCAGCGCGGCGCTGATCGCTTGCACCATCGGCAGGTCGAGCGCGTTGAGCGCTTTCGGGCGGTCTAGGGTGATACGGCCGGCGCGGCCTTCAATGCGTGTGCTGATGTCGGGCATCGGGCCTCGTTGAACGTTACGGAAAGCAAGCGCTTCTTTTTCGAGAAAAAGAAGCAAAAAGCTTTTGTCAGCGCTGTCGCGGAGTCTCCGAAATCGGGTGCCCAGGAGACAAAAGTTTTTTAGTTGTTTTTTTCAAAAAAGAACCGTTTGCCTGCTTCACTTCAGCAGCCCCCGCGCGACGATCACCCGCATGATCTCGTTGGTGCCTTCCAGTATCTGATGCACGCGCAGATCGCGCACGATCTTCTCCACCCCGTAATCCGCCAGGTATCCATAACCGCCATGCAACTGCAAAGCCTGGTTGGCAACGTTGAAGCCGGCGTCGGTAACGAACCGCTTCGCACTGGCGCACAGCATGGTGGCGTTGGCCGCGCGCGCGTCCAGCGCCGCGGCCGCGCGCCAGAGAATGGAGCGGGCGGCTTCCAAATCGATGGACATGTCCGCCAGGCGGAACTGCAGCGCCTGGAAGTCGGTGAGCTTCTGGCCGAAGGCGCGGCGTTCGGCCATGTAGGCGAGCGACTTCTCCAGCGCGCTCTGCGCCCCGCCCAGCGAGCAGGCGGCGATGTTCAGCCGCCCGCCGTCCAGGCCCGCCATCGCCATCCTGAAGCCGGTGCCTTCCTCGCCGAGGCGGTGGGCGGCCGGCACCCGCACTGCGTCGAGGATCACCTGGCGGGTAGGCTGTGCGTTCCAGCCCATTTTGCGTTCGTTGGCGCCGAAGCTGAGGCCGGGCGTGCCGAGCTCGACCAGGAAGGCGGAAACGCCGGCGGCACCCGGGCCGCCGGTGCGCGCCATGACCACGTAGAGGTCGGCGGCGCCGGCGCCGGAGATAAACTGCTTCGTGCCATCCAGCACGTAGTCGCCGCCGTCCTGGCGGGCGCGGGTGGAGAGGGCGGCCGCGTCCGAGCCGGAGGCGGGCTCGGTCAGGCAGTAGGCGCCGAGCAGCTCCATGCTGCACAGGCGCGGGATCCAGGCGGCGCGCTGCGCGGCGCTGCCGAAGCGGTCGATCATCCAGGTGACCATGTTGTGGATGCTGATGTAGGCGGCGATGGACGGGCAGCCGGTGGAGAGCGCCTCGAAGATCAGTGCCGAGTCCAGCCGGCCGAGGCCGGAGCCGCCGTGTTCCTCGGCCACGTAGATGCCTGCCATGCCGAGCGGGGCCACTGCGCGGATGACGTCCACGGGGAAGTGCTTCGCCTCGTCCCAGGCCAGGGCGTAGGGTGCCATCTGGTTGTCGGCGAAGCCGCGCGCCATGGCGACGATGGCGTGCTGTTCCTCGCTGAGCGTGAACGGCGCTGCGGGCGCGAGCGGCGACAGGCTGTCCATCGGGATTTTCCTCCGTATTCGGCACTGCTTCTATACCTGCAGCCGAGGCCTCTGACGTGGTGCCAAGCTGCCGGCCGTGAAACCCCGCCCCTGGAAGCAAAAGTTTTTCGGTATTTTTTCAAAAAACAACCGCTTCCGAAAGTAGATGCACATGGACGCCGAGCCCGACCCCACCGACCCGTACGAGCGCGAAGCCCAGATCCACCCGCGCCTGCCGCAGGAGATGGCCGACCGCGTGACCGCCTATGGCGTGCCCGAGCGGCTGCCCGCCGGCACCCTGGTGTTCCAGCGTGGCCAGCGCGGCGTGGACCTGTTCCTGGTGACGTCCGGCGCCATCGACGTGCTGGAGACCGACGGGCACGGCGCCGAGCACGTCATCACACGCCATGGCCCGCGCCAGTTCACCGGCGAGCTGGATTTGTTCAACGACCGCGAGATACTGGTGAGCGGGCGTGCCGCCGAGGATACCGAGGTGGTGCGCGTCAAGCGCATCGACTTCCGCCGCATGGTGGGCACCGAGGCCGACATCGGCGAGATCATGATGCGCGCCTTTATCTTGCGGCGCACCGGGTTCATCCGCCACTTTCAGGGCGGCGTGGTGGTCGTGGGCCCCGGGCACGCGGCGGAGACGCTGGCGATCGAGACCTTCCTGACACGCAACGGCTATCCGCACCGGCTGCTCGACACCGGGCAGGATGCGGACGCGGAGGGGTTCCTCGCGTGTTTCCACGTCGGCGCGGACGAGCTGCCGGTGGTGGTGGCGCCCGGCGAGCGGCTGCTGCGCCGGCCGAGCGTGATGGCGCTGGCAGACGAGCTGGGCCTGACCGAGACGGTCGACCCGGATCAGGTGTTCGACGTGGCGGTGGTGGGTGCCGGGCCGGCAGGGCTGGCAGCCGCGGTGTACGCCGCGTCCGAAGGGTTGGCCACCATCGTCATCGAGAAGCTGGCGCCGGGCGGGCAGGCGGGCACGTCGTCGAAGATCGAGAACTACCTGGGCTTCCCCACCGGCATCTCCGGCCAGGCGCTGGCAGGGCGCGCGCAAGTGCAGGCGCAGAAGTTCGGCGCGCGGTTGGCCGTTAGCCGCGCGGTGCGGCGCATCGAGTGCGCGGCCGACCCGTACCGGCTGGAGCTGGAGGATGGGCACCGCGTGCAGGCGCGCAGCGTCATCGTCGCCACCGGCGCGCGCTACCGCAAGCTGGACGTGGCGGGCTACGAACGTTTCGAGGGGCAGGGCATACAATACGCCGCCACCGGCACCGAGGCCTCGCTGTGCACCGGCGAGGAAGTGGTGGTGGTGGGCGGCGGCAACTCGTCGGGGCAGGCCGCGGTGTTCCTCTCGCGCACCGTGGCCCACGTGCACGTGCTGGTGCGCGGCGAGCGCCTGGCAGAGACGATGAGCGACTACCTGGTGCAGCGTATCGAGAGTTCGCCGAAGATCACGCTGCACCCGTGCACGGAGATCACTGCCCTGGACGGTGACGCGTTCCTGCGCCGCGTGACGTGGACCTGCAGCAGGACCGGCGCGAGCGAGACGCGCGACGTCACCAGCGTGTTCGTGATGATCGGTGCGGAGCCGAATTCGGAGTGGGTGCGCGGCTGCCTGGCGCTGGACGAGAAAGGCTTCGTGCTGACCGGCAAGTCGGAGACTGGCGAGACTCCGTCTTCACCGTTTGCGACGAGCCGGCGCGGGATTTACGCGGTGGGCGACATCCGGTCCGGGTCTGTGAAGCGCGTGGCGTCCAGCGTGGGCGAGGGGTCGGTGGTGGTGCAGGCGGTGCATGAGTATTTGCACCTGGAGACGGTTTGAAGAAAGCAAGGCCTTCTTTTCTGACGAAAAGAAGCAAAAGACTTTTGGTCCGGCTGTCGCGGAGTTTCCCTCAGCGTGTATCCAAGGGAACAAAAGTTTTTTGGTTCTTTTTTTCAAAAAAGAACCGCTTTCTTTCTTAAGCTGCCTTCGCCTTCTGCGCCCGCCTTGTAAACACCATCGTCCCATCATCCAGCTTGCCGAACCGCAGCGCCAGCACGTCCAGCGCGTAGTTCTGGTTCAGCTTCCAAGGCTTCGTGGTGCCTTGCCGCGGCAGTTCGGCCAGCGCGCGCTGCACGTAGCCCGAGCTGAAGTCCAGGAACGGCGCGTCGGCCACGCGCTCGTCACGCTTGGGCATCGCTTCGACGTAGCCGCGCTGGTCCATGTAGTTCAGCATGCGGCACACGTAGGAGCAGGTGAGGTCCGCCTTCAGCGTCCAGGACGCGTTGGTGTAGCCGAACGCGGTGGCCATGTTCGGCACGTCCGAATACATCATGCCCTTGTAGTTCATCGACTTGCTGAAATCGACGCGCACGCCGTCCACGCTCACCGACATGCCGCTGAGGATCTGCATCTTCAGGCCGGTGGCCGTCACGATGATGTCGGCTTCCAGCGCCTGGCCGGAGGTGAGCGCGATGCCGTCTGCGGTGAAGCGCTCGATGGTGTCGGTCACCACCGACGCCTTGCCGTCGCGGATGGAGGCGAACAGGTCGGAGTCGGGCACCAGGCAGAGCCGCTGGTCCCACGGGTTGTATTTCGGGGTGAAGTGGGTGGCCACGTCGTAATCCGGGCCGAGCTCTGCGCTGACCAGGTCGATCAGGCGCTTCTTGAAGCCGGCGGGGTTGCGCCGTGCCGTCCGGTAGAGAAACAGCGACAGCCCGACGTTGCGCCACCGGGTGATGCTGTAGGCGAGCTTGCCGGGCAGGTTGCGGCGTAGCCAGTTGGCGAGCGCGTCTTCGCCAGGGCGCGACGCAACGTAACTGGGCGAGCGCTGCAGCATGGTCACGTGCGCCGCGGTCTTGGCCAGCGCCGGCACCAGCGTCACCGCCGTCGCACCGCTGCCGATCACCACCACGCGCTTGCCGGCGACCTCGAGGTCCTCCGGCCAGAATTGCGGGTGGACCACCTGGCCGGAGAAATCCTCGCGGCCGGCGAAGTCGGGGGTGTAGCCGGATTCGTAGTTGTAGTAGCCGCTGCAGGTGAACAGGAAGCCGCAGGTGAACACCACCGCCTCGCGGTCAGGGCCCCGCTCGGCGTGCACGGTCCACAGCGCGTCCTCGGTGGACCAGTCGGCGCGGACCACCCGGTGGCTGTAGCGGATGTGCTTGTCCACGCCGTATTCGGCCGCGGTTTCCTTGATGTAGTTCAGGATGGCCGGGCCGTCGGCGATGGCGCGCGCCTCCGTCCAGGGGCGGAAGACGTAGCCGAGCGTGTGCATGTCGGAGTCCGACCGGATGCCGGGGTAGCGGAACAGGTCCCAGGTGCCGCCCAGCGTGGCGCGGCCTTCCAGCACCACGTAGGTCTTCTTCGGGCACTGCATCTTGAGGTGGCAGCCGGCGCCGATGCCGGACAGGCCGGCGCCGATGATCAGGACGTCTACGTGCTCGGCTGCCATCGGACTTGCCCTCCTTGGTGTTAGGGTGTGCTCCCCTAAACGGCGTTAATGTACACGTTGGGCAAGAAGGAAGGAAGGCCTTCTTTTTCGAGAAAAAGAAGCAAAAAGCTTTTGTCTCGGCTGTCGCGGACTGTGCAGGAAGGGCTCGGCCGAGAAGATAAAAGTTTTTTGGTTCTTTTTTTCAAAAAAGAACCGCTTTCTTACTTCGCCGCCGCCTCGACATCCGCCCCATGCGCCTTCGACCAGGCCACCGGGTTCTCCAGGAAACGCCGCACCTCGGCCAGATGATGCTCGGGGAAGTAAGGCCGGTCGCGGCACGCCTCCAGCACGTCCCACCAGGTGCAGAGGTGGTGCAGCTGGATGTCCATCTGCGCCAGCTTCTCCAGGCTGCCGGGGAACACGCCGTAGTAGAACACCACGAAGGCGTGGTTGACGATCGCACCGGCGTCTCGCAGCGCTTGGGTGAACTTGATCTTCGAGCGGCCGTCGGTGGTCAGGTCCTCGACCAGCAGGGTGCGGCGGCCGTCCGGCACGTCGCCCTCGATCAACGCGTTCTTGCCGAAGCCTTTCGGCTGCTTGCGAACGTAGGCCATCGGCGTCTGCAGCCGGTCGGCGATCCAGGCGGCGAACGGGATGCCGGCCGTCTCGCCGCCGGCCACCACCTCGATCTGCTCGTAGCCGACGTGGCGGTTCAGCTTCTCCACGCCCAGTTCGCAGATGCGGGCGCGGGCACGGGGAAAGTAGATGATCTTGCGGCAGTCGATGTAGACGGGCGACTTCCAGCCTGAGGTGAGCGTGTAGGGCTCGTCGGGGCGGAAGTTGAGCGCGCCGATCTCTAGCAGGATTCGCGCGGTGGTCAGCGCCGCGTCCCTGTCCCAGTCCGTCACCACACCGGCGGCCATGTTCTCGCGTCCTCTTCGTCTGGTAAGGCAGGCCCGAAGGCCGGTTCTGCCCCGGCGCGGGGCCTGCCGCAACCTGACGCGCGCTCGGTTGTTGCGACTGGACGGCAATGGGGTTAGCCTAACTCCAGCTAAGAGTGATTCGCAACTGGAGTTGGGTGTGGCCGAGATCGGACGGAGATGCGAACGCGCCGTAGTGACCGCCTACCGCGAATTGCGCCGCGCCGGCACGGACGACATGGCGGCGTTCCAGAGCTGCACGACGTTGTATCGTATCCACCACCCGGAGGCGGGGTTGAGCGAAGCGCGCGCGCTGGTCTCCGAGTGGATCGACCATCACATCACGCGCCAGGCGGACGGCGCCACGCCCGGGTGTGAGTGCGACTGAGAAAGCGGCGCCTGCTTTCCGAGGGACGTTGCAGTCTGGTTCCTCCAGGTCAGCTTCGGTCTCGCCGGTCGCTGTCGTCGGGAAGTGCGACCCATCGCTGCGCAGCTTCGAGGCAGTCGGTAGCGTTCGTGTTGAAAGCGATGGCAGCCTGCGCGGCATGCAGGTGGACAGCGTTCGTAACCTGCTCGAACAACTCCAGCAGCTCCGGCGGTGTGCGGAGTCCGCCACCGATCACGACCACATCCCAGGTTTTGGCCCGGATTTTCGGGACCAGGACGGCCTCCAGGTCGGCATCGAGGGCGATCAGGCACATCGTAACATCGTAACCGGCGTCTATGAACTCCCGCTCGGATGCAGCAATCGCCGCCTGTATCACTGCGTTCTGCTCCGCCGTGACACCCCACGCGGCCGGGTCCAGGGTGGAAGGGTCCACGCCGATGACGAGAACCTTTGGCTGGTAACCTGTGTTCATCGCCGGAGACTACGCAGCCGAGCGGGCCGTGTCAGCGCTCAACCCTCAGAGCCCAATTTGTTAACGGCTGCACCAGCCGCGGACGGCTCATAGTCCGACTACCGAGGGTCTTCGGCTACACGAAGCAAAAGAGGTAAAGTTTCAGTTCTTTTTCAGAAAGAACCGCTTGCCTTACTGAACCGGTCCCTCGGCCGACTGCCGGGCCGCAAACGCCGTCAGCGCAGCCACAGCCTGTTCGGTCGCGTCGCTATCGTGGTCACGCATCGCGGCGGCCGCGCGCAGGTCAAGTCGCGCGAGCTGCAGCACCACGTCCGGGTTGGCATAGGGGCTCTGGGCGTAGCTTGCGGCCATGCCGTGCGCTACCAGGTAGGCGTCCAGCAGAGCGGCCGGACGCATCGCACTGTCGCGCTCGTAGCTCGGCATCATGGCGCACCCAGCGCAAAACGCCGCAATGATGATGGCAACCCGCATGTTCGACCCTTCCTGAGCGCCCACGCTACTGCACGCCGAACGCCTCCGCGAACAAAAGTTTGGTGTGAGGTCATTGGGAACGCATCGGCCTGCCGCATTCCGGCAAGAGGGCTAAGGCCTGCTTTTTTGAACAAAAGCAGCAAAAAACTCTTGGTCCTGCTGTCGCGGAACCTCCCTCAACGCCAACTCGAGGGCACAAAGTTTTTGGTTCTCTTTTCCAAAAACAACCGCTTGCTTGCTTAACCCACGCCCCGCACCACCGGTATGTCCAGATCCTTGATCTTCTTGCGCAAGGTGTTCCGGTTCAACCCGAGCATCTCTGCCGCCTTGATCTGGTTGCCCCGCGTGGCGGCCAAGGTCATCCGGATCAGCGGCCGTTCCACCTCGGCGATCACCTGGTCGTAGACGTCGCGCGTGGGGATGCCGTCGCTGCTGCTCGCCAGCATGGACCTGATGTGGCGTTCCACCGCCTGGCCCAGGTCGCGCGGCGCGCCGTGCTGCTCGTCGGACTCGCTCGATGGCGGCTCGGACAATTCGGCGGCCACCACCTCGGCGGTGATCACCTCCTGCGGCGTGAGTGCGGCGAGCCTGCGCATCAGGTTCTCCAGCTCGCGCACGTTGCCGGGCCAGCGGTAGCGGCGCAGCTCGTCGATCGCCCCCTGGTCCAGCACCTTGGCCCCCAGCCCGGCTTCGCGCGCGCGGTCGAGGAAGTGGCGCGCCAGCACGGCCACGTCTTCGGCCCGCTCGCGCAGCGGCGGCAGGCGGATCGGCACCACGTTGAGGCGGTAGTACAGGTCCTCGCGGAACTGCCCGGCGCGGATCGCCTGGCGCAGGTCGCGATGGGTGGCGGCCACGATGCGCACGTTGGCGCGGATCGGCTGGCGGCCGCCGACGGAGGTGAACTCGCCCTCCTGCAGCACGCGCAGCAGCCGGGTCTGCGCCTCGGGCGGCATGTCGCCGATCTCGTCGAGGAACAGCGTGCCGCCGGCGGCCTGCTCGAAGCGGCCCTGGTTGCGGTTGGTGGCGCCCGTGAAGGCACCACGCTCGTGGCCGAACAGCTCGCTCTCGATCAGCTCGCGCGGGATCGCCGCCATGTTGATCGCCACGAACGGCCCCGCGCGCCTGCGCCCGTAATCATGCAGCGCACGCGCCACCAGCTCCTTGCCGGTGCCGCTCTCGCCATTGACCATGACGGTGAGGTCGGCGGTGGTGAGCCGGGCGATCACCCGGTAGATGTCCTGCATCGCCATCGAGCGCCCGATCAGCGGCAGCCGCTCCTCGGGATCACCCGGCGCCGCAGGGGCCGCCGCCGGCAGCGGCGTGGCCAGCGCCCGGCCCACCACCGAGAGCAGCTCCTTGAGGTCGAACGGCTTCGGCAGGTATTCGAAGGCACCACGCTGCGTCGCCTTGACCGCGGTCATCAGCGTCGATTGCGCGCTCATCACCACGACCCGCAGGTCGGGGCGCAGCCGCTTGATGCGCGGGATCAGGTCGAGCCCGTTCTCGTCCGGCATCACCACGTCGGTGATGACCAGGTCGCCCTCGCCCTCCTCCACCCAGCGCCACAGCGTGGCGGCGTTGCCGGTGGTTCGCACCTGGTAGCCGGAGCGGCCGAGTGCCTGCGTCAGCACGGTCCGGATGGAACGGTCGTCATCGGCGACCAGCACGGTGGGCAGGGTCATGCACTCTCTCGATCAAGCCGGACCGCATCACGGCGCGATCAGGCGCTCTGTCCGATCGGCACCTGCTCCGGAGCAGATGTCGCCGTCAACTCGGTTCCGTCTCGTCGGTCAGCACGGGCAGGTGCAGCAGCACTTCGGTCCGCCCGGGCATGCTCTCCACCTCGATGATCCCGCCATGGTCGCCGACGATCTTCGCCGCCAGTGCAAGACCAAGGCCACTGCCGGTCGGCTTGGTGGTCAGGAACGGCTCGAACAGGTGCGGCCGGATGTGGTCCGGGATCCCGGGCCCGTTGTCCCGAACCGTGACCATCAGCGGCAGGTGGACGCGCTGATCCGATCCCGGCACCGCCAGGCGGACGCTGTGGCGGTAGGCGGTGCACAGGGTGATCTCGCCGCTGCCGCCCTCGCTGCTGATCGCCTCCGCCGCGTTCTTCACCAGGTTGAGCAGCACCTGCACCAGCTGGTCCCGGTTGCCCAGCACCGGGGGCAGCGAGGGGTCGTAGTTCTCGACGATGCGCAGGTGGGCGGCGAAGCCGGTCTGCGCCAGCGTGCGCACGTGTTCCAGCACGCGGTGGATGTTGACCGCGCCGCGGGTGATCCCCTTCTCGTTGAACATCTCCATGCGCTCGACCAGCGCGCGGATCCGGTCGGCCTCGTCGCGGATCAGCACCGCGAGCTCCCGGTCGCCGGCATCCGCGGCCGTGCTCTCGAGCAGCTGGGCCGCACCGCGGATGCCCGAGAGCGGGTTCTTCACCTCGTGCGCCAGGATCGCCGCCATGCCGGCCACCGAGCGCGCGGCGCTGCGAAAGTTCAGTTGCCGGTCCAGCGCGCGGGCCGGCGAGCTGTCCTGCAGTGTCAGCATCACGCAGCCCGGGTCCTCGGGCACCGGTGCGCCTTGCACGGTCACGCCGCGGCGCTGCAGGCGCGGTCCCTCGAAGGCCAAATCGTGGTCGCTGACCACCGCGTCCATGCTGCGTACCTGCTCGACCAGCGCCAGCAGGGGGCTGTCGGCAGCGATCAGGTCGCTCAGTGCAAGTTGCCGGAGCTGTTGGATGGACAGGCCGAAGAAGCTCTCCGCCGCGGGGTTGGCGAAGGTGAAGCGGTTCTCCGTGTCGACCAGCACGCAGGCCAGCGGCAGGGCGGAGAGCATGGCGGCCGGATCCGCCGTGCGGTCGGGCGCCTGACCTACGACGGCGAGCCTGGCGCGCGCGCGCGCGAGCGGCAGCCTCATGCTGCCAGCTCCGCCATTTCCAGTTCCGCGCCGCCGGTGACGCGGCTCAGCCCGGCCTCGACCAGCGGCGCGTAGAAGCGCCCGATCAGCGCAACCACCGCCGGCGCCTCGGCCAGCCGCATGACCGCAGCGCGGAACTCCGCCGAGCCAGGCAGACCGCGCGAGTACCAGGCAACATGCTTGCGGGCCAGGCGCAGCCCGGCATCGGTGCCGAAATGCGTCAGCATGGCGTCGTAGTGCTCCAGCAGGACGGCTTGCTGGGTGGCGAGGTCGGGCTCCGGCAGGCGGGACCCAGTGCGCAAAAAATGGGCAATCTGCGCCGGGAACCAGGGGCGCCCGTAGCAGCCGCGGCCCACCATCACCCCGTCCGCGCCGGACCGCGCCAGTGCGTCGGCGGCTGCCTCCATTGTGGTGATGTCGCCGTTGACGATCACCGGGATGCGCACCGCCTGCTTCACGCCGGCGACGAAATCCCAGTCCGCCGTGCCGGTGTAGAATTGCTGCCGGGTGCGGCCGTGCACGGTGACCATGCGAATGCCGGCCTGCTCGGCGATGGCGGCCAGGCGCGGCGCGTTCAGGCTGGCGTGGTCCCAGCCCATGCGCATCTTCAGCGTCACCGGCACCGGCACGGCCTGGGCGGTGGCCTCCAGCAGGCGCGCGGCGGCTGCCTCGTCGCGCATTAGGGCGGAGCCGGCCATCTGGCCCACCGCCACCTTGCGCACCGGGCAGCCGAAATTGATGTCGATCACCTCGGCGCCGAGGTCCACGCACATCCGCGCCGCCTCGGCCATCGCCGCCGGCTCGCAGCCGGCGAGCTGGATGGCGCGCGGGCCGGCGCCCTCGTCGAGAGCCGCCATGCGCAGCGTGTTGCGGTTCTCCCGCAGCATCGCCCAGGAGGCGATCATCTCGGAGACCACCATGCCGGTGCCCATGCGCTTGGCCAGCCTGCGGAACGGCAGGTCGGTGACGCCGGACATCGGAGCGAGGATGACCGGGGTGTCCAAGGTGACGCCGTCGCCGAGGCTGATGCTTGTTAACGTGCTGCCCATGATTTAGGCACGCTAGCCAAGAAGCGGGCATGTTGCAATGCGATGAACGTCGACGTCGCGGGGTTAAGGAGCAAGTCGACCACGAAGGCATGAAAAACACAGGTTGGTTGGCGCGGGAATGAGGTATGTTCGGCGCGGGGCGTTTCGGGTCTGTTTCCGAAATGGAGAGAAGGCAAGGCCTGCTTTTTTGGGCAGCAGCAAAAAACTTTTTTCCCGGCTGTCGCGGATCGTTCAGCCAAGGCGCGCCTTAGATACCGAAGACTTTTGACCAAACGTTTTTGATTCTTTTTTCCCAAAAAGAACTGCTTGCTTGCGGTTCTTCAGCCGCGACCGGTCAGACGACCTGGTCGCCCACCTGCCGAAAGGCGTCGATCGTCGTCTGCTTCGTGTCCTTCGTGCCGTCGTGGTGACCTAGTCTTTCTCGCCGCCGGGCAACCGCGTCCCAAGGCTTGCATCCCCCAAGCCTCTCGCGCACACCGCGCCGCATGCGCATTGCCGCCATCCTCGTCGCCGCCGGCAGCGGCAGCCGTTTCGGCGGCCCGTCCCCCAAGCAGTTCACCACGCTCGCCGGCCGCCCCGTGCTGCGCTGGGCTGCCGAAGCGCTCGTCCCGCACGTGTCCCTGTTGCAGGCAGTGGGCGAGGCGGCGCCCATCGATGTAGCACTTGCCGGCCTGGACCACTTGCCGACCGTCCCCGGCGGCGCCACGCGTCAGGACAGCGTGCGCGCCGGGCTGGAGGCGCTCGTGGCGCACGCGCCGGACGTGGTCCTGGTGCACGACGCCGCGCGGCCGCACGTCCCGGCCGGCACCATTGCCGACCTGCTTGACGCGCTCCGGGTCCATCACGGCGCCATCCCGGCGGTGCCGGTGGCCGACACGCTGAAGCGGGCGGAGAGCGGCATCGTCAGCGCCACCGTGCCGCGTGCCGGCCTCTACCGCGCGCAGACCCCGCAGGCCTTCCGTTTTGCCACATTGCTGGAGGCGCACCGCCAGCCGGCCGGCCCCGGCGCCACTGACGATGCGTGGCTGCTGGAGCAGGCGGGGCACGCTGTCGCGACCGTTCCGGGACATGAGGAGAACGTCAAGTTGACCATCGCCAGCGACGCTGCCCGCCTGGAGCAGACCCTGGAGCGCACGCGCCAGGCCCCGGCCGCGCAGCTTGTCTGCCGGGTGGGCACCGGCTTCGACGTGCACGCCACCAAGCCGGGCCGCAAGATGATCCTGTGCGGCGTCGAACTGCCCTGCGATTTCGGGCTGGACGGCCATTCCGACGCCGACGTCGGCATCCACGCGCTGTGCGACGCGATCTACGGCGCGTTGGCCGAAGGTGACATCGGTCGCCACTTTCCACCCAGCGAGGCCACCTGGAAGGATGCCGACAGCGCCCGCTTCCTGCGCCACGCCGCCGAGCGGATCGCAGCCGCTGGCGGCCAGCTCGCCAACGCCGACGTCACCCTCATCTGCGAGCGCCCGAAGATCACCCCGCACGCCCCGGCCATGCGCGCGCGGCTCGCCGAGCTGCTCGGTGTCCCCCTCGGCCGCATCTCGGTGAAAGCCACGACCACCGAGCGGCTGGGCTTCCCCGGCCGCGGCGAGGGCGTGGCGGCACAGGCCGCCGTCAGCCTGCTCGTTCCCTGGGACGCATCTGCAACGGCTGGCTGAATAGCTCGGTCGATCCCGGTGTTGTGATACCGCGCCCGTTTGTTCCGGGTGACAACGGTTTCGGTGCGTTCGCGCCATTCGAATCCAGGTTTCCCCAGGAGCATTTCATGACGGTCATACGCGGCCCGAAAGGCGGCCACGCGCATATTTCGGGCACGTCCGGCAACGACCTGATCGTTGCAGTCGGCGGCTACAACACCGTCAACGGTGGCGGCGGCAACGACACGATCGACGCCGGTGACGGCCATGCGGACCTGGTGATCGGCACTACGGGCGACGGCCAGACCGCCACGTTCGACAACGTATCGGTCGCCGGCGCCGGCAACATGGTTGCCGCCGGCGACGAGACCGTTCTGATACTCGGCCACGTGCGCGCCAGCACGTTCACGCTCGGCGATGGCAGCAGCACCGTGCAGCTCGACGGCGGCAGGAACAGCATCTCGGCTGGCAACGGCAACAACGTCGTCGAGCTCGACGGCGCCTACAACAGCCTCACGCTCGGCAACGGCAACAACAGCGTCGACGTCAGAGGTGCGAACAACACCATCTCCGCCGGGGCGGGCCAGAACACCATCTCGGCGACCGGCGGCGGCGCGCATGTCAGCCTGTTCGCCGTCAACCAGGCGAGCTACGGCCCGGACACCGTGTTCGTCTCCGGCGCCGGCAACGTGGTGAGTGCGAGCTTTTTCGACATACCGCAGGCCGCGTTCGCCGACGTGGACGTCTACGGCGGTTCGGGCCACGGCACCTTCACCCTGCCCGGCGACGACGGTGTCTCGCCCACCGCGCGAGCCGGCAGCGTGGACAACGTGGTGACCGGCGGGGTGGACAACCTCATCCAGGCCGGCGGCGGACTGATCGTGGCCGGCAGCGGGGCCGATACGGTCGGCTTCTCCGGCGAGAACACCAACGTGGTGCTGGCCGGCGCCGGCAACGCGGTCTCCTGCGTTGCCGGCACGTCCACCATCATTGGCGGTTCAGGCAGCGGCAGCTTCAACCTCTCCGGCCAGTATGTCGACGGCCCCGCTGGCCCGATCACGCTGCAGACCTACGGGGTGGACAACGCGGTCAGCCTGTTCGACGGCAGCTTCAAGGTGGCGGCAGGCAGCGGCCAGGACACCGTATCCGCACTGCTCGCCAGCGGCACGCTCGCTTTTTACGGCACCGGCGACCAGCTCCTGCTGTCCGACGGCCAGGACCTTACCGTGGAGAACCACGCAGTGGGCCTCGACGTCGTCATCAGCCAGGGCGACACCGGCACGCTGACAATCGACCACTTCGGTGCCGGCAGCGTGCTGGACCTCAACACGAGCGACGGCTACGGCAACGTGGGCCAGATACTCGCGGCGCTGACCGAGACGGGCGCGGGCACCTACAGCCTGGCCACGTCCGACTATGGTATGGTGGTGTTTGCCGGGGTCTCGCATCTGTCTGCGGACAATTTCAGGATAGGGTAAGGCAAGCGCTTCTTTTTCGATAAAAAGAAGCAAAAGGCTTTGTTTCCGCTGTGGCCATCCTTTCCGGCGAGCGCGTGACAGCGGAGACAAACGTTTTTTGGCTTTTTTTTCAAAAAAGAACTGCTTGCTTTCTTCTTCTACAGCGCCATGCGAAACCGCCGACATGTACAGGCTCATCGCGCTGCTCTGTCTCGCTGGCTGTGCCGCCCCGCCTGTTGTCGCACTGCGCTGCCCCACGATCCCGGACAAGCGCCCCGAGGTGCACGCCTCACCGCTGCCGCCAGTCTCGGCCGACCCGATCACGCTGGAGCCGGGTCACTGGGAGTGGACCGGCGAGGGCTATGCCTGGTCCTCGCCGGAGTGGGTGAAGCGGCCGGGCAGCGCCTACGCCGCGGCGCATCCGATGTGGCAGGACGGCTACTGGACGCAGAACGGCGGCGCCTGCGTGTGGAACCCGGGACATTTCCTGCTGTGACAGGGTCGCCGTCATGATGGACGGCTCGGCCGCCAGCGTGGCCGCCATCGCCCCGCACGAGGGCGCGGCGCCACTGGTGGTGGCCGGCCACGTGACCGCGCTGCGGATGTTCGACCTGGCCTACGCCATCGACCTCGGCCAGGCGGAGACGCTGTGGGCGCAGCAAGCGGGGCAGGGCGGCCGCTCCCGCCTGACCGGCACGCCGCCCAAGGCGGTCTCGTTCGGCGACCCGCCGCTGGTGCTGGTTCTGCCGCCGATCCGCCTGGTGCTCGACGAGGACGGCCCCGTGGAGGTGGAGGCCGGCGTGGTCGCGAGACTCTACGCGTTCGGGGTGGCCACGCTGGCCGTGCAGGTCCCGGCAGACGATTTGGGCTGGACCGCGTTCACCGCCCGCGTCAACGCGGTGGATGCGTGCATCGGCGCGCAGACGGACATCGCGTTCTGGCACGGGTTGCTGGACCAGTTGCGCGGCCCGATCGGTGCGGCGCTGACCAGGCCCAACCGGTCGGACCTGGAGGAGGACTACCTGGTGGCCACCGTCCACCAGTTCGCAGAAACGGTGCTGGCTCAGGCGATCGGCCGCGAGGTGGATTTGGTGCCGCTGCTGAGCGGGGAGGCGCGCAAGCTGGCCGACAGCGCACGCGCCGACCTGCTCAGCCGTCGGTTCAGCTACTACACCGACGACCTGGTGGTGCTGACCTGGGACCGCGCGTTCATCTACGAGCCGCGCCGCGATACCGACGTTGCCGACGTGATCGAGGTGGCCAACGCGCAGTTCCTGCAGATGCGCTATTACGACGAGTTGCTGGATGCCGAGCTGCCGCGCATGTACGACCTGGTGGAGGAGGCTACGCGCCGGCTCTCGCGCGGGCCGCGGCGTTTTGCGGGGCTGGCGCGCCGGCTCTACACGCTGGTGGCCGAAGTGACCGAGCTGACGGAGAAGGTGGACAACGCGCTGCAGGTGACGGAGGACGTGTACCTCGCGCGCGTTTATGCAGCGGCGCTGGACCTGTTCCGGGTGAAGGCAGTGAGTGCGGCGGTAGACCGCAAGCTTTCGATCATCCGTGATACCTACACGGCTTTGTACGATGAGGCGGCGAGCAGCCGGGCGGGGCTGATGGAGGCGGCGATCATCTTGTTGATCATCGTGGAGATCGTGCTGGCGTTGTTCGGGCGGCACTGAAGTAGAAAGCAAGCGGTTCTTTTTTGAAAAAAAGAACCAAAAAACGTTGTTCTCTTAGCTGCGCGCCGCCGGAACCTCCGCGACTGCAGGGACGAAGGTCAAGACATCGGACCACCAGTATCGAGCCTCTGCGTGGTGCGCGAGACAGGAACATCGAACGGGGATGAGAGGTTTCGACATGGCAGGCGCGGAGCGTGGACGGCAGCGGCTTGGCTGTATGGTGGCTTTGTTTCTGGTGGTGAAGGTCGCCATGGCGGCCGAGCCGACGGCAGAAGAACGATTGTTCGATCAGCCGCAGGCCGTGCAGGACTTCGACCCGATCGAGGGCCCGCATCCGGCTGTCGCTTTGCGCTGCCACTGGTATGGCGACCTGATGATACGCGAGACGCAGACCGACTCGCCCGGGTTCGGACCGGCCTACGTGGTGTATGGGAATGCTGGCGGTGCGCGGCCGGTCTGCCGCTCTGCGCCCACTGTGCGCGACACGAAGCTGAACTTGCAAGAACAGGCATTGCTAGGCCGAAAGGGGCCATACGTGGTGTTCGAACCTACGGATACACCAAGCGGCCCCGAGCGATTCATCATACTGCACCTGCCAGACGGAAAGCAGGTTTATGGTGACCGTAGAAGCGACGTTGCAGTGAACGGGAAAGCGGGCGGTATCAGCGCCGTAGCGCTGGAGGGGAACGCGTTGCGCATCAACTTCGTGCGCAGCTACGATGCACAATGCTCGTTGATCAAGGATGGAGCGGCTTGCTGGGCAAAAGCGATGCGCGATGGTCACTTCGCTCGCGCCATTGCGTCCCAAGCGCCGCCGATCGCCGATTGTGTCAGGTCTTACAAGGGTGCGGCCGGCGTGAAGCCAAGTGACTCGAGCTCGATCGTCTACGACGTCGACATGACCGTGACGCCAACCGGCAAGGTTGATGTGCTGTCGCGAGGACCGGTCGGCTGCCTGCCTCCGGATTGAGCGCAGCAAATCGCGCGTGACTGCACGCGCAACGTCTATGGTTGAAGACCTTACACAACTGCAACGAGCCGCAAGGATCGTGTTCTTGAACGTATCAATCGATTGTGCAAGAACCTCCGCCTTCGTTCCGACATCAAGCCTTTGCGGACGATCGCGCGACAGCCAAACCAAAAGCTTTTTGCTTCTTTTTCTCGAAAAAGAAGCGCTTGCTTGCCTTACTTCATAGCATAAACCACCTGGTTTTCCATGACCCGCTGCACGTAGTTGCGCGTCTCCGAAAACGGTATCAGCTCGATCCAATCCACCATCGCGTCAGGCTGCACCCCGGTGGACGCATCCCCATGCGCCGCCATCCACGCTTGCGCCCGGTGCGGCCCCGCGTTGTAGGCCGCCACCGCGTAGGGCACCGCGCCGAACTCGGCGAGCAGCGTGCCCAGGTAAGCGGTGCCCAGCCGCATGTTCAATTCGGGGTCCGTCAGCGGTCCCGCCGGCTGGCGCAGCGCGCGACCCATCTGCCGCGCGGTCGCCGGCATCAGCTGCATCAGCCCCTGCGCGCCGGCCGCACTGGTCACCAGCGGGTCGAAACTGCTTTCCTGCCGGATCAGCGCCAGGGCAAGCGGTGCCGGGATCGGGCCTGCAGGCGGTGCGTAAGGGTCCGGCCAGCCCGCTTGCGGCAGCACGCCGCCGTCCCGCCCGGCCAGCCGCGCCGCCATGACCGCCACGTCCGGCAGCCCCAGCCGGATCGCCAGGTGCGCCGCCAGCGCGCGCGCGGCCAGGCTGGCCGGCGGTTGGATCGCCAACTGCAGGAAATCTGCCGCACGTTTCGGGTCTTGCCAGCCGGCCAGGATGGCGGCCGCCCGCGCCGGCTCGGACTGGGCGAACGCCTGCTGCTCGGCGGCAGACGGAGCCGGGTCGCGCTGTGCGGCGATGCGGGCGTGCAGCTCCGCGTCAGTCAGCCCTGCGAGCGGCGCCGCGAGCTGGCCGTAATAGGTGAACGGCCAGGTGGCGGCACGCGCGAAGGCGGCCCGCGCTGCGGCCGCATCGCTGGTCGCCCGGCCGAGCCAGTAAAACGCCCGCGCCTGGGTGATGGCGGCATGCGACGCCCCGGCCAGTTGCTGGAACCAGCCGCGCGAAGCTGCCAGGTCGTGAAGTCGCCGCAGGGCGATCCAGCCGGCGAGGAAGTCGCGGTCGGCGGCCTGCTCCGGCGAGAGCAGCCCGTCCTGCGCCAGCGCGTAGGCGTCCGAGTCGGCGTGCGCGTCCAGCAGGTCGCGGGCCAGCGCGTCGCGTTCGGCCCAGAAAGCGGGGCGCCGCGCCGGAGAGGCGGCTGCTTCGGCGGCAGGCAGCGCGCCGTGCCACAGGTCGAGGGCGGCCTGCGTCGCGTGGCTGCGGCGCATGTAACGCACCTGCGCCAGCAGCAGCCCTGTGTCGGACGCGAACTGCGCCGGCACGGCTGCCAGTAGGCTCAGCGCGTCCGGCTGCTCGCTGCGCAGCGCCAGGCGTGCCGCGGCCAACGCCCGGAACGGCGGGTCCAGCCGGGCAAGCTGCCGCCGGGCTGCTGGCTGGTTGGTCGTCTCCAGGTGCTCGAAGCGGGTGCGCTCGTCGGCCTGGGTGGGTGCTGCGGACCAGCGGGCGAGGAAGCTGTCCTCCTCCGCGGGCGCTGCTACGCCGCCGACCCACGCGTCCCGCGCCGCCTGGGTTGCCGCAGCCGGGTCGCCGGTCAGGGCGTAGGCCTCGGCACAAGCCAGCAGGCCGACCGCCGCGCGCGGCTTGTGGCTGCGGCACAGCTTGGCGGCTGTGGGCTGGTCCGGCTCGGCGCCCAGCGCCTCGGCGTAGCGCTGCTCCAGCACCGGCTGGTCCGGCCAGTTGGGGTGCGCGGCGATGAAGGCGGCCAGCTCGGCGGCACTCGCCTGGCCCTCGTGCAGCAGCCGGACGAACTCCACGAGGCGCGGCGCGAGCGGGTCCGGGTTTGCGGCGGCCAGGGATGTCGCCACCCCCCAGGCGTTGTCGCGCATGGCCTGCAGGATGGGAGTTTGGGCCCAGACCGGGGTGGCCAGCAGGACGAAAATCAAAACTCGCATGAGGCGCAGCAAAGGCCTTCTTTTTTGAAAAAAAGAAGCAAAAAACTTTTGTCACGGCTGTCGCGGCGTTTCCCTCAGCGCGTACTCCAGGGAACAAAAGTTTTTTGGTTCTTTTTTTCAAAAAAGAACTGCTTGCCTTGCCTAGCCCCGCCGCCGCCAGCGGCCTACCCTGGCAGGCTTACCGCCTGCGGAGTTCGCCTATGTTCAAGGGGTCCATCGTCGCCCTGATCACGCCGATGCGCCAGGACGGCAGTCTCGACGAGACCGCCTACGGCGACTTCGTCGAGTGGCAAATCAGCCAGGGCACCGAGGGTCTGGTTCCCGTCGGCACCACCGGGGAGAGCCCCACGCTCAGCCACGCCGAACATCAGCGCGCCATCGAGATCGCGGTCCAGGCCGCCGCCGGACGCGTGCCGGTGATCGCCGGCGCCGGCTCCAACAGCACCGAGGAGGCCGTGTCGCTGGCCCGCCACGCGCGCGCCAGTGGTGCCGACGGCGTGATGGTGGTCACGCCGTACTACAACAAGCCGTCGCAGGAGGGCCTGTTTCTGCACTTCACCGCGGTGGCCGACGCGGCCGAGCTGCCGCTGATCATCTACAACATCCCCTCGCGCAGCGTGGTGGACATGAGTGTGGAGACGATGGCCCGCCTGGCGCGCTACCCCAACATCGTCGGCGTGAAGGATGCCACCGCCAACCTCTCCCGCCCGCTGCACACGCGGCGCGCCTGCGGAGCCGGCTTCGCGCAGCTTTCCGGCGAGGACCACACCGTGCTGCCGTTCCTCGCCGCCGGCGGCCACGGCTGCATATCCGTCACCGCCAACGTCGCCCCGCGCGCCTGCGCCGACATCCACGCGGCCTGGGCCGAGGGCCGCACCGCCGACGCGATCGCCATCCAGGATACCTTGCTGCCGCTGCACGACGCGATGTTCTGCGAGAGCAACCCCGGCCCGGTGAAATACGCGGCCTCCCTGCTCGGCCGCAGCCTGGCGCATTGCCGGTTGCCGTTGGCACCCATCTCGGAAGCCGCGCGCACCCGCGTGCGCGAGGCGATGGTGCAGACGCGGCTACTGAACTGAAAGTTGACTGAGATTGGCTGAGAAGAAAACGAAATCGGGCCTGATCAGCCACGGCATGGCAGCGCAGAACCGCAAGGCCAGGTTCGACTACACGATCAAGGAGACGGTGGAGGCCGGCATCGTGCTGATCGGGCCGGAGGTGAAGTCACTGCGCCACGGCCGCGCCACCATCAACGAGGCCTGGGCCGGCGAGCGCGACGGCGAGCTGTACCTGTTCAACTGCTACATCCCCGAATACCAGGCCGGCGTGCTGTCGCGATTCGAGCCGCGTGCGCCGCGCAAGCTGCTGCTGCACAAGAAGCAGATCGGCAACCTGATCGCGCAGACCACCCGCCTCGGCTTCACGCTGGTGCCGCTGGACATCCACTTCAACGACAAGGGGCGCGCGAAAGTGGTGATCGGCGTGGGGCAGGGGCGCAACAAGGCGGACAAGCGGCACGCGATCGCGGATCGGGATTGGAAGCGGGATAAGGCTCGTATCATGCGAGACAAGGGCTGACAGGCTTCGCAGATTCTTCTTTTTTGAAAACAGAAGCAAAAAACTTCTGCTTCCGCTGTCGCGGCCGTGGTGAGGCAGCGAGCACCAAAAAGAAAAAGTTTTTGGTTCTTTTTTCAAAAAAGAACCGCTTGGGAGCTCTTCGCATGGACCAGGACCTGGACGCAGTACAACGCGAGACACAGCAGGCCCAGGCGGTGATGCGCGAGGCGCAGTTCCGCGTCGTCGACGTGACCCTGGTGATCCTGACCGGCCTCGCGGTGCTCTACACGCTGTACTTCGCGGCCGACATCATCCTGCCCTTCGTCTTCGCCCTGGTGTTCGCGCTGCTGCTGAGCCCGGCGGCCCGCTTTCTGTGCGACCGCCTGCGCCTGCCGCGCATGCTGGCGGCGATCCTGCTGATCGCGGCGCTGTTCTCGGCGATCGGCGGCATCGGCTACGCGATATCGGTGCCGGCGTCGCACTGGATCGCCAAGGCGCCGCAAAGCCTACCCGAACTGCAGAAGAAGCTCGGCTACCTGCGCCAGCCGATCGACGCGTTCGAGCACGGCCTGCAGCAGGTGCAGGGGTTGCTGCAGCAGACCGGCCACTCCGAGCAGGCGGGCGGCGGGCAGGAAGCCGGGCCCGCGGCTTCGTCCGCGCAATCGTCCTCGCCATCGCACCCGGCGCAGACCGTCACCGTCAGCCAGGGCTCCGGCATGGGAATGACCGTGCTGGCCGGCACGCGCAGCTTCCTGGGCGAGGCGTTCACTCTGCTGATCGTGCTGTTCTTCCTGCTGGCCGACGGCGACGCGCTGCTGCGCCGGTTCGTGGAGATCCTACCCGGGCTGGCCGAGAAGAAGAGCGCGCTCGCTATCGCCACCGAGGTGGAGCGCAACATCTCCGGCTACCTTGCCACCATCACGCTGATGAACCTGCTCGTGGGGCTCGCCAACGGCCTGTCCGTCTGGGCGTTCGGCCTGCCGGACCCGCTGCTGTGGGGCACTGCCGCTTTCCTGCTGAACTACGTTCCCATCCTTGGTCCCCTGACCGGCGTGGTGGTCTTCTTCTTCGTCGGCCTGTTCAGCTTTTCCAGCGTGGTGTGGGCGCTGGGGCCGGCGGGCGTCTACTTGCTGATCCACATCATGGAGGGCGAGACCGTCACGCCGATGCTGCTGGCGCGGCGCTTCACGCTGAACCCGCTGCTGGTGATCGCGACGCTGATGTTCTGGGACTGGCTGTGGGGCGTGCCCGGCGCGCTGTTGGCGGTGCCGCTGCTCGCGGTGTTCAAGATCCTCTGCGACAACATCGAGGTGCTGACGCCGGTGGGCCACATACTTGGGGCCGAGCCCAGCAAGCGGAAGCCAAGGTGATGACGGGTTTGCCGTCGGGCTGCCGCTGCCGGGCAGAAGCCAGGCCTTTTTTCTCGAGAAAAAGAAGCAAGAAGCTTTTGCCAGCGCTGTCGCGGACTCTCCCAAACGGCGCGACAGCGGAGACACACGTCTTTTGCTGCATTTTTTCAAAAAAGAACTGCTTGCCTTGGCTGGAGACGAGGTGACTTCAGCCGGCAAGATGGTCCGCCTGCACGCGAGCTGCGCCGCCCGCGACGCTGCCGGGTTGCTCCTGCTGGGCCCGTCCGGCGCCGGCAAGTCCGACCTGCTCCTGCGCCTGCTCGACCGGGGGTTTTCCCTGGTGGCCGACGATCAGGTGGAGGTCGCAGACGGTGCTGCCTCCCCGCCGGCCGCGCTGGCCGGCCTGCTGGAGGTGGCCGGGCTGGGTATCGTGCGGCTGCCATACGTCGCTGAGGTCAAGCTCTGCCTGGCCGTGCAGCTCGCGCGCGGGGAACGCCTGCCGATGCCGAGCCGTTATGAAATCCTTGACCTGCCCATGGTTTCGGTTGACCCCTCTTCGCCATCCGCTCCGCTTCTGGTCGGGCTGGCGTTGGACGGGGTGCTGGGCAAGGTGTCGTTCCTGACGGGGGCCTTCGGGTGAACGCGCTGGCTGCACCGGCCGAGTCGGACGGCGTGCCGGCCGCCGCAGCCCGCAGGGTGATCGTGATCACCGGCCTGTCTGGCAGCGGCAAGGCGTCTGCGCTGCGGGTGCTGGAGGACCTAGGCTACGAGGCGGTGGACAACCCGCCGCTGCCGCTGCTCGAGGAAATGGTGGTGCGCGGCGAACGCCCGACGGCGATTTGCGTGGACACCCGCAGCCGCGGCTTCGACGTCGAGGCGATCCTGGCAACGATAACCCGCCTGCGCAACAACCCAGCCCTGCGTCCCGAGCTTGTCTTCATCCAAGCAGACGAGATCGTGCTGCTGCGCCGCTTCACCGAGACCCGGCGCCGGCACCCGCTGGCACCCACCAGCCGCGTTGCCGACGGCGTGGCTGCGGAGGTGGCGCTGACTGCGCGCCTGCGGGAGGCGGCCGATTTTGTCCTGGACACCACGGACCTGCCGCTGCCAATGCTGCGCCGCATTATAGAGCAGAGGTATAGCGCCAGTGCCACGGCCGAAGCAGGTATGACCGTGTCACTGATGTCGTTTGCCTACCCCGCGGGCCTTCCGCGCGAAGCAGAGCTGGTCTTCGACGCCCGCTTCCTGCGCAATCCCCACTACGACCCCATGTTGCGTGAACGGACGGGACTGGACCCGCAGGTTGCCGCTTACGTGGCATCCGACCCGGATTTCACCGCGTTCATGGATAAGGTAACAGATCTGTTATCTTTGCTCTTGCCGCGCTTCGTCCAGGAGGGCAAGAAATACGCCAGTGTCGCTGTCGGCTGCACCGGGGGGAAGCATCGGTCCGTGCACATCGTGCAGATGCTGGCAGAGAGGTTGCAGCGCTTGCTGCCGGAGGCAACACAGGGTGCGGACCGGCAGGAGGCGGCGTCGCCGCCCTGGCGAGTGGTGGTTACCCACCGTGAATTGATGCGCAGCCTGCCCGGCGGCGCGTTGCGTGCAGCAGGCTCCGCGTCGGGGCCGGATGTGCATGCTGTTGAGAGAGTTCCAGGCGCAGGAGGCCTGACAGACATCCCATGATCGGATTGATCCTGGTTACCCACGGGCGGCTCGCCGAAGAGATGCGCGCCGCCATGGAGCACGTCGTGGGCCCGCAGCGGCGGGTCGCGACGATCTGCATCGGCGTCGACGACGACGTCGAGCAGCGGCGTGCCGACATCCAGCACTGCATCGAGGACGTGGATTCCGGCGACGGGGTTATCCTGTTGACCGACATGTTCGGCGGCACGCCCAGCAACCTCGCCATCAGCATGATGGGCCGCTTCCAGGTCGAGGTGATCGCCGGGATGAACCTGCCGATGCTGGTGAAGCTGGCCAAGGTGCGCTCCCGCCAGACGCTGGCCGAGTGCACCAACATCGCCGAGATGGCAGGGCGTAAGTACATCGCGGCGGCCAGCCACGTGCTGGAGACGTGCAAGTCGCCCAACATCTGCAAGTCGCTGGACCCGCGGCAGGCGATAGAGCCGGTGCATCTGTGTGCCACGCCTGGCGTGGTGCGGCAGTAAGCAAGCAGTTCTTTTTTGAAAAGAACCAAACTTTTGTTCCCTTGCGCGTGCTGTGTGGGACGGTCCGCGACAGCGGGACAAAAGTCTTTTTGCTTCTTTTTCTTCAGAAAAAGAAGGCCTTGCTGTTCCTCATGAGCAGCGAAGCCGTCGTCTCCCGCGTCGTCCCGATCGTCAACCGCCGCGGCCTGCACGCCCGCGCGGCTGCCAAGCTGGTGACCATTGCCGAGCGGTTCTCGGCCAACGTGGACGTGCTCAGGGATGGCCAGGTGGTCTCCGCCAGGTCCATCATGGGCCTGATGATGCTGGGGGCCGGCATGGGCAGCACGGTGGAGCTTCGGGCGGAAGGTTTCGATGCCCACGAGGCGCTGGACGCCATCGCGGGCCTCATCGAGGCCGGCTTCCATGAGCAGGACTGACGCCAGGCCGCCGAAGCAACGTCCGCCGCCCACCCAGACGACGCTGGCCGGCATACCGGTCAGCCCGGGCATCGTCATCGGCACCGTCTACGCCGCCAGCGAGCCGAAGCTCGAAGTCTCCCGCGGCAGCATCGCTGCCGACGCCGTTGCGGCCGAGCAGCAGCGCCTGGACGCCGCCGTGCAGAAGTCCCGCCGCCAACTGGGCAAGCTGCGCGCCCGTCTCTCCGTCCTGCCCGAGGAGAGCCAGCACGAAATCGCCCCGCTGATCGACGCCTACCTGCAGATGCTCGGGCCCTCGCGGCTGCTGCGTCAGGCCAACCAGCGCATCGTCGACGGGCTGGTGACGGCGGAGACGGCGGTGCAGGACGAGGTGGAGGCGCTCGCCGAGGCGATGCTGGGCATCGCCATGCCCGCCCGGCGGCGCGACGACCGCAAGGCCCGCCAGCGCGAGCAGCAGGAGCCGCGCCATCGCGACGCACAGGAGTCCCGCCAGCGCGATCACCAGGACTCCCGCCGGCGCGAGGAGGACGACTCCCGCCAGCGCCGCGCCGACGAGATACGCGAGACCGGCCGCCGCCTGCTGCGCAACCTGACCGATGCCGCGTTCCGCAGCTTCGGTGCCGTGCCCGTCGGCGCCATTCTGGTGGCCGAGACGCTGCGCCCGGCAGACGCAGCGCTGATCGACCCCACGCGTATCGCCGGGCTCGCTACCGAAGAGGGCGGTGCGGACGGCCACACCGCCATCATGCTGCGTGCCCTGGGGGTCCCCGCTGTGCTGGGCGCGCCCGGCCTGCTGACCGCCGTGCGCACCGGCACCCAGGCGGTGCTGGACGGCGCGGCCGGCCGCATCGTCATCCACCCCAACGCCGACACCCTGGCCGAAGCCCGCCGCGGGGTGGCCGACTACGCCCGCGAGCGCCAGCGACTGACCCGCTTCCGCCGACTGCGCAGCGAGACCACCGACCACGAGGCGGTCGAGCTGCAGGCCAACCTCGAGCTGCTGGCCGAACTGCCGCTGGTGGCCGGCGCGGGAGCCACCGGCATCGGCCTGTTCCGCACCGAGTTCCTGTTCATGAACCGCGAGAGCCTGCCCGACGAGGCGGCCCAGGCGGAGACCTACCGCGCCGTGGTGGAAGCCATGGACGGCGACACGGTCACCATCCGGGTGCTGGACTGGGGCGGCGAGAAGGACATCGACGCGCTGGTCGCCCGCGGCCTGGTGCCGGACACGCTGGACCACAACCCGGCGTTGGGCGTGCGCGGCCTGCGCCTGCTGCTGCGCCAGCCGGACCTGTTCGAGACGCAGTTGGCGGCCATCCTGCGGGCCTCGCGTGCCGGCCCGGTGCGCGTGCTGCTGCCGATGGTGACCAACACCGCCGAGGTGCGCGCCGCCCGTGAGGTCTACGAGCGCGTCGCCCGCCGCCTGCGCCGCCGCGGCGAGAAGCTAGGCGACAAGCTGCCGCCGCTCGGCGTCATGATCGAGACGCCGGGTGCCGCGCTCTCGGCGGACGCCCTGGCGTTGGAGGCGGACTTCTTCGCCATCGGCACCAACGACCTGGCGATGTACACGCTGGCGGTGGACCGCGCCGCCGCCGACGTCGCCGAGCTGTACGACCCGCTGCACCCGGCGGTGCTGCGGCTGATCCAGTTCACCGTGGAGGCCGCATTGCGCGTGCGAAAACGCGTGAGCGTGTGTGGCGAGATGGCCGCCAACCCGAAACTCACGCCGCTGCTGCTTGGGCTGGGGTTAAGGTCGTTCAGCATGAACGCGTCGTCGGTACCCAGAGTGAAACAGGCGGTGCGTGCGGTGTCGGTGGATGCGTGCACGAGGTTTGCACGGCTGGTGATGGCGCAGTCGGATAGGGGGCGGATTGCGGAGCTGATGGCGGCGTTTGGGACAACCGGGTAAGCACGCTTTTTTTTGAAAAAAAGAACCAAAAAACTTTTGTCTTCTGGGGTGCGCTTCGGGGAAGCACGCGCCGTAGAACGGAAATGGGCGTTTCCGGTGAGCGCAGGATGCAAAAGTTTTCTGGTTCTTTTTTTCAAAAAAGAACTGCTTGCTTGCCTACGCCGCCGCCGCCTCCCGCGGCACCAGTTTGTAAAACCTGCTGACCTGGCCGGAGAACTCACGGAACTCCAACGCCAGTTTCTCCGCCTCGAACACGTCGAAGAACTCGTCCCAGGCGATCTCCCGCAGCCCTGCTTCGGGCGTGCCGAAATCGAACCGCAGCATGTTGTTGCCGCTCGGCGTGGTGCGGCCTTCGAGCAACGCCGGGCGGCCGTCGCGCGCTTCCGCCCAGGCGCGGATGAAACCGTGGTCGATGGTCGACTCATCGCTCATGTCGGGTGTCCACCTTTCGTCAAGCCAATCTGAACGGGTGCTGGCTAACCTCGTTCCCGCTTGCCGAGTGCAAGTCGCGGCGCAAGCGAAAACCCTAGTCCCAGCACCAGGAACACCCAACCGCCATTCGGCATCGAGGTAAAGGCCGAGGTTGACGCAATCGGCCACAGCGCCACCAGCGCGCCCACGAAGCAGCCAAGGCGCAGCGGGGCGGCATCCTGTTTCAAGCCGTGCGCCAGCCTCGCCAGCGCCAGTCCCGTCATCGCCGCGAACAGCACCAGGCCGGGCAGTCCGGCGTTGTCGAACGCCTCGAGGTAGTAGTTGTGCGGGTGGATGTTGCAGGCCAGCAGGCCGCCGTTGCGGTGGCGGTCCGGAACCCCCAGCCAGGCCACCCCATGCATCACCGCGGGCAGGCTGCAGGCGCGGCGGAACCCGTCGAAACCCTGGCCTAGCCAGGGACGCAGCTCGCCCACCGTGATGGCGCGGACGAACACCACGCCGTAGGCGCTCTGGGCGAAGTGGCCGAGCTGGTCGGATGTCTGGCCCACCAGCTTGGCGTAGGTGGCCGGCGAGACCCAGGGGGTGGCGGCCAGAAGGGCCAGGCCGGCGCCGGCGGCGGCGCACAGCGGCAGGCGCAGGCGCGGGGTCAGCAGCGCGCACACGCCCAGGCCGAACATCATCAGCATCGTGGGCATACGCTGGCCGATCAGCACCATGGTCAGCGCCGCGGCGACCGCCAGTGCGATGCCGCCGGCGCGTGGCCGCCAGCCGGGGCGCGCCAGCAGCCGCATCACCGGCGGCAGCAGCGCCGGGAAGAACACCAGGATGAAGGCCGGGCCGGCGCGCGGCTTGAAGAACGGGCCGGTCAGCGCGCCGTCGCTCCAGCGCGTGTCGCCGAACAGGTTGGTGCCGGTCAGGGTCTGCTGCCAGCTCTCCAGCGCGACCCAGGCGGCGGCGGCGGCCACGGTCAGCCACACCGCGTGACGGCGGCGCTCCGCCGCCCTGTCCGTGCCGGCCAGCACCCACTCGCCGAGTGCGATGGCCAGGACCGGCAGGCGGATCGCCAGGATGGCGAGCAGCAACCCGCCGCTGCCGACGGCCGAGCAGAGGCACAGCCACAGCCACCACACGCAGGAAGCCGCGAAGAAGGCCCCGTGCCTCCAGGCCATGTGCCGCGTGAGCAGGCTGTGCCCAAGGAACAGCACGTCGATGCAGGCGATCAGGATCTCCGCCACCGCACGGGCGTGCAGCAAAGCCAGCGGCAAAGCCAGGCAGGCAAAAAACGCAGCACGCACGGCTTGGGGTGCGGCGTAGCGGAGGAAAGCGAGCGGCCTGACGGTGGCGTCCTGCATCACCGCATGTTCACCAAGGCAGCCGGCGCCGCAAGTTGGTGAGAGATGCCACAAACTGGCGGTTCCTGCGAGGGCAGCCCGGCGCTGGCCCGTGCCAGATCGTGACAACCGGTTTGTTAACAATAGCTTAGAGCCAGTCCACCAGCCTGGCACGGCTGCTGCAACTATGGTCCGCATGAAGCGGAGTGGACACAGGCGTGTGGCAATCGCACCCGCCTTGCGGGCTGTGGGGTGGCGTGTTGCACCAGCCCCGTCGATCGTGCGCGCAACTAGGGGGGCTGCCATTCTACAATCTGCCTACAGAACGGGGCCGTGCCGCTGCGTCGTCCGCGCTGCCTGCCTGGCGGTGGCGCTGTCCGGCTGCGCGGTAGGGCCGGACTACCGGCGGCCGGCACCGCCGGCGGTGGACCGCTTCACCGAGGCCAAGCTGCCCGCCTCCACCGGCGCCGCGTCGTCCAAGGCCGGCGCCGACCAGAGTTTTGCCGTCGGCGCGGACGTGCCAGGCGCGTGGTGGGTGCTGTTCCGCTCGCCGGAGCTGACGCAGCTTGTGGCCCAGGCATTGCGGCAGAACCCGTCGCTGCAGGCGGCCGCGGCCACCTTGCGGCAGGCGCAGGAGGTGACGCTGGCGCAGGAGGGCGCGCTGCTGCCGCAGGTGAGCGCCCAGGCCAACCGCACCCGGCAGAAGATCAGTGGTGCGGAAGCCGGCGAGGTGGGTCCCGGTGCGCAGTCGCAAGTCTACTCGGTCTACGACGCGCAGGTGAACGTGTCCTACACCTTCGACGTCTGGGGCCAGGTGCGCCGCACCGTGCAGGCCGACGCGGCCGCCGCGCGCTACCAGCAGTTCCAGCTGGAGGGCGCGGCCAACATGCTGGCCGCCAACACCGCGACGTCCGCGATCACCGCCGCCTCGCTGGGGGCTCAGATCGACGCCGAACAGCAGCTGGTCGCCGCCGAGACGCAGGTGCTCGCCACAGTGCGCAGCCAGTTCCAGCTTGGCGGTGCCACCGGCGCCGACGTGGCCACCCAGGAGGCGCAGCTGGCCAACACCGAGGCGCTGGTGGTGCCGCTGCAGGTGCAGCAGCAGCAGGCGCGCGACCAGCTGGCCGCCTATCTGGGCCGCGCGCCGGCAGAGGCGGCGATCCCGTCGCTGTCGCTGCAGGATTTACACCTGCCGGAAACGCTGCCGGTCAGCCTCGCCTCGCAACTGGTGGACCAACGGCCGGACATCCGCGCCTCCGAAGCACAGTTGCAGCAGGCCACCGCCAACGTCGGCGTGGCCGTCGCCAACCGCCTGCCGCAGTTCACGCTGACCGGCTTCCTCGGCAGTGCGCCGGCGACGATCGGCCAGCTGTTCACGCCCGGTAACGGCATCTACAGCATCCTTACCCAGGCCTTGGCGCCGGTCTTCGAGGGCGGCACGCTGCTGCACCAGCAGCGCGAGGCGGTGGCCGCCGCACGCGCCGCGGCGCTGAACTACCGCGCCACGGTGATCAACGCCTACCAGAACGTGGCAGACGTGCTGACCGCGCTGCAAGGCGACGCACGCGCGCTGCAGGCCAACCAGGACGCGGAACGCGCGGCCGCGCGCAGCCTTTCGCTGGTGCGGCTGCAATACGGCGCGGGCGGGGTCGCGTTCCTCAGCGTGCTGACGGCACAGACACAATACCAGAACGCGGTGATCGGGCTGATCCGCGCGCAGGCCGCGCGGTATACCGACACCGTTGCGCTGTTCGTGGCACTCGGGGGCGGATGGTGGAACAGGAACGATCAGCCGGCGCTGCCGGAGGGACTTATGAGGTTTTTGTTGCCATGAGAAAGCAAGCGTCCGCTTTTTTTGAAAAGAAAGAAGCAAAGAAACTTTCGTGCGGCTGTCGCGGAGGTTTCTGCAGCGCGCGCGGTGAAAGCAAAGGCAAGCGGTTCTTTTTTGAAAAAAAGAACCAAAAAACTTTTGCTTTCTCGGATACGCGTTGCGGGGGACTCCGCGACAGCCGTGATAAAAGTTTTTTGCTGCTTTTTTTCAAAAAAGCAGGCTTTGCTTTCTTGCTGCCGTATCTTCTGTCGGCGCCTGTCCTGGCCCAGGAACCAGCCGCCACCGTCAGCACCACGGTCGCGCACAGCAGCGACTGGCAGGACTCGCTGCAGGCGGTCGGCAGCGTGCGTGCGGTGCGCGGCGCGGACCTCGCGGCCGAAGTCTCCGGCGTGGTGGACAGCGTGGAGTTCGACTCCGGCCGCGACGTGGCTGCGGGCACCGTGTTGCTGCGCCTGCGTCCCAACGACGACGCGGCCCACCTGGCCGATCTGCAGGCCGCCGCCGACCTCACCGCCTCCAACCTGGCGCGTGACACCAAGCAGTTCCGCGCACAGGCGGTGAGCCAGGCCAGCGTGGACGCCGACGAGAGTCATTTGCGGTCGGCCCGCGCGCAGGTGGCGCAAGCCCAGGCGCTGGCCGCCGAGAAGATCGTGCGCGCGCCGTTCGCAGGACGGCTCGGCCTGCGCGTGGTGGACCAGGGGCAGTACCTGCCGGCGGGCACCACTATCGTGACGTTGCAGGCGCTGGACCCCATCTTCGTGGATTTCTACGTGCCGCAGCAGGCGCTGGCCGAGGTGCATGTGGGCGAGGACGCAAACCTGCACGTGGACGCGTTTCCCGGCCGAACGTTTGCAGCACGCATCGCGGCAATCAGCCCGAAGCTGGATGCCGCCAGCCGCATGGCGCAGGTGCGCGCCAGCCTGCCGAACGCGGAGCACGCGCTGATGCCGGGCATGTTCGCCACGGTTGATCTGCGCGTGGGCGCGGTGCATCGTTACGTGACGTTGCCCAACACCGCCATCGTCTACAACCCGTACGGCAGCCTGGTTTACGTGGTGGACCACGGGACGGCGCGCCAGGTGATCGTGCGCACCGGCCCCACGCGCGGCGACCAGGTGGCGGTCACCGAGGGCCTGCACGACGGCGAGGTCGTCGTCACCGCAGGGCAGATCAAGCTGCGCCAGGGCGCGCAGGTGGTCGTCAACAACAGCGTGAAGCCGTCCGACGACCCCAACCCCCATCCGGCGGAGGAGTAAGCCCATGCGCGGCCTGACCGACATGTTCATCCTCAAGCCGGTGCTGGCGATCGTGGTCAGCGTGTTCATCATGCTGGTGGGCCTGCGCTCCGAGCAAGGCCTGCCGGTGCGCCAGTTCCCCAAAACGGTGCACGCGCTGATCGAGGTGGACACCACCTATTACGGGGCCGACGCCAACACGGTGGCCGGCTTCATCACTACGCCGCTGGAGAACGCCATCGCCCAGGTGGACGGCATCGACTACCTCAGCAGCACCAGCATGACGTCGAGCAGCCAGATCTACGTGCATTTGCGGCTCAACCAGGACCCTGACCGCGCGCTGACCGAGATACAGACCAAGATCAGCTCTGTGCACGACCAGCTGCCGCGCGAGTCGCAGACCCCCAGCATCCACATGGAGTCCGCAGGCCAGGGCGGCACGATGATTTTGGCGTTCACCAGCGACATCATGACGCCGGAGCAGATCACCGACTACCTGGCGCGCGTGGTGCAGCCGCAGATGCAGTCCACCCCCGGCGTGCAGCTTGCCGACATCTGGGGCGCGCAGAACTTTGCCGTGCGAGCCTGGCTCGATCCGAACCGGATGGCGGCGCACGGGTTGACCGCGGCCGACGTGTCGGCTGCGATGACGGCCAACAACTTTACCAGCGGCGCCGGCAGCACCACCGGCCAGATGGTGTCCGTGCCGCTGGGCATCACCACCGGCGTGCACACCCTGCCGGAGTTCCGCAACCTGGTGATCCGCCAGTCTAACGGCGCGATCGTCCGGCTGGACGACGTGGCGCAGGTGGAGCTGGGCGCCGACGACTACTCGCAGTCGCTGCTGTATAACGGCCAGAACGCAGTGCTGGTCGACATTGAAACTGTGCCGGACGCCAACGTGCTCGAGGTGGTGGCCCGCGTGCGCGCCAAGTTCCACGCGCTGCAAGCCGACTTGCCGCAGGGGCTGCACGGGGCCATCGCCAAGGACGTGACCGCCAACGTGCGAGCGTCCATCGGCGAAGTGGTGAAAACGCTGGTCGAAAGCCTGGCCATCGTGGCGCTGGTGGTGTTCGCCTTTCTGCGCTCGGCACGCGCCTCGCTGATACCGGTCATCACCATACCGCTCTCGCTGGTCGGCACGTTCGCGATCCTGGTACTGTTCGGCTTTTCCATCAATTTGCTGACGCTTCTGGCACTCGTGCTGGCAACCGGGCTGGTGGTGGACGACGCGATCATCGTGGTGGAGAACGTCAGCCGCGAACTCTCCGAAGGCACGCCGCCGCTCGACGCGGCATTGCGCTCGGCGCGGAGCCTGGCCGGCCCGATCGTGGCGATGACCGTGGTGCTGGTCGCCGTCTACGTGCCGATCGCGCTGCGTTCGGGGCTGACAGGTGCGCTGTTCCGCGAGTTCGCGCTCACCCTGGTTGGCAGCGTCACGGTCTCTGCAGTGCTGGCGCTGACGCTCTCGCCGATGATGTGCCGGTTCATGCTGCGTGCGGCGCCGCCGGAGGCGCGGCGTAGCGGCACCAGCGCAGCGCAACGCGCCTACCTGAAGCTGCTGCGCGTGGCGCTTTCGCTGCGGGTGGTGATGATCGCGTTCGGTGGTTTGGTGCTGGCCGGCAGCTACGTGCTGTACGCCGGCTCGAAAAGCGAGCTTGCGCCGCAGGAGGACACCGGCAGCATCGAGCTCGGCGGGTCAGTCTCGCCTACCGCCACGATCGACCAGTTGCGGCTGTATGACAAGCAGATATCCGACATCATCCTCGGCCTGCCGGAAAACCACAGCTACTACCATTTCGACGGCCCCGGGCAGTCCGGCGGCGGCCTGAGCCTGAAGAGCTTCGCCGAGCGCACCCGCAGCGAGACCGACATTCTGACCGAGCTGCAGGCCAAGCTGGCCGGCGTCGCCGGCGAGGACCTGGCCGCCTTCCGCGCCTCGCCGCTGCCCGGCAGCTTCGGCGACCTGCCGGTCGGCTACGTGATCAAGACGACGCGCCCGTTCAGCGAGCTGGACACCGTCTCGCGCCGGTTCTTGGATGCTGCGAAGAAGACCGGCCTGTTCGCCTATATCGACCGCGACCTGAAGATCGACCTGCCGCAAGCCACCGTGGTGATCGACCGCAACAAGGTGGCCGCCCTCGGGCTCGACATGACCACGATCGGCGGCGTGCTGAACACCCTGCTGAGCGGCGGCTACGTCAACTACTTCGACTTCGCTGGCCGCTCCTACAAGGTGATCCCCGAGGTCAAGCGCAGCGCACGGCTGAACCCGGACCAGCTGCGGTCCTACACCATCGCCACCATCGGCGGCGTGCCGGTGCCGCTCTCCGCCGTGGCACGCATTGAAACATCAACGGTGCCAGAGCAGATCAACCACTTCCAGCAGCAGAACGCCGCCGGCATCAGCGGCGTGCTGGAGCCGGGTGTGAGCCAGGGCGAGGCGCTGGCCGCACTGGATAAGATCGCAGCGCAGGTGCTGCCGCCGGACTACGCGACTGACCAGCGCGGGCCGATGCGCCAGTTCGTCCAGGAATCCTCAGGCTTTGCCGCCACCTTCGGGTTCGCTGTGGTGGTGATCTACCTGTCGCTGGCCGCCCTGTTCGGCAGCTTCCGCGACCCGCTGATCATCCTGGTCTCGGTGCCCATGTCGCTCGCCGGAGCGTTGCTGTTCATCTATTTCGGCGTGCATGGTGCGACGCTGAACATCTACTCCGAGGTGGGGCTGGTGACGCTGATGGGGCTGATCAGCAAGCACGGCATCCTGATGGTCGAAGTGGCCAACGAGCGCCAGGCGCTGGGCGAGACCAAGCGCGCCGCCATCGAGCACGCGGCCCTGCTGCGGCTGCGGCCGATCCTGATGACCACGGCGGCGATGGTGCTGGGCGTGGCGCCGCTGGTGTTCGCCACCGGCGCGGGCTCGGCGGCCCGCTTCTCGATGGGGCTGGTCATCGCCTCGGGGCTGGCGATCGGCACGCTGTTCACGCTTTTCGTGGTGCCGTCGTTCTACGTGGTGCTGGTGCGGCGGCACGTGGCGGCACCGGCTTACGCGCGGGCGCCGGAGTTGCGTGGGGTAGCGGTGGCTTCGGAGTAAGAAAGCAAGCGGTTCTTTTTTGAAAGAAAGAACCAAAAAACTTTTGGTCTCTGGGTTGTGCCGTGTGGGAGAGGCCGCGACAGCCGTGACAGAAGTCTTTTGCTTCTTTTCTTCAGAAAAGAAGGCCTTGCTTTCTGGGGTGCTTACCGTCTCTCGCCCGTTAAGCTAACCTTCGAGCCCGCGCATCCGGAACCGCCATGGCGTCGAAAGCTCCGTCAGACAACACACCGGCGCCGTCGCTCCTGGCGTTCGGGGGCTGGTCCGACGCGCCCTGGTTCGAGCCGTCCGTGCTGGCAGACGCGGACGTGGTCACCTTCAGCTTTCCGAAGCTGGACGGGCTGCGAAAGCAGGTGTTCCACATCATTGACCGGACGATGCCGGACGCTGCCGGCGGCAGGGCGGTCGAGGTGGCGCCGAGGCGCGTCGCCGGAAAGCTGGCCAAGCTGCTGGACACTTACGGCACGCGCCGGGCGATTGCGAGCTGCAGGAGCAAGTTCCTCTTCGAATCCGGCCCGGTGCTGTTCTTCGCCGAGTTGCCGGCCGGCAAGCTGAAACAACGCGCTGCCAGCAAGCTGCGCCGCGAGGTGATCGAGCTCGGCCTGCGGGCCTGCGTCGTTCGCGCGGACGCCAAAGCCGCGACCGCGATGTTCTGGCCGGCCGCGGAGACCGCGATCACCGAGTTCGTGGACGCGTCCGTGCCGGAGCACGCCATCCACCCGGAGTTCGACCGGCCGCTCGGCCCGGCGGCCGCGCGCGAGAAGCTGCCGGCGGACCGCGAGGCAAAGCTGCTGCGGCAGATCGCAACCCTGCAGGCTCAGGTGACGACCCTGGCGCACGCGCAGTCGGCACTTGGTGCGATGGAACAGTTGGGGCTGGACGACGCGCGGCTGAAGTCGATGTTGAAGTTGCTGCACCCGGACAAGCACTCCAACAGCGAGGCTGCGAACGACGCGGCAAAATGGCTGAACAGCATGCGGGAGCTGCTTAAAGGAAAATGACGCCAGGGAGTAGAATCTCGACTTGTCGTTGATAAGACAAGGAAAGCGAGGCCTGCTTTTTTGAAAAAAAGCAGCAGAAAACTTTTGCTCTCGCTGTCGCGGAGTTTTCTGCAGCACGCGCCTTCGGGATTGAACCGGTTACAGATCAGGTATGCGGTCCTTCTTGAAAGCTGTCAGAAAACTCTCGTCTTGCTGAGCGCGCTCGGGACAATGCCGCGACAGCCGGAAACGATTACAGCCAAAAAGCCAGGCAAGTAGTTCTTCCTTGAAAAAAGGATCAAAAAACTTTTGTTCCTTGGGATGTACGTTGCGGGAAAGTCCGCGGCAGCAGAGACAAAACTTTTTGCTGCTTTTTTCAAAAAAGCAGGCCTTTCTGTCTTGCTGGACCAAAGTCGTTCGGTCCGGTATTCGCGGATCTCTCATGAAGGCCCCCGACAGCCGCACCAAAAGCGTTTTGCTTCTTCCCAAAAAGTAGCGCTTGCTTACGGCCCTTTCGCCAGCCCCGCCAGCGTCAGGAAGTCCACCTGCACCTTGGCGCCAAGCACGAGCGTATCGGCAATGAACGTGCGCCGGTAAGGCTCGTCCAGATTGTCCACGCCGGTAATGACCTGCACGTTCGGCATGATCCGCAGCCAAGGTGTGACCTGCACGCCGTAGTTCAGCTCGATGATCGTCTCGTTGCTCGGCACGCCGTTTGGCGACAGGCCGATCGAGACGCGCGCCGCGCGTTCGTTGGACAGCGCCAGCGCGGAGAATTGCTGGTCCGTTACCACCAGGCCCAGCGTGTCCAACGGCCGTGTGGCGAAGGGGCCGGTCCAGACTGCGCCCAGTTCGAGCTGGAAATCCGTCGTGGTGCGTCCGCTGCCGGTTCCGCCGAAAAACCCGAATAGGGCTATGCCGCGTGGCGTGGTGGTGTCCGGGCGGTAGACCGTCTGGTCGAAGCGGGCATAGACCAGCGAGCGGCCGAAATCCTGCTGCGCCGGCAGCCCGGTGAGCAGCGCGCGGCCGCCGGCTACGTCGCGCACCGGGTCGGCGTAGGTGGACTGGTCGATAAGCGCGCCGATGGCGTAGTTGCGCGGGTAGGCGTCGTTCTTGTCGGTGGTGGTGTAGCCGACTTCCACCGGCACCAGCACGCCGGTGGACCCGTCCAGGCCGAAGTCCAGGCCGTGGTCGCCGGGACCCTGGACCTTGGGCTGTTCCTCGAAAACGCCGACATGCAGGAACACCTTGTCGGTAAGGAAAAGCTTCACGTGTCCACCCCAGACGGCGGCAGGGAAGTCGATGAACCCGCCGGACGTGTAGACGATGTGCGGACTGCCGCAGGTGGCATTGTTCTGGAAGCTGCAATACAGCGGCGAGGTGAGAAACGCGCCCTGCGAGGGCAGGCGGCCCACTTCGAAATCTACGCGGTCGGAGAACAGTTTCTGCTCGTAGGTCAGGACGGTGAGCCTGTCTTCCTCCGACCCGTCGTAGATCTCCTGCACCGAGAGGCTGTTGCCGATGTCGTCGCTGGCGAGGTTGCGGCCATCGCGGTTGGTGCCGACGACGTGGATGGTGGCACCCTCGATGCCGGCGAGCTTGCCCAGGTCGGCGTCCACACCCACGAGGAACTGGTCGGCGTAGGCGGCACCCTGCCTGATGCCGCCTGTGACGTTGCCGGCCGACTCGAAGACGTAGTTGAGCTGTGCGGTGATGCCGGGCGCCACCTGCCAGTAGCCGGCGGGCAGCGAGACCTCGGTGGTGGCGGGCTTGGCGTTCTCGCCCTGGCTGGTGGTGATGCCGGACGACGAGGTGGCGCCCGGGAAGCCGACCCCGTTCTGGCCGCTGGCCAGCGCCTGGCCCTGTGCCGGAACGGGGGCCTGCTGCGCGTAGCCCGTGACCGGACAGCCCAGCATCAGAGCAGGGAGACACCCCACGAGGAACGCCCGTCCGAGCGTGATCCTGAAAGTCGCCACCCCCAACAGCCAGTTTCGCGAACAGACGCGCGTGCCATCCTGCCCATCGGTCATCAACGTTCCCCCTGAACCGGCAAGTCTTCGCTTGGAGCCGACTTTTTCTTGCCTGGGGAAGGATATTGAACGCATCGCCGGCTGGGCTGCCAGTCCTGCGGGCTACTCGGCCTTGCTAACGGTCATTGGCTGTTGCGCGCAAATGGTTAATCTTAGTCGCGGGCTTGATCTTTCGTCAAGAATAAGCAAGGCCTTCTTCTTCGAAAAAAGAAGCAAGAAATTTTTGCGCTCTGGGGTACGCGCCGGCTGGAAGTTCCGCGACAGCCGGGACAAAAGTTTTCTGGCGCTTTTTTTCAAAAAAGAACCGCTTGCTTGCTCAAGCCGACTTCCGCAACGGCATAGCGTAAGTCCGCCCCCGAAACGCCAACGCTTCGGCCACGTCCTGCCGCCGCACCACCGGCGAGCGCGCCAGGTCCGCGATGGTGCGTGCCACACGCAGCGTGCGCGTGAACCCGCGTGGCGAAAGGTTGAGCCGTGCCATCGCCTGTTCAGCAAGTGCGCGAGCGTCTGCGGTGAGGTCGATGGCGTTGCCGTCGACCTCCGCGTTGGTGAACGGCCCTTCCGCGCCGCCGCGGTTGCGCTGTGCGGCGCGCGCGACGGCGACACGCGCGGCGACCGCTGCGCTGGCTTCGCCTGCCGGTGCGCGGGAGAGTTCGGCGGCGGAGACCGGCTGCACGTGCACGGTGAGGTCGATACGGTCCAGCATCGGGCCGCTGATCTTGGCGAGGTAGTCCTCGCCGCAGCGTGGCGCCTTGCCGCACTCGCGCTCGCCGTCGCCGAGGTGGCCGCAGCGGCACGGGTTCATCGCGGCCACGAGCTGGAAGCGGGCAGGGTAGGTGACGTGGGCGGCGGCGCGGGCCACCGTGGTGCGGCCGCATTCCAGCGGCTGGCGCAGGGTTTCCAGCACCGCGCGGGGGAACTCTGGCAGCTCGTCGAGGAACAGCACGCCACGGTGCGCCAGGCTGACCTCGCCTGGCCGGGCGCGGGCGCCGCTGTCAATTCCAAAAGTTAGCTAGACTCAGATAGGCATAAAACCCCCCAGTGATTCGCAAGATCGCTGGACTCCCTACAGAGGCTAGCTGGACTGATGGACGAATTACAGAGGTTGCTTGGACTGGTTTCCGGAGCGCCGGCACGACCGCTTAAACCCGGGTTTCGCGGCAACCGCGGGCGGGTTGTATTGCTGGGTCAGCCCATCGCCTATGAGTCCGACCTAGAGCGCGACTTCCTGCTTCTGCTCCAGTTCGACAGCTCCCTGGCAGGGATCAGGGAGCAGCCCGTGACCATCCCGTGCAAGGCGGCGGACGGCCGCCAGACCAAGTACACGCCAGACTTCATCACCGTGCACGCAGCCCCAGCGCCCTGGGGCTGCGTGACCGAGGTCAAGCCGGCTGCAATGATTACCAAGGAATGGATCACCCTCAGGCCCCGCCTCATGGCCGGGAGGGATTACGCGCACCAAAATGGCCTGAGCTTCATGTTGCTCACCGAACGCCAGATCAGGAGCGCGCCACTCGAGGCGATGCGGTTCCTCGTGAGGTTCAAGGACCTTCCTACGAACGAATGCGTGGAGAAGCACCTTGTCCACCGGCTCGCCGGCCTTGGCCCTTCAACGCCGCCCAAGCTGCTGGCCGCCGCCTTCAGGTCGCAGCAAAGTCAAGCGGAGGCGCTCCCTTATCTCTGGAAGCTAGTCGCCAATGGCCGGATCATCGCCGCACTAGGTGAACGGCCGCTGACCATGTCCACGGTGCTGTGGATCGACGGCGACAGCGGCTGGCGCGGGCGGGACCCATATTCATGGAAGCAGTCCAGGAGCGGCTCCCGATCACTCGCGAAGCGAAGGGAGGTCGGATGACTGGCTCGCCCAAGTTCCTCAGGGTGTCTGCCGGCGCTCGAGTGCGGAGCGGCGGCTCAGTCTTCGAGATCGAGGGAGCAACGACCGCTGAGACGGTGATCGCCAAGAACATCGATACAGGGGCTTACGCCACCCTGGACGTGGCGGCCCTGCAGCCCGAGACGGACGCAGGAGCCGGCGCAATGCCGCACCTCGACCTCGTCGCGAACGCCGCTGACTTCGCAACGGCGCAGCTTCGCTTGGATGCGATCATGCCGCTGCTTAAGAATCCCGGCCGGACACGCGCGGATGTGAGGGAGGTCGCAAAGGCAGCCAAGAAGAGCGTCGCGACCGTCTACTCGTGGATGCGGATGTACGAGGACTCGCCGCAGATCTCGTCCCTCGTGCCCGAGCCGCCAGGACCCGACAAGGGGTCTGCGCTACTCGACCCGAAGCGGGAAGAAATCATCAATTTCGCGATCAACCAGAACTTGCGAGTCCCGCAAAGGAAGAGGGTTGCCAAGGTGATAAAAGCGGTGGAGGGCATGTGCAGCGTCGCGGGAGTTACCGCGCCGCATGCAAATACCGTCCGCCTCAGGGTCAAGGCGCTGCAGCCCGCCGCCCTGCTGAGGAGCCAGGGCCGGCACGACGAGGGGCGCGACAAGTACGACCCGGTGTTGGCAGCATTCCCGGGCGCGAACTCTCCGCTAGCCGTCGTCCAGATGGACCACGGGCTAGCGAACGTGCAAATCGTGGATGACGGGCTACGCCTGGCGCTCGGTCGCCCTTGGATCACCGTCGCCATGGACGTGTACAGCCGGATGATCGTGGGACTCGTCGTCTCCCTCGAGCATCCCAGCAGTTCCGCCGCGGGACGTTGCGTAGCGAACGCCATGCTTCCCAAAGCCGACTACCTCACTTCGCTGGGCGTCCCTGGAGCGTGGAATGCCTGGGGCGCGCCCGCCATCGTGCATATGGACAACGCCAAGGAATTCCGGGGCGAACTCCTGAAGACCTAGTTCGCCGAGTACAAGATTGAGTTAAAGCTGCGTAAAGTGAAAACGCCGCACTACGGCGGTCACATCGAGCGGATGATGCTGACGTTCGCGCACGCGCTCCGTGACTTGCCCGGCGCGACCTTCTCGAATCCCGAGGAGCGGAAAGGCTACAACTCGGAGGGTCGAGCCGCGATGACGCTCGCGGAATTCGCGGCGTGGCTGGTCGACTACGTCGTGAACATATACCACAAGGAATTCCACTCGGGGATCGATACGAAACCCGAAGCCAAGTGGAACGAAGGCATTCTCGGCACCGAGGACACGCCTGGAGTGGGCATACCTGAACCACCTGCTGACCCCGAACGTCTGAAGCTAGATTTCCTGCCCTTCAAGTTCCGTACGATCGGCCGGCGTGGGATACGCTTGGACCATATCGATTTCTGGAACGAGCGCTTCAGGTTCAGGGTGAATGAGGCTGACCCGGATCATAGGAAGCAAAAACGAAAGTTCCTTACCCGCGTCCCTCCCGAGGACATCACGCGCATCTGGTTCTGGGACCCTGACGACAAGCAATACGTCCTCACCCCGACACTCGACATCACGCGCCCAGCCGTGAGCCGATGGGAATGGAATGCCGTGAAGCGGAAGCACCAACAAGACGGCAAGAAGGTGGTAGACGAGCAGGGGCTATTCGACACGCGCGCACGGCTCTTGAAACGAGCGGATGAGTCATCCGCGAAGACGAAGTCCGCCCGACGCGCACAGCAGCGTGCCGCTGCGTCGTCCAAGCATGCAGCCAGCACGACAGAAAAGGTCATTCCAAGGTTCCGGCCCGAGGCTGAAGCCAAGCGTCCCGTTGCTCCCCAAGCTGCGGAGGCACCGAAGGCAGCGATTCGGCCAGAGGACATACTGCCCTTCGATGACATCGACGCCGAGTGAGGCCGCCCAAGCTCGAAGAAGCATCGGAGGTTGCCTTTGGACGCGAACAAAATAGAACAAAACGGCCAGGCAGCGGGGCCCGCAATGGACGATGAAAGCGGCGAGCCGAAGGAAAAGGGGCCGGATCTCCGCCACCTGCAGAAACAGACGCGGCTAATCCTTGACCAAGACGTCGAGGCACGGGTCAGGTACGCGCAGGAGGACCACTGGATCGGCTACGGCGCGGCCAGGCACGCGCTGGACGCTATGAAGGACCTGGTCAGCTTGCCGCACACCACGACGTCTCCGTCTCTCTTGCTGCTTGGGCGAGCCGGGAACGGCAAGACGACGATCCTGAACAAGCTCTGCTCCAGCTACCCGCCGACGACGCGAACCACAGACGACCTCGAGTGCAAGGTGATCTCGATGTCGTTCCCGCCGGGCGGCCTGGAGACCGAGTTCTGGTCCGAGATACTCCACGCCTGCGGGATCGGGCATCGCGTCACCGACCCGTTCCTGCTCAAGAAGGAGCAGGCCTACTCCGTCCTGCGGCGCATGCGCCCGAGCCTGCTGATTGGCGACGAGCTGAATAATCTCCTGTTGGGCTCCGGTGCGGCGCAACGCATGATCATGGCAAGGATTAGGGAGCTCACGAACAAGCTGAGCATCCATCTCGTACTGGCCGGAACCGAGGAGGCGGCGAGCGCAGCAAGCAGCGACCCGCAGCTTCACCGGCGGCTGCCGCCCTACGAACTCCCGAGGTGGGGAGGTAACGAAACCGAATGCTTGAGGCTTTTCCGTAGCTTTGAATCATTGATCCCGCTTCGCGCCCCGTCGAACTTGGTCAACGACGACATGGCAACCAGGATACTTGCCCGATGCGACGGGTCGATAGCCAGCATCGCCACGACCATCAAGGACGCCGGCGTGCTCGCCATCCGCGCCGGCACCGATAGGATCCTGCCCGAGCATATCGACGCTTTAAGGCTCGACACCCCGGAAGAGCGGGCCCGACGCGCGAGCCGGCTGTGAAAGTCGGCAAATGGACGCGGCAGTTGCCGCCTTTGCCTGGCGAGCTCCTATCATCGTGCCTAGCGCGCAACGCCCACGCACACGGCTCGTCGGCCTACCGGTTCCTCAACCTGCTTTGGCAAGACGACCCTGTCTGGAACCGCGACTTCGACCGGGATCCCGGCTCCTTCGGCAGGATCGGCCGACGGCCCGGGATTCCGGACTGGCTCGACGACATAGCCCTCCGGCTCGGAGTGAGCCGAGACGTAGTCGAGGCGGCGACGCTGGCCGGCTACCGAACACGACTCGCGGGCTCGCGCCGGATGGGAGGCGACACGCCCTTGTTGCTGTCTGCCGGAATTCATCACCGCACGAGAACGCGGCACGCCCTCCAGTTCTGCCCGGACTGCCTGGAGCAGGGTACGCCGCATTTCCGGAAGGAATGGCGCCTGGCCTTCTCGGTCGTTTGCTTGAAGCACGGGAAGCCGCTTGCGGAAGGCTGCGGTCGATGCGGCGCGCCGGTCGCGCCGCATCGATCCTTCACGGGCATGCTCACAGGTTGCCACGCCTGCGGCGGCGACATCACAAAGGGCAACCTTCAGACGACCTCGGCACCCGTGCCCCTGCAGGCCCGCGCGTTGCAGGATGCCTTGCTCCGAGCCTTGCCCGACGAAGGAACGGCCAGTTACGGGCCTTGGCCCGGCCGCGAGGTCTTCGATGCGGTCAGGTGCCTCCTCGCGGTCTCCGCGCCTTCACCGGTGAGCACGCGACTGCGCCGTTCCCTCGGCCTTGGTGAGGCACCTTCGACAGGAAAGGAAAGGCTCAGGTTCGAGCAGTGCAGGCTTGGCACGCGCGCAGCATGGCTGGAGACGGTTGCCATGTGGATGTCCGACTGGCCGAACGCGTTCCACATCGGCGCTCGCGCAGCCGGCCTGACCAGGCGCAGCTTCGCCAGGGCGATACCGTCGCCTGCGGTGGCGGAGGAGATAAAACGGCTTCCAGCCGGCATTGCACGCGACCGCAGCTGGGTCCCGGTTCTCGACGAGCCCGTGCTGAGGCGGCTGCGTAGGACGGATCCCGCCGCTTACAGCGAGCTTCGTGCCAGGCGCATCCTGTTGGCCGTGGGATGGAAGCCGTGAGCGACGCGCTGGATAGCGCAACAGGGGTAAGAACCTGCTGCCGCTGCGGAAAGTCATTCGCCGGAAAGGCGGGACGCTTGGTCGACGGAAAGCCGGCCTGCCCGCCCTGCGGCAACGCGACACGGAAGCCGGTACTATGCGTAGCTTGCGGCCGTCTGACGATCCGCCCAAGCCGGTCTGCGGACTTGGGCGGCCTCATCTGCAATAGTTGCGCCAACAAGCGCACGCACGCCACATGCCAGACGTGCCGACGCCATCGGCGCGTCGCGCGCCGTGACGGTGACGGTCGGCCGCTTTGCCCGGCCTGCGGCGCAGACGAGCCGGTCATGCACGAATGCCCGGGCTGTGGCAGACCGCAGCCAGGTTCAGGGCGTTCGCGATGCAGGGCATGCGCGCTGGCGAGGCGCATCACGGCACGGGCAGTCGCCCTCAAGGCGACCTTCCGCCAATCCTGGGTCGAAGAGCTATTCATGGCCTTTTGCGCTTCCATCGACGCGGCCAAGGCGCCGGGCGACATGGCGCGCCGGATAGCAGGCCCCGCTAAGTTCTTCGCCGCGCTCGATTGTCAATGCACGGGAGTACAGGAGCTCAGCCAGCAGAGGCTGCTGGACCTATTCGAGGCCGAGGGCATGCGGCGGGCAATGAGTCCGATCCGATTCCTTGCAGGCCATCTCGCGCTCCCTTGGGACGCCGGTGTTGGCGCTGCCGACTCTGACCGGAGGCGCGTCGCCGCGATGTCGTTCGCTGCGCAGAGCCAGCCGTGGGCGGATGACCTCACTGCCTATGAGCGGCACCTCGCCGCCGGGCGAAGGATCTCGCCAGCGACGACGCGCATGTACGTGGCCTCGGCGGCCGCCCTGCTGCGCACGGCCGGCGTCGAGACGGCTGCGGAACTCACGCAGGCGGACGTCCGCCGATACCTGCACCGCTATCGCGGCCGCAGGACGAACGTGATGCGGTTCTTGTCGTCTATCTCCGGGGTGTCCGGCGCCGGCTTCGATGTCGGCAAGGCTCGCCGGACAAAGCCGCGCAAGCGCGAGAAGAGGATCTTGCGGAAAGCGTCAGGCCTTCTCGCAAGGTTGGAGGCGCCGCGGAGCCAGCGCGAAGGGCGCGCGCTGCTGGCAGCCGCGATCAGCGTCGTGTACGGGGTGCCATTGGTAAGAGTGCTGGCGTTGCGGCGTGATCAGGTCAAGACGGAGGGCTCGCGCGTGGTCCTCTGGAAAAACGAGCAAGCCGTCGAGCTGCCCGCTCCCCTTAAGATCGCATACGGTGGATTTGCCGCTGGTAGCGGGCGTCTGGCGTTCCCCGGCCGAAACGGCCTCCAGCCGCTTACCGCCTCGGCCGTGCGCCACCAACTGAACAACTCTCAACGGCTATGATCTTGGCGAAACTTTGCCCCGGCGACTGGGCGCCAGCGCGCGCAGTGACGGAGCAAAGCGCTGCAACGACACGCGTCTTGGCTGGACGCCGCCACAGCGACTGGGCAGATGGACGCGCTAACCATCGCCGAGATCGCGAGCTCCAGAAGAACGCCGCCGTGCTTGCCGATTCGAACGACGTGATCAACCCGGGCGGACTCACGCCCAAGCAGGTCACCCGAGCGAGCATCCTGCATTCTGCGCACTGCAGCTTCACGACAACCACAAATGGCACCGTCGCAACATTGAAAACGGCAAGTCTAAAAATTGCAAATAGCTCTATTGACTTAGTATTCAGCAAATGCGCTACATGTTGATGAATGCTGGCACAACACCGCGCGCATGGTCAGCACGGGAAATTGTGGCTGTTTTCCTGACCATTCGGGCTAGTCATGCTCTGCCGTACATACTACGGCGAGGAACGACGGTACAATGAGAAAGATATATTTTCTAGGCGCGTGCTTTGTTGCCACGGCCGCGAACGCCCAAACCGACGGCACTCAAGCCTGGCTGACCACACCGAACTACTCTCAGTTCAACACGGGCCCGGCGGATGCCAATCCCACGCTCGGCTCCGGATTTGTCCTCGCAGCTGGAGCTACCAGCAAGGGACTTTACACATTCACGCCATCCGGAACAATAAACACGCGCGCCCTGCTAGACGCGAACTTCTACTACCAGGACATTTACGGTAATCAGGACGTCAACGTCAATACTGATGGCATCGACGGTAGTCATGCGACCTCACAAACCGTGTATCGGACCTACCCCGCCAGTAGTCCTTACAACCTGCTGAATTTTACAAGCGAAGGTTTAAACTTGGGCGTAATTTGCTCTCAGAATAACACCCAGGCCGGCTGCACGCACGGGAACGTCTATGGCGCAATGCTTCGTCTTCCCGTCGCCATCCAGAAAGGCGATATCGTCGTTGTTAGCATGAAGGGCAGTAATAGCCCCCTCTTCTATACGGGCATCGCCCTTTACGGTGGTGTAGAAATTTCTCCAGGCGCCCGAGGCACCTATCCGTATGACTCGCCCGGCAGCTTGACCTACGATTCCGCTTGCTATGATGAAAACGACATGTTGGACGATTACGTCGTGTCCGGTGTTCCGGCCGGTCAACAACTCAAAATGGGCGTTGAGCCTATTTATCAATATGCGGCGAACGGTGCCACCTCCAGCAACGGCAACGTGCCGACCGGCGCCTGCTATCATACGGCGCCATACGTGAAGTTTGGGGCCAACGGATCGGTGTTCGGCTCTTTCCAGAACTCACCCTACATCCCGTATTCTGAGTTCAAGTCGAAAACTCTGTCCACCATGCACACCTATGTCCTAAACATCCGCAACGATGGCAGTAACCTTGTCGACGAATATGTCGACGGCGCGCTGGTCATAGAGGAATATTACGAGCAGGCGGCCAGCAATCCCGGCTGGGCACTCGAGATTGCCCCGCAGACTATACCCATCTTCAACTGCCCCACAGACGGAAGCGGTAACCACGTTTGTCCGACCTATGCGCCTAATGATGGTGGCCCAATAATCAACGGGGCCTGGTCCGCGACCATAGCCAAGATCGAGGTGATAACTGGGACTATCACCAGCGTCACGGTAGCAAAAGGCGTTAACGGCGCCAATTCATCTGTGCCAATCGCCGGTTTGCCGAACTATCCGAACTGAAGTTAACGGCGCTTTCATAGTCAGCCTTCGGAGAGGCTGGTGCCTCAAAGTTGCGAGCGATTCAGGAGCGGGAGTGCGCCGGCTAGCCCTGATGCCCTAAGAAGGTCACCGCTAACCGACACCAGGGCCGCATCAGATTAAACTTCACCACCTGATGCGGCCCGAACTCCAGCAAGGCTGCCGACCCTTCGCGCAAGCGTCGCTTGCAGCTACCCTTGCGAGCGCTGCCCCTGTCTCAAATGCCCCTGAGTAGGATACGAGCTCAAACTCCTGCTCAGCTGCGATAGATGCAGCAAGCAGGAATTTCGTGGTGCCTGCTCCGACGCAAGCGACCCGAATGCGCCAGCTTCAACAGCCGACCCAAGAGCGGATTGCATTCCCCCTCGCACCCTATCAACGGCACCCGGCAGCTGAAGACATGGAACGGCGGTGCCGGCACTGTATGCTTGGTCAGCAGTCGCGGTCCGTGCTCAACGGATTGGGTCCGTCCGCGCCGTCCGTGGATCAGAGAGATCTCCGGCTTCCTCTGAGTAAGCGGCGCGGCGGCGGCACATGGCGACGCGGCGCGTTTCCGTGATGCAAGT